>JAPPGE010000062.1 GCA_028821455.1 bacterium | reverse complement strand
TGCTCAATCTCATCCGTGCCGCTGCATGAAAAATCCAAAAGCGATTGCCCTGCTCGCCCGGTCGTCGCCGGTTGTTCCCGTGGGAAAATTGCGTGATGCTCGACACATGACGAGCACGCTTCGCAAGCCGGACGATCTACAGGGGATGCGTCTGGACCTTGAGCGCTTCGGCTACTGCATGGCCGAAGGAGTGCTCGACGAGGTGCTGCTAAAAGCGGCAGTCAGGGAAGTGGAGCAGGCGTCCCGTCGCAAGAAGCAGCGCTCTGCAGATGCCGATGAGTGGTTGCGCGCCGGCGACGAGTGGGTGGTTCTCATCGCCGGTGAGTGCGGTCTTGACGGCATGGTCCGGCATCCTCTCGCCCTTGCCATGGCGCGTCACCTGCTCGGCCAGCGCATCATGCTGTCAGGCTATACGGGCCACATCATCCACCCCGGCAACGAGGAGATGGACCTTCATACCGATCAGTGGTGGCTTCCCCGCGCCACGCATGCGGGGGAACCACCTGAACGGCCGGGAGACATCACGCGTGCCTCGGCCCGTCACGGACCTCCCTCGCCCGCCGCACATCCGATCAATCCCGCCGTCGTCATCAACGTCATGTGGGCTATCAGCGACTTCACGCGCGCCAATGGATGCACCCGCCTGGTTCCCGGCAGCCATCTTTCCGGTGCAGAGCCGGATCCCCGCCAGTCCTTTGCCACTGTCCATGCGGAAGTCCCGGCTGGCGGTGTGGTGATGTGGGATGCCCGCGCATGGCATGGTTCGGGCAGCAACACCACGCAATCCAGCCGCATCGGTGTCTCCATCACATACTGCGGTCCCCAGTTCCGGCAGTTGCAGAATCACACGCTCGCCGTCAGCCCCGACATTCACGCGACGCTGGATAACACAATGCGTACTCTCCTGGGCTACCGGCTCTTCTCCAGCTATGGCGCGACAGACGACGATGAGGCGGCCTTTGCCCGTCCCGGCTACGAAAGGCCTTGAGAGCGGGCACCGGTGGCCAGTTTATCGAAGGTTCCGTCCTCGATGGCCTGGCGGATCTCACCCATGAGATCTTGATAGCGGGTGATGTTGTGGAGCGACAGAAGGATCGGACCCAGCATCTCGCCGCAACGGAACAGGTGGTGCAGGTAGGCCCTCGAGTGGTTCCGGCATGCCGGACAGCAACAGTCAGGATCGAGCGGCTGCGGGTCATCGCGATGGCGGGCATTCCGGATATTGAGTGTGCCATGCCTGAGGAAGGCCTGGCCTGTTCTTCCGGAACGGCTGGGCAGAACACAGTCGAACATGTCGATACCGCGTGCTACCGCGCCGATGATGTCGTCCGGGCGACCCACTCCCATGAGATAGCGCGGTCTGTCTGCCGGCAGCTGCTCCACCACACCGTCCAGGACACGGAACATCTCCTGCTGTCCTTCTCCCACCGCCAGGCCGCCGACGGCATAGCCCTCGAATCCGATCGACCGCAGTGCGCGGGCGCTGGCAAGGCGCAGATCATCGTGAACGCCGCCCTGCACGATCCCGAAGAGACCGTAGCCTTTCCGGGGACGGAACGCGGTCCTGCAGCGCTCGGCCCAGCGCATGGAGCGTTCCATGGACTGCAGCGCCCTTTCGTGCGTGGCCGGATGTTCGGTGCATTCATCGAGAGCCATGGTGACGGTCGAATCGAGATACTCCTGAATTTCCACTGAGCGTTCCGGCGTGAGCTCGTGGCGGCTGCCGTCAACATGGCTGCGGAAGACGGCTCCCTCTTCCGTGACCTTGCTCAGGCCCTTGAGCGAGAAGATCTGGAAACCGCCGCTGTCGGTCAAAACGGGTCCCGGCCAGTTCATGAACCGCCTCAGCCCGCCCAGATCACGGATTCTTCCCGCTCCCGGACGCAACATGAGGTGATAGGTGTTGCCAAGAAGCATGGAAACACCGGCTTCCTGCAGATGAGCGGTCATCAGGCCTTTGACGGTTGCGGCCGTTCCCACAGGCATGAACACCGGTGTCTGCACCTCGCCGTGTGCGGTCGACAGGACACCGGTACGCGCCCGTCCGCTGGTCCCCCGGCAGCGCCAGCTCAGCACGGTCGCTCCCTCGCAAGCAGGCAGGCATCGCCGTAGCTGTAGAAACGGTAGTCCCCTGCGATGGCGTCCTGGTAGGCCCGCTTCATGATTCCGGTGCCGAGAAAGGCGCACACGAGCATGAAGAGCGTCGAGCGGGGAAGGTGAAAGTTGGTAATCAGGGCGTCAATGGCACGGAACCTGTGCCCCGGCGTGATGAAGAGAGTGGTGTCGCCCCGGTAGGGGTGCACGACGCCGGAGTCGTCAACCGCGCTTTCGAGAAGGCGCACGGTGGTCGTGCCGACAGCAATGATTCGCCTGCCAGACTGCCGTGCGGCATTGATCCGGGCTGCCGCCTCCGGGGAGATCTCTCCCCACTCCCCCTGCATGTCGTGATCCCGGACCGCGTCCGTGCGAATCGGCATGAAGGTGCCGGGGCCGACATGCAGCGTGAGGGCGACACGCCCGATTCCCGTTGCGGCAAGAGCCTCGAGCAACCGCTCCGTGAAATGCAGCCCGGCGGTCGGCGCGGCGATGGCCCCGGCATGGAGGGCGAAGATCGTCTGATAGTCGCTGTGATCGCGCCCATCGGCACGACGCCGGATGTAGGGCGGCAGAGGCATCGCCCCATGGCATTCGAGATGGGCCAGAAACTCCTCTCGGGCCATGCCGACATCGAGAATGACGGCTCCGTTCGCCTCCCTGGCGACGACAGCGGCAGAAAGTTCGCCGGACAGCGAGATATGCTGTCCTGGCTTGAGCTTGCGAGCCGGGCGCGCCAGAACCCGCCACAAGCTACCGCCTTCACAACCCACGGCCGTCACCTCCACAGGAGTGCGGGCACTCTGCCCGCTCATCCGGACGGGCACGACCCGGGTATCGTTGACCACGAGAATGTCGCCCGGTTCGAGGAGCCGGGGGAGATCCGCGAAGATGTGATGGGTCCGGTCGCCCGACCCATCGACATACAGAAGACGCGCCGCATCGCGGGGCTCCACAGGGCGTGTTGCGATCCTGTCGGGAGGAAGGTCGAAGTCGAATGAATCGACCCGCATCGGCCTCAAGCTATGGCCCTGGCAAGGCGCCGGGCCACGCGTTCAGGAACGAAGCTCGCAAAATCGCCCCCCAGCAACGCCACTTCCTTGACCAGGCGCGAAGAGATGAACGTGTGGCGTTCCGAAGCCATGAGGAACACCGTTTCAACGCCGGGTTCCATGCGGGCGTTCATGCCCGCCATCTGAAACTCGTAGTCGAAATCGCTGACGGCACGCAGTCCGCGGATGATCACGCCGGCGCCGCACTCCTTGGCAAACGCCACCAGAAGACCATTGATGGGACGCACATCGATGCTCGCAAGCCCCGACGCAGCCTTGAGATCCGACAGTTCCCTCTCGAGCATCTCCACGCGCTCGTCGTAACCGAACAGCGGATTCTTGCCGGTGTTGACGGCGACGCCGACGATGAGCCTGTCCACCAGCGTGCGTGCCCTGGAAATGACGTCGATATGACCGTTGGTCACGGGATCGAACGATCCCGGATAGACACCAACCCTGCTCGCGTTCATCAAACCTTCCCCGGATCGCCCCTGACGCGTCAGGGATCCCCGTTGTCTTCTTCCTTGACCAGCGCCACCGATACCACTTTCGTGCCCTCGGTAACACGGAAGAGATGCACGCCGCGGGTGTTGCGACCGGCGATGCGAATCTCGTTGACGGGACTGCGGATCAGCTGGCCGCTGTCGGAGACGAGCACGATCTGGTCGCTGTCGACAACAGGAAACGAGGCAACCACTTCGGCGCGATCCATCTCCTCGCCTCGATCGAGGCTCATGTTGCCTATACCCTGTCCTCCTCGTCCCGTGACGCGGTACTCGTAGGCCGAACTGCGCTTGCCAAGGCCATCGCTGGCCACGGTAAGGAGAAACTGTTCCTGACAGCGCAGTTCTTCGTAGACATCGTCAGCGATGCCGGGCGCATCGTCCGTCTCTTCCTGGTCGGAACGCCGTTCCAGCCCCGCACGTTTCAGGTAGGCCGCCCTGACCTCCGGGTTGATGTCGATGTGATCGAGGACCGTCATGTCGATGACGGCATCGCCGTCTCCAAGGCGGATTCCCCTCACGCCCGTGGAGGTGCGCCCGGCGAACGTGCGGATGGCGTCGACGGGAAAGCGGATGGCGCGTCCCTGGCGGGTGAACAGCAGGATGTCCTGATCCTCGCGGCAGGTCTTGACGCCGATCAGCCGCTCGTCTTCCTCCAGCTTCATGGCAATGAGACCGTTTCTCCGGATGTTGGCAAAGTCCGACAGCCGGTTGCGTCGTATCGTGCCCTGTGCGGTCGCGAACACCACGTGCAGGTCGTCCCAGCTTGCTTCGTCAGTCGGCATGGGCATGACCGTCGAGATCGTTTCGCCGCCATCCAGGGGGAGCAGGTTGACAAAGGCCTTGCCTCGCGCCTGCGGCGTTGCCATGGGCAGGCGGTAGGTCTTCAGACGGAAGACAAGACCGGAAGTGGCGAAGAACAGGACCCAGGCGTGGGTGTTGACCACAAACACCTGGTTGACGACATCCTCGTCGCGAATGGACATGCCGCTGCGTCCCTTGCCACCGCGCCTTTGCGCCCGGTAGTCGGCCAGCGGCACCCGCTTGACGTATCCGTTGAGACTGACGGTGACGACCATGTCCTCCGGCTGGATGAGGTCCTCGTCGGTCCAGTCGAACACCTCCTCGCCGAGTTCCGTGCGCCGTTCACTGACGAATTCGTCACGCAATTCGACGAGTTCTCCCCGAATGAGTTCCATCAGGCGGTCTCGAGACGCCAGAATGGTAAGGTGGCTTTTGATTTTCTCCGCCAACTCCTTGAGTTCGGCGATGATCTTGTCTCTCTCCAGGCCGGTCAACCGCTGCAGGCGCAACTCCAGAATGGCGCGCGCCTGCTCGAGGGAGAGTCGATAGACACCATCTTCGCGCAACCGGGTGAGGGCCTCTGCTCCCTCGATCAGTCCAAGCACCGGTTCGACCACGGCGGCGCGCCAGGTCCTGGCCATCAGCTGTGTCCGCGCGTCCTCCGGGCTGGCTGCATTGCGGATGAGGGTTACAACCTCGTCGACTTCCGTCACGGCAATGGCGAGACCGATCAACTGGTGGGCACGCTCCTGCATGCGTGCAAGTTCATGGCGCAGCCGCCGGGTGACCACGGCTTCGCGAAAACGGATGAACCGCGCAATGATGTCAAGGAGCGACATCTGGCGGGGCTGTCCTGCCTCGTCGAGGGCCAGCATGTTGACCGCAAAGACGATCTGCAGCGGTGTGTAGTGCCACAGCTGGTTGAGCACGACATCGGACATCGCATCGCGCTTGAGTTCGATCACCACCCGTACTCCGTGACGGTCGCTCTCGTCGCGCAACTCGTGGATGCCTTCCACGCGCTTGTCCCGGACCAGTTCGGAGATACGTTCGATCAACCTCGCCTTGTTCACCTGGTAGGGGACTTCGGTGACGATGATGGCCTCGCGTCCCTTGCGCACCTCCTCGATGTGAGTGCGGGCACGCACGATGATCCGTCCTCTTCCTGACAGGTAGGCATCCCGCACGCCGGCCTGGCCCATGACCATTCCCCCGGTGGGGAAGTCGGGGCACGGCACATATCGCAGAAGCTCGCCCGGAGTGATCAATGGATCATCAATGAATGCACAACATGCATCAATCACTTCACCAAGATTGTGAGGTGGAATGTTGGTGGCCATGCCGACAGCGATACCGGTGCTGCCGTTGACGATGAGATTGGGGAAACAGGCCGGCAACACCACCGGTTCCGTCTCGCTGCCATCGTAGTTGTCGCGGAAATCCACCGTGTCATGGTCGATATCGGAAAGCAGACTGGACGCGATGCGGGCAAGCCTTGCCTCGGTGTAGCGCATGGCGGCCGGCGGATCCGCATCCATGGAACCGAAGTTCCCCTGACCATCGACAAGTGGCGAACGCATGGTGAAGGTCTGCGCCATCCTCACCATGGCATCGTAGATCGCACTGTCGCCATGGGGATGGTAACGGGCCATCACGTCGCCGACGATGCGGGCGGATTTGCGGTAGGGACGGTCGGCTGTATAGCCGGCTTCGCCCATCGCATAGAGAATGCGCCGCTGGACCGGCTTGAGGCCATCGCGAACATCGGGAAGGGCCCGAGACACGATGACGCTCATGGCGTAGTCGAGGTAGCTCCTGCGCAGCTCATCCTCGATCGAAACCGGCGCGATGGCTTCAGAAGAAACCGGATCGGTCACGTCACGTCCCGCCATGCGCTATCGACTGGCTGCAGGCGTCTCCCTGGCACGGTGGTCAGAAGGGGATTCCGTCGTCGAAGTCCGATGAAATCCTGTCGGAGACAGTCTGGCCGGAATCCTCGACCTCGTTCCACGGCGCTTGTTGCGGATCGCCACCGTCCATGCGAGGCGCACCCCCTCCCCGGCTGTCGAGCATCACCATCGTGCCGCCAAAGCCCCGCACCACGACTTCCGTCGTATAGCGTTCCTGGCCGCTCTGGTCCTGCCACTTGCGGGTCTGCAACTCACCCTCGATATAGATTTTCGAACCCTTCCGCAGGTAGCGCTCGGCAACCTCCGCCGTCCGGCCGAAGATGGCCACCCTGTGCCACTCGGTGCGCTCCTTCTTCTCACCGGTCTGCCGGTCATTCCAGGTCTTGGTGGTGGCAAGCGACAGATTGGCGACGGCATCTCCCGACGTCATCCGACGGATCTCCGGATCGCGACCGAGGTTGCCCACCAAAATGACCTTGTTGACGCTTCCTGCCATCTGGCATCTCCACATGAATGACCGGTGAATTGGGTGTATCGTTGAGCATATCAGGGGTTGGCCGACGGCGCATGAAGAACTGCGGGTGCCTATCCACAGATACCGCCCTTGTCAGGCATGGCGCATCCCCATAAACAGGATTGGAGAGACACGGAACCACAATGAACAAGAGCATCCGCGTACGCGGCGCGCGGGAGCACAATCTCAAGGGTATCAACGTCGAGTTCCCCCGAGACCGTCTGATCGTCATGACCGGGCTGAGCGGGTCGGGGAAGTCGTCCCTTGCCTTCGATACCATCTACGCCGAAGGCCAGAGACGTTACGTCGAGAGTCTGAGCGCCTATGCGCGCCAGTTCCTCGAGATGATGGAAAAGCCCGATGTCGAGCACATCGACGGCCTGTCCCCGGCGATATCGATCGAGCAGAAGACAACCTCCAAGAATCCACGCTCGACGGTTGGCACGGTGACGGAGATTCACGACTACATGCGCCTCTTGTGGGCCAGGGTCGGCGTTCCCTGGTCGCCCGTGACCGGATTGCCGATTGAAAGCCAGTCGGTCAGCCAGATGGTCGACCGGATCATGGGCATGGCCGATGGCGCCCGCCTCATGCTGCTGGCTCCGGTGGTGCGGGGTCGCAAGGGCGAGTACCGCAAGGAACTCGGCGAGCTGCTGAGGTCGGGTTTTCAGCGTGTGAGGATCGACGGCGCCGTACACATGATCGAGGATGCTCCGCGCCTGGACAAGAAACGCAAGCACACCATCGAGGTCGTGGTCGACCGGGTCGTCAAGCGCGAAGGACTGGAGGGAAGGCTCGCGGACTCCATCGAGACGGTCCTCGGTCTTTCCGATGGACTCCTCGTCGTCTTCGACGTCGACAGTCACGAACAGACGACCCTCTCCTCGCGATTTGCCTGCCCCGTGTCAGGCTTCACGATCGAGGAGATCGAACCCCGGCTGTTTTCCTTCAACAACCCCTTCGGCGCCTGTCCGGAGTGCAGCGGCATCGGCACCCGTCTCGTCTTCGACGTCAATCTCATTGTTCCCGATCCCCGTCGCAGTCTCGACGGCGGTGCCATCGTCCCCTGGCATCGCAGCTCGAGCCTCTACTACAGACGGGCCATGCGCTCGGTAGCACGCCATTTCGGTGCGTCCCTCCACACGCCCTGGCAGGACCTGCCACAGGACATGCGCACCATGCTTCTCGAGGGATCAGGCAACGAGAAGATACGGTGGACGGAGGAGTTCGGCGAAGAGGACGATCTCTCTGAGTTCCGGGCGCCGTTCAGAGGCGTGGTCCCGGGTCTTGAGAGGCGCCTCAGGGAGACATCGAGCGAACACGTGCGCGAAGAACTCGGCCGCTATCAGGCCATGACCACCTGCGAGACCTGTAACGGATTCCGTCTCAAGCCGGAGGCCCTTGCCGTGCGTATAGCCGGCAAGCATATCGCCGAGGTCTCGGAGTATTCGATCGGCGAAGCCCGGCTCTGGTTTGCCGGTGTGGCCAGGACGCTGAACCCCCAGCAGGCCGAGATTGCCCGGCGCATCCTTGCCGAAATCAACGATCGTCTGACGTTCCTCAGCCGGGTGGGTCTCGACTATCTGGCCCTGTCACGCCGTTCCGGAACTCTGTCCGGTGGCGAGGGTCAGCGCATCAGGCTCGCCTCCCAGATCGGATCGGGCCTGACCGGGGTCCTCTACGTGCTGGACGAGCCGTCGATTGGCCTGCACCAGAGAGACAACCAGCGGCTTCTGGAGACCCTGACCGATCTGCGCAACCTGGGGAACACGGTGATCGTCGTGGAACACGACGAGGAAGCAATCCGGGCCGCCGACCATGTGATCGATCTGGGCCCTGGCGCCGGTGAACACGGCGGTCACATCGTCGCCGAAGGAACGCCGGCTGACGTCATGGCGAGCGAGGCCAGTCTGACCGGTCAGTATCTCGTTGGCTCGCGCCAGATCGACGTCCCCGACAGCCGGCGCGGATCGACCCGGTTCCTGACCCTCGCCGGTGCGTCGGCCAACAATCTCAAGGCGATCACTGCCCGCTTTCCCGTTGGCGCCCTTACCTGCGTAACCGGAGTGTCCGGCAGCGGCAAGTCGACCCTGGTGAACGAAACCCTCTACCTGGCGCTCAACAACCACCTCGGATCGCATCACCACGCGGCAGGAGCTCATACGGTACTCGAGGGTGCTGACATGTTCGACAAGGTGGTGGACATCGACCAGTCGCCGATCGGCCGGACGCCGCGGTCCAATCCGGCCACCTATACCGGCGCCTTCACACCCATCCGCGAGTGGTTTGCCGGTCTGCCGGAATCGAAGGCGCGGGGCTACCTGCCCGGACGCTTCAGTTTCAACGTCGAGGGCGGGCGTTGCGAGGCCTGCCGAGGAGACGGCCTCCTGCGCATCGAAATGCACTTTCTTGCCGATGTCTACGTCCAGTGCGACACCTGCCGGGGCCGGCGCTACAACCGGGAGACCCTCGAGATCAGGTTCCGCGGCAAGTCGATCGCGGACGTGCTCGACATGACCGTCGAGGAGGGACGCGATTTCTTTCAGGCGGTGCCGGCCATTCGCTCGAAACTTGACATGCTGATGCGCGTCGGACTGGGCTACATCAGGATCGGCCAGCCGGCGACGACGCTCTCGGGCGGAGAGGCACAGAGGGTCAAGCTGGCCAAGGAGCTGTCACGGCGCGCCACTGGCCGCACTCTCTACATTCTCGACGAACCAACCACGGGACTTCATTTCGAGGACGTGCGCAGGCTCCTCGAGGTCCTGCACGCCCTGGTCGAGACCGGCAACACCGTGGTCGTCATCGAGCACAACCTCGAAGTGATCAAGACTGCCGACTGGATCATCGATCTGGGCCCCGAGGGCGGCGACGAAGGCGGTCACATTGTCGCCGAGGGAGAACCGGAGGCCGTTGCCGGTATCCCGGCCAGCCACACGGGCCGCTATCTCGCCGGCATTCTCTCCGACGCAGGGACCATCACGGCCGCGGCGGAGTAGTCGTCAGGTCAGTCTCGCGCCTCATGCAGCGGATGACGTGCCGTGGCCGGCCGCTGACGCAGCCGCTTGCGATGCCATGCGGCGGCGCAGCCTGGCCCATGTCTCCGGGGTGCCGTCGTGAAAGCTGCCGAACCACTTGTCCATCGGCACCAGCTGGTTGCCGTAGTTGCAGTTGTAGTAGCGGTGATGAAGCGTGTGGAAGAAGCTGCCGGCGTAGTGAACCGGTTTGCCGCGCACCAGGATGGAATCGAAACCCGTATGGGACGTTGCCGCCTGCAGGGTGTTGTACTGCCCGTGGAACAGGACATGCACCGGGTGCGACACCACCGCCGCGTGAATGAAGACGCCCGAAAGATAGATGATGTGCTCGATCGGATGCATCGACAGACCCGACCAGGGTCCGACAGTCACATTGCGATGATGGAGAGCGTGGGCGATGCGGAACAGCGGCTTCCAGTGAAGCAGCCGATGGATGACATAGAAGTGCACGGCCGACCAGAAGGGAATGATCAGGAACCAGGCGACGAAGAGCACCGGGTTCTCGTGCCAGACGAGGAAATGCGGGAACCAGCCATTGGCGTATCCCCACATCATGATCACCTCGTAGGCTGTCCAGATGCCGACGCCACTGGTGCACGACCAGAAGATGTTGTCACGCGTCTGGTTTCCGGTGAAGAAGCGCGCGTCGTTGCGGGCAAGGTCGCGGGAGTCGAATTTTCGCTGGTCGCCCTGGGCGCGGAAGGTATGGAAAAAGAGATGCAGCCCCCCGGCGATCAGAATCATGAGACCGAGATTGCGCAGGTACATCCAGGCAATCCAGCCTGCTTCAAGTTCCCGGCAACGCTCCAGGGCAGGCTGCGTGAACTCCCAGACCACGATCGCGAGAATCGCGAAGGGCACGATCTGCGTCCACATGAAGCCGAGAGACAGCAGATACCGCAGCGCCTTCGCCGGCCGCCATGGCCAGGCGAACAACGGTACGACGGGCATGGGGATTTCGGGATGCCAGGCCCAGTCCCGATTGCGTTTGCTGGAGCTGGAAGCCGCCATGACCTGCTCTCCCTGCCGTCCGGAACCTGAGGTCAACGCTAACCGCATCCGCCTGGCCATGACAACCGGTTTGCTCAGTCAGATCCGGGCCGGGAAGGCGCTGCGCGCCTTGCTCGCCATTTGCGAGGAAGAGGTTCCAGCAACACTGTCATGAGGGCGTGCTGATCGCTGCTCACCCGGCACTGAAATGCTTCGAAAGCGCCAGCGACTGGTCCTGGTAGTGGCTTCCGAGGTCGGCTCCATAGAGGACCGACGGGCGCTCGGTAAGACGTTCAAAGGCAAGTCGTCCCATGATCTGGCCGTGCTCGAGGAGGAAGGGAACCTCGTGACTGCGGACCTCGAGGACGGCCTTTGCCCCGGCGCCACCATCCGCGCTCCAGCCAAAGCCGGGATCGAAAAAACCCGCATAGTGCACGCGGAACTCGCCTACGAGGGTGTCGTAGGCCGCCATTTCGGCAGCATGATCGGGCGGAACCCTCACCCGTTCCCGGGTTGCAAGGATGTGAAACTCGTCAGGGTCGAGAATCAGGTTGGCCGCGGCATGGATGGGCTCCCAGAACCGTGCCGCCTCGAGTTCTCCCCTGCAATCGACATCGACGACCCCGGTGTTCCGCCGGGCGCGAAATCCGACGAGAGATCCCGGTCCCGCACCTTCGAGATCCAGGGTCAGGGCCACGGTATTGCCGCGTATCGAGGCGTCAGGAGTGTCGACAAGACCGTGTTCGTCGTGAAGCTGTCGCAGCCTTTCCTCGCCAAGCGGCGGAGTGCCACGACGGAACCGAAGCTGCGCAAGTCGGGACCCACGGCGCACCAGAACGGAGAACGTGCGTGGCGACACCTCAGCGTAGAGGCGACCCCGATAGCCTCGCGCCACCCTGTCGAATTCTGTCGCGTAATCCGTGATGACTCGGGTGAAGACATCGAGCCGGCCAACCGAACTCTTCGGATTGACAAAGCCTGCGAGTTCGTCCTGCACCTTCAGGCGCAGGCTCTCCTGAAGCGGAATGATGTAGACGCAGCCGCGCTCCAGGACCGCGCCTCCGGCGAGATCAATCTCGTGCATGATGCCCGAGGTTTCCGCAAGCTTGCCCTCGACGGTCGAACGCGGTCCCGGCAGGAACGACGAGCGGACGCGCCACGCGACGTCGCCCAGCCTGAGGTCCAGGCTCGCCGGCTGCAGCTGGCCTTCCGCCGGCGGATCCTCAGGTATGATCGTGGAACCGATCAGGGCCTCGAGCCGCTGATACGGCAACACTCCGGTGGTGAATTGCGCACCGTCACCGGTGTCGCCTGTGGCATCTGGAAGAACATAAGGTAGCATCGGTGCGGATGCCCTGTCCCGCCCGCCAATGAGATCGGTCATGAAATCCCTGAACATCGTTCCTGAGAAGTCTATTCCTCCGCGCCCGACAGGTCATCCACAGGAGGCCGCAGCATGAGCGTAACGATTCATGTCATTGGCGGCGGTCTGGCCGGGTGCGAGGCTGCCTGGCAAATCGCGCTTGGAGGCGGGAAGGCCGTACTCCAAGAAATGCGGCCGCACCGCACCAGCGATGCTCACAGAACCGATACCCTTGCCGAACTGGTGTGCTCCAACTCCTTCCGTTCGGACGACGCCGCCACGAATGCCGTGGGCCTGCTCCATGAGGAACTGCGGCGCGCCGGGTCCCTCATCATGGCCGCTGCCGACCGCCACCAGGTGCCGGCCGGAAGTGCCCTGGCTGTCGATCGCCAGGGATTTTCCCGCGACGTGGAAAAGGCCATCGAGTCCGAGCCAATGATCGAGGTGCGCCGAGAGGAGGTGCCGTCCCTCCCGGGGCCGGACGAGGGTCTGGCGATAGTCGCCACAGGTCCTCTCACGGCACCCGACCTTGCCGCCGACATTCTGCGAGCGACCGACCGGGACGCCCTCGCCTTCTTCGATGCCATCGCTCCGGTGGTTCACCGCGACAGCATCGACTTCGACATTGCGTGGTTCCAGTCGCGCTACGACCGGGCCGGACCGGCAGGAGATACCGCCGCCTACATCAACTGTCCGCTCACCCTTGAGGAGTACGATGCCTTCGTCGACAGGGTGTGCGCCGCAGAGGTGACACCCTTTCGCGACTGGGAACGAGAAACGCCATGGTTCGAAGGATGCCTGCCCATCGAGGTGCTGGCCCGGCGCGGCCGCAACACCCTGCGCTTCGGACCGATGAAGCCCGTCGGATTGACCAATCCCGCCACGGGGCAGAGACCTTTCGCCGTTGTACAACTCCGCCAGGACAATGCTCTTGGGACACTCTTCAACATGGTCGGCTTCCAGACCAAGATGCGTCATGGTGATCAGGTCCAGGTACTCCGCACCATACCCGGGCTCAACGATGCCCGTTTCGCACGCCTGGGCGGTGTTCACCGGAACACTTTCATCAACAGTCCGCACCTGCTCGATGGCGCGCTCAGACTGCGCCAGCGGCCACACCTGAGGTTTGCCGGGCAAATCACCGGGGTCGAAGGCTATGTCGAGAGCACTGCAATCGGCCTTCTTGCCGGACGTTTTGCGTTGCTGGAGAGCCGCGCGGACGTCATCGTTCCACCCCCCGCGTCGACGGCGCTGGGCGCTCTCCTCAACCACGTGACCACCGGGGCGGATGCCCGCACATTTCAGCCAATGAACTGCAATTTCGGTCTCTTCCCTTCCCCCGGGCCCGACCTCAGGAAAGCCGAGCGAAGGTCCGCGATCGTCACTGCGGCGCGAGCCAACCTGGGTCCCTGGCTGGCGGGAATGCCGGGCGCCGGGTGTAGACATCGAGTAGGCGATGCCATATGAGTTTCAAGCAGTATGACGGTCATTCACTGTTGACCGTTACATGGTGTCAGGGCCTAACAGAGATGGAGGAAGCTGATGGCAAAGATACTCGAATCACTCTCGTCCACAGTCATCGCCGGATGTGTGCTGACGGTTATCGTCGCCATCATCCTCGTCTACATCTGATTGCGTCGCGAGGGAGAACCATCTCATGGAAGGACTCGATTTTCTTTCGTTCCTGTTCCGCTGGCTCCATGTGCTTTCCGGCGTGATGTGGATTGGCCTGTTGTGGTACTTCAATTTCGTGCAGATCCCCAGCATGCCGAAGATCCCCGATGACCAGAAGCCCGCGGTAGGCAAGGTCATCGCTCCGACAGCACTGTTCTGGTTCCGCTGGGGCGCCATGGCTACGATCGTGACCGGTCTCATCCTGGCGATGCTCAACGGCTACTTCATCGAATCGATCGCCATCGGCTTCATTGACGGCGGCGCCAGCACCGCAATCGGCATCGGCATGTGGCTGGGCACCATCATGTGGTTCAACGTCTGGTTCGTCATCTGGCCGAATCAGAAGCGGGCGCTGGGAATCGTCGATGCCAGCGATGACGCCAAGAAGGCTTCGGCGCGCACCGCCATGCTGTTCTCACGCACCAACACCATGCTGTCGATCCCCATGCTGTTCTGCATGGTGTCGGCACAGAATCCCTGGTACTTCTGACACTCGTCCGTCCCGGGTAGGCGCCCTGGCGTCTTCCCGGGACGTGATCTCAGACGGCCATGAGGGCGGCTGCGACGAGGCGTTCCTCGGCCATCAGAATGTTGTAGGTGCGGCAGGCTGCGCCGGTCGTCATGGCATCGACGACAATGCCGTGCGGGCGCAGGAATTCACGCACCTCTCGGGGCGGTACTTCCGATGCCTCCCCACAGCCCAACAGAAGAATGTCAACACGCGCAGACCGTGCCACGACTTCTGCCAGGACCGCCGGCGTCACGTCCGGCATGCCGGCCACCGGCCAGGCCATCACCGCATCCGGAAAGACAATCAGGGACCCCTCGTGGCGATGCTCACCGATGCGAAACCCGCCGTTTCCATAGCTGGTGATGACATTGCGGGAGGCGGTGGGCACGCCCGTCACCACTGCATCGAACGTCGTAACATCAGGAGGTATCCGACAGCCCTTCCCTTTCGTCACTCACACGTACCGGCCTGAGATAGAGCAAGACCGGAGCTGCGACAAAGAGGGACGAATAGGTGCCGATCAGGACTCCCCAGATCATGGCCAGCACAAAGGGAGCGATCACCGCGCCGCCGAACAGCCACAGGGCGACGAGAGCCAGCATCGTTGTCACACTTGTCATGACGGTGCGTGACAGCGTGTCATTCAGCGAGCGGTCGATGACTCCGCGCACCGGCTCCTGCTTGTACTTGCGGAGATTCTCCCGGATGCGGTCGTAGACGACGACCGTGTCATTCATCGAATAGCCCACGATAGTCAGCAACGCGGCAACGACCGGCAGATCAAATTCGATTCGTGTCAGGCTGAACACCCCGATGGTGAGACCGACATCGTGAGCCAGAGCGAGCACGGCGCCGACGCCGAACTGCCACTCGAAGCGGAACCAGATGTAGATCATCATGAGGACAAGGGCGACCAGGACCGCCTGCGCACCCTTCTCGATGAGTTCGCCGGAAACCTGCGGACCCACGAACTCCACGCGCCGGTACTCGATCTGCGGGTACATGTCATTGAGTGTCGCCTGAATCCTGTCGATGGCCGCCTGCTGAACGGATTCATCGCCGGCCAGCAAAGGCAGGCGGATCAGCACGTCGCTGGCGGAACCGAACTCCTGCAACGCGATGCTGCCAACATCGAGCGCATTGAGTTCACTTCTCACAGCTGCGAGGTCGGCGGCCTGCGGCGTGCGGATCTCGATCAGGGTGCCACCCTTGAAGTCGATGCCGAAGTTCAGTCCGGAAAGGAGCAGCAAGGCAAGCGAACCGATGAAGAGAAGCACGGACACGGTCACCGCAATCCGGTGAACATCCATGAACGGCAGATTGAGACCGGTCGGGACCAGGCGAAGCCGCTTCATCGATCAGATCCCCAGGGCCTTCGGCCGGAACCGGGCAAGCCAAAGATGGGTGAGAAGGCGCGTCAGCAACATCGCCGTAAACATCGACGTGAGAATGCCGATCGCCAGTGTGGCGCCAAACCCCCTGACTGGTCCGGATCCAAGGAAAAACAGCAGGAATGCCGCCACGGCCGTGGTGATGTTGGCATCGAGAATGGTCGTCATGGCTCTCCTGAAACCGGTCTCGACGGCATTGAGGATGGTGCGCCCATGACGCAGTTCCTCGCGGATTCGCTCGAAGATGAGCACGTTCGCATCGACCGCCATTCCGACCGTGAGGACGATGCCGGCGATTCCAGGAAGAGTGAGGGTCGCCTGCAACAGTGACAGCAGGCCCATGAGGAGAATGAGATTGGTGATGAGCGCGACGTTGGCGAAGGCGCCCAGGGTTCCGTAGCAGGCAACCATGAAGACGATGACGGCAGCAAAGCTGACGGCCGCCGCAACTTTGCCGGCTTCAATCGAATCCGCGCCCAGGGTGGGACCAACGGTTCGCTCCTCGACGACCGTGAGCGGAACAGGCAACGCGCCGGCCCGCAACAGCAACGCCAGTTCCTGCGTTTCGAACACTGTGAAGGAACCGGTAATGATACCGCTTCCCTGGCAGATCGGCCCATTGATGCGCGGGGCACTGATGACGACCCCGTCGAGAACAATGGCGAGCAGACGTCCGACATTCTCCGTCGTCACATCGCAAAACCGTGCGGCGCCCACGCCGTCAAAGCTGAAGGCGACAACCGGGCGACCCTGATCGAAACTTGCCGCGGCACTCTCCAGACTTTCTCCGGTCACGAGAATCTCCGCCCGCAGGACGTGGTTCTGTCCGGGCTGTTCACGACTGGGCATGAGAACCGAGCCGACCGGGAGTTGCCCGGCTTCGGCAGCGGCAATGGACGTATCCTGATCGACGAGATGAAACGTCAGCTTGGCGGTCTGACCCAGGCGTGAGCGCAACACGCGCGTGTCGTCGACTCCCGGCACCTGGACAAGAATACGGTCCCGCCCCTGGCGGGTGATGACCGGTTCCAGGACACCATCGGGATCAATGCGCCCGCGCAGCACCTCGAGGGTGCGCTCGATGGCATCGCTGAGACCCGCCTCCAGGCCCTCCTCCGTGAACACCGCCGTGATCGTGCCGCTCTCATCGACGGCGATCGTGAAATCGTCCGCCAGTCCTTCAAGTTCGCCGGCAGCAGCCGCAGCATCGTCGGCATTGCGCAGGGCGAACTGCCGGTGACTGTCATCGCCTCCGGTAATCCTGACACCAATGCGTTCACCACGCAGCGTCCGCCGCACATTGCCCTCGAGCCATGCGAGGCGCCCTTCCCGCCAGGCTGCTTCGTCGATCTGCAACAGAAGATGTGCTCCGCCGGAAAGGTCAAGGCCGAGACTCACCTGCTTGTGCGGCAACCAGGTCGGCAATTCGTTTGCAATGTCACGCGAAAGCAGGTTCGGTGCGGCGAAGGCCAGACCCAGAACACTGACAAGAACGACGATCCAGATCTTCCAGGTCGGAAAGTAACGCATGGCCGGTCGCGTCAGCTGCCACCGTTGTCGCCCGCATTCCCCTCATCCGCTCTCACGGCCTGGCGCGGTTCCGGCTTCGCCATGACGTCGGCGATCATCGAGTGCCGACACTTCACCCTGACATCCTTGGCTATTTCGACGATGAGGACGCCGTCTCCCTCGATGCGCGTCACATTTCCGATGATGCCACCGTTCGTGACCACCTGATCTCCACGCTTGATCGAACTGAGCATGGCCTGGTGTTGCTTGGCTTTCTTTGACTGCGGCCGGAACACGAAAAACCAGAAGACGCCGAACATGGCGACCATGAGAATGAGGAAGAAGGGATCGAAACCGGCGGCACCTGCTTCGCCCTGTGCATAGGCCTGTGTGATCGGCATGTCGATATCCTGCGCGAAAGGTGGCGGACTATAGCCGGGGGATGACCAATTGCAAACCGCCGGGTACTGTGGAGCACGATGATGACCGCCGACTGACCGCCTTGCCCGCTTCATGACGAATCCCGCACTCGCCCGAATCGCACAGGCTCTGGAACGCATCGCCGGCACCGCCGCTGCGCCACCCGGGGACAACACCGTCTCGGTTCTTCCGCAGGGCAGCGAAGCGTTCGTCTGGCACGCCGGAAATGACACCCTCAAGGCGGTTGAACGCGTCCAGCATGTACCGCTGGACCTTCTGCACGGCATTGACCACGCAAGGGATGCGCTGCTCGAGAACACACGCCAGTTTGCCAGAGGCTACCCCGCCAACAACGCACTGCTGTGGGGCGCCCGCGGCATGGGAAAGTCGACACTCATCAAGGCCGTCCACGCCAAGGTTCACGCCGAACGGCCGGGATCCCTGGCGCTCATCGAGATACACAGGGAAGACATCACCCATCTCTACCGTCTGCTCTCGCGAATGCGGCAGCTGAAGCGGCGCGCCATCCTGATGTGCGACGATCTCTCCTTCGATGCCCATGACAGCACGCTCAAGTCGCTCAAGGCAGTGCTCGAGGGCGGTCTCGAGGGACGTCCGGACAACGTGCTCTTCTATGCCACCTCCAACCGGCGTCACCTGACACCTCGCGACATCATGGAAAACGAGCGCTCGACCGCGATCCATCCGGCCGAGGCTGTCGAGGAAAAGGTGTCGCTTTCCGACCGGTTCGGGCTGTGGCTCGGTTTTCACGGGTGTGACCAGCCCACCTACCTTGCCATGGTCAAGGGATATGCGGACCATTTCGGCCTGGACGTGGAAGACGATGCGCTCCACGCACGCGCTATCGAATGGCAGATGACACGCGGAGCGCGGTCTGGCCGTGTTGCCTGGCAGTTTATCCAGGATCTGGCCGGCCGCATGGAGAGGACTCTCGAGACCGGCTGAAGGAGTGAACGGCGGTTCAGCCCTCGACAAGGTGTTCGATCGGATTGACGGCCGTGGTTCCCTGACGAAGCTCGAAGTGAGACTGCGGTTGGGAAATGCCACCGCTGGCGCCGACACTGGCAATGACGTCGCCACGCAACACCATCTGACCACGGGCGACGAGATTGCGCGCATTGTGGGCATAGGCCGTGACCCAGCCATCCGTGTGGCGCAACAGCACAAGGTTGCCGTAGCCCCTGACCTCGTTACCGACGTACGAGACAACGCCGTCCTCCGAGGCACGCACCGGTGTTCCGGCTGGTGCGGCAATGTTGATACCATCGTTGTGCAGACCGCCCTCCTTGGGGCCAAAACCCGAGACGACCGGTCCCGTGACCGGCCAGATGAACTGCAGATCGCCTCCGGGTGCGGGCTCGGGAATGGCCGTCGTCACGGGTTCGGGAATGGACACCTCGTCTGCAGCCACCCGGGACACCTCAACTGCCGCCACCCGGGATGTTGTGGCGGCCACCTGCGGCACGGTCAGTTGCTGTCCCTCCACGAGAAGATAGGGCTTGACGAGGCCATTGATCTCGGCAAGTTCGCGTGAACGCACACCAAGGTGGCGCGAAATGCCAAGCAATGTGTCACCGCGGCGGACAGTGTAGATGGTCACCGGACCCGTGTCCGAAGGCACGGTCTCCAGAATCATCGCCTCGCGCGGCGCATCGTCCCGGACAGCGCCAAGAATGCGCTCAATGCGCGCCATCAGATCCTCGGTGGCTTGTTCCTCCAGTTCCACCACGGGTTGTGGCGGCGTGGCAGGCGCCTCGGGTGGAAGGGGTTTTTCGGTCGGAAGGGGAGGCAGGGAAGCCAGCCTGCCGGCCGGCGGGGTTCCTGGCAGCGGCGGCATGACCTGGTCAATGAAGCGCACCGGAGCAGGCATCTGGGCGCAGGATGCCACCAGAACGATGGCGGAAAGGAACGCCAGAAACCCTGGAAACGGCCGCTCACCCATGGACGAGCGGAACGAACCTGACATCGAGAAAGGCATGACATTCATGACCCGAATCGAGGCGTTGCACATGGTAGAGCTTCTGGTCGAAGAGCGTTCCACCAACCGGCACCACCATGATACCACCGGGGACGAGCTGGTCGATCAGAGGCTGCGGCATGGTGGTCGCAGCGGCCGTCACCATGATCCTGTCGAAGGGCGCCTCCTCCGGCCAGCCGGTAGAGCCGTCTCCCGACCGACAGGTGATGTTCTCGAGGTTCAGTTCGGCAAACCGGGCCATCGCCTGGTCGAGCAGCGTGTCGTGGCGTTCGATCGTCCACACGTGTCCTGCCAATTGTGCCAGAATGGCAGTCTGGTAGCCGCTTCCGGTTCCGATTTCGAGAACACGCATACCCTCCTCGAGGGCCAGTCTTTCGGACATCAGCGCCACGACAAGAGGTTGACTGATCGTCTGCTGGCAATCGATCGGCAACGCCATGTTCTCCCAGGCATGGGCGATGAGGTCAGAACGCACAAACCGGTCCCTGGGAACTGTCGCCATGACCTCGAGTACCGTGGACGAACGAACGCCCAGCGAAACGAGATCCTGGAGGAGTTCCGGGCGCGAGGCGGGCATCGCCGTGCTGTCAGCCGTCGACCGGTGTGGCTCCGCCGGGATGAAGGCGCTCCGTGCCACCCAGGTATGGACGAAGAGCCTCGGGAATGGAGACGCTTCCGTCTTCGTGCTGAAAATTCTCCAGGATAGCGATCAACGCCCGGCCAACCGCGACACCCGATCCATTGAGCGTGTGCACAAAGCGGGTCTTGCGCGTGTCCCTGGTTCGGCAGCGAGCAGCCATCCGGCGCGCCTGGAAATCGGCACAGTTCGACAGACTCGAGATTTCCCGCCACCTTCCCTGCCCCGGCAGCCACACTTCGAGGTCCCATGTGAGGCGGGCTGCAAATCCGATGTCTCCGGCAGCCAGGGTGACGACACGGTAGGGCAACGCCAGACGTTGCAGGATGGTCTCCGCACAGTCCGCCATGCGTCGATGCTCCTTCGGGGAATCCTCGGGCGTGGTCACCGAAACCAGTTCCACTTTCCAGAACTGATGCTGGCGTAGCATGCCCCTGGTATCGCGCCCCGCCGCCCCTGCCTCGGACCGGAAACAAGGGGTGAGTGAGGTGTAGCGCAGGGGGAGCGTATCCTCGTCCACGATCGATTCGCGAACCAGGTTCGTGAGAGTCATTTCCGCGGTAGGAATGAGATAGCGGTTATCGGTGGTTTGGAAGAGATCATCGGCGAACTTGGGAAGGTTGCCGGTGCCGTAAGCGGTTTCCGGACGCACCAGCAGGGGCGCGGAGACCTCGACATAGCCGAACTCCCGCGTGTGCACATCAAGCATGAAGGAAGCAAGCGCCCGCTCGAGGCGGGCCATTGCACCGGAAAGGACCACGAAACGTGCACCGGCAAGGCGCGCAGCGACCTCAAAGTCCATGCCGCCCAGAATGGCACCGAGATCAACGTGGTCCTTCGGCTCGAAGGCAAAGTTGGGGATGTTTCCCCAGCGGCGCATCTCGACGTTGTCCGATTCGTCGGCGCCCTCGGGAACGGAATCGTCGACCACATTGGGGATCGCCTCGAGTACGTTGCGAAGCCTTCCGGCATCCTCCCGCTCGGTTGCCTCCAGGGCCGCGATCTGCTGCTTGATGCTGCCGACTTCCGCGATCCCTGCCGCTGCGTCCCGGCCATCTCGCTTCACTTCGCTGATCAGGCGTGTCAGTTCGTTGCGCCGATGCTGCAGTTCCTGGACACCGGTTCTCGAGTGCCGCACCTTGCGGTCCATGTCGAGTATCCGCGACGCCTGTGGAGGCAATCCCCGGCGTGCGCAGGCCGCATCAAAGGCCTGGGGATGGGCGCGAATCCACACAAGATCGTGCATGCGAGTCTACCTTGCCATGCGTGCCGGAACGGTCAGCGCGCCGGATTGAAATCCGTTTCCTCGTAAGCCTGGGGGTCGTCCATCTCATCCACCTCCTCTACTTCTTCCTCATCGCCAGCTTCCTCGATTGCGGCCTTGCGCCGCTCGGTGAAGCGTGCACACCAGATCGACACTTCGTAGAGCAGGATCAACGGCAATGCGAGGCCAAGCTGGCTGAAGGGATCGGGCGGCGTGATCACGGCCGCCAGCACAAAGACGGCGACGATGGCGTACTTTCGTTTTTCCTTCAGCCCTTCAGCCGTCACCATCCCGGTTCGCGCTGCCAGAGTCATGACCAGGGGCAACTGGAAACTGATGCCGAAGGCGAAGAGGAGCTTGAGGAGAAGAGAAAAGTACTCGCTCACCCGCACTTCCATGACGATGGGCAACTGCCCGAAATCCCCTGTTTGCTGAAAGCCGAGAAAGAACCTCAGGGCAACGGGAAAGAAGGCGTAGTAAACCATCGCCGCGCCGAGCGTGAAGAGCAGCGGAAACACCAGCATGAAGGGCAGAACCAACTTCTTCTCCCGGCGATAGAGGCCGGGCGCCACAAACGCCCAGAGCTGCCAGGCAAGAAACGGCAGCGAGACACACAGGGACACAAAGAATCCGACCTTCACATAGGTCAGGAAGGCTTCCTGGGGACTGGTGAAGATGAATCGTGGCGGATATTCGGAATCGGCGCTGCGATCGATGGTGGCGCCCTCGGTGACGCCTGCTGGCTCTTCAGGGGCAGCATCCTCATCCGGTGGCGGGGAAAACAACATCCAGGCGTCGTGCAGGGTGCGGTCGATCCACGTCTCCTCCCCCTCCTCCGGCTCCTCCACCGGCGCCAGCCCATAGGCATCGTAGAGCGGCAGGGCGAGGAAGTTGTAGATCGCCGGTGCAAAGTAGAAACATGGCAGGAAGGCAAGCAGCACCACCGCCGCGCTGCGCACCAGGCGCCGGCGCAGTTCGACGAGATGCTCCAGCAGCGGAAGCTTGGTGTTGTCGATATCCTTGATCAAGGGAGTTCTACGTGTCGCCGGAAGAAGCCCGGGCGGGTTCCGTCGGCGCCGCCTGGGCCGTTGCCTCCGGCTCATCCCTGACTTTCATGTTCTCCTGCATCTCGCGGCCCGTTTCCTCGAGTTCCTTCTTGAGGGCGCCTGTGGGATCAACAGCCGCGGCAACCGCCTTCTTCGCCTTCAGGGGTGTCTCGACGGCCTTCTTGACGTCATCGATTTCGGCTTCCTTGGCGTACTGGTCCAGCGCCTTCTGGAAGTCCCGCGCCATGCGTCGTGCCTTGCCGGTCCATACGCCGACGGTCCGCAGCACCTTGGGCAGATCCTTGGGGCCAACAACAACCAGCAACACCGCCCCGACGACCGCTATTTCGAACCATCCAAGATCGAACATGTCCGGTTATCTTCATCAAGTGTCTAGGCGACAGTCTTGTCCTTCTCGTTCTCGGCGGACGCGGGCGTGGCGGTTCCCTCGATGGTTGTCGGGGATTCAGCGGATTTCCGTGCCTGCTCCGACTCGTCCTTCATGCCCGACTTGAACTCCTTGATCCCCTTGGCAAGGTCGCCGGCCAGTTTGGGAATCCGGTTGCGTCCGAAGAGGAGCAGAACGATGACCAGCACGATGAGCCAATGCCATATACTGAAGGTACCCATGGTGAGGTCTCCCTTCCCTGTCAATCCATGAAACGGCGTCAACGATGCGCCGTTCCGACCCGGGACATATAGCCTTCCAAGGGGCCAAGGGCAACGACGATGAGCGCCTTCCTCCCGCCTCTGGTGCCAGAGAAGACCATGTTCATCGAGAGTCCGCCTTCAGTCGTCAGGCTGTGGGGCCGCATCAGGATCGACACAACCGCGGACCCATGTGGCTACCCGGACTCCATCCGACTCGGCTTCAGACCCCGGTATCACCATGGCGTCGAGGACATGCAGAGGGTGCGGGCGCATGCCGCTCCGGACATGGACTCACGGCGTCCGGACGGCTCGGCATCGCACACGCCACCGCACTCCCGATGGACGATGACATGAATGTCTTGGACAACTGAGACGTGGGCACCGTGTTGTCGACAGGATGGCAGTTGCGGGTCAGGGCTTCCGCCACCGGCTAAAAGTCCTGGGTCGGCTACAAACTGCGTCAAGCCCATCTTCGAATCAGAACCTGACCTTTGCGGGCCGGTCCCTTGCGTCGCTGCATGGATCATCTGGAAAGTCGTCCGACCTTCGACGGCCGGGATTGACAGGCTGCGACCGGTCCAGTCGTCATGCCGGTTCGCCATGTTCCAGCCCGACGATGCCGGTATGAACGACCTCTTCGCCGCCACCCGATGACCGAAGCGCAAACCGGTGTATGATGGTCTGTCAGTGTTGCCTGCCCGGAACCGACATTGCAGACAAGATGTACCGTGAGCCGGGAGATCGGGAACGGAAGAGGAGATGACCGATGCACCGAGAAGGAAGCGGATTGGGAGCGACGGCAGGCATCCTGTCGCGCCGGGCGTTGCTGGCGGGTGTGTTCGCGGCCGGGCTCTCGTCAATCGCCGGTCAGACGATCGCCGATGAGGATGGAGTCAGCGGAGTGGTATCGGGCGAAATCGTCAATGCGCTGTCCGACGGCGTTGCGATGGACGGTTTCGATGTCGTTGCCTATTTCGATGGCGCACCTGCCAAGGGCCTGGCCTCCAACACTGTCGACTACAAGGGTACGTCATGGCTGTTCAGCTCGCCGGAGAACGCATCGGCCTTCGCGGCCGATCCGGGTGCGTACGAGCCGAGATACAACGGCTGGTGCGCCTATGCCGTGTCTGAGGGCTACGGTGCGGAGGTCGATTTCGTGAATGGCTGGTCCATACTCGAAGGCAAGCTCTACCTGAACTGGGATGCCGACACCCGGGAGGCGTTTCTGTCCGAACAGTCCACGCGCATCGAACGCGCCGAAAGGAACTGGCCGGACCTTCACGCTGCCCTGCTGGATGGCTCCGCAGCCATGTACACCCATGCCGGGGAAGGCGTCGCCATTGTCCATCCCCAGCGGCTGGACTGAGCGAGAGACCGGTGCACCGCGTGTTCCGGGCGACATTCCGCCGCAACGGGAACCGCGCATAAGTCTCTCGACCGGTCATTGTGCGATGCCGATGACCCGGGCACCTCTGCCACGTCCTTCCTCGAGCCTTTCCCGGAGCCTCACTGCCACCACTCAGGCAAGCGGGAATGCATGCACTCAGGAGATGTGCCGGGCCTCCTGGCAGGGGAAGACGAGGACGGAATCGTCGTCGAAACGGATCCTGACGTCGGTGCCGGGACTTGGCGCAGTCTGCCCAAGGATGCGAGCGCGCAGCATTTCGCCGTTCCTGAGGCGCAGGGAAACAAGCGTGGAATGACCGACCAGCCGCCGCTCGATCACCCGTGCGCCGGGACCGTCACCTTCAGGAGTCAGGTGGAGGCCCTCGGGGCGAATCAGGACATCGACCCTCTGGCCGGTTATGAATCCATCAGCCAGGACGTCACCCACCGGTGAGCAAATCCGGCCGGGAGCCGCAGTGCCATGCAACCAGTTGACGTCACCGAGGAACCTCGCCACGAAGGCCGTTGCCGGACGCTGGTAGATCGCGTCTGGTGTTCCTGTCTGGAGCAGCCTGCCCCCCTGCAGGACGGCAAGGCGGTCGCCCAGATAGAGCGCTTCCTCGGCATCGTGGGTGACAATGAGTGTTGTCGTCCCGATGTCGCGCAGGATTGCGAGGGTCTGGTCCCTCACCGATTCACGCAAGCGCACGTCGAGGCCGGAAAACGGCTCGTCGAGCAGCAGGATTCGTGGTTTCGGCGCCAGGGCCCGCGCCAGCGCAACACGCTGCTGTTCACCACCCGACAGCATGTGTGGGTACTTCTCGGCGTAGCCGCCGAGACCGACCATGTCGAGAAGGTCTCCAACGGCGGCCTTCGCCTGCCGGCGCCCGCGCAGGCCGAACGCGACATTGTCGGCTACACTGAGGTGGGGGAACAGGGCGAACTCCTGGAAGACAAGGCCCACACCCCGAACCTCGGGCGGCCGGTGGACGCCGTTTCCGGCGACAACGTCATTACCGATGCGGATCTCGCCGGCCACGAGGGGTTCGAGTCCGGCGGCAAGATGCAGAGCGGTGGTCTTGCCGCATCCCGAGGGGCCGACCAGGCACATGACCTCGCCATCGGCAATCTCGAGATCAACATTCTTGAGGGCTTCTTCACCGGCCCAGGAATGACTGACGCCGTGAAAGGACAATCCGGGCATGAAACGTCCGCATGCTGATCACGCTGGCGGGATGCTATGTGCAAACGGTTCTTATTTTCAAGCCTCTCATCATGCTTTGTCAGGAAGCCTCTTCCTCGTCGTCTCCTGGACCTCCGGGCAGAGGCAGATCCGGCCGGGTGTCAAGCAATCCCGCAGCCAGCAACTCATCGCGCCCCGGCAGGTCATCCACTGATTCGAGACCGAAGTGCTCAAGGAATTCGCCGCTCGTCCGCCACTGCAATGGTCTTCCCGGTGTACGTCGGCGTCCCGATGGACGAATCCAGCCAATCTCAAGGAGAAGATCGAGCGTACCTCGCGAGAGCGAAACACCCCGAATGGATTCGACCTCGGCGCGGGTCACCGGCTGGTGATAGGCAATAATGGCGAGGGTCTCGAGGGCAGCTCTCGACAGCCGGCGGCGGCGCACGGACCGGATCTTCAGTTCCGCGCCAAGATCCACCGCCGTGCGAAAGGACCACTTGCCGCCGATCCGCACCGGTTCAACGCCTCGCCCCCTGTAATCTTCGGCAAGTTGGCCAAGGCAGGCTCCGACATCAGCGTCCTCGCCAAGCCGCCCGGCAATCTCCCTCTCGTCGACAGGCTGGGGCGAGGCGAACAGCAGGGCCTCGACAATGCGCACGTCCCGGGTCGGTGTCTTCATGCTCCGCGCTTTCGAATCTCGATCGGTGACCAGGCACCATCCTGGCGCAGCTCGGCCTTGCCCTGACGGGCAAGTTCAAGCCCCGCAACCAGGGTCGAACTGACGACGGACCGGTAGTAGAGACCACTGTGCAGGTCCTCGGGGAGCAGGCTGATCATGTCCATCCAGTCGGGCAGATCACCGACCAGGGCCTCAAGGCGCTGCAAGGCCGCCTCCACCGAGAACACCTCGACATGTTCCGGACGCCAGTCCTGGCGGCGAACACGCTGCAGGAGTTCTCCATAGGCCCTGAGCAGACGCCAGAGGGACTCACGCCACACGTCCCGGGTCTCGACAGGCAGGCCTTCGGGATGGCCACAGCGAAAGACATCACGGTCGAGAAGGGGAAGAGCCATGAGTGCCCGGGCCCTGTCGCGCATTGACTCGAGACGGCGCAGCTGGAATTGCAGCGCTTCGGCCATGAGTTCCGGAGACGGCGCTTCCTCTTCTTCGCGGGGGATGAGGAGTCGCGACTTGAGGTAGGCAAGCCAGGCCGCCATGACGAGGTAGTCGGCGGCGAGTTCAAGGTGGCGATGACGGGCACGGGCCACGAACGCAAGGTACTGATCCGCCAGATCCACCATGGAAATGCGGGCAAGGTCGACCTTCTGCTGCCGCGCCAGAGCCAACAGGACATCGAGTGGACCCTCGTAGCCCGCCACATCCACCCGGAAGACGCCGGAAGGACCGGGCCCCAGGCCCCCCTCATCCTCGGCAAAGTCCTCGCCGGTCACCGGCATTCGGCCTCCACAAGACCAGTACGTGAGTCTGGCCGCATTCCCGCCTCGATTCCAGCCGTCATGTTCAGGCTCCGCAGAGAGGATCGTCCATCATACCATCGCGACGGAGACGATGGCGTAGATGATGGCCTCGACCGGAGGCAGGAGCAGATGGGAGAGAATGCTGATGTCCATTCCGATCTGTTCGCCGATGAGCGGCGGCACTGCGATGAGGGCGACAAGGATGGCGATACCGTAACGTTCCACGCGCTGGAAGCGCGCCGCCAGGCGAGCGGGAAGAAGGCCAGTCACCACGCGCCCGCCGTCGAGCGGCGGGAGTGGCAGCATGTTGAAGACCGCCAGCACGACATTGATGATCAACGCATTGCGCAGGTTGGCGGCAAGCCAGGCCGAGGCCACGTCGGGGACAAGGACCACGAGGTGGAAGGCGAGAGCCGCTGCAAGAGCCATCAGAAGATTGATGGCCGGACCGGCAGCCGCCACCAGAACCATGTCGCGTCGCGGTCGCCCAAGGCGATGGAACCGCACCGGAACCGGACGGGCATAACCGAACAGGAACGGCGCCTGGAAGAGTAGCAGAAGGCACGGCAGAAGAATCGTCCCAAACCGGTCGATGTGCTTCAGGGGATTGAAGGTAACCCGTCCCATGCGCTGCGCGGTGTCATCCCCCAGTTTCCATGCCACCCAGCCGTGCGCGGCCTCGTGAAGTGTAATGGCGGTCACCACCGGCAGGGCCCAGACCGAAACCAGCCACAGGATTCCCTCCAGGTCGAAGGTCATGACGTGGTCACCAGTCGCGTCAATTCCGCGCGGGCCCCGCACGGGTCGAACCCGGACTGCGGCGGAC
Organism: bacterium; assembly: GCA_028821455.1. Classification (GTDB taxonomy): domain Bacteria; phylum Pseudomonadota; class Alphaproteobacteria; order SP197; family SP197; genus SP197. The sequence goes on along the minus strand of JAPPGE010000062.1, from coordinate 24,784 downwards.
GACGTGTTGCCGCGGCATTCGTAACCCTCTCCAGGGCGCTGCCGGCAAGTTCCGGTGTCGCGGCGGCAACGCGCTCTCGCACCTCCAGAGTCTGGTTGCAGTGCATTACCACGTCGACCCCGGCGGCAATGCACGAGCGGGCTCTTGCGTCATGAGGACCGCTCAGAGCTCCCATGTCGATTGCGTCGCTCAACAGCACGCCGGCAAAGCCCAGCTCACCGCGAATGATGCGGCGGACCACTGCCGGTGAGGCTGACGCCGGATTCCGGTTGTCAACGACCGTATAGACGACATGGGGCACCATGCCGAAGGGACAGGCGGACAGGCGCCGGAAGGGAATGAAGTCCTGTTCCCTCAGGACGGCGAGCGCCGTGTCGACGCGTGGCAGGCTGTCGTGCGGGTCCACGGTCACCCGGCCGTGACCAGGCATGTGCTTGATCGTCGCCTGCACGCCGCCCGCGCCAAGACCATCGATGAAGGCCGCCCCAAGCTCGCTCACCCTGTCGGGATCATGGGAGAAGGCCCGATCACCGATGACATCGTCCATGCCGGCAAGTCGCAGGTCGAGCGAGGGGGCGCACGTAACATCGATGCCCAGCGGCGCCATGTCGTGGGCCAGCAGGCGACCAGCAAGCCAGGCGGCCCGCCCCCCTCCCCGGGCAATCGTGGCGGGAGGAAGACCGGGCCACCAGTGGGGCTCCCCGAGACGCGCCACACGCCCACCTTCCTGGTCGATCATGACCGGCGCCTCGTCGCGCCCGACGATGTCGCGGAAGGATGCCACAAGTTCGCTGACCTGGGCCGGATCGACGATGTTGCGGCGGAAGAGAATGATACCCAGAGGATCGAAGGCGCGCAGAAAGGACCTTTCTGAAGCCGAGATACGGCTCCCGGCAATATCGGTGATGAGCGCGCGCGGCACGGTGTCAGTAGGTCACGACGCGGCATTCGAGCGCGCGCTCGACAGCCGCGGCACACAGTCCCTCAGCCTCCTGCCTGGCCTCGAATTCGCCGATAGTGAGGCGGAAGTACCGGCTGTCGTCGACAGAGATCGTGGTGATGGTTGCCTCCAGGCCACCGAAGAGATCGTTGTGTTCGCGATGCAGCCGATCCCAGGCGTCTGTTGCCCCATTCTCGCTGGAGTAGGAGGCAATGCGGATGCCATAGCGTGTTCCAGACCCTGCTGGCGGTTCACCGGAAGTCTCTTCTCCGAGGGACGCGGCAACATCCGAAAAGGACAACGAACCCGTCCCTGCGGCATCATCGGCAGCCACGGTACCTGGCCCCCAGTCCACGTCCGGCACCACCGGCTTGTCGTCCGGCAGGGGAGGCATTGTTGGAGGAGTCTCGTCGAGAGCCTCGTCAACCATGGCCGTGACCTGGTCGGCGTCAAAGATCGGACCGGTCACAGTCCCTTCATTGGCCGGCTCCAGTGGCGCCTCTGAAACATCCACGATCACATCCCCCTCCGTCTGCGTCCCGGTATCAAGCACAAAGGGCTCCTCGGGGGGCGGCATCAGAATCTCGTGTCCCTCGTTCTCCTCGCCGTTGGCCGTGGATTCGAGAACCAGGATTCCGGTATTGGGAATGTCCGACACGTCTGCGACTTCCGGTGCAACCCGATAGGGCGTGGTATCTGCCCGGAACACCGTAACTTCCCGGTTTCCCGTGCCGTCGCTGTCGGGCCAGAAGAACCACGCGGCGCCTCCGGCGACCGGAACGACAAGGAGCAGTGTGACGGCCAGGCGCCACAGTCCGCGCCGTCGAACGGGCGCCTTCGCTGTCTCCTGGACGGGGGCTTCTGGATCTTCCCGGGGTTCTGGTTGCCCCCCGGCGAAGAGTGTTGGATCGCGGCGGTCGTTCAGCGCATGACCTCCCTGGGTTCGACACCGACAAGACGCAGACCACGGGCAATCACCTGCCGTGTTGCCGCGCCGAGCGCAAGCCTGGCGCGTGTCAGATCCGTGTCTCCATCCACAACAAAACGCAGCGAAGGATCATCCCTGCCCGTGTTCCACAACGCGTGAAACTCGCCGGCAAGCGTGTTGAGCCAGGCAGCGACGCGATGGGGCTCGTGGGCAGCAGCAGCGCCATCGATGGCGGCCGGCCAGCCGGCAAGGGTCCTGATGAGAGCGATCTCGCGGGGCTGGGTGAGGCGGGACAGGGATGCGCCGGCGAGTCCGGACGTGTCGATACCGGCCTCGCCAGCCTTGCGCAGGACCGAGCAGATGCGCGCGTGCGCATACTGGACATAGAATACGGGGTTGTCCTTCGACTGCTCCTGCGCTTTCACCGGATCAAAGTCGAGCGGCACGTCGTTGCGGCGCGTCACCATGATGAATCTCAGCACGTCCTTGCCGACCGATTCCACGACTTCGCGCATGGTGACGTAGCGGCCGGCCCGCTTCGACATTCTCGCCAGCCGGTCATTGCCGGTAAAGCGGACAAGTTGGGTCAGCAGGATATCGAAGGAGGCACGGCCATCCGACAGCGCTGCCACCGCGGCCTTGAGCCGCTTGACGTAACCTGCGTGATCGGCACCGAAGACATTGATGATGAGATCGAATCCTCTCTCGACCTTGCCGTTGTGATAGGCGATGTCCGGGGCGAAGTAGCTCCAGGAGCCATCAGACTTCCTGAGTGGCCGATCAAGATCGTCGCCAAAGCGAGTGGAACGGAACAGGGTTTGGGGCACAGGCTCCCAGTCCTCGGGCTCCCTGCCCTTCGGCGGTTCCAGCACGCCGGTATAGATAAGTCCGCGTGCATCGAGTTTCTCCAGACACCTCTCGATCCCGCCTGACTCCATCATTGCGCGCTCCGAACTGAACACTTCCTGATGCACGCCTGCCAGGGCGAGATCGTGGCGAACGATTTCCATCATCGTTTCAATGACGAAGGAGCGGACTTCCACAAGAGGCTCTGGCAACGGCAAGCTGCCAGGCCGACGATCGCCGATGGTCTCTTTCAGCGTCGTTCCGTACCTGGCGGCGAGAGCCTTGCCTGTCTCGATGAGGTAATCGCCCGGGTAGAGTGTCTCGAGAACCGCTGCATCCGGCGGCTCACCGAGCGCCTCAAGGTAGCGGACATAGGCGGACCAGGCGAGGACATCGACCTGGGCTCCGGCATCGTTGATGTAGTACTCCCTGGTCACTTTCCAGCCAACGGCCTCGAGCAGGGAGGCCAGAACATCACCGATGACGGCGCCACGCGCCGTACCCACATGCAGTGGCCCCGTGGGATTGGCGGACACGTACTCGACGCACGCCTTGCGCCCCTGACCACGGTCCGCCAGCAGGGCGTCGGGTCCATGGACAAGAAGGCGCTTCAGCCAGGAGTGCCAGAAGCTCTCGCGGAGAGTGATGTTGACAAAGCCCGGGCCGGCGCTGACAGCCGTCGCCACGTCGGGATCCTGGCGCAGTTCGCGGATGATCAGGTCTGCGATCTCGCGCGGTGCCATGCCGTTTACTCCAGCCAGCACGAGGGCGGCGTTGCTCGCCAGGTCGCCGTGGCCAGCCTGGCGCGGATCCGACACCTGAATGCGATCGGTCAAACCGGCTGCAACAACTCCCCGAGTCTCGAGCGACTCCACGGCGGCACGGATGCGCGAGGTAAACTCGTCATGGACATTCATGGTTCTTGGCGTACCAGGCGTTGATGTTCCTTGTGTGCGAAGCGGTCAGTCATGCCGGCGAGATAGTCAGCGACAAGGCGCATGCGGTCTGCTTCGCCACACCTGTCCAGATGTTCCTTCCATTCGACCGGCAGACGTTGCGGATCGTCACGGAAGGCCGAAAACAGACCACGGAGTATGGTTGCGGCTTCCCGGGCCTGCCCCCGCAACCGTTCGTGGCAGTACATATTTGTGTAGAGCCACGCCTTCAAGCCCGCCGCCGCATCCGCAAAGGTTTCGCTGAAGCCGATGACCGGCGTGTCGTGCCAACGGACATCATCGGCCGACTGAGGGCGCACAAAGACCAGGGTTGCGCGCGATGTCTCGACCAGATTCCGGACCTGCACGTCGATGATCTTTCTCATGGTTTCGTGAATCTTGCGCACGAGGGGCGCATCGGGCCAGCGCTCCCGGACCTCCAGGATCGCTTCCGCGGCAACCGGCGCGCCGGCGAGGTCGTCCAGCGTAAAGAGGCCCATTCTCAGGCCGTCGTCGAGATCATGGCCGTTGTAGGCAATGTCGTCGGCCAGCGAAGCGACCTGGGCCTCCACGCCCGGAAACGAATCGACCTCGAGATCCTGCAAACGGTTGTAGTTCGCAATGGCCGGCGGTACCGCAGACAACATGGGCCCATTGTGCTTGACAACGCCTTCAAGGGTTTCCCAGGTCAGGTTGAGGCCGTCGAAGGCAGCATAGGGAGATTCCAGTCGTGTGAGGATTCGAAATGTCTGGATGTTGTGGCTGAAACCACCCCACTGCGCCATGGCCTCATCGAGAACCTCTTCGCCGATGTGGCCAAACGGGGTGTGGCCGAGATCGTGGGCAAGCGCGATCGCCTCGGCAAGATCTTCGTCGAGAGCCAGACTGCGGGCAATGGTCCGGGCGATCTGCGCCACTTCGAGGGAATGGGTCATGCGGGTGCGGTGATGGTCGCCGTGAACAGTGGCGAAGACCTGCGTCTTGTGCATCAGACGACGGAACGCTCTGCTGTGAATGATGCGGTCACGGTCCCGCTGGTACTCGCTGCGGTAGCAGGACGGCTGTTCGGCGAAGCGACGGCCACGACTCGTCGCCTGATGTGCTGCATAGGGTGCTGAGGTCATGGTGCTCCGTTGTTACTCCATCGCATGCAGGATTGACAGCAACCAGCGGCGACACTAGGTAATGATGGAGAATCAGGCAGGATGCGGATGATGGGCGACACCCTTCCCCAGGATGGCATCAACCTCTCCGAAGACGCTGCCGCCAGGATCAGCGACATCATGGCTGGAGAGGGCGGCGGCCGCCTGCGGATTGTCGTCACCGGGGGTGGCTGTTCGGGATTCCAGTATCATTTCACGGTCGATGAAGGGCCCGAGGAGGGCGATGTCGAGTACGGCATGGGCAATGCGCGGGTCGTGATCGACGATGTCTCCCTTCGATACCTCGCCGGTTCCACCCTCCGGTACGTGAACAGTCTCGAGGGCAGCTACTTCACTCTCGACAACCCCAATGCCACGTCGTCATGCGGCTGTGGCACCTCGTTCGCGATCTGACACCTCTACCTTGCCGGCACATGAAGATTGCCACCTGGAATGTCAACTCGATCAGGGCGCGACTGCCCAACGTGCTGAAATGGCTTGAAGCCCGGCAACCGGACATCGTCCTGCTGCAGGAACTCAAGACCGTTTCGGAGACCTTCCCCCACGATGCCATCGGCGACCTCGGGTACAACTGTGCGGTGGCCGGGCAAAAGGCGCTCAACGGAGTTGCTGTCCTCTCCAAGTCTCCCATCGACATTGAGACAACCTGTCTCCCCGGCGATCCGGATGACGCGCAGGCGCGCTACATCGAGGTCTTCACGCACGGCTTGCGGGTCGCCTCGATCTACCTCCCGAACGGCAACCCGGCGCCGGGCGACAAGTTCGCCTACAAGCTGGCATGGATGCGGCGTCTGGTCGACCATGCCCTCAGCCTCCTTGCCCTCGAGGAAGCGGTCGTTCTCGGAGGTGACTACAATGTGTGCCCCACCGACGACGACGTGCACGATCCGGCTCTCTGGGCAGGTGACGCCCTCACGCGCGACGAATCCCGGGCGCTGTTTCGCGAGCTTGTGTGGTCAGGCTACACGGAGGCCTATGCTACCTTGCACGGAACGACGGCCGGCGCCTGGACATTCTGGGATTACCAGGGTGGCGCCTGGCTGAAGGATCACGGTGTCAGGATCGACCACATGCTGCTTTCTCCCCATGCGGCGGACCGCTTGGTGGCGTGCGACATCGATCGCACGCCCCGGGCCTGGCCGAAGGCGTCGGATCACACGCCTCTTCTGTGCGAGCTCGATGACTGATCACGCCTCGACCCGGGCCCGGCCGTGTCTCTCGCCCGGCAACGAGGGACAGGGACGCCATGCCAGGGGGCGCCTGGGCTTCATCCTTCTCGACACCGAAGAGACGGCGGACGACGACATCCGGGCGATGGTGCCGTGGGATGTCGGTGTCTTCATAACCAGAGTGCGGCTTGCCGATCCGGTGACCGTGCAGAATCTGACCGCGGTTGCCGGAGATCTGGGCGATGCGGCGCGCCTGCTGCCCGAGAGGCTCGACGCCATTGCCTATGTGTGCACCTCAGCCAGTATCGCGGCGGGCGAAGCTGCCGTTGAGCGCGCCATCAGGAGCGCACAGCCGGAGACCAGTCCCCTGGCACTTGTCACGTGCGTCGTCGACGCCATGCGCCATCTCGGGATCGCTCGTGTGGCCGTGGGTACGCCCTATCTCGACGAAGTCAACCGCATGGAAGCGGCGTTCCTCGAAGATCGTGGTTTCGATGTCAGCTCCATGAGGGGACTCGGCATTGCCCGGGGTCGGGACATGACGCGAGTCGAGCCCCGCGACATCGTACGCCTCGCCCTCGACGTCTGCACAAGCAATTGTGACGGTATTTTCCTGTCGTGCACGGCCCTTCGCGCTGTCGAGGTCATCGAGACAATCGAGGATGAGACCGGCAAACCGGTCGTGACGAGCAATCAGGCACTCGTCTGGCGCATGTTGCGGCAGATCGGCATCCATGATTCCACGTCCGGTCCGGGCAGGCTCTTTCGCCTGCCGGAGCCCGTGCAGCCGGCGGTCGACATGCCGCGGGCCCGCTGATTGACTCATCTGTTGCCAGTCCACAGACTCCCGCACCCTTCCACTGCGAGACGGGTAGAGGATGATTTCCCAGGCCTGGTCCGGACTGAAGGCCCCGGAGTTGGTTCCCGAGAGCGTCGAGCTTCTCTGGCAGCGCTGGCAGGCGGCAGCCGAACGAATTCGTGACGAGGACTTGAGGTCGCGGGCCCTCGACCTGCGTCCCGCCGCCGAGGGAATCCTCGATCCCGTCTTCCGACACAGCCCCTACCTGTCACGCTGCGTGACGGTCGATCCCCTGTTCGCCTTGACGCTGATCGGCGACGGCCCGGACGCCGCCTTCGATGCGGCCATCGCGATGGCGGAGCCGGACATCGACGGGGAAACCGAAAAGGACCTCATGACTCGCCTGAGGCGTGCCAAGCGGCGTGTCCATCTCACGGCCGGACTTGCCGATATCTCGTCGCTCTGGTCTCTCGAGCAGGTCACAGGCAAGCTCTCGCAGTTCGCCGAATCCGCTCTCAGAACGGCCTGCCGGCACCTGTTGCGAGCGCTTCACGCAAGGGAGAGACTCGTCCTTGCGGACCCGAAGGATGCAGAATTAGCGTGCGGACTCTTCGTTCTCGGCATGGGCAAGCTGGGGGCGGGCGAACTCAACTACTCCAGCGATATCGATCTCATCATTCTCTTTGACCCCGAGATCGTGCCTGCCACTGGAGCCGAGGATCTGCAGCGGACAATGACACGCTTTGCCCAGGGCCTGACGCGGATCATCGACGCACAGACTGCCGACGGCTATGTCTTTCGCACCGATCTCAGACTGCGTCCCGACCCGTCGTCGACGCCCCCGGCCATCTCCACCGTCTCTGCCGGGACCTACTATCGCGAGTCGGCGCGCAACTGGGAACGCGCGGCCATGATCAAGGCACGCACCGTGGCTGGTGACACGGCAAGAGGCGAGATCTTTCTCGAGGAGCTGCATCCATTCATCTGGAGGCGCCATCTGGATTTCGCGGCCATGCAGGATATCCGGACCATCAAGCAGCAGATCGACTCGTCACGCTCACGCGACGGTGGAACGTTCATGGGACGCAACGTCAAGCTCGGCGGCGGCGGCATTCGCGAGATCGAATTCTATGTGCAGGCACAACAGCTGATCTGGGGTGGCCGGGAAACCTCCTTGCGAACCAGGGGGACCTGCGAGACGCTCGACATCCTCGTGGCAGGCGGGCACGTGACCCACGGTGCTGCCATTGAACTGAAAGAGGCCTACCGTTTTCTGCGCACTCTCGAGCACCGGCTGCAGATGGTCGACGACCGCCAGACGCACAGCCTTCCCGGGACCGCGGAAGGCATCGGCAACATCGCGGCTTTCTCGGGACTTGCGGACGCCGAGGCGCTGAAATGCTCGTTTCTCGACGCCGTGGCCGTTGTCGAAAGGCATTACACCAGTCTCTTCGCGGAGAGGGTGGAGAGCGTCAGGCAACAACCCATGGACTTCACCGGAGATACGGTGGATGACACGACCCGCAAGAGCCTCGCGGCTCTGGGATATGGCGAGCCCGAACGCGTCGCCGCCACCGTCATGGCATGGAAGACGGGACCATACCCGGTACTTCGGACTCCGCAGTCCGTTGAACACCTGATGCGCCTTGCGCCCTCGGCGCTCGGCGTGTTCGCCGGATTGCGCGACTGCGATGGCGTGCTGATGAAATTCGACGAATTCCTGTCCCGCCTGCCCGCCGGTACATCCTTCCTTTCCCTCGTTGCCGCCCATCCACATCTTCTGGAACTGCTCGGCGAGATCCTGGGAGTGGCGCCATATCTGTCACGCTGGCTCACCCGCAAGCCGACGCTGATGGACAGCGTTCTCGCCCGTGAGTTCACCGATCTTTCCTTCGATGACGAGGACCTCGAAGCGGAGATTGCCGAAACCGCGCGCCGAGGTCTGGTACGCCTGTTCTACACCCTGGAACTGGACAGGGAAGAAATGACCTCCCAGCTTGCCGAGGCCACTGGCCGGGCACGAGACCTCCAGGACGTGCTTGACGAGGTCAGGCGCTGGGCAAACGACAAGGTCTTCCAGATCGGCGTGCACCTGCTCGAGGGGATGTTGACCCCTGTCGAGGCCGCTCGACCCCTCTCCGACATCGCCGACGCCTGCATTGCCGCCCTGCTGCCCGTCGTCGAAAGGGAGTTCGAGGTGGATCATGGCCGCGTACCCGGAGGCTCCTTCGCGATCATCGCCTTCGGCAAGCTTGGCAGCCGGGAGATGACAGTGAGTTCGGATCTCGACCTCATGTTCCTCTATGACCAGAGCGGCAGCGAGGCGGCGTCGGATGGCCGCAAGCCCCTCCCGGCCACTCAGTACTATGCGCGCCTGTGCCGCCGCCTGATCACCGCCATCACGGCACCGACCAGGGAGGGCCGGCTCTACGACGTCGACATGAGGCTGCGCCCCTCCGGCAAGGCCGGCCCCATTGCATGTTCCCTCGACTCCTTCGAATCCTACCAGCACGAGAATGCATGGACCTGGGAACACCAGGCCCTCACCAGGGCCCGTGTCGTCGCCGCCAGCGGACGGCTTGGGGACGACTTCTCAAGGGTGCGCCACGACGTTCTGACCCTGGCGCGCGCGAGGGAAGCACTTGCTGGCGACGTTATCGACATGCGCGAGCGCATTCGCGAGGAGAACCGCACCCGCGAAGAGACGATCAAGCACATGCCGGGAGGGCTTCTCGATGTCGAGTTCATCGCCCAGTACCTTGAACTTCTGCATGCCCGCGACACGCCGACGATCCTGGCCGGCAACACCATCGGAGTCTTCGAACGCGCCGGCGACCTCTCTCTCATCGCCGAAGATGTCGCCACCGAACTCAGCGAAACCACGGCGCTTTGGAACAACCTCCAGGGAATGGCGCGGCTGAGCGGAGAAGAGGAAAGGGTCGGCAGCCTGGCCGACACCGCGCTCATGGAACGGCTCGGCGGACAGCTTGTCTCCCATGCCCTTGTCGATTCCATCGGCCATGCGGCGAAACAGGCTCGCCTGCACTTCGGAACGATCCTCGACATCGGCACAAAGACATGAGCGACAGGCTTGAACAGCAGACAGGGGCGTTCTAGGTTTCGGGAATGACCATCGGGAATACCGGAGGCTGCCGACCGGCAGGAAGGATGCGGCATTCCGTTTGTTGCCCGGGGAATCGTCCGATTCCCTGATGTCATCGCCATTTCAGCGCCAACAGGAGAAAGCGGGTCTCAACCATGGAAGTCAGGACAGAGCGAGAGGACGATGTCCTTGTCACCACCGTCAACGGCCGCATTGACAGCGCCACGGTCAGCGAGTTCCAGCACCTGATGGAAAGGGCCATCACCGATGACATCCGAAGGGTCATCGTCGACTTCGAGAATCTGAGCTACATCAACAGCGCTGGACTGAGAGCGGTTCTGGTGATCACCAAGAACCTGTGGACGCGCAATGCGAAACTGGCGCTTCATTCGTTGCAGCCATCCATCCAGGAGGTATTTTCCATAGCCGGATTCGACAAGATCATCCAGGTGTGTGCCGACAAGGCCGAGGCGCTTGACGCCACACAGGAAAAGTAACATCGCATCACCCGCTTATCTCCGGTTGACTTTACTGATGGGCGCCACATGACCGAACCCCGCAAGATACTTGTCGTTGACGATGAACCGGATCTCGAGCGCCTGATGCTGCAGCGCATGCGCCGGGAGATCAGACGCGGGAAGTTCCACTTCACATTTGCCGGCAACGGTGTCCAGGCCCTCGAGGCGCTCAACAAGGACCCCGAGATCGAGATGGTTCTCTCGGACATCAACATGCCCGAGATGGATGGCCTGACGCTGCTTGAACAGATTCCCAAGGTGGATCCAAACATCCGTTCGGTGATTGTTTCAGCCTACGGCGACATGAAGAACATCCGCACGGCGATGAATCGCGGCGCATTCGACTTCGTGACCAAGCCGCTTGATTTCGATGATCTGAGGGTCACCATCGACCGCACCCTGCGGCATCTCACGATGCTCCGCGAAGCACTGCAATCACGCGACAAGCTCGTCGCCCTGGAAAACGAGCTCAGTGTCGGACGTTCGATGCAGCAGGCAATCCTTCCCACGAGTTTCCCGGAGACGCAGACCTACCAGGTCTTTGCCAACATGGAGCCGGCCCGGGATGTCGGCGGCGATTTTTTCGACATTCTCAGCCTGCCTGACAACAGGATCGGCCTGGCCATAGCGGATGTCTCCGGCAAGGGCGTCCCCGCCGCACTCTTCATGATGTCGAGCCGCACCCTTCTCAAGGGCGCAGCTGTCGGCAGAACGTCGCCAAGCGAAGTGCTGACGGAAGTCAACGAACTGCTGAACGAGAACAACGAAACATCGATGTTCGTGACTCTGTTCTTTGCCATCTTCGACCCGGCCTCGGGCCTCCTCACCTTTGCAAATGCGGGTCACAATCCCCCGCTTATCGTCCACTCGGATGGAAGCCACACATTGTTCGGCACCTCCGCCGGCGTTGCACTCGGGGTTGTGCCCGGCATCGAGTACACGCAACAGCAGATCCGGCTGGAACCCGGCGACATGGCCCTGTGTTACACCGATGGCGTGACGGAGGCCGAGAACGAGAACCAGGACCAGTTCGGTCTGGAACAGCTGACGGAACTGTTCAGCGAGTCGCCGCCGACAAGCGCCAGGGAAGCCAACGATATCGTGTTCCGGGCGGTTGAGACCTTCTCGGGGGACGCTCCGCAGTTCGACGACATCACGTGTCTCACTCTCTACCGTTCGGAGTGATGGTGTGGCAGCCAGCACGACCCTGGTCATCAGGACGACCATCGAGGAACTGCAGAAGGTCGAGACCGCCGTGGACGAGGTTTCCGGTGCCGAGGGCTGGCAACCGGACATCGAATTCAAGATCAGGCTGGTCCTCGACGAACTGTGCACCAACGTGGTCAACTATGCCCACAGCGACAACCTCGATCACGACATGACGGTCACAATCGAGTCTGACGATGACGAAGTAAGGGTCCGGATCGTTGACGATGGCGACCCTTTCAACCCCCTTGAGGATGCCCCGGAGCCCGACACGGATTCGGCACTGGTGGACCGCAGGGTTGGCGGACTCGGCGTTCATTTCGTCAAGACGCTCGTGGACGACGTCCGGTACTGGCGGGACGATAACAAGAATCACGTGGCGCTCTCCAAGCGGAGGAACTGATGCAACGGGCCTTGCAGCCCCTCTTGTGCGCTGCCGTTCTCGTCCTGGTCGCCAGTCTTGCCCACGGCCAGGAAGCCGGCGTCGACGATGATTCCATCAAGTTCGGACAGTCGGCAGCCTTCAGCGGACCGGCGCAGGATCTTGGAAAGGAAATTCGGCGGGGCATCGAATTGGCATTTGCGGAAGCCAACGAGGCGGGCGGTGTCTTTGGCCGCACTCTCGAGCTTGTCTCGCTCGATGATGCCTACGAGCCGGAAGCGGCCATCGCCAACACGACGGAGCTGATCACACGGGAGAACGTGTTTGCCCTGATCGGTGCCGTCGGTACACCAACCTCGAGGTCTGCCGTCCCGGTGGCTCAAGCCGACAACGTGCCATACATCGCACCCTTCACCGGTGCCGCCTTCCTGCGAGACCGCCAGTGGAGCACCGTGATCAACTTGCGGGCGTCCTACTATCAGGAGACCGAGAAAATCGTGGATTTCCTGACCAGGTCCCTGGGCATCAACCGCATTGGCGTGTTCTACCAGGACGATTCATTCGGCCAGGCCGGACTGCGCGGTGTGCAGATCGCTCTCGAGCGCCGTGGTCTTCCGATGGTCGGAACCGGTGTCTACCCACGCAACACCACGGCCGTCAAAACAGGGCTTCTCGATCTTCGGGCTGCCGGTCCCGATGCAGTCGTACTCGTTGGCGCCTATGATCCGGTAGCCAGTTTCATCGCCTGGGCGAAACAGATCGGCTTCGAACCCCTTTTCATGACCATCTCGTTCGTCGGCAGCAATGCACTGATCGAGAAACTCGGGCCCGCCAGCAGCGGCATATTCGTGACCCAGGTGGTTCCGCCACCGGACGACGACGACGGTGCTGTCATCATCGACGACGGGCACGTTCGCACGGTTGACGACGACAGCACTGTCACCAATCCACCGATCGTCGAGCACTACCGGGAGCTTCTGGCGCGAGCGTTTCCGGAAACCCCTCCCGGATTCGTGTCACTCGAGGGCTACCTGGCGGGTCGCCTGGTCGTCAGCATCCTGGAAGGTTGTGGGGAAGCTCCCGATCGCGCCTGTTTCCTCGAAACCATGACCCACGATCGCGTCATCGACCTTGGAGGGTTCCCGATCCGGTTCGGGGACGACAACCAGGGGTCCGACGCGGTCTACCTGACGGTCGTCGATGATCAGGGCCGCTACCGGAAAGTCGTCGAGACGGCCGGTGCCGGCGGAGAGTGACGATGTTCCGGCGCCTCTACGATCTGCGCTCGCGCATCTCGGCGCAGCTCACCATCGCCATCATGGGGGCGGTCACCCTGACGGTCATCTCCGGCATGGTGGGCTGGTACTCCTTCGATCGCGTCGCGGATGCCCAGCGGCACGTCAGCGAAGAAACGGTTCCGGCCATTGCCGCTGCCTTCGGTATCGCCCAGCACAGCGGCGCCCTGGCGGCGGCGGCGCCGAAGCTTACCTCGGCCGGCACCCAACTCGACCTCACCTATACCGGTTTCGAGGTCCAGCAGAGTCGCGACGAGTTCGCCAGACAACTGCGATTGCTCGAGGAACTCGGCGGCGATGACGAGCAATTCCAGCCAATCCGCTCCCAAAGCCGCGATCTGGTCAGCACCATCGTCGATATCGAGAACCTGATGTGGAACCTCTTCGCACTCGAGGCATCGCGCCTGCGTCTCACGGACCAAATGGCGGTGCTCTCCAGGGAACTCAACCACTTTCTCATACCGGCCATCGACGATCAGCTGTTCTATGCCATGACCGGCTACCGGGCTCTCGACGAAGCGCCGATGTCCCGGACCCACACTTTCACCGACCACGAAATTCTGCGTTACCGGGTCCTTTCGGAAATACACTCCGGCACAAAGGTGGCGTTCGAAATCCTGGCGACGGTCTTCAACACGTCCAGCATCACCCTTCTCGAGCCGCTGAAGGAGCGATTCGAGGCTGTCAGAAGGGGGATTCAGCACAACCTCAACACTCTGCCCGACGGTGACCAGAGGCAACAGCTCGAGAGTCTCTTCAACGCGATGGACCGGCTTGGAAGCGGCGAGGACAGCAGCTTCGACATCCGCCAGCGGGAACTTGAAGCCGAGACCGAACTGCAGCGCATTCTGGAACTGAACCAGTCGCTGGCCCTCAACCTTGTCAGCAACGTTGAGAAACTGGTCAGTGAGGCGGAAGGTGCCGCCATCGATGCGACCGAGGCTTCCGAGGACGCCATCCTGACCGGGCGCAATCTGCTGATCGGCATCAGCCTGGTCAGTGTCGTGGGTGCTGCGCTGATCTCCTGGCTCTACATTGGTCGCGGCCTCATCCGGCGCCTTTCGAGGCTGTCGGAACGCATGCGGGTCATGGCCAAGGGTGACCTGGAAGAAGAGATCGAGGTGCGCGGAAGCGACGAGATTGCGGAGATGTCCTCTGCCCTGGAAGTCTTCCGGCAGCATGCCCTTGAAGTCCAGCGACTCAATCTTGTCGAGAAGATGGCCAACGAATTGCAGGCGAAGAACGAGCTCATCGAGACGGCGCTGACTGATCTCGAAAAGGCCCAGGACCAGATCGTCATGCGCGAGAAACTCGCAGCACTTGGTGAACTGACGGCAGGTGTCGCTCACGAGATCCGCAATCCCCTCAACTTCATCAAGAATTTTGCCGAAGGCTCGACGGAACTGCTCGAGGAGATGGTGGAGGAGATCGAGGCACTGCTTGCAGACATCGACGAAAACGAAGAGACGAAGGAACGCCATGCCCTCGTCCGGGAGATTACCGACGATCTGGTCGAGAACACCAGGCTCATCCGCCAGCATGGCACACGCGCCGACAGTATCGTGCAGAGCATGCTGATGATGGGCCGTGGCTCGGGTGAACGTCAGCCCTACGCGATCAATCCGCTTGTCGACGAGCATGCCCGTCTCGCCTATCACAGCGCCCGGGCAACCGACACCAACTTCCAGGCCGAACTTGTCTTTGAACTCGACCCCGAGGTCCCGGAGATGAACATCATTCCCCAGGACATCGGCCGCGTCTTTCTCAATCTGATCGGCAACGCCTGCTATGCGGCCGATGACCGTCGGCGCAAGATTCGCGAGGCGGACCCGTCAGCGCGCTTCGACCCGGTTATCCGGATAAGCACCAAGAAACTGGAGGACGGTGTCGAGATCTCCGTGCATGACAATGGCTCCGGTATTCCCGACGACGTCATCGATAAGATATTCAATCCCTTCTTCACCACCAAACCGACTGACCAGGGGACCGGGCTCGGACTGGCGATGTCGAACGACATCGTTCGCCAGCACGGCGGCACCATCACGGTCGACTCCGAGCCCGATACCTACACCGAGTTTACCGTGCACCTGCCCTTCGACACGACACCCGCTGCCAGCGAAGCTTCTCCGGCCCCGCTCGGCTGACGGGGCCGCCGGAACGCACCGAATCCAACAATCGGCCGCTCACGAGTCACAGATCGGCGAAGACGTGGGTTTCTCCTCCGCCACCCGGGTGAGAGACCGCACCAAGTCGGGCCGGTCCGACGGTCTGTGCGTATTTCCAGATGACACCTGAATTGTAGTCGGTGGCTCTGGGTTTCCACGCCTTGCGGCGGGCTTCGAGTTCGGCGGCGTCGAGTTCGACATCGAGTGTTCCGGCCGCCGCATCGATGGCGATCATGTCACCGTCCTCAAGGAGCCCGATCGGCCCGCCGGCTCCCGCCTCCGGTCCCACGTGTCCGATGCAGAATCCGCGGGTGGCGCCGGAAAACCGGCCATCCGTGATCAAAGCCACCTTTTCACCCATTCCCTGACCATAGAGTGCGCTTGTGGTGGACAGCATCTCGCGCATGCCGGGGCCACCCCTTGGCCCCTCGTAGCGGATGATCAGGACGTCTCCCTCTTCGAAGGCGCCAGCGAGAACGGCATCGAGGCAGGCCTCTTCGGTGTCAAAGCAGCGGGCCGGACCACGGAACTGAAGGCGAGCGAGACCGGCAATCTTCACGATAGCACCTTCGGGCGCAAGATTGCCCTTGAGACCGACCACGCCACCGGTAGCCGAAAGAGGATTGCTCACGGGCCGCACCACGTCCTGATTCTCGGGAAAGATGACGTCGGCATGGTTTTCGGCGAGCGTCTTTCCTGTCACGGTGAGCGTGTCGCCGTGCAGGAATCCACCATCGAGGAGGGTCTTGATCAGTACCGGAATGCCGCCGATCCCATAGAGATCCTTGGCCACGTAACGGCCTCCGGGCTTGAGATCGGCTATATAGGGAGTTCTGCGAAAGACATCACAGACATCCTCGAGGGTAAAATCGATGCCCGCCTCATGGGCGATGGCAGGAAGATGCAGTCCGGCATTGGTGGAACCACCGGTTGCGGCCACCACCACGGCGGCATTCTCCAGCGCCTTGCGGGTCACGATGTCGCGTGGCCGGATATCGTCGGCAATGAGACGCATGACCGCCTGCCCCGAGGCTTCGGCGAACATGTCGCGGCTGTCGAAGGGCGCCGGTGTCATGGCTGAATTGGGAAGGGCCAGGCCGATCGCTTCAGAGACCGTCGCCATGGTATTGGCGGTGAACTGCCCACCGCACGATCCGCCGGATGGACAGGCGGCATGCTCTAGGACATTCAGTTCGTCATCGCTCATCGCGCCGGAGGCATTGGCTCCGACACCCTCGAAGACATCGATGATGGTGACGTCCCGGTTGCGGTAGCGCCCCGGCAGAATCGAGCCGCCGTACATGAAGACTGACGGAACGTTCAGTCTCACCATGGCCATCATCATGCCAGGCAGGGACTTGTCACAACCCGCGAGCCCGACGAGGCCGTCGTAGCAATGGCCGCGCATGGTGAGTTCCACTGAATCCGCAATCACCTCGCGGCTGACCAGTGAAGACTTCATCCCGGCATGACCCATCGCAATACCGTCGGTCACGGTGATGGTGGTGAACTCGCGGGGTGTGCCGCCACCGGCCTTGACCCCCTTCTTGGCGGCCTGGGCCTGGCGCATCAGGGTGATGTTGCAGGGGGCAGCTTCGTTCCAGGTGGTCGCCACGCCGACGAAAGGCTGTTCCACCTCGGTATCGCTCATGCCCATGGCATAGTAGAAGGCGCGGTGCGGCGCGCTCTTGGGGCCGACCGATACGTGGCGGCTTGGCAGCCTGGACTTGTCCCAACGGGTCATGAGGTACTCCCTGGAGGTTGATGCCAATTCGGGGCGGAGACTAGGTTCGGTTCCGGCGATTGTCACGCCTGCGATGCCATGGTGCTGATTGACGGTGCCCCGGGTGCCGGGTGAGGATCGGTGCACCTGGCCCGGTTTGTTCACTCCCTTGACGACCACCCTCCCCGCCATTCTCCTCGCTGTCGCCGCGGCCGTCTGGGGGCTCTTCTGGATACCCTTGCGTGCCCTGGAAGCAACCGGTCTTCCGGCCGGAGCTACCGTGACAGGCCAGTTTTTGATGCCGGTGCTGATCATGGCGCCCGTGGCGGCGTTCCTCATGGTGCGGGGCCGGGCATCGGGTCTTTCGCGCTGGCACACCGGCCTCTTCACCGGTGGCGCCTTCGCACTCTATGCCGACAGTCTGCTGCTGACCGAGGTGTCGCGTGCGCTCATTCTCTTCTACGTGTCACCGGCCTGGAGCACGGCGCTTGAAATCTGGCTCCTCAACCGGCGGCTCACCCTTGCCCGGGTCACGGCCATGGTTCTCGGCTTTGCAGGAATCCTCGTCCTGCTCGCCGATGAGGGCGGCCTGCCCCTTCCCCGCAATGCCGGTGACTGGATGGCCATTACCGCCGGTATCTTCTGGGCCTGGGGCTCCACCAGGGTCCGCATGGATCCTGAGGCGAGTCACTTCGAGAATGTCCTTTCCTTCTTTCTCTATGGCTCGGTCATCGCGCTCGCCCTGGCCCTGATTCCGGCAACCGGACTGGGCGCCTTTCCCCAGGCCGGAACGCTCCTCAACGCCCTGCCATGGCTTTTTCTCATCGCCTCGGTATTCCTGATACCGATCATGTTCATGCAGCTCTATGCCTGTCAGCACCTCGATCCAGCCAGGGTGGGAATTCTCCTCCAGATCGAAGTGGTCATCGGCATCGCCAGTGCCGGAATCCTGACCGCCGAACCCTTCGGTTGGCGAGAGGCCACCGGCTTCGTTCTCGTCTGTTCGTCGGCACTGACCGAGGTCTTCGTGAATCGGACAGCATCGTCCTGAACAGGACGCTCCCCGCCGATCGAACGCAACTCCGGTCCTTCCCCGAAGACACCGGGGTGGCGGGCGCTATGCCAACAGGGCGTCCTCGTAAGGAAAGGTCGACAGGCGCTGGACGCCGTTGTCGGTGACGAGAACCTGTTCCTCGAGCTTGACGCCCTCATGACCGTCTTCGGCACCGATGTAGCTCTCGACACACAGTGTCATGCCGGGCTCGATGACGCCGGTCGAGGAGCGCTGCGGCGTATCCGCGAATGAGATTGACGGATACTCGTCGACAAGACCGACCCCGTGGGCGGCGATGCCGTACCTGCGGGCCTGGAACTCCTCCGGAACAGGCCACGACTTCTCTGCAGCCTCGACGAAACTCATGCCCGGTTCGAGAATGTCTATGTTGAACTGGACCTGCTCGTGGGCGAGCGAGTAGAGCCTGCGCTGCTCGTCCGTCGGTCGTCCCGGACCGCAGAACCAGGTGCGGCTGATGTCCGCGCAATAGCCGAACGGGCCGACAAGGTCGGTGTCGAGACCAACGAGTTCGCCAGCCCGGATCACCCGGCTCGAGGCCTCTCGGAACCAGGGATTGGTCCTGCCTCCGGATGCCAGAAGCCGGGTCTCGATCCACTCGCCTCCGAGTTCGATGTTCACCTGATGGAGAATCGACCACAGCGCCGTCTCGCTGATGCCGGCACGCAGTTCTTCGCGCATCCTTGCCATGGCCGCCTCGCAGACGGAGATGGAAACCAGCATGGCCTCGATCTCGTCGTCGGACTTGATCACCCTGGCGCGTTCCGTCACGCGCGTACCACTGGCGATCTCGTAGCCCATCTCCTGGAGAGCATTGGCGCCCTCGAAGTCGAGCCGGTCGCCGGCGATACGCCGGCCGGCCCCATGGGCGCGCATCACGGAATCGATGTCCTGGGCCCAGGCCTTCACCCGTGCCTCGATGTTCTCCGACGCCACCATGTAGATGTAGCCCAGAGCCGGTCTGATCTCGCCGATGGTCTCCATGTGCCGGTAGAGATGCATCGACTTCTCGTAGTCGAAGAGGACGGCCTTGCCCTCGGGAGGAACGAAGCAGTAGCGGATCGGGTTGTGGGTGAACCACACCTGCATGTTGCTGGTGCCGGTGGCATAGCGGATGTTGACCGGGTCGTAGAGAATGATGCCGCCCAGATCGAGGCGGCGAAGCTGATCCTGAATCCGGCCCAGACGCCAGGCGCGCATGCGGCGGATGTCGATCTGTGGTTCGGCGTCGTGCTGGGCGATGCCGCGGGTGTTGCGCGCCAGGCTGAATGTATCGTTCATGTCACTCTTCCATCAACCGAGCAGCGCGTCATCGAAGGGATAGGTGGAGAGGCGCTGGGGACCTGACGGGGTCACCAGGATCTGTTCCTCGAGTTTCACACCCTCGTTGCCGTCCTCGGCACCGATATAGCTTTCGACACAGATGGTCATGTTCTCCTCGAGAACTCCGGGCATGGCCATGTCCGCCTTGTCGGAAAACGTCAGGCCCGGCCACTCGTCGGCCATGCCGACGCCGTGGGCCATGGAACCGTAGCGGCGCGCCATGAATTCGTTGGGTACACGCCACGACGATTCGGCAATATCCCGGAAAGTCCGGCCCGGACGCATCTCCTGGATATTGGACTCGATCTGCTCATGGGCATAGGCGTAGAGACGCCGCTGTTCGTCCGTCGGCTTGCCGGGACCGCAGAACCAGGTGCGGGAGATATCGGAACAGTAGCCGAAGGGTCCGATGAGATCGGTGTCGAAGGCCACCAGCTCTCCGGCCCGGATGATGCGATCGCTGCACTCCCTGAACCACGGATTGGTCCGCCCTCCGGAGGCCAGAAGACGGGTCTCGATCCATTCGCCACCCATGGCGATGTTCACCTGGTGAAGATACGACCACAACTGGTTCTCCGTGATCCCGGCGCGCAGGTTCTCGTACATCTTCGCCATCCCGGCTTCGCACACGGAGATGGAAACAAGCATCGCCTGGATCTCGTCGTCGGACTTGATGGAGCGGGCACGCTCCATGACTTCCTGTCCGTTGGCGATGGTGCATCCCCTCTCCTCGAGCGCCCGGGCGCCAGAGGGGTCGAGATGGTCGGCAGCCACGGTGAGCTCACCGCCGGATGTCTCGCGGATGACGTCGACGAGTTCGTCCGCCCACAGGCGGACTCTCTCCTGGTAGGTGTCGCCGGCGCCAAAGTAGGTCCAGGTGCGGGCCGGACGGATCTCGCGGATGGTCTCGAGGTGTTCTGACAGGTGAACGGCCGGCGGATAGTCAAAGAGAACGGTTCCTCCTTCGGCCGGGACCCAGCAGTATCGGTGCTGATTGTGCAGGATCCAGACCTGCATGTTGCTGGAGCCGTTGGCGTAACGGACATTGATGGGATCGTAAAGAAGCACACCCGCGAGAGAGCGTTCCTTCAGCATCTGCTGAACCCTGCCAAGGCGGTAGAGACGCATCCCCGGAACATCGATCTGCGGCTCGGCATCGTGCTGTGCGATTCCCGGGGTGTTGCGGGCAAGATACTGACTGTCTGCAGAAGGTCGGAGCATTGTCGAACTGTCCCCGTCACGTGATCGGCATGGAACGGACGATCACCGGGGGTGTCAATCGCAAAAGTGCGATCGCCTCACAGCAACCTGGGGTATAACCACGGGCGGGTGTGGAGAAAGGAAGGGGCGATGGCCCGTCGACGCAGGAGCCGAGCCGGTCTCGGCAGCGAGCGCCAGGCGCTTCACCTCCTGCCATGGCGCCAGGTGCGCAATCCCTTCCCGCCCATCTCGCCGCTGTCCGACGACGAGGTCGAGGCCATTCACCGAACCTCGCTCAGGGTTCTCGACGAACTGGGCATGAAGGTTCTCGATGGCGAGACCCGCAGTCTTCTGAAAGAGGCAGGGGCCCGCGTGGACGAGCCCGCGGAAATGGTCTTCATGGAGCCTGGCCTGGTGGAGGAGGCAATCACCACCACACCGCCCGTCTTCACCCTCCATGCGCGCAATCCGGCGCGCAGCATCGAGGTGGGTGGCAACGCCATCAACTTTACGCCGGTCGGCGGACCTGCCTTCACCAGCGATCTCGACAAGGGGCGGCGAGCCGGGACCTATGCCGAGTTCTGCGACTTCGTGAGGCTCGAACAGATGTTCGACGTCATCCACATGATGGGGGTCGGCGCCTTCGCCTCTCTCGATCTGCCGGCCGAGACACGCCATCTCGATCACGGTCTGGCGGGATTTCTTTATGGTGACAAGGCCGTCCCGGTGAGTCTGCTGGGCGGGGAACGGGCGCGCGACGGCATCGAGCTTGCCAAGATCGCTCTTGGCCTCGAGGAACAGGACCTTGAGACCACGCCCTGCGTCCTTGGCAACATCAACACCAACTCTCCACGTCAGCTTGATGGCTCCATGGCCCAGGGACTGATTACCCTCGCCCGCGCCAACCAGCCGGTGGTGGTGACACCCTTCACGCTGTGCGGCGCCATGGCGCCTGCGACCGTGGCGGGTGCCCTGGTGCAGCAGAACGCGGAAGCGCTCTTCGGCCTCGCCCTGATCCAGATCGTCAGGCCCGGGGCCCCCGGTCTCTATGGCGGTTTCACCAGCAACGTCGACATGAAGACCGGTGCCCCGGCATTCGGCACCCCCGAGTATGTCCTCGCCTGCCAGGCCACCGGACAACTGACACGGCGCTACCGCGTGCCCTACCGGTCGAGCAACACCAATGCCTCGAACGCTCCCGATGCCCAGGCTGCCTACGAGAGCATGATGTCCCTGTGGGGAGCCATCATGGGCCATGCCAATTTTCTCTTCCATGGCGCCGGCTGGCTCGAGGGCGGTCTCGTCGGCAGTTTCGAGAAGCTCGTCATCGATGCGGAGATGCTGCAGATGATGGCCGTCTTTCTCGAGGGGGTCCGGGTCGACGACGACAGCCTGGGATTCGATGCCATCGCCGAAGTGCAGCCCGGAGGTCACTATTTCGGCGCCCGCCACACCCTGGCGCGCTACGAAACGGCCTTCTACAGCCCCCTGCTGTCGGACTGGCGGAACTTCGAGAACTGGAGCGATTCCGGGGCCGTGGAGACGGCCGAAAGGGCCCACCGGCTGTGGAAGCGCATGCTGAAGGAATACCAGGCGCCGCCCATCGATCCCGGCATCGTCGACGGCCTGAACGACTACATCGCCCGCCGCAAGGAAGAAATCCTCGTTTCCTGACGCCTCTTCCCATCGCTCACGATGACCACTGATGGCCAGATCCGTCTACGGTGTCGGCCTCCCTCCTCAACCGGTGTTCATCGATACCACACACAAGAGGGAGCGATCCGGCCGGCAGCCTCAGTCCTCCCCGAAGACGACCGGAGCGTTCGCGAACAGCCGCGCAACATGCAAGGCCGGGATCTCGGGTCATCGTGTCGACCGAGAGTGTGAAAGCGTCACGCCAATGGCGGGCACCGCAGTGGATGTCAGGCTTCTACACAACGGCTCGGGACACGGTCCAATGTGTGCGATGAATGTCAGGGGCCCGGGCCGGCCTGGACGCGGGGTTTGGAAGTCAGCATGTGGAGCGCAAGCCTTCCGCCTGCATGGCCACGAGATCATCGGAGATGCCGGGATCGATCTCGCAGACCCTGATCGGGAAGCCGCTCGCGGCAGAGACATGGCCGGGTCGACCTGCTCGCCGCTGTCTCACCAGCTTCTCCAGGGACCGGATGCTCCCGCAACTGGGATCGCTCAGGGTACGGGCGAGGTCAAACAGGTGGGCATCGCGATGTCACCCGTCGGGCATGGCGAACGGAGCGTCATCCATGAAACGGCGCAGGACGTTTTCGCAGATTCGCGACACGTTGTTGTCGTAGCCGTTGTGCGGCAGGCTGCCTGGCCAGGCGATGGAGCCCACGGAAAACACCGCGCCTCCGCCGGGCGTTTCGAAGAACGTCATATCGGCGCGCACGTTGGGGTTCTGGACACCGTCCATGACGGCATGGTTGAAACCGATTTCGTCCGGCACGATCAGCGTGTTACTTGAATGACCTTCCGAGGACGCCAGGATCAGGGTGTGGGGCGGGGTGCCGAGCACGGGATCGACAGCGTCGATCTCGCTGCCGCTGGCTCCGCCGGCGAAGATGCCAAAGTCGCCGATCACTTCGTCGTCGCCGATGCCCTCGAAGATGAACCGGGCGCGGGCATCGAAGCTCCCCTCCTTGCGGATGTAGTAGCCTGAGACATCGAAGCCCACCGCTACCGTGCCGACACCGCAAAGCGCCTGGGGCGACGTGCCGAGACGGCGCCACAGGCCGCCGTACTCGCCATTGAATTCCAGGTAGTACTCGCCCGGCTCCTCGCTCCGATAGCGGATGCCGTCCTCTGCCCGGCGCAACTCGACCACGCCCGGCATGGCGTCCGACATGGCGCAACGCCAGATGAAGCCGTTGCCGCCGAGATAGGCCATGCGGCCGCCCCGTGCCAGATATGTCTGCAGGCCGTCCCACATGGGCGTGGTGTAGTACTCGGGATGGGCACCGGTGATCATGGCGCTGTATTGCTCAAGTATCGCCACGCCTTCGTTGTGCAGGTCCTCGTCGGTAATGACGTCGTAGTCGATGCCCTTCTCTTCGAGCCAGGCGAGAATGTGGGTGTCGGCATTGATGTTCCACACAGGATCCGTCTTGGGGCCGACCTGGCTCACTGGTCGCAGGCGCGAGGCATATCGCACCCCACTGCCGTCGGAATGGTCGTCATAGGTCGACAGCCCGTACTCCGGATGCTCCTGGAGGAAGACCTCCCCTGGTTGCATGGTGGTCCAATAGCATTCGGTCACTTCGCCGAAGGGCTCCTGCCACGTCCACTGAATGTTGGAGTAGGCCATGTAGGTGGCCGTCGACGCCAGGAAGGCAAGCTTGGCCGTGGTGGTGCCGCGCGGCGGGCGGACATAGAAGGTCAGGTACCATTCATCGTCCTCGGCCCGCAGGCGAACCGCGTAGACGCCGCTGCGCAGGTCCGCCGGGATCTCGTAGGAGAAGTCGGTGTCCCATTCTGCATCGTAGAGGTCGTCGTCGTGGAAGTGGATGGCGCCGTATTCTTCGGGCGCGTGGCGCCAGTTCTGCTCGTTGCCGCTCCAGTTGAAGCCCTTGACCGCGCGCGACGGCAGGTTGACCACCCGACCGTGAAGGCCGTTGGGACCGGCGTCGATGATCGTGACGTCGCCGATTTCGCGGGAGAAGTCCCAGGCCGCGACCACCGATGAATCTTGCTTGTGGGGCATAGCGTTCCAACCCAGGGCAACGCTGTCAGCCATGTTCAACGCTCGACCGACCAGCCGCGGCCGGTCGAGCTTGCCATTGAAGAACTGACTGGCGCCGGGCCGACCCGCCGGATGAGTCGCCGGCATCGCCGCCATAATCAGCGGCTGGGCGCTACCCATGGCTGGTGTGAAGTCAACGGCGCCGGTGGCACTGGCGCTGGTGCTGGCTTCGAACTGCGGACCGATAAAGTCCTGGGAAACGCTAACCCGGATCGCTCACCAGAGCTTGCTCATGGGGATGGATTCTGTGATATATG
>JAPPGE010000060.1:157206-180221 GCA_028821455.1 bacterium | reverse complement strand
GCTACGCCCGCGAGCCCTTCACCAAACGCCAAAAGGCGGTGCTCAACAGGTTTCTCGATGGATTCGAAGGCAAGCTGACGGCAAGGAAATGGGCAGCGATCGGCAAGTGTTCGATACCGACGGCGCAACGCGACATCAATGAACTGGTCGAGCGCGAAATCCTTCGCCGCAATCCGGGAGGCAGCAAGAACACAAGCTATGACTTGGTGATCGGGGCATGAACTTGTTCGCTAGCTGCAAGTCGTTGGGTGCTGCGGCGCGAAGCTACGTGACTTTTATCGATTGTGGCGAGAAGGGTCCGGATTTGACCGCAATGAGAATGAGAACGAAGTTGCAAAAGCCCCTATTTTCCGGGTTCTTGGTGCTTTCCCGGAACTCCCTGGCTTAGGGGATGGTGGAGCCGAGGGGAATCGAACCCCTGACCTCTTGAATGCCATTCAAGCGCTCTCCCGTCTGAGCTACGGCCCCTCAAGGGAATCGGTATTTCTGCAACCTATGGACAGGCGGCCATGGACGCAAGACCGCCATCCGTCAATCCTCGATCTCGGGATCCTCCTCGCCCTCGACATCGTCATCGGTCTCGAGGGTCACATCCGCATCACCGTCATCGTGGACAACCTCATCTTCCTGTGCGGCGGGCGGCGGATCGCCGCGTTCCGTGGTGATGATCGTCCCGCATCGGGGGCAGAATGGAGGAGACCGTTTGAAGTCGTAGAACTTGGCGGAGCATGCCGTGCAGGCGTGCTTGGTGCCCCATTCGGCCTTGGGCATGGTGTCAGTCCCCGATCGAAGTGGTCATTCAAGGCGGCAAGCCGGATATAGATTCAGCCATGATCTGTCAAAGGGTAAGGTTGCGCCCGGCGGGGCCCGGATTGACGATGAACCGGAGCCCCTGGATACCGGGCGCCGGAGATGATGTCATGAACCAGCCGACTAGGGCAGTGATCGCCCGCCCCCTGGCCCCGTTTTCAGGTACCGTGCGCGTTCCCGGCGACAAGTCCATTTCGCACAGGATGCTCATTCTCGGGGCCCTGACGGTCGGTGAAACCACCGTCGAAGGATTGCTTGAGGGCGAAGATGTTCTGGCGACCGCTTCGGCCATGAGGTTGCTGGGCGCCCATGTCGAACGCGACGCTTGCGGGGTGTGGCGTATCAACGGATGTGGCATCTCGGGACTGAAGGAAGCCGATGATGTTCTCGACCTGGGGAATGCCGGCACCGGCGTGCGGCTGTTGTGCGGAGTCGCGGCGGGACACCCCTTCACCACGTTCCTGTGCGGCGACAGGTCACTCTCGCACCGGCCCATGGGTCGTGTCATCGAGCCCCTGGAGGAGATGGGAGCCCGGTTTGTCTGCCGCAGCGGAGGTTGTCTTCCCATGGCTGTGACGGGTGGCGATCCCCTGTTGCCGGTTCATCACGAACTCCAGGTTCCGTCGGCCCAGGTCAAGTCGGCGGTGCTGTTGGCGGGCCTTCACGCACCTGGAACCACCACCGTGGTCGAAAGGGCGCCGCTCCGCGATCACACCGAGCGTCTCTTGCGGGCATTTGGCGCCTCCCTCGAGATCGTGCCGGGTGTGAACGGCCAGCGGTCGATCAGCATTGCCGGACAACCGGAGCTGGCTCCCGTCGACGTCCATGTGCCGGGAGATCCTTCATCGGCTGCATTCCTCGTCGGCCTTGGTGCAGCGCTGCCCGGTGCGGCGCTGACCGTCAGGCATGTCGGCATCAATCCGACACGGACGGGCTTCTTTGAGACCCTGAATGACATGGGAGCGAATCTGACCTTCATCAATCGCCGCGAGATGGCAGGAGAGCCCGTGGCCGATATCGCAGTCGAGGGTACGGCGCTCAAGGGGATCGAGGTGCCCGCGGAACGGGCTCCCTCCATGATTGACGAGTATCCTGTTCTGGCAGCCATTGCGGCAACAGCCGAGGGTTCAACGGTCATGCGGGGTCTCGCCGAACTGCGGGTCAAGGAAAGCGACCGTCTCGCCGCCGCCGCCGCCGGTCTCGCGACCAATGGCGTCAGGGTCGACGAGGAGCGGGACGGGCTGGTGGTGCATGGGGTGGCCGGCCGGCCTCCGGGAGGAGGCTGCGTTGCCGTCAACCTCGATCACCGGATTGCCATGGCCTTCCTGGTGTTGGGATTCCTGTCGCGCGACGGCGTGGCGGTCGACGATACCGGAGCCATCGACACCAGTTTCCCGGGGTTCACCCAGCTCCTCGAGGGGCTTGGCGCTGAGTTCGGCGAATGGACGGGGTGATCGTGATCGCCGTCGACGGGCCGGTCGCTTCCGGCAAGGGAACGCTCGCCCGGCACCTGGCAGCACGGACGGGCCTGCGCCACCTCGACAGCGGCATGATCTACCGGGCCGTGGCCACCCTCGTTCTCGAGGACGGTGCAGATGCCGGAAACGCGCAAGCGTGCGTGCGTGCGGCGGAACGTCTGGCTACGGCGGATCTCGAGCGTCCGGGACTGCGGGATCAGGAGATCGGTTCCATGGCCTCGCGTATCGCTGCCCACCGGGAGGTGCGCGCCGCTCTCGTTGAGTTCCAGCGGTGCTTTGGCACGACGCCACCGGGCGCGGTCATCGACGGACGCGACATCGGCACCGTCGTCTTTCCCGATGCCGATGTGAAGTTCTTCGTCACGGCCGAGGCCCGGGTGCGGGCCGAAAGGCGCCACCGGGAACTGGTCGCAAGGGGTGAGACGATCGACTTCAGCAACGTGTTGGAGGAAATCCGCGAAAGGGACCGGCGCGACAGTGAACGGGCCTGGGCGCCATTGCGCCAGGCTGACGACGCCGTCGCCATCGATACGACCGCGCTCGATGCCGCGGCGGCGGCGCAAATGGCGCTCGACATCGTCTGCCAGCGACTGGGTGCCCTCTCCGTTTTGAGTTGAAGATGATGGCGGCTGGCGCTATATCGACGCCGCCACATGCGGAAAGACCAAGTGTGGCGACCTCCGTCTCGCCCCGGCGAAATCCCAAAGCGGAGGCACTGGAAGCACACCCACCAGCTTCCGGCAATCCAAGGAAATCAGCTCCATGACGAACGACACGAGCACGGCGCAGCACGCGCCTGCCTCCACCACGCCCGCAGGGGAAGAAAACTTCGAGGATCTCTTCAACGAGTTCCTTGAACGCGTCAACATTGTCGAAGGAGCGGTCACCAGCGGAACCGTCCTCGACATCCAGGGAGACCTGGTGCTGATCGATGTCGGACTCAAGGCCGAGGGACGGGTGCCGCTTCGCGAGTTCAACACGGCCGGAGGCGAGCCTTCCGTGGCCGTCGGCGACAGTGTCGAGGTCTTTGTTGAGCGGCTGGAGAACAACCAGGGCGAAACGGTTCTGTCCCGGGAAAAGGCCCAGCGCGAGGAAGTCTGGAACCAGCTCGAGGCGGCCTTTGCTACCGGCGACCGCGTCAAGGGATACATCTACCAGCGGGTCAAGGGGGGCTTCACCATCAATCTTGGAGGCGCCTTTGCCTTTCTCCCCGGCAGCCAGATCGACATCCGTCCGGTTCGCGACGTCACACCGCTCATGGGCGAGGAGCACGAGTTCCGCATCCTCAAGATGGACCGCCGGCGCAGCAACATCGTGGTCTCCCGGCGTTCCGTTCTCGAGGATGAGCGCGCCGACCAACGTGCTGAACTGATCGCCGGCCTCGCCGAAGGCCAGGTGCTCGAAGGCGTGGTCAAGAACATCACCGACTACGGCGCCTTCGTCGATCTCGGGGGTCTTGACGGGCTGCTTCACGTGACGGACATGTCATGGCGGCGCATCAATCATCCCACGGAGGCCGTCTCCATCGGTCAGACGGTGCGAGTCCAGGTGATTCGCTTCAACCCGGAAAACCAGCGCATTTCACTGGGCATGAAGCAGCTCGAAACGGATCCCTGGGAGGGCGTGGGCGCCAAGTATCCGGTCGGCACCCGTTTTACGGGGCGCATCACCAACATTACCGACTACGGCGCCTTCGTGGAACTCGAACCCGGTGTCGAGGGTCTCGTCCATGTCTCGGAAATGAGCTGGACCCGCAAGAACGTTCACCCGGGCAAGATCGCCTCGACCAGCCAGGAGGTCGAGGTCGAGATCCTTGACGTGGACGCCAGCAAGCGCCGCATCAGCCTCGGAATCAAGCAGACCCAGAGCAATCCGTGGGAGATCTTCCTGATCGAGCACCCGGTCGGCAGCGAGGTCGAGGGCGAGGTGCGAAACATCACGGAGTTCGGACTCTTCATCAACATCGGTGGCGACCTCGACGGCATGGTCCACATGTCCGATCTTTCCTGGCAGCAGAACGCCGACGAGGAGATCGGGAAGTACCACAAGGGCGACCAGGTCAAGGCGAAGGTTCTCGACGTCGATGTCGACAAGGAACGCATCAGTCTCGGAATCAAGCAGCTTGAGCCCGACCCCTATGCCGATGCCATGGATGGCATCTCGCGGGGATCCGTCGTGACCTGCACGGTGGCACGGGTGACTGACGGCGGTGTCGAGGTGCTGATCAACGGAGTCGTTCCTGGCCTGGTCCGCAAGACCGAACTCGCCCGCGATCGCAGCGATCAGCGGCCGGACCGCTTTGCTCCCGGAGACAGGCTGGATGCCAAGGTGACGAACATCGACAAGGCGTCGCGCCGCGTCTCCCTCTCCGTCAAGGCCCTGGAGATCGAGGAAGAAAAGAAGGCGATGGAGGCCTACGGCTCGACGGACAGCGGCGCCACTCTGGGTGATATCCTTGGTGCGGCCCTGTCGGCCCGTACTGCCGAAGCCGACGCCGGCAAAGAGGTCGCCGCCGGCAAAGAGGCCACCGCCGGTGAAGAGGCCGCCGCCGGTGAGGAGGACGAAACCGGCGATGAGGGCAAGGCGAGCGAGGACGGCAAGGAGTCCGGATCCTGAGCCCGCCAGCCGCTGTGAACCGAACATCCATCGCTTCGAGGCTCCGTGAAGGGCCTCCCCTGGTGATGGACGGGGCAACCGGCTCGGAACTCCAGCGGCGCGGCGTCTATCTCTCGTACGGGGTCAGCAGTGCCGGAGCGCTCGGTTCATGGTCGGCAACGGCCATGCGGGATGCTCCGGGTACCGTGCGCGCCGTTCACGAGGACTATCTGCGCATCGGATGCGACATCATCACCACGAACAGCTTCTGGACGAACACCGTCAAGCTGGGACTGGTGGGCCTCGAGGACCACGCGGAGGCCTACACGCGCCTCGCCGGCGATATCGCTGTCGAAGCGCGGGATCGGCTTCAACCCGGCGCCTGGGTTGCCGGAGGCATGGCGCCTCCCCATGGCGGCATGCCCGGGGTTCCGGTTGACCGCGATGACCTGCCCCGGGAATTCGCCATGCAGGCTCGCCACCTTGCTGCCGCCGGCGTCGACCTGATTCTCGTCGAGTATGTCGGCTGGATCGAAGACTGCGTCAACGCCGTCGATGCTGTCAGCGGCGCCGGACTGCCGGTGATGCTGGGCCTGCGCCACGTGACCATGGACGGCACCATGCAGCACGGCGAGAGCTTTGCCGATCTCGTGGCGGCACTCGGCGACCGCGACGTCTGCGCGATCTTGCTCATGTGTTCGTTGCCGGAGGAGATCGATGCGTGTCTGCCCGGTTTGCTGGCGGCGTTCGACGGGCCGGTCGGGGCCTATCCCAACATCGGATACGAGTTTTCCGGTGAGGACGTCGCCGCCGGTGGCCACTTCCACAGCCTCGATACCACCAGCTGCTCCCCCGAACGCCTTGCCGCCCACGCACAACACTGGCTCGACTCCGGCGCGCGCATCGTCGGCGGCTGCTGCGCCACCACGCCCGATCACATCCAGGCGATTCGCGATCTCGTTCCCCGGTGAGGCGCGGCGACCGCCTCAGGGGAATCAGGCTGGCGCGAAGGGCTCGACGCCGTGGCGCTCGAGAAGCGCCGCCATGGCCGGCCGCGCCTGGATGCGGCGGACGATGGCGCCGGCGTGTTTCTCGCGGGCAATCATGGCATGACAGTCCCAGTGCATGGTGGCCTGGACGAGAAGAAGGATGTCGGCCGTCGAGAAGCGCTCGCCGGCCAGCCATGTCTGGCCGGCCACGCTGGCGTCGATCTGCCGCCACAGGTCATCGGCATTGCGCCGCGCCGCCTGGCGCACGCCATCGATTCCGTCAGGTGTCGTCGTGTACCAGTCCGCGTGGTACTCGTTGGCTACCGTCGGGTGAACCACGGAGCCCAGCCAGACCATCCACTGGTACCACCACGCCCGTTCCCGGCTCCCGGACGGCGGGGCCAGACCTGCTCCCTTGTGCCTGTCGGCAAGATGCATAGCGATGGCGGAGCCCTCGTAGATGACGAGGTCCCCGTCGACGAGCGTCGGAACCAGGCCGTCAGGACGGAGCTCGAGGTAGGCGGGATCCGTTGAACGTCCATCGGGAAGCGTCACCGTCTCGTAAGGAACGCCGATCTCGTCGAGCGTGCCCTCGGGGACCATGGACATCGTGAAGGGTTTGCCATAGAGGCGGTACATGTTCAGATCTCCTGTTCGTCTGGAGGAACCGGACAGTGCCGATCATCGATGCCAATGGAACCGGGATCTACGTCGAATGTCACGGAGATCCCGACGGGCCGCCCATTCTGCTCGTCAGGGGACTTGGATCCCAGATCATTCACTGGCCTGACACGATGATAGGCTGTTTCGTGGATCACGGCATGCGCGTCATCGCGCCCGACAATCGTGACGCCGGATTGTCGCAGAAGTTCGATGGCCTGGAGACGATCCCTGCGGACGAGGCCCTTCGCCGCGAGGCCGAAGGCCTACCCGTCGAAGCGCCTTACACGATCCGGGACTTCGTCGCTGATCATGTCGGCGTCCTCGACCACTTCGGCATTTCCCGGGCCCACATCTTCGGTGTTTCCATGGGCGGCATGATCGTGCAGACCATGGCCGCCGCATGTCCCGAGCGGGTCATCACCATGACCTCGGTCATGTCGTCGTCCGGCAATCCGGAACTCCCTTCCATGGCGCCCGAGGTCCATCGCCTGCTGCTCGATTCCCCTGACGATCCCGATGACCGTGACTCGGTCATTGCCTTCACGCTCGCCTGCGACCGGGTCTGGGGGAGTCCGGGGTATCCCTTCGACGAGAGTGAAAGAGCGGATCTCATTGGCCGGGCGTTCGATCGCTGCTACACGCCCTCGGGGGTTCTGCGCCAGTATTTCGCCGTGCGCCAGGATGGCTCGCGAGTCGAGCGCCTGCGGACAATTCGCGTCCCGAGTCTGGTGATCCACGGTACCGATGACGCACTGCTGTCGATCGAACACGGGCGCGATACCGCGGCCAACATACCCGGTTGCGTGCTCATCGAGATTCCCGGCATGGGCCATGATCTCGAAGGCGAACTCGGCCCGATGATCGCCGGGTTCACGGCGCATCACGCGCGGACGAGGGGATGAGCGATCAGGTGGTGCCCAGGGGCGGAATCGAACCACCGACACCATGATTTTCAGTCATGTGCTCTACCAACTGAGCTACCTGGGCACCTTCGGGAGCGCCTTCATAGGGAATTCACCGTGCCTTGTCCATCACGTTCGCCCGTCTCCTTCGGGCGTTTCAGCACCGTCGGCATCCGCTGGCTCGCCTTCAATCACGTAGGGCGGTGCAGCGCCGATCCAGTGCGCCAGGTCCTTCATGCTGCAGCGCCGGGAGCAGAACGGTGCATGGCGCGCGTTCACCGGCCTGGCGCACACGGGACATCGCTGGTCCGTCATGGCGAAGGCGCCAGGCGGTGGCCGGCAAGCAGCCGCGCCGTTTCGTAGAGGCCAAGTCCGACGACATTGCTGTAGGAGCCGTTCAGCCGTCGCACGAAAGTCGCCGCCCTTCCCTGAATGGCGTAGGCGCCGGCCTTGCCATGCCATTCGCCACTGGCGAGGTAGGAGTCAATTTCGTCAACCGACAGACGCTTGAAGACGACACGGGTGACGACAAGGCGCGAACGCGTGGCGCCGGAGGCGACGAGACAGATTCCGCCGTAGACCATGTGGCTGCGACCGGAAAGCCGCTCAAGGCAAAGCCGTGCTTGCGCAGCGTCCGCCGGCTTGGGCAGGATCCGCCGGCCGCAGGCCACCACCGTATCGGCGGCGAGAATCGCGGTGCCAGGGCGGGAACGGGCGACCGAGAGAGCCTTCTCCCGGGAAAGGCGGAGCGCCAGCTGCCGTGGCAGTTCTCCCTTGCGCGGCGTTTCCGGGATATCGGCCGGTACCGTCTCGTCGGGAACCACGCCGATCTGGGCCAGGAGTTCCATGCGGCGCGGCGATGCCGAAGCCAGAACGAGGGGCATGTCGGGGTGCCGGCTCATTGTTGCCACGTCTTCAGATGGCGGACAGCGAGGTCGAGGGAAAGCGCTTGCCGATACGCTGCCGTATGTGGTCCCGCACGCCCCGGAAGGCATCGAGAATCATGTCCCTGTTGCCCTCGATGGCAACGGGATCGAACGTCATCCAGTACTCCACGTCAAGTGCGGCAAAGCGGGTGAGTTCGACGGCGCGGTGTTGGGCCTCGGGTGACATGGTGATCACCAGATCGAAACTCTCGGCGCCGTCATCGATGTCGTCGAAGGTCTTGGGCCGATGACCGGACATGTCGATGCCGATCTCCGCCATGACCTCGATCATGAAGGGATTGGCGTCTTCGGTCGGGCGCACGCCGACCGAATCGATGAAGATGCTGTGACCATAAAGGCTTTTCATGAGTCCCTCGGCCATGGGAGATCGCACGGCATTGTAGTTGCATGCGAAGAGCACGGCACCCGGCGTATCGGCCATGCCGTCAGCTCCTGATGTGAAGGACGCAGAGCAGGGTAAAGAGACGTCTCGATGTCTCCATGTCGATCTTCACGCGTTTGTCGAGAGTCTCGCGCAGCAGCACCGCGCCCTCGTCGTGGAGACTGCGGCGCCCCATGTCGAGCGCCTCGATACGCGAGGGAGGCGCACTCTTGATTGCCTCGAAGTAGCTCTCGCACACCGTGAAGTAGTCTTTCACGATCCTGCGAAAGGACTTGATCGGCATGGTGACCTCTCCAAGAGGCCGCTCCTTCTCGTCACCAATTCCGAACACCAGGCTGCGGCCGTCCCTGACCGCAAGACACACGCGATAGGGTCCCGGTGGCAGACCCTCCGGTTCGAAGTGATTGGACTCCAGGAGATCGTAGATGGCCACGGCCATCTCGTGTTCGACCTCGGCGCTGCGTCGCACCACCAGGCGGTCGTCGAGCCGGATGTCGCTGATCCGGAAGCGGATGTCACCGTCTTCGGCCGTCATGACCGGAACGGGGCGAAGGCCATGGGCGCCATCCGGGTCCCTGGCATGTCACGGTCATGCACCATCATGGCTCACACTACCGGCAGTTCCGCCGCCGGTTCAATCAGTCAGCCCGGCTTGCAAGTTCCGGAATGCCGCGCAATTGTGACGCCATGTCGGCAGCGGCGGACAGCCTTTCCCATGTGGTGGGTGACACTCATCCGCCGCTTCGACATGTGACCATTCCGGTCCTGCTGCACGAGACAGCACGGCGGCATGCCCTGCGCGATGCGGTGGTTGTGCCTCACGAAGGTCACCGGCTGAGCTACAGCGATCTCGTCGGCGAGGTCGATGCCCTCGCCACCGGCCTTCTCGATCTCGGCATCGTCCGGGGTGACCGCGTCGGCATCTGGTCGCCGAACCGCCTTGAATGGGTACTGACACAGTTCGCCACGGCCAGGATCGGCGCCGTTCTAGTGAACATCAACCCGGCCTACCGGCTTGCCGAACTGGAGTTCGCGCTCAACAAAGTGGCTTGCAAGGCCCTCGTCACGGCAGAGCGGTTCAAGTCATCCGACTATCTCGGCATGGTACGGACTCTCGCCCCCGAGATGGAACATTGTCCGCCGGGCCAGCTGGTCTCCCGGCGGCTGCCGGACCTTCGCTGCGTTATCGCGATGGGCGATGAGCCCGATCCCGGTTTCCTGCGGTTCAGCGACGTTGCGCGTCCGCCGGACGCTGCACGCCTCGATGCCATCGGGATTGAACCTTCCGACGCCATCAACATCCAGTTCACCTCCGGCACCACGGGCACCCCGAAGGGGGCCACGCTGTCGCACCACAACATTGTCAACAATGCCGGCTTCGTGACCGACCGCATGCGGTTCTCGGAAACCGACAGGTTGTGTATACCGGTGCCGCTCTACCACTGCTTCGGCATGGTGATGGGCGTGCTCGGGTGCGTTACCAAGGGCGCTGCGATGGTGTTTCCCGGCGAGGGTTTCGATGCAGCGCGGACACTCGAGGCCGTGACGGCTGAACGCTGCACGGCGCTCTACGGTGTGCCCACCATGTTCATCGCCATGCTCGATGAACTGGCCGGACATGTGTCATGCGCCTATGACCTGTCGGCACTGCGCACCGGCATCATGGCCGGTGCATCCTGTCCCATCGAGGTCATGCGCCGCGCCACGCACGAGATGAACATGCCGGAGATCACGATCTGCTACGGCATGACCGAGACCTCTCCCGTTTCCTTCCAGAGCCATGTTGACGATCCGCTTGCCAGGCGGGTCGCCACCGTCGGGCGCATCCACCCGCACATCGAGGCGAAGGTTGTCGATCGCGACGGCACGACCCTCGCCCGGGGCAAGCGAGGCGAACTCCTGGTCAGGGGCTATGCGGTGATGAAGGGATACTGGGACGATGACGACCGGACCGGCGAGGCGATCGTCGACGGCTGGATGCACACGGGCGATCTTGCAATCGTCGACAACGAGGGGTTCTGCGCGATCGTCGGACGGGTCAAGGACATGATCATCCGCGGCGGCGAGAACGTCTATCCCCGTGAAATCGAGGAGTTCCTGCACCACCATCCGGGGATCAGCCAGGCTCAGGTGTTCGGAATCCCCGATGCCCGTTACGGCGAACAGGTCTGCGCCTGGGTGATTCCCGAACGGGATGCGGATCTCCAGGGCCAGGACGTGATCGATTTCTGCACCGGCCAGATCGCGCACTTCAAGGTGCCGCGCCACGTCCGCATCGTCGACACCCTGCCGATGACCGTCACCGGCAAGCCTCAGAAGTTCATCATGCGTGACTGGATGATCGAGCGCGGTTATGTGGATGCGGACTGACGGCGCAATGGAACGTCGATGTACGAATCCGGACTGAATCTCGGCCTGCCCGATGACGTCGCGGCCCTCCGGGAAACCGTCGGACGCTTCGCCCGCGAGCGCGTCGCACCCTGTGCCGCGGTCTTTGACAGAGACGGGGGATTTCCCCGCACCCTCTGGCGTGAGATGGGTGAACTCGGGCTGCTTGGAATCACCGTGGAAGAAGACTGGGGCGGCGCCGCCATGGGTTATCTCGCCCATGTCGTTGCCCTCGAGGAGCTCTCCCGGGCCTCGGCCTCCGTCGCGCTGTCCTACGGCGCCCATTCCAATCTCTGTGTCAACCAGATCCGGCGGCATGGCACACCGGAACAAAAGGGGCGCTATCTGCCGGGTCTCGTCTCCGGCGACGTTGTCGGCGCCCTTGCGATGAGCGAGGCGGAAGCCGGATCCGATGTCGTCTCGATGCGCCTCGCCGCCCGCAGGTGCAACGACGGATACGTTCTCGACGGCAACAAGATGTGGATCACCAACGGCCCCGATGCCGACTGTCTTGTCGTCTATGCAAAGACCGATTCCGAAGCCGGCTCGCGCGGCATCACTGCTTTCATTGTCGAGCGGGAATTCAGGGGTTTCTCGAGCGGGGCGCCGCTCAGCAAGCTCGGAATGCGGGGATCGAGAACCTCGGAGCTCGTCTTCGATGACTGCCGCGTGCCTTTCGACAATGTCCTCGGAGAGGAAAACGGTGGGATTGCCGTCCTCATGTCGGGACTTGACTACGAACGGATCGTGCTGGCTGGAGGGCCTTTGGGAATCATGGCCGCATGCCTCGATACCGTGGTCCCCTATGTTCACCACAGACGGCAGTTCGACAGGCCGATCGGCACGTTCCAGCTCGTTCAGGCGAAGCTAGCCGACATGCTGACGACTCTGAGTGCCTGCAGGGCCTACGTCTATGCCGTTGCGGCAGCTGCGGACCGTGGTGAGACGAGCCGCGAAGATGCCGCCGGCTGTATCCTCTATGCCTCGGAAAGGGCGACAGCGATGGCCCTTGATGCCATCCAGCTGCTCGGCGGCAATGGCTACATCGAGGAGTTTCCGGCGGGGCGGCTCCTGCGCGATGCCAAGCTCTACGAGATCGGCGCCGGAACGTCGGAGATCAGGCGCATGCTCATCGGCCGGGAACTCTTCGCCCGGACCGCGCCGTGAGTGTTCTCGGGTCCGCCGTTGATACCGCCGGCGCGGACTATGGCCGCAACCGTGAGCGCATGCTGGGTCTGATCGCCGAGACGGGACGCCACGCTGCGACAATCATGGAAGGAGGCCCGGCGCAAGCGCGGCGGCGTCATCTGGAGCGCGGCAAGCTGCTGCCCAGGGAGCGGGTCCGGCGCCTTCTCGATCCAGGGTCGCCCTTTCTCGAGATCGGTCTTTTTGCTGCCCACGGCCTCTACGATTCCGAGGTTCCGTCAGCCGGCATCATCACCGGCATCGGCCTCATCGAGGGCACGCAGTGCATGGTCATTTGCAACGATGCCACGGTGAAGGGCGGCACCTACTACCCGCTCACCGTCAAGAAGCACCTGAGAGCCCAGGAGATCGCCAGCGAGAACCGCCTGCCCTGCCTCTACCTGGTGGATTCCGGCGGCGCCAACCTGCCGAACCAGGACGAGGTCTTTCCGGACCGAGATCACTTCGGACGGATCTTCTACAACCAGGCCAACATGTCGGCCGCCGGAGTCCCGCAGATCGCCGTGGTCATGGGATCATGCACGGCCGGGGGCGCCTATGTTCCGGCGATGTCGGACGAGAGCGTCATCGTCGCCGGCCAGGGAACGGTCTTTCTCGGTGGCCCGCCCCTGGTCAAGGCGGCAACCGGAGAGGATGTCTCCGCCGAGGATCTCGGCGGAGCCGACCTCCATACCCGCCGCTCCGGCGTGGTGGATCACCAGGCGGCCAATGACATCGAGGCCCTCGGAAAAGCGCGCTCCATCGTCGCTTCTCTCAATCGGCCGGCGTGCGAAGGGCCCGTCAGGCGAAGTCCCGAGGCGCCGCTCCATGACCCGGAGGAGATTCCCGGTCTCGTTCCCGGGGATATGCGCCAGCCACTCGATATCCGTGCCGTCATTGCCCGTATCGTCGACGGGTCGCGGTTCGACGAGTTCAAGGCCCTCTACGGAACCACGCTGGTGTGCGGGTTTGCCCACATCGAGGGCATTCCCGTCGGCATCATCGCCAACAACGGGATCCTGTTCAGCGAGTCGTCCCTCAAGGGCGCGCACTTCATCGAACTGTGCGCCGGACGGCGGATTCCCATCGTCTTCCTGCAGAACATCACCGGGTTCATGGTAGGCAAGAGCTACGAGGCCCGGGGAATCGCCAAGGACGGGGCCAAGCTCGTCACGGCCGTCGCCACCGCCGGCGTTCCGCGCATCACGATGATCATCGGAGGATCCTTCGGCGCCGGGAACTACGGCATGTGTGGACGCGCCTTTTCTCCCAGATTTCTGTGGATGTGGCCCAACGCGCGGATATCCGTGATGGGAGGCGAACAGGCGGCCAGCGTTCTTGGCACCGTGCGCCGGGATTCCATGACGCGGCGCGGCGAGGACTGGCCGGCAGAGGAAGAAGAAGCCTACAGGGCGACGATCGTCGAGCGCTTCGAAACCGAGGGCCATCCTCTCTACGCCAGCGCCCGGTTGTGGGACGACGGCATCATCGACCCCAGGAAGAGCCGCGAAGTTCTCGCCCTGTCGCTTGCGGCGGCACTCAACGCGCCGATCGGCGAGACCCGATTCGGCCTCTTTCGCATGTAGGATTCACGCGGTGTTCACCAGACTCCTCGTGGCCAACCGCGGCGAGATTGCCTGCCGTGTCATGAAGACGGCACGGCGTCTTGGCCTTCATTCCATCGCCGTCTACACCGCACCGGACCGGGAGGCCCGGCATGTCGGGGAGGCCGACGAGGCCTGGAGCATCGGTGAGAAGGACGGCTATCTCGACATCAATCGC
This sequence comes from bacterium, assembly GCA_028821455.1. Classification (GTDB taxonomy): domain Bacteria; phylum Pseudomonadota; class Alphaproteobacteria; order SP197; family SP197; genus SP197. The sequence continues at coordinate 166,100 of JAPPGE010000060.1, read as the reverse complement.
CTGATCGCCGTTGCCCGCGATTCCGGCGCCGAGGCCCTGCATCCAGGCTATGGCTTTCTTTCCGAGAATCCGGCGTTGGCCGAGGCCTGCGAGGACTCGGGAATCGTCTTCGTCGGTCCTCCCGCGAGGGCCAGCCGCATCATGGGCCTCAAGGACTCCGCCAGGGCCGTCATGGTAGCGGCAGGTGTTCCTGTCTCCGAATGCCATGCAGAAGAGTCGCCGGATGATGCTGTCCTCCTCGATCATGCCCTCGACATCGGTTTTCCGGTGATCATCAAGGCAGTTGCCGGCGGCGGCGGGCGCGGACTGCGCCGGGTGGAGACCAGAGAGGACTTTCCCGAGGCACTGCGCTCGGCGCGCCGCGAGGCCCGGGCGGCCTTCGGCGACGAGCGGATGCTCATCGAGCGTTTCGTGGCCTCTTCACGCCATGTGGAGGTCCAGGTGCTGGCGGATTCCCTTGGCACGGTTCTCCATTTTCCCGGGCGCGACTGCTCGGTGCAGCGCCGCTGGCAGAAACTCATCGAGGAATCCCCGGCGCCAGGGCTCCCGGCACGGATGTGCGAAGCGATGGGGGAAGCGGCCGTGGCCGCGGCCCGTGCGGTCGACTACCTGGGTGCCGGAACCGTCGAGTTCATCGTCGGAAAGGAGTCGTTTTCGTTCCTCGAGATGAACACCCGCCTGCAGGTGGAGCACCCCGTGAGCGAAATGATCACGGGCATCGATCTCGTCGAGTGGCAGCTCAGGATTGCCGCAGGCGAAGCGCTGACATGGTGTCAGGACACCATTCGTGCTCAGGGACACGCCATCGAGGCGCGCCTGTGCGCCGAGGACCCGTCGCGGGACTTCATGCCCTCGACCGGCCGCATCCACCATCAGCGCATGCCCCGGGAATCGCCCCGTCTGAGGATCGATTCGGGCATTCGAGACGGCGTCACGGTGAGTGGTCACTACGATTCGCTCATGGCCAAGGTCATTGCACACGGTGATGACCGGGATGAGGCCGTTTCCCGCCTGAGCGAGGCACTGGGTTCGCTCAGCATTCTTGGTGTCGCCACCAACGCCGGGTTTCTGAAATGCGTCCTCGACAATCCTGAGTTTCGCGAGGGCGCGGTCGACACCGGGTTTCTCGAGCGAGTCCGCGATGAGCCGCTGGCGGCGCCCGGGGTCGTCATCGCTGCCGCCGCCATGCACTTCGGCGGCATCCTTGATCGAGACTCCGCCGGGGATCCCTGGGTGTCCCTGGCGGGCTGGCGCCTGTGGGGCGACGATTCCGGACTCATGGAACTCGCCATCGACGGGAAGCCGCACGATGTCGCCGTCACGATCCTTGACAGGGACCGCTGCCGCATCGGCGATGACGTCTTCCGGGTCGTGGAACGAACCGGCGCCTCTCTCGTCCTCGACATCGGATCGCGGGTCCTGCATCTCGATTTCGTGGTGATGGGCGAGGACGTTCATGTCGCCTGGCGGGGATCGAGCCATGTCGTCAGGCAACGGCATTCCCGGACAGCGGCAGGTGACAGCACCGCAGCGTCGGGCGACGTGACGGCGCCGTTGCCGGGAACCGTGGCCGCCGTGCGCATTGCGGAGGGTGACACGTTCAGCCGCGGCGATGTGCTCGTCGTTCTGGAGGCGATGAAGGTGGAGATTGCCATCCGGGCCGAAGGCGCCGGCACCGCCCGGACCGTCGCTGTTCAGCCGGGGGACCGTGTCGAGGAAGGCACCACACTGGTGACGGTCGCGGCTCCGTCGTCCGATCCAGCACCTGCTGGCAGGTAGGGTGCCCTGCATGCGAACGTGGCGGGGATATGTCCGCCCCCTCTGCCCGACACGGTGGTCGACGTCGGCGAGGGGGAGGCCCTTTCGAGGGACGACGTTTCTGTCGTTCCGGAAGCGATGACGATCGAACCGGCGATCAGGGCGTCACGCGACGTCACCCGAGGACAGGATCTGGAACGGAGGCGACACATGCGATGACGATTACCATCTGGCACAATCCGCGCTGCAGCAAATCGCGGCGGACACTGGAGATACTGAATGACCTCGGCCTCAGGCCCAGGATCGTCGAATACCTGAAAACGCCGCCGCAGCCGGAGGAACTCCGCGACGTGCTCCGTCGGCTCGCCATGGCACCACGCGACCTGATACGAACCCGCGAGGCACCCTGGCGCGACCTCGGACTCGACGATGTGGATCTCTCCGACAACGTCCTGATCCAGGCCATGCATGAACATCCCGTGCTGATCGAGCGTCCTGTCGTGCTGGCAGGCGACAGGGCGGTTCTCGGACGGCCTCCAGAGAAGGTCCTCGACCTCGTGGGCGATCAGCAGACGGCGCGGTGAAGCGTGACGGCTGCGGGCAGCGCCCCGGGGATGCCATCGCCGCTGCCGCCACGCGCTTCAGCGGCATCCACTATCAGAATGCCGCCGATCGGGATCGCGCCGCAACGACCGCCGAAACATCCACGACTGCGTTCACGTGCGGTCTGCGTCCCGGGCCCGCAAGATGTTCGAAGTCCGCACGTGGCTGCCGGCCGCGTTCTTGCGTCGGCGCACGTCGCGAAGCCAGCTATCGAGGGAAGGGCGGGACACGATGCGTTCCAGTTCGGCGCGCAGGAACTTCTGCATGGACTGCCGACGCTCCGCCGCCCGCAGCGCCAGTTCATCGCGAACCTCCTCCGGGACGCCCCTTATCGTAATCTGCACCGGCATGGCCGCACTTTGCCGCTATTGAAGCCTGGTGCAAGCAAACAGTTCCAGTGAGGGCACGACAAGATTCATGGGGAAACAGCGGCATTCACCGACGTGCAGACCATCGTGTTCACTCAATCCGGCAGGCTGGCGGCATTCAGTGCCTGCCAGACTCTCAAGGGCGTGGCCGGCATGTCGAGGGTGGTGACGCCGGCGGCGGAAAGGGCATCGACAACGGCATTGGTAACAGCGGCGGGTGCGGCGAACGTGCCGACCTCGCCGACGCCCTTGACGCCCAGGGAATTGACGGACGAACGGCAGGCGATGCGTTCGCTGACGAACGACGGAACGCTGTCTGCCCGCGGCATCGCGTAGTCCAGGAAACTGCCGGTCAGCAGCTGGCCGCTGGCCGGGTCGTAGCGGATGGCCTCCATCAGCGCCTGGCCGGCGCCCTGGACTATCCCGCCATGGATCTGTCCCTCGACGATCAGCGGATTGATTTCGACACCGACATCGTCCACCGCGACATAGCGCACGAGCGTCACCACACCCGTCGCCGGGTCGATCTCCACTTCGGCGATGTGGGCGCCGAACGGCCAGGTGAAGTCAAGGGGGTCGTGGAATCCCGTCTCGTCGAGGCCGGGTTCCCGGTCGTCCTCACCAAATCCCGCGGCCAGGTACGCGGCGCTGGCGACGTCACGGAAGGCGAGGGAACGGTCGGTTCCGGCAATGGTGAAGCGGCCGTCTTCCAGTTCGATGTCGTCAGCCGGCGCCTCGAGCATCCATGCAGCGATCTCCCGCGCCTTGGCCGTGACCCTGTCGCAGGCAAGGGTGATCGCCGGGCCGCAGACGACCGCGGAGCGCGAGGCGAAGGTGCCCATGCCCCGCTGCACGCGGCGGGTGTCGCCGAACACCACTTCGATGGCCTCGAAGGGAAGCCCGGTGCGCTCGACCACCAGTTGCGAGAAGGCCGTCTCGTGGCCCTGCCCGTGATTGTGGGACCCGACATAGAGGGTTGCCGCCCCGGAAGGATGAACCTGAAGGCGCGCACTTTCCCAGTTGCCGACCAGGGCGCCCACGGCCATGTTGTCGGCCGAGGAACAGCCGCCGCAGGCGGCCGCATGGAGCGCCATGCCGAAACCCCGCAGACACCCCCGGTGCTTCGCCTCGTCAAGACGCGTCCGGAATCCGGTCCGGTCGGCCGCATCGAGGGCTCGTTCAAGGAGCCGCGGAGCATCGGCGTCCTGCAATGTCATGCCGAATGCCGTGGTGAAGGGCATGTGCCGCGGCTCGATCAGGTTGCGCCGCCGCAGGTCCGCGGCGTCGAGGCCCAGTTTGCGCGCTGCGTGATCGATGATGCGCTCGGTCATGTAGACAGCTTCCGAGCGTCCCGCGCCGCGGTAGGCGTCGATTGGTGCCGAATGGCTCAGCACGGCACGCACCCTGACATGGGCCGATTCGAAGCGGTAGGGACCAGGAATGGAATAGGTGCAGTAGATGGTCGGCACCGCGTGAGCGTGCTGGCTGAGATAGGCCCCCATGTTGGCCGTGATCTCGATATCGAGCGCGAGGAACCGCAGGTCGGCATCGAGGGCCAGCCTGACCCGGGCGACATGGTCGCGGGCTCCGGCATCGGCCTGGAAGGCCTCGTTCCTCTCCGAGGTCCAGGCGATGTCGCGCCGCAGCCGGCGCGCAGCCCAGGCGACGGCGATGTCCTCCGGATAGGAATAGGATTTCATGCCAAATCCGCCGCCGACATCCTCCGCCACCACATCGACCCGCGTTTCGGGCATGGAAAGGGCAGCGGCGATTGCACGCTGCAGTTCATGGGGAAGCTGGTTTGAAACATGGCAGGTCAGCCGGTCGGCGCCGGCGTCATAGCGCGCGATGGCAAGCCGCGGTTCCATCGGCATGGCCGTGATGCGCTGGTTGACGAGGTCGAGTTCCACCTGGTGTGCGGCGCCGGCGAACGCCCGTGCCGCCGCCGGGGCATCGCCATTGGTCCAGTCAAGGCTGATGTTGGAGGGACAGTCGTCCCACACCGCCGGTGCCCCCGGGGCGGTTGCCTCGTCGAGCGCCGCCGCCGCCGGCATCTCGTGGAAGTCGATGGCGAGGTTCTCGGCACCGTCCCGGGCAGCAGCGTCGCTGGTGGCGACGACCATGGCACAAGGCTGGCCGACATAGCGGACCCGTCCGTCAGCCAGCGCATGCATGGCGGGAAAGTAGGAGGCGCTGCCGTCGGCGTTGGGGAGGTTCCAGGAGGCCGACAGGGGGGCGACACCGTCGGCCGCCATGTCGGCCGCCGTCAGCACGGCAACGACGCCCGGCTGGGCAAGCGCTGCGTCCCGGTCCGTGATGGTCATCGAGGCATGGGCCAGGGGCGAGCGCACGAAGACGGCGGTGAGAACGTCCGCTGGCGGACGGTCACCGGTGTAGCGGCCGCGGCCGGTCAGAAATCGCCTGTCTTCCCTGCGCAGGCAGGAAGCGCCGATCGATTGGCGTGTCATGGTCCATCCCACATAGCGCGCCGGGATGACAAATCAAACCAATTCGACCTACCTTGGCTCCCGAGGAACAGGAAGTGGGAAGCATGACCAGACACGGTCTCATTCTTCGCGGCGGCACGGTCATGGACGGGAGCGGCCGCAGCGGCTTCCACGCCGATGTCGCCATCGACGATGACCGAATTGCCGCTGTTGGAAATCTTTCCGGGACGACGGCCGAGACCGAGATCGACGTCACCGGCCAGGTGGTGGCCCCCGGATTCATCGACGTGCACACCCATGATGACCGCATGTTGCGTGATGCCGGCGACATGACTCCCAAGGTCAGTCAGGGCGTGACGATGGTGGTTGCCGGCAACTGCGGAATCTCGCTCGCGCCCCTGGTGGCGAGCGAGCGCCCCATGGAACCCTTTGATCTCATCGGCCTCGAGCACGACTTCCGCTATCCCACGTTCCAGGCCCTCATCGACGAACTCGACCGCGCGCCTGCAGCCTCGAATGCCGCCTTCCTGGTGGGTCATGCGACCCTGCGCCTCGGCGCCATGGATGATGTCCTGCGTCCCGCCACCGGCCTCGAAATCGAGACCATGAAGGGAGCGCTTGACGAAGCGATGGCGGCCGGCGCCATCGGCCTCTCGACGGGACTCGAGTATCCGCCGGCGCGTTGTTGCGAGACCGAGGAGGTGGTTGAGCTGGCGTCCAGGGCCGCAGCGGCCGGAGGCGTCTATGCGACCCACATGAGGAGCTACGCCAGCGAGGCGAAGGACGCGTTCGACGAGGCCGTTCATATCGGCCGGAAAGCGGACATCCCGGTCATCGTCTCGCACTTTCACTGCCACGAGCACGACAACCCGGAGCTGGCCGGCGAAGCGCTCGCGTGGTTCGAGCAGAGCCGCAGGCAAGGCGTCCGGATCGCCGCCGACGCCTATCCCTACGAGGCATCGAGCACGTCCATCCTGCCGGAGTTCGTCGAGCGCCGTACCCGGGTGCTGGTCACCTGGTCGAAGCCGCACCCGGATTTGGGCGGACGCTATCTCGACGAGATCGCGGACGACTGGAATGTCGACACGCTCGCAGCCGCACGCCGTCTTGCGCCAGGTGGGGCGATCTACTTCGGCCGCGACGAACGCAATGTCGAGCGCCTCATGGCCCATCCCGACATTCTCATCGGGTCGGACGGCATTCCTCTCGCGCCGCACCCCCACCCGCGGTTGTGGGGCACCTTTCCCCACGTCCTGGGTCACTACGCCCGGGACCTCGGTCTGACCGGCCTCGAGGCCGCCATTCACCGCATGACCGGTGCCTCGGCCGAGTGGTTCGGTCTCGAGGGGCGTGGCCGCGTGGCCGCCGGCGCCTGGGCCGACGTCGTGGTCTTCGACCCAGCCGCCATCGCCGCCCGGGCGACCTACATGGAACCAGAGCAGCCCTCGTCCGGAATCGGCCATGTTTTCGTCAACGGAGTCGAGGTGTGGAACCGCGGTGGCCACACCGGTGCGCGTCCCGGACGCATCGTCGGCCGCGGGAAGAATGGAGGACACTGACCATGACGCGGATCGTTTCACGATTTCCCAAACGGGTAACGAAGCACGACACCGTGTGGATACCCATGCCGGACGGCGTCAGGCTCGCCGCCACCATCTGGCTTCCGGACGATTCGCAAGACCATCCGGTGCCGGCGGTCCTCGAATTCATTCCCTATCGCCGGCGTGACTTCACGGCTGCCGGAGACTCGCTCCATCATCCCTGGCTGGCCGGTCACGGCTACGCGGCGGTGCGTTGCGACCTGCGGGGCAACGGCGATTCGGAAGGTCTTTTCGACGACGAGTACTCGCCTCAGGAGCTCGATGACGGATACCACGTTCTTGAATGGCTGGCGGCCCAGCCCTGGTGCAGCGGCGCAACGGGCATGATGGGAATCAGTTGGGGCGGATTCAACTGCCTGCAGGTGGCGGCGCTGAGACCGCCTTCCCTGAAGGCCGTCTACTCCGTCGCCTCGACGGACGATCGCTATGCCGACGACATCCATTTCATGGGCGGCTGTCTGCTCAACGACAACCTCAACTGGGGTACGACCATGACGACCTTCGCCATGCGTCCGCCCGACCCCGCTGTCGTTGGCGCGGACTGGCGCCGCATCTGGCTCGAACGCCTCGAGAATGCGCCGAACCTGGTGGCGAAGTGGCTCTCCCACCAGCGGCGGGACGGGCAGTGGAAGCACGGCTCCGTCATCGAGGACTACGATGCCATCGAGGCCGCCGTCTACATGGTCGGCGGCTGGGCAGACGGCTACACCAACGCCATCCTTCGCGTGGCGGCCGGCCTGAAGGCGCCGTTCCGGGGCCTCGTCGGTCCGTGGACCCACGCCTACCCCTGGAAGGCAAAGCCCGGTCCGGAGATCGACGGCCTGAAGGATCTCGTGCGCTGGTGGGACCACTGGCTCAAGGGCATCGACACCGGCATGATGGATGAACCGCGCCTGCGCTGCTGGATGCAGGAGACGGTGGCGCCGCAGACCTCCTACGATCATCGTCCCGGCCGCTGGGTGGCGGCCGACGCCTGGCCGGATCCCGCCATCACCGGCAGGGTTTTCCATCTCGCCCGAAACGGTCTGACGACGCGTCCGGGCCGCCCTGAAACGCTTGTGTGCGCCTCGGAGGTTCTCGCCGGCATCACGCACGGCGACTGGTGCCCGTACGGCTTCGATGCCGAAATGCCATCGGATCAGCGCGAGGAAGACGGCCGCAGCCTTGCCTTCGACTCTCCCGTGCTTGGCCGGCGCATCGAGATCCTCGGAGCGCCGGTTGTTGAGCTGGACGTGTCGTGTGACCTGCCGCAGGCGCAGCTCTACGTACGCCTCAACGATGTGGCGCCGGACGGTGCCTCGACGCGCGTGACCTACGGGGTTCTCAACCTCTCGCACCGCAACGGCCACGAGGCGCCCGAGCCGCTGGAGCCCGGCGCCACGACAAGGGTCCGAATCCAGCTCAACGATTGCGGCCATGCCTTCCCCCGGGGCCACCGCATCCGCCTTGCCATCGAGACGGGCTCGTGGCCGCTGGTGTGGCCGTCGCCGGCACCCGCGGCCGTATCGGTTGTCACCGCGTCAAGCACGCTCACGCTTCCGGTGAGGGCGAGGCGCGCCTCCGACCGGCAACTGCCATCCCTGGGCCGGGGTGCGACCGCACCGCCTCTGGCGGTGACGACGATGAAGCCCTACCACAGGTCCCGCTCCATGGTCCGTGACTACGTCACCGGCGAGACCCGGATCGACATGGTGAAGGATCGTGGTCACATCCGCATAGAGGACACCGGTACCGAGTATTCCGGTGGCGGCCACGAGACCTATGTCATCAGGGACGGCGATCCGCTGTCAGCACGGGCCCGGGTCGACTACGCCATCACGCTGTCGCGGGAGCCGGACTGGAAGACCAGGCTCGATACCCGCTTCGTGCTCACTGCCACGTCGGACAGTTTTCTCCTGTCTGCTCACGCTGAGGCCCATGACGGCGACGAGCGTATCTGGGCGAGGAGTTGGGAGGACAGCATCCCGCGTGACAGCGTGTGAACTTGGCTGCTCCGCATCATGTGTCACTGCAGTGCAGAGCGGGGTTACCCCCAAAAATTGGGGAACCGCGGGGTATAAGGGTTTAAGGGGGGGGCCCCAAAAAAGTCAGTAGCGGGCCGAATTTAACCGTTTGGG
>JAPPGE010000060.1:0-157196 GCA_028821455.1 bacterium | reverse complement strand
CTTCACGGGTTGTTATCTTGGCGGCCCCCATTATTGTCTCCGTCCTTGCCAGCGGGGCTCCCCAAAAAAACGGGGGAACGCCGCTCTCTATCAGGTATCAGGCGTCGGACCACATAAAGGACTGAAGCTGCCAGATGTAACCGTTTGGCGTGATCACCGGATCGAGGCCCTCCCGGTAGAGAATGCCCCTGGGCGGGAACATCAGCCAGACATAGGCACCGGTATCTTCCATGATCTCCTGCATGCGGATGTACATGTCGTGCCGCTTGGCGGTGTCAATTTCCGCCAGTCCTGCCGCATAGAGTTCGTCGAACTCCGGATCTGACCAGCGTTCCCAGTTCCACACGCCGACCTGGTCGGAAATGAACCACTGGGCCATCTGGCTGGGATCGGGAGAGTCGAGGTAGGCCATGATCCAGAGTTCCAGATCCTTCCACTCGTCTCCCTCCACTTCGAGTCCCAGGTTCCAGAACGGTCCGGCGTCCACGGGCACGACCTCGACTTCGATTCCGATCTCCGCGAGGTTGGCCTGGATGATGGTGGCCGCCGCAAGCCGGTCCTGAAGGTTCATCGTCTTCAGCGTCACCTTCAGTCCTTCGGCGCCGGCCTCGGCCATCAGGGCGCGGGCGGCGTCAAGGTCCTGCTCCATGAACTTGCCTTCGGTGCGGTGGCCAATGAGGCCCGGAGGCACGATGCCGAAGGCCCGGGTGCCAACGCCGGCCCAGGCGCCTTCAAGAACCGTATCGACATCGACCGCGTGCTGAATGGCCCTGCGCACGCGAATGTCCTGAAGATTGGGATGATCCACGTTCATGCCCATCCAGTACCACTGGGTCCCTGGAAACGCCCGGAGGATTCCACCCTCGGGCGGGCTCTCCAGCAGGCGTGGAATGGCATCGGTCGCCACGAGGGTGATGTCGATCTCGTCGGCCTCGAAGGCGATTTCGGCAGTCTTCTCATCGGTGATGATGACCAGCTGCACGTTCTCGATGCCAGGTGGTGTTCCACCCCAGTTCGGGTTGGGTTCCAGGGTGATGCTCTGTTTGAGGACCCATTCGGAGACCCGGTAGGGACCGCAATAGAAGTTGAAGAGTCCGTCAAACTTGCCGCCAACCGCCTCGACTGCGACCTTCGAGAGGATGGAACCGGTTCCGTCGCACAGCCATGTCAGCCAGATCGGAGCGAAGGGCTGATTGAGGTGGATGATGCCTGAGTGGCTTCCGGTCACCTCGACATGGTCCAGCGAGACCGCCTTGTCCTTCCACTCCGCGACCTGCATGCGCTCAAGCGAGAACTTCACGTCTTCTGCATTGACCTCGCCGATCACTTCATGCGAGGTGCCGTCGTACCACATGATGCCCTTCTTCAACTCGAACGTGATGGTTTGCGGGTCTGGCTGGTCGAGGCTTTCCACAAACTCGCTCGGTTCCCAATCCCAGTCGGTCAGGCTGTTCGTGTACTTTGCCAGGCGTGCCAGGCAGGCGTACTGCAGAAACATCTCGTAGCCGCCGATCATGTAACCCGGATCGGTTGACGAGACCGTCCTGTCGGCGCGAACCCGCAAGGGCCGACCCGACTGCGCCCAGGCGCTCGAAGGATCGAGCAGGCGGTCAACAAGGCCTGCAGCAGCCACCGAGGCAGCCGATGCCTGCAGCATGTTGCGCCGGGACAGTTTGAATGAATTCATCGTTGTGCCTCCCTGCACTTGTACGAAATAACGCGCGATCCTTTCAGGGTAGCCGGACATGGTCAAGCCGCGCGGCGGGGCATCATGTCGTTGTCATGAAGAATGATCGCGGCGAATCGGCGGGAGAGATGCAACGTCCCTGCATGCGACTGCGTTCGTAATGTCGGGCAGCCGAATCACGGGCTTTCACGGCCGGTGTTTGCGCCCGTTGCGCTGACACACGGCCCGATCCTGAACAGAGGCGCCGGACTGTCTTTCAATTGGAACGCCGGTCCCGCACCATGGCCCGCGACTGCGTCTCCAGCGAGAACCGGATCGACATGGTGAAGGACCTGAGCACCATTCGCATCGAGGAATCCGGCATCGAGTGTTCCGATGACAGTCACGAGATCCATCTCATCAGGGACGGCGATCCGCTGTCTGCACACGCGGAACCCCACGACGGCGATGAGCGCATCTGGTCTGAGGAGCTGGGAGCACGTCATCCCGCGTGATGGCGTGTGAACTTGACCGTCCCCTGTCGTTGGGGGAATGATCTTTCCATCATCAAGAAACGTCCCGAGGAGGACCCATGACATTACCCACCATGACACGCCGCAGTGTGCTCCAGGCATCCGCCGGTTCCGTGGCTGCGGCCACGTTCGTTGACGGACTGCTTGATTCCGGCACGGCCTGGGCACAGTCGGGCAGACCACTCAGGCTGCGCTCCAACCGGGCCATCCTGTCGACCGATCCGGGCTACATGATCGGCGGCTTCGAAATGGTCTTGCAGTACGCGTGCCTTGCCCGTCTGGCCAAGTACACCAACAGCGGCGACACGTGGGACTGGGAGCCGAGCGAGTTCGTCGAGTCCCTGGACCAGCCTGATCCGCAGACGATCACCTTCGAGATGAAGAAGGGCATCATGTGGTACGACGGGACCAGCCATGAAGAGATCGGCGAGCTCAATGCCGAGGATGTCAAGTACTCGCTCGAGCGCATGAAGGTTTCCGAGTGGAAGGACAAGGCGGTGGCTCTCGATCACGTCGAGGTCACCGGCAGTCATTCAGGCACCATCCACCTCAACCAGCCCTTCGCGCCGATCTGGCTGACGTGGCTGTGCGACGGCACCGGTGCCATTCTCTCGAAGACCGCGGTAGAGGCGGCCGGCGGCAAGTACGACGGCATGTTCAACTTCTATTGTGGCTACTACCGCGTTTCGGAGTGGCTGCAGAAGCAGAGTTTTACACTGGAGCCGAATCCGAACTGGCCCGGCACACCCCCGGCAATCGTGGATGTGAAGTTCGTCATCATCGATGACGAAAAGACCGCAGAGATCGCCTTTGAAGCGGGTGAGATCGATATCACCCACATCGCTGTGGATGCCATCCCGCGTCTCACGGAATCACCGCCCGAAGAAGGAATCGTGAAAGCCTACTCGGGCACACAGTGGTACTGGATGGGTCTCAACACGGAGCACCCGAACCTTCAGGACATCCGTGTACGCCGCGCCATCCAGCACGCAATCGATGTCGACACCATCCTCGAGGGTGCTTGGGCCAATGCGGGAACCCGGGCCTACGGCATCGTGCCTCCGGGCCTTATCGGCCACCGCACCGAGGGCGCGTTCGCCAAACCCGATCTCGAGGCAGCCCGCGCGCTCATCGCCGAAGCCGGCGCCGAAGGGACCAAGCTCACGCTCAAGACCATCAACCTGCAGGACCGCATGGCCGCGGCCACGATCATCCAGGCCAACCTTGCAGACATCGGTCTCGAGGTTGATGTCATTCCGATGGATGCCGGTCCCTTCTGGAACCTGGGTCTCGAGGTCGAGGGCGACGAGTGGAAGGATCTCGAACTGTGGATCATGTCCTACCTTGATTCTCCCGATCCCAGCCAGATGACCCAGTGGTTCATCTCTGATCAGGTCGGCGTGTGGAACTGGGAGCGCTGGAGCGACGAGGAGTTTGACCAGCTCTTCCAGGCAGGCCTCTCCGAGACGGACACGGCCAAGCGCCACGACATCTACGTCCGCATGCAGGAGATCATGGAGGGCACTGGCGGCTATGTGTGGCTCATGTTCCCGCCCAACGGGGTCATGTACCGCGAAGGGCTGGAGCCCGTGATTACACCCAACGGCTATATCTGGCAGACCCAGCACTTCCGCTGGGCCTGAAACTCTGCGCCCTGCCGTCCGTCCGGATCGGCAGGGCGCGTTTTCTGCGGCCGGGACAGTCCGGCAGGGCTGCGCCCTTGGCCTTCTCACTCGAATCGCGTCTGGCCTGCACTGAACAGGCAGGTCAAACGAGGTGTCGGCTACAAGGATGAAAATTCGAATATAGGGTTCGAATTATCCTGTTTTATGCTACTCTTCTTACATGCACTACCTTCCTCGTCCCCGGGAACTGGAGGCCATCAGGGCCGGCTTGTGCCGCGCGCCCGTTACGGCGCTTCTGGGACCCCGCCAGTGCGGCAAGACCACGCTGGCGCGGGAACTGGCGGCGGAGCACTACTTCGACCTTGAGGACCCGAGGAGCCTGGCCCGGCTGAACGAACCGCAAACAGCCCTGGAGGGATTGGACGGCACCGTCGTGATCGACGAGGTGCAGCGCAAGCCGGAGCTTTTTCCCCTGCTCCGTGTTCTCGTGGACCGTCACCACCAGGCTGCACGATACCTGCTGCTTGGCAGCGCCTCGCCGAACCTGGTGAGGGAAGTTTCCGAGAGTCTCGCTGGTCGGATCGCGTATCACGACCTTGGCCCGTTGACGCTCGACGAGACCGGCGCTGCCGATTGGCGCCGGCTGTGGCTCCGCGGCGGGTTTCCCAGGAGCTATCTGGCCGATGATGACACGGAGTCCGCCCTGTGGCGCGACGACTTCATGCGCAGTCACCTGGAGCGTGACATCCCAGCCCTTGGCATCTCCGTCCCGGCGGAGACCCTGCGGCGATTCTGGGTGATGGTGAGCCACTATCATGGCCAGGTGCTGAACTTCTCCGAGCTTGGCCGGTCGTTCGGCGTTTCCGACCACACGGTCCGCCGCTACCTCGAGATTCTGAGCGGGACTTACATGATCAGACTGGTGCCGCCGTGGTACGCGAACGTTGGCAAGCGGCTGGTGAAGGCGCCCAAGCTCTACCTCCGCGACAGCGGTCTCCTTCACTCCCTGCACACCATCTCCACTCCCGGGCAGCTGGGGTCGCACCCGAAGCTCGGCGCATCTTGGGAAGGCTTCGCCATGGAGCAGGCCATCCGCCTGATGGGCGTGTCCCGGCCGCACTTCTGGCGCACTCACACCGGCGCGGAGCTCGATCTTGTCTGGCAGGCCCGGGGGGTGTTGTGGGGAATGGAGTTCAAGTACCAGGATGCCCCCGCCATGACGAGGAGCATGCATGCGGTGTTGCGCGACCTGCCGGTGCAGCACCTGTGGGTCGTCTACCCCGGCCACGAGGGTTACCGGCTCGACGAGAAGGTCACCGTGATCCCTGTCACCGGAATTCCCGACATCGCGTTCGACTTTCGCATGAGCACCGGCGCCTCGGATGCCTGAGTGCCCTCCGCCAACAGCGGCTTCGCACGCGAGTGAACACCTGACCGGGACGTTGCGCTGTCTGGTCGGCTGGCTCCGCGAGAGTGGTCGCCTCCCCTGCCGGAGAAGTCCGGAGCGGCTTTCCCGGCAGGCTCGGGTTGGCCCTACCACTTGGCGATGAGCTGAGTCCCGGCTTCTGGAGCGGCGGGGAAAGAGGCGGTCAGGGCTTCGGCAAGGGAATCCCGGTGCATGCGGTGGGCCGGGTCGTGGAAGAGATTGTGGTGTTCGGCCGGATCGGCCTCGAGATCGAAGAGCTCGCCCCAGTCTGCCTCACTCTCGGGATAGAGAGTGAGGCGCCAGCCTTCGGTGACGATGGAGTGGTTGTAGAGGCGCGGATCGATTCGTGGATGGTATTCGAGGAAACGCGCATCGCGGTCGAGGGAACGGCCCTCGAAGAGCGGCCTCAGGGAGACCCCGTCGAGACCGGGCGGCCGGGCAACGCCGGCTAGATCAAGCAGTGTCGGCATGATGTCGAGGTGGCTCGATGGAGTCGAGGTGGCGCTGCCTGCGGGAATTCCAGGGCCTGCCATGATGAAGCTCACCCGGGTGAGGTCGCGCCAGGGCGGCGGTCCCTTGTGCAGCAGTCCGTGGTGACCCAGAAACTCGCCGTGGTCGGAAGTGAAGATGACCACCGTGTCATCGGCGAGACCGAGGCCGGCGAGTGTGGCCAGGATTCGGCCGAAGGCGTGGTCCACCTGGGATTCCATGCCCCGCGTCAGGCCGATCGCCCGGCCGAGACTGGCATCCGACATTTCTGACGTGAGGGTCATCCCTCCCTGCTCGACGGCCGAGGCCGCATTGTCGATCCAGTCCGTCGCGAGGTGCTGGCGGACGTAGTCAGGCATCCGCTCGAGTTCTGCCGGATCGTGCCGGGGTGGGGAACCGGATGCATGGAGGTCCGCCCATGGCCTTGGCGGGCTGAACGGATGATGGGGATCGGGTGTGGAGACGAACATCATGAAGGGCGGGCGGGCGCGCTCGAGGAATGCGATCGCCCTGTCGGCAATCCACGTGTTGTAGTGAAGCGCATCCGGCACCGCCGATACCCAGGCTTCGGCAAGATCATCGAGCGGGCCCTCGAGGGCGGCGGCGGGCTGGTAAAGCGGCACGACCTGCGGGTGCTTCTTCTTCAGCCAGGCGGCGTAGTGACCGCCTTCGGTGACGAGCAGGGATTCGCCGATCACGAACTCTACGGTGCGGTAGCCGAAATAGGGTCCGGTCCAGTCCACATGGCCGTCCGATGCCCAGAAGGCCACCGATTCCGGATAGCGAAGATCCTTGTGAGCAAGAATCGGTTGCAGGTGGAGCTTGCCCACGGCGTGGGTGCCGTATCCGGCTTCCGCCAGAAGGGCCGGCAGGACGTGGAGCCCGTCCTCGAGGGTGCGCCCGTTGGTCGTCATCCCGTGGCGCCGGGGATAGAGCCCGGTGATCATGGTGCCGCGGCTCGGGCAGCAGATCTGGTTGGGAGTAAGGTGATTGTCGAACCTGAGGCCGCGTGCTGCCAGGGCATCGAGATGAGGTGTGGACGCGGCAGCCTGGCCATAGCAACCCAGACTGTCGGCGCGCTGCTGGTCGGTGCACAGGATGAGGATGTTCGGACGCATCGGTCCTGCTCAGTAGGGTCCGGGCACGATCCTTGTTCCGTCGGCAAACCGTCCCGGGCGGAAGCGCTGCAGGTCGTGGCCGGGACTGCGGCCGGTGACGAGATCGGCCATGATGCGTCCGATGGCAGGGCCGATGCCGAAGCCGTGGCCACTGAAGCCGGTGGCCACAAAGAGCCCCGGTATCGGCAGCTCCCCGAGCATGGGGACGGCGTCGGGCGTGACATCGATCATGCCGGCCCAAGCCTCGGCGAGTCCCGCTCTTGCAAGGGCAGGCGCCCGCCGGGGCAGACGCTCCTCGAGACGGCGGATGACGAGCGGTGATGGCGGCGGATTGAGGACGCGCTGGCGTTCGTAGGGAGACTCCTCGTCTGCCGACCAACGACGGGTGAGCCCCCAGCTCCCCGGAAAGCCGGCGGGCGCGGCAGGTCGCAACCTGACGTCGCGAGCGGACTTGCGCAGCAGGGGCACGAACCTCACGGCGTGCCGGAAGGACGGCGGTCCTACGTAGTGTTCCGCGACATCGCCGGTGGAGACCGTGTAACCGCCGTCGGCGCGTCGCCGTGTCGCCAACCCGGGTACCGACATGTTGAGCGGCAGGATGTCGTCCGACGGGTGGGTTCGCGCAGCTGTCGAGCGCACCACCAGCTGCGCCAGGTCGATGCCGCAATTGGCGGCAAATCCGGATGACCAGGCGCCACCGGCAAGGAGCAGGCGATCGCAGGCAACACGGCCCTTTTCTGTGATGACGCCGGTGATCCGCCCACCCTCGATGTCGGGAAGGCGTGCCGCGCACTCCTCGATGACGGTCACACCCCGGTCCTTAAGGGCGCGCGCCCAGGCAGGCACTGCACGTTCGGGTTCGGCACGGCCATCCGATGCGGTCATCATGCCGCCGACGAAGCTGCCACCCATGGCGGCAAACCGGTTCTCCACCTCGCCGGCGCCGAGCAGCACCGTGTCGAGCTGGTGTTCCCGGGCGATGGCATGCCACGCCTCCATGCCCCCGACCGCCTCCTCGTTCTCCACCAGCTTGACACACGCCGACTGGGTGAACGCGAGGTCGCCGCTGCCGGTAGCGGCTGCCAGACCGCGCCAGATCCGGTTCGACTCCATCATGATCGGGAGTTCCGCCGCATCGCGGCCCTGCTGGCGCACCCAGCCCCAGTTCCTGCTCGACTGTTCTCCGGCAATCCGGCCCTTCTCGACCACCAGCACCCTGTCGCCGCGTTCGGCGAGGAACCAGGCACTGGCAATGCCGGCGATACCGCCGCCGATGACGACAACATCGACGCGCTGGGGAAGCGGATCCCGGAACGTTACGGGACTGTCGTGGCTGAGCATGGGCATCAACAGGCCTCCCGGGCGCAACGGATGCAAAGGGTCACGGTCGGGTCGAAGTCAAGACGGGCTCCGGCAATCGTTTCGCCACACTCGGTGCACAGGCCCCAGGTGCCGTCGGACAGACGCTCGAGGGCCGCCTTGATCCGCTGGCGCTCGGCGCGCCGGCGTCGTTCCTGCTCCTTGGCCATCGCCTGGACCTGCAGGGCATCCATGCGCGACAGCCGGCCGACCCGGGACTGATCGAGCATCACCGGCGCGCGTTCATTGGCCGTGGCCGCCTGATCATCGTCGATCCGGGCGAGCCGGTCCTTGAGAAGGCGTTCGATTCCGGCGGCGTCGTGCATGGCGGGGCGAAGTCTACAGGCAAGGCCTGAAGATTGAACAGCGGCACCGTTGACGTATATCGTTCACCGGAAACCACCTTCACGAGAGACGTCATGGCCGTGGTCACTTCTCTTCCGGTCACCGGCTTCCAGGATGATCCGGAACGATCCCAGACGATGTCAGCGTCCTTCTACCATGAACCGGCGGTCTACGATCGTGAGAAGCGCAGGATCTTCCATGCCACCTGGCAGTATGTCGGGCATGTCTCGATGGTGCCGGACAACGGCAGCTACATCGTGCGCGACATCGTTGATCAGAGCGTGATCGTGCTGCGCGATGCGAAGGGCGAGATCAAGGCGTTTTTCAACGTCTGCCAGCACCGTGCCCACCGCCTGCTTGAGGGTGAGGGTCGTCTCGGTCCAATCATCACCTGCCCCTATCACAACTGGGCCTATGACCAGAGCGGCGCCCTGCGCACGGCGCGGGGCAGTGAGCGCATGGCCGGCTTTGATGCTTCTGCGTACCATCTCGAGGAGGTCCCGGTCGGCGAGATGCTGGGCTTCCTCTTCGTCAATCTCGATGGCAACGCTCCGCCCTTCCGCCAGGTGACCGCGGCGCTCCAGGCCGAGATCGCATCCTTCTCTCCGATGGCGGCGGAGCTCAAGTGCGCCGATCGAAGCGAGTACCCTCTCAAGGCCAACTGGAAGAACTCGGTGGAGAACTACGACGAGTGCTTCCATTGCCCGAACCAGCACCGATCGCTGATCGAAGAGGCGATTGACTGGGAGAGCTATCGCATCGCCACCCATGACCATCACCACGCCCACTATTCGGTTGAGAAGAACGTGGGTTACCGGTCGGTGACAATGGGAGCGGCAAAACCGGAGAGCTTTGCCAGCTGGCTATTGTGGCCCAACTGGGTGTGTGAGGCCTATCCGGGTGGCAACCTGACCGTATTCCACCATGTTCCGCTGGGGCCCGAGGAAACAGTGCAGCGCTGCGAGTGGTACTTCCCGCAGTCCACACCGACCCCCGAAGAGCAGGAGGTCATCGACTTTGTGCACGAAGTACGCCTCGAGGACATTCCGCTGTGCGAAAGCGTGCAGCAGGGACTGCACTCACTCGGCTATCGTCAGGGCCGGTTCATCGTCGACCCCGAGCGCAGCCAGTACAGCGAGCATGCAGTGCATGACTTTCAGGCGAAATGGCTGAGCGCCATGGGTGATCCCTGAAACGCCGGGCGGTGTAAATCGGGACCGGAACGCCGGTTCAGGCAGGCTCCACCCATGTTGCCAGGGGCCCCCGGTCGCCTTCGCGCCAGCGGACCCGCACCCGCTGGTTGGATTCCAGCATCGGAATGCCGGCTCTCGTGAGAATGCGTCCGGGAAGGAAGATGTCCCGGTCACTGTCGTCGGGAACGATGAAGCCGAAACCCCTGTTGGTGTCGAAGAACTTCACCGTGCCGTCGGTCTCGTGCTCGTCACCATAGGAGCCCTGCCATTCACGAGGCGCCCTTCCTCGATCACGGGGAGGCATCGGTTCCGCCGTCGACACGTCGACCTTGTGGAGGTTGGAAACCTGGAATCCCCGATCCGTACGGATGATGTCACACTCGATTGTGGCACCGTTGGGAATATCACTCAGGCCGGCCTGGGTCACGGCGGAGGCATGGATAAACACATCAGGTTCGTCGGGATTGACCTGAACGAAACCGAATCCCTTTGTCGAATTGTACCACTTGACTGTGGCCGAGACGTTGAGGCGGCTGCCCGGGGATTCCGATTCATACTCGTCAGACATGCGTATTATTCCAGAGTTGCAAGGTGTCCGCTCCCGTTCTGCTTGTGATCACGGGACTCCTAATTTGGAGGTACAGGCTTCCGGCAGGCAAGCCACAATGTCTCCGGTTGCCGCGGACGCCCCCCATGGTGAACCAAATTCTGTGACAGACAAGTAAAAAGTTTGATCATGCGGCCGATTGCACGCGCCTGACGGGTGTTCCCCATTCCCGGAACATCCTTGCGACGGAATTCTCCGGACATGCAAGGGCTCCGGGTGACAGCCCGTTGCAGAACCGGCCATGTGGTCTCCGGCGCTTGCACTTCGCCGGTCTTTGGTCCACATGGAGCAGGACAACCCGCCCTGCCGGGTCTCCGGAGGGGCGGGCGTGACAACAACATGGGAGTCCTGCATGTCGAAAGAGGACCTGATAGAGGCTGATGGTGTCGTGACGGAGGTTCTTCCCGACGCCCATTTCCGAGTTGAGCTCGACAATGGCCACAAGGTGATGGCCTACACGTCAGGCCGCATGCGCAAGGCCAGGATCCGCGTGCTGACGGGTGACCGAGTCACGGTCGAGATGACGCCCTACGATCTCACGAAGGCGCGCATCAATTTCCGTCACAAGGACGAAAGCAGTGCGGCACGCGTGCCCGGGGCCAACCCCCGCCGGTTCCCCCGCAATCGCCGTCGCTGACGGCTCAGGCAGCCAGCAGGGCTGCATACCAGAAGGCAAAGTTGGCCAGCGACGGTTCCAGTGCCGAGAAGCGGCCCGGAACAGCGTCGGGTGACGCCATGCCGTTCTGTTGCCTTTCGAGGACATTGATGTCCTCGTCCATGGCTTCATCCATGCGCCGATAGTAGTGCCGACAAGCGCGTTCGAACCCGGGTGCGACGCGTGTCTCCTCGGGAAAGCACACGGACATGACGGCACGGCATGAGTCCGCTCCCCGGGGCCATGCCTCCAGCATCCACATCGCCTCCCTGCCGGCAGCAAACGTCATGTTCGGGTAGATCCACGTGTAGCGCGTGCCCGAGAGGTGACGACCGCCGAGTCCCGGCATGGGATCGAGGGCGTGTTCCTGGTCGTCGGACTTCAGGGCTCCGGTGCCCGATGTCGTGCCGAACTGGGATGTGAAGTTGCCGGCCACTGCTTCCGGCGGATCAGGTTCATCGTAGATGGCGCCAAAGGTTTGTCGGTGGACACTGCCCAGATGGTAGTATTCGTTGAAGACCTCCAGGAACAGTTTCCAGTTGCAGGGTATGTCGCGTTCCAGGCGACGCGTGGTGACGAGTCGGTCGAGGGGCCAGGGCGCGTGGACCGCCTCGAAGTCACCGAGCCAGTCGTCGATCGAGCAGGGCGACGCGCCAAGGCTGACGAAGACGAATCCCGCCCGCTCTGCCACGTGGTAGGCATGGAGGCCGTGGTCCGCCATGTCGAAGCCTGAAGCAGACTCCATGTGGGGTGCCGCCACCAGGCGGCCGTCGAGGGTGTAGGCCCAGGCATGGAACGGACAAGTGATGCGGGCGATGCGGCATGGTTCGCCAACGAGTTCGGTGCCGCGGTGGCGGCAGGAATTGGCGAAGGCATGGAGCGTACCCGTGCCGTCCCTGGCGATCAGGACCGGTGCGCCGGCGATGTCGACCGGGACGCAGGAACCGGCAGATGGCCAGCGATCGCTGCGGCCACATCCCACCCATCCGCGACGGAACAGCCGATCCCGTTCCAGCCCGACCACATCCGGATCGGTGTAGACCGCCGGAGGCAGTGTCGGCGAGCGATTGGCGGGCGGAGCCACGCGCCGGAGATCGGCGATGATCGCGGATTGGGGACCAATCATGCGGGGTGTCTCCCTTGAGTCGGCCGGCTGCATTCGCATCATGGCGGCATCATCAGGGAAGGGACGTTACCCATGAAGGTCGCCGGGATCGAGACGTTCGTTGTGGGCAATCCGCCGCCCTACTTCGGTGGCCGCTTCTTCGTCTTCGTGAAGCTGACCACCGACGATGGCATTGCCGGCTACGGCGAGGTCTACGCGGCCAGTTTCTCGCCCCATGTCGTGGCGGCCATGGTGGAGGACATCGCCATGCGTCATGTCATCGGCGAGAGTCCTTTCAACATCGAGACCATGTGGCGGCGGATGTATGGCGGCGGCTACAGCATGCGTCCGGAGATCTCCTTGCTGGCGATCATGTCGGGCATCGAGATCGCCTGCTGGGACATCGTCGGCAAGGCGACGTCGAAGCCTGTCTACATGCTGCTCGGTGGCAAGGTGCACGAGAGATTGCGCAGCTATACCTACCTCTATCCGGCCGACGGGGATGAAGAGGAGGCCGTCTACACCGACCCGGACGTCGCCGCCGAACAAGCCGTCGCCTATGTCGGCGAGGGGTTTACCGCGGTGAAGTTCGACCCGGCAGGACCCTACAGCGTCTTCGACCCGCGCCAGCCTTCCCTGGAGAGAATGGAGCTCTCGGAAGCCTTTGTGAGGGCATTGCGCGAGGCCGTGGGTACGAAGGCCGACCTGCTCTTCGGCACCCATGGGCAGTTCACCCCTTCAGGTGCCATCCGACTCGCCCGGCGGCTCGAAGCCTATGATCCGCTCTGGTTCGAGGAGCCGGTGGCCGCAGAAATGCCCGAGGAGATGGCGCGTGTGGCCCGCTCGACGACCATTCCGATCGCCACCGGCGAGCGGCTGGCGACGAAGCACGAGTTCGCCCGCGTGCTGGCGACCGGTGCGGCATCCATTCTGCAGATGGCGCTCGGCCGGGTGGGCGGCCTCCTGGAGGCAAAGAAGATTGCCGGCATGGCGGAGGCGCACTACGCCCAGATCGCACCCCATCTCTACTGCGGGCCCATCGAGGGTGCGGCCAATGTCCAGATTGCCACCGCATCGCCCAACTTCCTGATACTCGAGAGCATCCGCCGCTGGGACGGCTTCCACGCCAGGATCCTCAAGTCCCCGATGCGCTGGGAGGAAGGCTACGTCATCCCGCCGGACGCGCCTGGCATTGGCGTCGAACTGGACGAGGACGTGGCCCGCGCCCATCCCTACACCGACGACCACCTCCACCTCGAACCGAAGACCGTGCCGCTCTGATCCTGTATGACACGTTCCCGGTCCGATTGTCGCGCGCTTACCCTGTCTGTTGGCGCAGGCTCCAGACGGCATGTGATGCGAGGGTGGCGAGAATGACCAGTCCGCCGACGATCGTGGTCCCCGTGGGGGTTTCGCCGATCGCCGCCCACAGGAGAAGGGGTGCAAGAACGGCCTCGAGCAGGAACAGCAGCAGGACTTCCGGCGCCGGAATGTAACGGGCGCCGACGAACTGCAGGGAGAAGGCAAGTGGAAGCATGACCAGACCCATGACGGCGATCAGACGGGCATCCCCGGAGCCGACCGCCGCGGGCAGGGAGACAGCGACGGCAATGGCCGCCGTGACGAGACCTCCGATGGCCAGGGTCGGAACCATGTCCGTCATCCTGTGCTTGCGGATGAGGGCAAATGTCAGTCCCGAGAGCACGGCCACAACGAGGGCGGAAAGGTCGCCCTCCAGGGACGAACCGGTGCCGGCTTTCCCGGAGACGATGATCAGCAGCCCGGAAAATGTCCCGACCATTGCGACGATGGTGTAGACCGGCAGTCTTTCGCGCATGAGGAGCCAGGAAAACGCCGCTCCGAACATGCTGCCGGTGGCGATAATCAGCAGTGTGCTGGCAGCCGAGGTATGGGTGATGGCCCAGACAAAGGCGACGGTGCCGACGCCGAAGAGGGTGCCAATCACGAGACCTGGAATGCCGGGCGCCAGCATGACCTCCAGGGCGCGTCGGCGGTAGATGGCGACAAGTCCGATGACGAGTCCGGCGGCGGAGAGCAGCCCGCGCCAGAAGGCCAGTGTCCAGGGATCGGTGTCGATCAGCCGGATCAAGAGGACATCGGGCGTGATCACCAGCATGGCCAGTGTGGTGATCGCCAGGCCCCTGGCGCGTTCGCTCACTGCATTCTCCTCGCGGCAATCCGACCTGCGCTATGGAGCCATGGCACGTCACGGGTATAGGGTGCATGCTCCGTTCCCGAAAGGGGTGCGGGTTTGCGCACCACCAGGCTGCCCGGGGTGAAGGATGAGTTCGGACGCCATCAAGGCCATCCCCCTGGCAAGCCTGACCGCGATCATCTGCGGCATGACCGTCATCGCCATGATCGCCGGATTCAACTCGCCACTCTTCTCCACGCGCCTCGACGCCATGGGATACAGCGACGAGCTGATCGGCATCAACGCCGCCGCCAACGCGGTGGGTCCCTTCCTCATGGCGCCGCTGGCCGCACTGGTCCTGGCGCGCTGGGGACTGGCGCGTGCCATGATCGCGGCCGGCCTCCTCGAAGGCCTGCTCTACCTTGCCTGTATCCTGGTTCCCGGGTTTACCGGCTGGACCGCCATCCGCCTCATCATGGGAGCTGTCGGCCTGGCGTCGTGGGTCGCCGGCGAGGTATGGATCACCTCCGCCGCGCCGGATGCCTTCAGGGGACGGATCCTCGCCATCTACAATTCCTGTTTCGGTCTGGGCGTGGCTGTCGGTCCGGCAATTCTCGCCTGGGCGGGGCATACCGGGAATCTTCCGTTCGTTCTCGCGGCCCTGCTGATGGCGGCGGCAACCGTGCCTGTCATTATCGCCCGCCGCCTGGCGCCGGCCATGCCCGGGGAGCACTCACGCCCCTCGGTCCGCGCCCTCTTGAAACCGATGCGCCAGACGCCGCTGCCGATGCTGCTCAATCTCTCCTACGCCCTCACCTTCATGGCCCTGTGGACCTTTCTCCCGGTCTACGCCGTCGACACGCACTACGACGTGGAACGCTCCTACCATCAGCTGTCCTTCTGTGCTGCCGGAGCAGTCGCCCTGCAGCTGCCCATCGGCTGGCTGGTCGACCGGGGGGACCGGCGCCTCGTCGGTCTCCTGCTCCTTCTCATCGCCGTTGTCGGTTTCGCCTGTCTCGAGCTTGTGGTGCGCCTGCCGTGGATCGATTACCTCTTTTTCTTCTTCATCGGTGGCCTGACCAGCGGCCTCTATGTCGTGGCGCTGGCCATGATCGGCAGCTTCTACCGCGGAGCGGCACTGGCATCGGCAATCACCATCTTCACGCTGATGTGGAGTCTCGGGAGTCTTGCCGGTCCGCCAGTCGTCGGCATCATCAACGGCGCCTTGGGACCGTCGGGTCTGGTCGTCGCTCTCGTCCTGTTCTGTGCAGTCTTCGTGCCCGTCGCCGCCCGGGAGTGGTGGCGAAACAGGGTTCCATCTCTCGCCGGCGAGCCATGAGGGGCCTGTTTCCCGCCATCCTTGCCGCGGCGCTTGCCTTCAGCGGCTGCGCCGGAGCAACGACGCCGGTCGTGATCGAGCTCTTCACGTCCGAGGGCTGCAGTTCCTGTCCGCCGGCCGATGAGCATCTCTTCGAACTCCGCCGCCGCGACGATGTCCTCGCCCTTGGCTGGCATGTCGACTACTGGGACTGGCTGGGCTGGCGTGACCGGTTTGCCGATCCCGAGTTCAGCGCCCGCCAGCGCGTCTATGCACGGCGTCTTGGTACACCCGTCTACACGCCCCAACTGGTGGTCTCCGGTACACACCAGGCCATCGGATCGGCAAGACAGGCGATCGACACCGCCATCCGCCAGGCGCGATCCACCACCGGACAGGCTGTCGTCATCGCCGCTTCCTGGAAGGAAGCCGGCCTCCTGGAGATCGTCCTTGGCGAGGGCGCCACCAGGAATCCCCACCTGGTTCACGTCGTCAGTTTCGCGGATGAGGCACGGACCGAGGTCACCGCCGGCGAGAATGCCGGACGCACCCTGCGCCACGCCAACATCGTCGAGACCTGGCAAACCGTCGGAACCTGGGATGGCGCGCCCGCCGTCATGATCGTTCCGGCCGCCAGCAACAGAAATCACGCCATCCTCGTCCAGGCGCCGGGGCAGGGCGCGATCATCGGTGCCCTGGAGGTGCCGGCGTCCTGATCCTCCCGTCCACGGGGGCCTTCCGACGCAGCACGACGTTCGCCGTCCTGTTCCGGAAAGATCCCGCCGCCGCCGGTTGCGCCCGAGGAAGGCCCGCCAGAGTTCAGTGGTTCCTGGCGTCCGTGTCGATGCGGCCCTGCGATGCAGGCTCCTGCCGTTGACCGTTCTGGGGCCGGGTGCGGTGACGCGCGGCTTGTCCCGGCTTGGTCCCGCGTGATAGCGTGCCCCGCTCCGGCAGCCTGCGGGAGGAAGCCATGGTGGGTCGCGACGCGACGGCAACCGACGTTACTCCAGGGCACGGAGCCACCGCTGATCCTCCACTGCCCGCGGTGTGGGAGGGAGGTGCCAGTTCACTCTGAAGCGTCCCTGCCATGCTGACCTTCGCCGAAGAAATCCTGATCCTGTTGCTGGGCGACAGGGACGGAGAGTTGTTCACCCGCGTGCCGGGCGACAACCTGTCGTGCGCGCTCGCGGGCGCCGTCCTGCTGGATCTCTCCTTCGCCGGTCGCATCGACACGGACCCGGAACGGCTCATGGTCATCGACCCGACGTCGACCGGCAACGTCATCCTCGATGGCACCCTGGCGAGGCTCGCGGCCCGCGACCCGCAGGTGAACACGAGAACCTGGATCGGGGACCTGTCCGTCGATGATGCGGCCGGCATTCGCGAGTCTGTGCTGCAGAGCCTTGTTGCCCGCGACGTTCTTGCGCCTCGCGAGGGGCGCTTCCGGTGGACCGACCTCTTCTCCAGACCTCCGGGAGGCGGCAGCGAGGCGGAGCGGGAGGTCAAGAAACGTATCCGGGACGTCCTGTTCTCCGACGACATCCCCGATCCGCGAGACATCGCCCTTGTCGGCCTCACGGACGCCTGCGGTCTCATCGACTATGTCCTCCCGAACGAAGACATGAACCGGTACCGCCCGCGCCTCGATCAGTTGCACGGGCTGGACCTGATCGCCCGCGAGCTGGCGGAGCTGATCGCCGGCATCGAGCATCATGTCACCAACATTCGGGTTCGGTGACGATGCCGGATCGCCGGCTCGTGCGATGACCCTGATGCCGTGGGCATGACCGCAGAGCACCGGTTGCCGGGATTCGCGGCGGGCACGCGTTTCAGGCCCGAACCAGTACCATGCCAACCACGGTCCCGCAGGCGCGTGGTACCGTGACCCCTGTCAGACTTCCGTAGAAAGGAACGCCATGAACAAGGTGGAAGAGGACCTGCGTCGTGACGTGGTTGAACGCTGTCGCGAGCTGAATGCGAGCGGTATCAACCAGGGAACGTCCGGCAATATCTCGGTCCGTTATGGTACCCGCATGCTGATATCGCCATCGGCGACGCCCTACGACACGATGGAGCCCGGGATGATTGCGTCGATGTCGCTGGAGGACGAGAGCGGTGCCTGGGATGGTCCGCTCAAGCCGTCGACGGAGTGGCCCTTCCACCACAGGATCCTGCGCGAACGCCCCGACGCCAACGCCGTCGTGCATGCCCATCCGGCCTACTGCACGACCCTTGCCATCGCGCGCAAGGAGATACCGGCTTGCCACTACATGATCGCCTGCTTCGGCGGGAACAACGTGCGTTGCGCCGGCTATGTGCGGTTCGGGACCGATGAACTCTCCCGTCTGGCCGTCGCCGCCCTGGAGGACCGCACCGCCTGTCTGCTGGCCAATCACGGCATGATCACGATCGGCGACACGCTCGCCAAGGCAATGTGGCGGGCCGTCGAACTCGAGACGATCGCGAGGCAGTACTACCTCAGCCTGCAGATTGGCGGGCCGACGCTGCTGAGTGACGCCGAGGTGGAGGAGACCCTTGCGGCCTTTGCAGGATACGGCGTTCAGGATGATTCAGGCCGCGTGGAGACCGGTGGTGCGCGTTCCCCGAGCAGGCCGCGGAAAAGGGCGGCTTGATCGAGGCGGCGGGCCACTGTCAAAGATCGCAACGTCGCCAAGGACTTCGGTTCCGTCGCGGTGATGCGGGGTCACCTGTGGCTACGTGTTCCATATTGAACAGACTCCGGTGCTGCCGAAGGTCCGGGCCAACGGATCGTAGCGGCATTGCCCGCGAACGGTTGACGCTCCGGGGTCGAACCGTGCAGCCGCGGTCAGGGGCTGAGTGACACGAGTCATCTGGCCACCCGTCAACGGCATTGTTCCGTTCGTTCAGCGACGACCCTTGCGGTCCGGAGCGGGCGCCGACGTTCAGGGAGCGACCGCCTTGGCCATCGTGTCGCTCATGCGCTGGGCGAAGCGGGCAGGGTCGGGCGGCAGTTCGCCTTCCTGGATCAGCGCCTGGTCGAGCAGCAGGTGGGCCATGTCCTCGATCTGGTGGCTCGAGCCTTCGCTCCGCGTCCGCTCGACGAGCGAGCGGATCAGGGCATGGGCGGGATTGATTTCGAGAATGCGCTTCCCGGAGAGGGCGTCCTGGCCGCTGGACTGCAGGATCTTCTGCAGGCGCATGCTCATTTCACCCTCGTCCACCACCAGGCAGCAGGCCGAGTCGGTGAGGCGCTTCGATTCGCGCACGTCCGTCACCTTGTTCTCGAGAGCGAGCTTGAGCATGGCAATGAGCGGCGTGATGTCGCCGGTCTCCTCCTCCTTGTCCGCGGTTCCGGCGTCGTCTCCGGCGATGGAGCTGAGATCGATGTCGCCACGAGCGACATTGACGAGCGTCTTTTCCTCGTACCCGTCGACCGACATGGTCCAGAACTCGTCCACCGGGTGATCGAGCAGGAGAACCTCGACGTCCTTCGCCCGGAAGGCCTCGAGCATGGGATTGGACCGCATGGTCTCAAGCCTGTCTCCGATCAGCAGGTAGATGGAGTCTTGGCCCTCCTTCATGGCGGCGATGTAGTCATCAAGACTGACCCAGCCGTCGCGTGTCGTCGAGCGGAAGCGCAGCAGGGGCAGGATGGTGTCGCGACGCTGGTAATCCTCATAGACACCCTCCTTGAGCACGGCGCCGAAGGTCTCCCAGAAGGCGTGATAGGAATCCGTGTCCTTCTTCGCCTTCTTGCCGAGTTCGGACAGCACCCGCTTGACGACCGCCCTCGAGATCCTGTCGACCACGGGGTTGTTCTGAAGAACTTCGCGGCTGACATTGAGAGGCAGATCCTCGGAATCGACGATGCCGCGCAAAAACCTCAGCCATGGCGGGATCAGCCCCTCGCACTCGTCGGTGATGAAGACCTTGCGGACATAGAGCTTGACACCGTGCTGGCGCCTGGGATCGAAGAGGTCGTAGGGCGCCGAGGACGGAATGAAGAGCAGGTTCGTGTAGGCGATGATGCCCTCTGCCCTGTTGTGGAGCGTCAGCCAGGGTTCGTCGAAGCCATGACTGACATGTCGGTAGAACTCGGTGTACTCCTCTTCTGCGATGGCGGTCCTGGGCCGCGTCCACAGGGCTGCGGCCTCGTTGACCTGACGTGATTCGCCGCCGGCGGCAACCCACACCGGCAACCCGATATGCCCGGAATAGGTCTTGATGATGGTTTCGAGACGATGCCTGTCGGCGAACTCCTTCGAGTCCTTGTTCAACTTCAGGGTGATGGCGGTGCCGCGCGGCGTATCGGCCGGCGCTTGCGCCACGTCGAAGCCCGTCCGGCCGTCCGATGTCCAGGTCCAGGATTCCCCGGACCCGGCCTTCCTGGACGTGACCGTGACCGACCCGGCGACCATGAAGACGGCATAGAACCCGACGCCGAACTGGCCGATCATGCTGATGTCGGAGCGTTCCTTCTTCGCCTTTTCCTTCTCGGCTTCGGCCAGTTGCCGGGCGAACTTCGCAGTGCCCGATCCGGCGATGGTGCCGAGATTTTCGACCAGCTCGTCCCGGCTCATGCCGATGCCGTTGTCGGTGACCGTGATCAGCGACTTCTTTTCGTCGAGCGAGACGGTGATTGCGAGGTCGGGATCGTCCCGCATCAGCGAATCGTCGAGCTGGGCCTCGTAGCGCAGCCTGTCGCAGGCATCCGACGCGTTGGAGATCAGTTCCCGCAGGAACACCTCGCGCTTCGAATAGAGAGAATTGACAACAATATCGAGGATGCGGTTGACCTCGGCCTGAAACTCGTGATGGGCGTCGGTCTGCGTTTCGGCCATGTTGGATGCCTCACTCTAGCCTTGGCCTGATGTAGGCCACGATTCCCGCACTTCAAGGCCGCCGGTGCCATTCCGGACGTGCGCCGGCCCGCACCTGGCACGACAGTGCCGGCTCCCATGGGTCACCTGTGAGGGAGGGACTCAGGAAGGATGAATGGTGGCGCGGAACGTCGTGGCGATGTCGGCCACCAGGGGGCCGAAGGCGCGGCGTTCCTCCAGGTCCGGGAACACGTTGCGCACCGTCGCTTCGAGTCCGGCCAGCGGTTCGGGGACCCGCCTCCCGGTGACGTCCAGGGCCCTCACGGCAATGGGTGCGAGACTGGCGAGCGCGAGATCGAGGCACTCACTGGCGCGCTGCAGCTTGGTCCAGGCGAGGAACACCGGGCTCGCCACGTCATTCTGACCGAACCCTCCCGATTCACTGCCCGGAAGCAGGGTGGCCTGGGCGTGATACCGCGCCTCTTCCTCGTAGCCTGTCTGGGCCATGGGCAGGCATCCCATGTATCCCCGGCGGATGCCGCCTTCCTGGTCGGGATCGATCAACTGGTCGGGCAGCAGTGAGACACGGCCGTCAAGCAGTTTGGCACCGTGCCGTTCGGCCAGGACGCAGAGATTGGCTGAGGCCGCCGTCAGGGCATCCATGGCGAGAACAGCGTGGGGATTGTGGTATCCGCCGGTCGACACGAACTGACCGAAGGGATGGTCCTCGTCCCGTTCGTCGATCCACACCGGATTGTCGGTCACGGCCTGGAGCGATTCGCCGGCCACGTCACGCACCATGTCGACGGCGCGCCGGGCCTGACCGAGCATGCGTGGCGCGATGCGGTAGCTTACCGGCGCCTGGTAGGGCCGGCGGTCGCCGCCATGGCCGCCGTCGATGAGTGTGCGCATGGTCCTCAAGGCCCAGGCGTCGCAGGAATTGTTCCAGTAGTCCTCGAGAGCCCCGGCGAGGTGGCCGAGGGGAGCGTTGAACGCTTCGAACGAGAGCGCGAAGACCCGGGCAGCGAGATCGAGACGGGCTTCGCCCGTCAGCGCGGCGTCGGTGACGAGACCGGTCGCCGAGGGCGAACCGTTGACCAGGCACATGACATCCTTGACATCGGCCCCGACCGATTCGACGAGGGGAGCGAAGAGGTGGCTGAGCGAGAGAATCTCGCCGGCGCCACCCTGGCCTCGCGCCGGGACCACGGGCACGCTTTCCTGCGCAAGCATTGCCGCGACACCCTGGGCAATCTCCGGCGAGACGGCGGCGTGGCCCTCGATGAAGTTGGTCAGGCGCGCCAGGATGATGAGACGCACCACCCGGTCGGGCAGGGGATCGCCCCACGAGGCGGCGGCGCCGGTCGGCGACATGCGGGCGTAGCTTCCACGATCCTCCGGCCGGATCTTCTGTTTCGCCATCTGGCCGGCGCCGGTCGTGACCCCGTAGATGGTGACGTCGGGATCATGCTCGAGGATGCGCATCAGTCTCTCGCGGCCGGCTTCCATGGAGGCCAGGGCCTCGGCGCCGATCTCGACGTCTTCGCGGTCCCAGACCACGCGGCGGGCGTTCTCCAGAGTGAGATCGCTGCGCCTGGTTATACGGATGGTCATAATTCGCGGGCTATCGCATGATGAAGGGGTTGTCCATCGGCTCATCCGACGTGTTGATCCACACGGTCTTGGGCCGGGTGTAGTCATAGATCGCCTGGGCGCCCGACTCGCGCCCGTAGCCGGAGTCCTTGAAACCGCCGAATTCGGCGATAGGCGACACCACGCGGTAGGTGTTGACCCACACGATTCCGGCACGAATCCGTTTCTGGACACGCAGGGCACGGGCGAGGTCCCGTGTG
Organism: bacterium; assembly: GCA_028821455.1. Classification (GTDB taxonomy): domain Bacteria; phylum Pseudomonadota; class Alphaproteobacteria; order SP197; family SP197; genus SP197. Next base: position 134,947 of record JAPPGE010000060.1, on the reverse strand, counting down.
AAGACCCCGGCGGCCAGTCCGTAGCGCGTGTCGTTGGCGAGAGCGACGACCTCGTCTTCTTCGCTGAAGCGCAACACCGAGAGCACCGGCCCGAACATCTCGGTATCGACAATCTCCATTGACTGGTCCGGGCAGGACACGATTGTCGGCTCGAAGTACCAACCGGTATCGGGATGGTCCGGACGCTTGCCGCCGGTGAGCAGGGAGCCTCCCTCCTCCACGGCCCGGGCCACCTGGCGCTCGCACCCCTCAAGCTGGGCGACGGTGCAGAGCGGCCCCATCTGGGTCTCTTCGGCCAGAGGGTCGCCGATGCGGATGTCACCGGCCCGCTCCACCAGGCGTTCGATGAAGGCATCGTGGATCGACTCGTGGAGGTAGATCCGGCTGCCGGCGACGCAGCTCTGTCCGCTGGCGCCGAAAATGCCGGCAAGAGAACCATTCACCGCACTCTCGATGTCGGCATCGCCGAACACGATGATCGGGGACTTGCCTCCCAGTTCGAGGGAGACTTCGGCGAAGTTGTCGGCGGAGTTCCTGACGACATGCCGGGCCGTCGCCGGTCCGCCCGTGAAACTGATGCGCGCCACCAGGGGGTGGGTGGTGAGGGAGCGTCCGCACGGTTCGCCATGGCCGGTGACGACGTTGACCACACCGGGCGGGAACCCGGCCTCCATGGCGAGTTCGGCAAACTCCAGCATGGCGGCCGAGGCGTGTTCGCTGGCCTTCAGGACGACGGTGTTGCCGGCCGCAAGCGCCGGTCCGATCTTCACCGCGACGAGGAAGAGCTGGCTGTTCCACGGCACGACGGCGGCCACCACGCCCAGGGGTTCACGCGTGGTGATGGTCAGCATGTCGTGCCGGTCGATGGGCAGGGTCTCGCCGGTCACCTTGTCGGCGAGACCTGCGTAGAAGTGAAAGAACTCGGCGATGTAGCGCGCCTGCCAGCGCGTCTCCTTGAACATCTTTCCGGTATCGATGCACTCGGTGCGGCCCAGGTCCTCCGAGCGTTCGGCGAGCAGGCCGGCAAGATTGCGCAACAGGCGCCCCCGCTGGGTCGGCAGCATGGTCGCCCAGGGACCGCCGGTGAAGGCGCGATGCGCCGCCCGGACGGCCCGGTCGACATCATCCGCAGTGGCGGCGGCGACCGTGGCCCAGGCCTTGCCGGTCGCCGGATTGATGCTGTCGAAGGTGCCGCCGTCTCCGGAATCGACCCATGCGCCGTCGATCAGCATGCGGTAGTGCTTGAGTTCGTCCATGACCCCCGTCCCCGTTCCTGACAGCGGCCATTCAACACAGGCTTGCACACTGAACGCAACTCTCCACAGTGTCACCCACCACATCGGGGGAGATCCGGACAATGACGACGAAGAAACAGGTGATCGGCGGGCCGCTGTCGATAGGCGGGCGGGTCCTGTCGCTGTCCCGCGCCATCCGGGCCGGGGATTTCGTGTTCCTGACCGGCCAGATCCCCATGGAGGAAGGAAAGCCGATGACCCATGGTACCGTCGAGGATCAGACCCGGGTCGTCATCGAGGCGATTCGCGAGACCCTGGCGGAAGCTGGCTGTGATCTCGGCGACGTAGTGAAGGCCATGGTGTGGTTGTCGGATCGCGCCGATTTTCCCGGATTCAACACAGTCTATGCGGAGTACTTTCCAGTGGAGCCGCCTGCCCGCTCGGCGGTCATCTCCGAGTTGCTGGTCGACGTTCGCGTCGAGATCGAGGTCGTCGCCTTCAGGCCGCTCGATGCGACATCCCGAGTCGCGCCGTGAGGCGGTCCTCGCCTATGATGGTGCCAGCCGGATGCGGTTCGAGACCATGAAGATCTACCCCACCATTGAAATCATGGGAGGCAAGGCGGTCAATCGAGTGGATGGCCGTCACGAGACTCCCGAGCCCTTCGACCTCTCCCCGGAGGATGCCGCCCGCCGGTTCGCCGATGCCGGTGCGGACTGTCTCCATGTGGTGGATGTCGACGGGACACTCCAGGGTGGCCGGCACAACGCCGAGCAGATCTGCCGCATCATCGACAGCGTCACCATTCCGGTTCAGGTCGCGGGCGGAATCCGCTCCATCGGGTCCGTGCACTGGTGGTTCGAGCACGGCGCCTGGCGTGTGGGTCTGGGGACGGCCGCGGTCAAGGACCGGCACCTTGTCACCGACGCCTGCACGGCCTACCCGGACCGTATCATTGCCACGGTGGCGGCGCGCAACGGCATGGTGGTCATCGAGGGGTGGCGCGAGGAAACCGCCTTCCCGGCGACGGAGATGGCGAAGAGCTTGGTGGCGGCCGGTATCTCGGAAATCGTCTTTGTCGATCTCGACCGCGACAAGGAACCCAGGGAGTACAGTCTTGCCCGGACCATGCGCATGGGTGAAGCTCTCGACGTGCCGGTGATCTCGAGTGGCACGGTCACCGGCATCGACGATGTCTCGATGCTGAAGTACCTGCCGAACATCGGCGGTTGCATCATCGGCCGTGCCCTGTTCCTCGGCCGCATCGACCTTGCCGAGGCCATCGGAACCGCCCGCGCCGCCTACACGCCAGCACGGCTGATCTGATGAGCGGGATTGGTGTCGAGCGACGCGGCGGGCTGCTGGAAATCACGATCGACCGGCCGAAGGTCAACGCCATCGACCGCGCCACGAGCCGCCTCATGGGGGAGGCCTTCGTCGCCCTTCGTGATGATCCGGACCTCAGGGTGGCGATTCTTACGGCCTCCGGAGACCGCCTGTTTTCGGCCGGCTGGGACCTAAAGGCTCTCGAGAGCGGCGATCAGCAGCTCGACAACTGGTGGGAAACGGAAGACGCCACGCTGGGCGGCTTCGCCGGCATCACGGAGATGTGGAATCTTGACAAGCCGGTGATCGCTGCCCTCAACGGCCATGCCATCGGCGGCGGATTCGAGATTGCGCTCGCCTGTGATCTCGTCATTGCTGCCGACCACGTGGAGTTTGCCCTGCCCGAACTGCCCCTTGGCATTGTCCCGGATGCCGGGGCCCTGCAGCGCCTGCCGCGACGCCTGCCGACCAACGTCGCCATGGAAATGCTGCTGCTCGGCCGCCGCATGAAGGCCGCCGAGGCGCGGCGGCTGGGATTGGTGAACGCCGTCGTTCCGGCGGCCCAGCTCATGGCGAAGGCCCGCCACTGGGGCGAACGCCTTGCCGCCGGCGCGCCGCTGGCGCTGGGCGCGGTCAAGGAGGTGCTGCGTGCCATCGAGGGAGAAACCGTCGAGGGCGCTTTCAGAACCATGCGCTCGGCCGACCTCCCCCTCTACCGGAGGATGCTGGCTTCCGATGACGCGCGGGAAGGCATCAGCGCCTTCGTTGAACGGCGTCAACCGGTCTTCCTGGGCAGATGACGATGGGCCGGCCTCAGCCTCAGGACGTTTCGACCGTCGCCTGCCTTGGCGCCGGGCCGATCGGCGCCGGGTGGACGGCGTTCTTCCTGGCCACGGGCCATGACGTGACGTCCTGGATTCTCGCGGCGGACGAGGAGGAGAAACTGCGCTCCCTGGTGGCGACGGCCTGGGGCGCCCTGGAGCAACTCGGCACCGCGGATGGCGCATCGCCCGGGCGGCTGCAGGTCACCACGGACCTGCAGCAGGCTGTCGCCGAGGCTGACTTCGTGCAGGAGAGCGTGCCGGAAGTCCTCGAGGTGAAGCAGGCGGTCTACGCCGATCTGGGTCGCCTGGCGCCACCGGATGTCGTCCTGTGTTCCTCGACCTCGGGTCTTTCCATGAGCGACATCCAGGCGCTCTGTCCGTCGCCGGAGCGCACGGTCACCGGCCACCCCTTCAATCCGCCCTACCTCATGCCTCTGGTCGAGATCGTCGCCGGCCGCAGGACGGATCCGGACGTGGTGGCCTGGACGGCGGCGTTCTTTCGCCACGTCGGCAAGGCCCCCCTTGTCATGGAACGCGAGGTTCCCGGATTCATTGCCACGCGGTTGCAGGAGGCGATCTGGCGCGAGGCCCTGCACATGATTGCGGCCGGGGAGGCGACCGTGGAGCAGATCGATACGGCGGTGACCAACGGCCCCGGGCCTCGCTGGGCCCTCATGGGTCCGTGCATGGTGTTCCATGTCGGCGGCGGCGAGGGCGGCATGGCCTATTGCCTGGAGCAGTTCGGTCCGGCACTGAAGTTTCCGTGGAGCCGCCTCGATGCGCCTGAACTTACCGACGATCTCGCGCGGCGTCTCATCGACGGCTGCGACGCGGCCGCCCCGGGAGAGGACTTCCGGACGCTGTCGGCGAAGATGAACGAGGGACTTGTCGGAGTTCTGAAAGCCCGCCGCGCGGCCGGCTTCTGACCATTCAGCCACTTGATTGACCTGGAGGACCATCCATGAACACGGACGTCATCATCACCTGTGCCGTCACCGGCGCCGGGGATACGGTTTCACGAAGCGACAAGGTTCCGGTGACTCCGCGACAGATCGCCGATGCGGCGATCGAGGCGGCCCACGCGGGCGCCGCGGTCACCCATATCCATGTGCGTGATCCCGAGACCGGCAAGGGCTCGCGCGATCCCGATCTGTTCGAGGAGGCCGTCAATCTGATCCGGCAGGATGGCGTCGACGTGATTCTCAACCTGACAGCAGGCATGGGCGGCGACTTCAACCTTGATGACGACAATCCGTCGCGCCCCGGTCCGGGCAGTGACATCGTCGGCCCCCTCGAACGGCTGCAGCATGTCGATCGCCTGCGCCCGGAAATCTGCTCTCTCGACTGCGGAACCATCAACTTCGGCGACGGCAACGAGACCTACGTCAACCCGGCCTCCTGGTGCCGCACCATGGCGTCGCGCATCCGGGAGATGGGGGTCAAGCCGGAAATCGAGGTGTTCGATCTCGGCCAGGTCCGTCTCGCATGCGCCATGTACGACGAGGGACTCATCGAGGATCCGCCCCTCTTCCAGGTCTGCCTTGGCATTCCCTGGGGTGCGGGGGCCGACACGCGCTCCATGATGACGATGGCGGACTGCCTGCCCCAGGGAGCCAACTGGGCGGGCTTCGGCATCAGCCGCATGCAGATGCCCATGGTTGCCCAGGCCATGCTGCTGGGCGGCAATGTCCGGGTCGGTCTCGAGGACAACCTCTATCTGAAGCGCGGTGTGCTGGCGACCAACGGCCAGCTTGTCGAGAAGGCGGCCGGTATCATCGAGATGATGGGCGGACGGGTCGTCGGCGCGGCCGAAGCGCGCCAGAAACTCGGACTTGCCGCGGCATGAGGCCCGGGCGAGGGGCGCCGGGGGCGCCTCTCGCCACCGCGATATCACCGGAGTCGATCCTGACGTAGTATCCGGCATCAACGACAGGGGGAAGGCACCATGAAGTTCAGTCTTTCGATCGATCTTGCCCGCGACAACCCGTCGGTCGACATGCGGGATGTCGCACGCCACGCCATGGACATGGTGCAGATGGCCGAGTCGGGGGGATTCGAGGTCGTCTGGGCAGCCGAACACCATGCGATCGAGATGACGATTGCGCCCAACCCCTTCCAGCTGCTGGCGTGGTTCGGCGCCAACACCGACCAGATCCGCCTCGGCATCGCGGTGGTCCAGGCCCCCTACTGGCACCCGATCAAGGTGGCCGGAGAGGTCGGCCTGCTCGATCTCATGTCGGGCGGAAGGGTGGAGTTCGGTATCGGCCGCGGCGCCTACCAGCGTGAATTCGACCGCATGATGGGAGGCATGGACCAGCACAAGGGTGTCGCCTACATGCAGGAGATGCTGCCTGTGCTCAAGGGCCTGTGGGCCGGGGACCACGAACACCACGGCGAATTCTGGTCCTTTCCCTCGGCAACCGCCTGCCCCAAGCCCCTGCAGAAGCCCCACCCTCCCCTGTGGGTCGCGGCACGTCACCCCTCGACCTACGACTGGGCACTCTCCCAGGGATGCAACATCATGTCCTGGGCGCTGACCCGTCCCTTCAGCGAGGTCGAGAAGTACCGGCAACAGTTCGAGGATGCGCTGGCGAGGGTTCCGGGCATTCCGCGGCCGCGCTTCCTGACGATGCGCCACGCCGCCGTCTACCAGGACCAGGAGCGCGGCTGGCAACCCTTTGTCGAGGCGGTGCAGAGGAGCGGCGTGCAGTTCGAAAACCTGTTCAAGCAACTCGGAGAGGTGAAGAACGGCTTTGTCGAGGCGGTCGATCTTGCCTCTCTCGACAATGTCGCCGAGTACGATCCCGAAATGCTGCGCACCAATCTGGTCTTCGGCACGCCCGACGAGGTGATTGCCAAGCTGCGCCGCTACGAGGCCCTCGGCGTCGACAATTTCCTCTATCGCGTGACCGGCCCGACCTTCGAGCTGCAGAAGTCCTCGTTGCGCCTTTTCATCGACGAGGTCATGCCGGCCTTCCCAAACTCGCGCGCCTTCATGAAGGCGGCGGAATAGGGGTCCGGCCTTGCGATTCGGCCACGGCCGTCCCACCTAACGGACCAGCACCAGACACGAGACCAGGAAGGCGGCGATCATGGCGTTCATCATCCAGGGAGGAGAGTCACAGGCAGCGCCAGAGGCCGGCGATGGCGACGTCAAGGACGTGACCACGGCGACGTTCCAGCAGGATGTCCTGCTGGCGTCCCGCGAAAAACCGGTCATCGTTGATCTGTGGGCGCCCTGGTGCGGACCGTGCAAGCAGATCGCCCCCATTCTCGAAAAGGTGGTCCGGGCGGCCGCCGGCAAGGTCACCCTGGTGAAGATCAACATCGACGAGGAGCCGCAGATCGCCCAGGCGCTGAGGGTGCAGTCGATTCCGGCGGTGTTCGCCTTTGATCAGGGGCAGCCGGTGGACGGTTTCGTCGGGGTCCAGCCGGAGAGCCAGATCAAGGCCTTTGTCGAACGCCTGGTCGGCAACATCGGACCAAGTGCCGTGGAGCAGGCTCTCGCCCAGGCGGACGAAGCCCTGGAAGGGGGTTCCGCCGAGCAGGCCGCAGCCATCTACCGCCAGGTTCTGACGCGCGAAACCGACAACGTCGATGCGGCCGCCGGTCTGTGCCGCTCGCTCATTGCCCTGGGACGTACGGGAGAGGTGACGGACCTGCTCGACAGTCTTGACGACGCAGTTGCCGACGACGAGCGCATCAAGGGTGTCAGGGCCCAGCTGGAACTCCTGGGCGGCGCCACCGGTGACATGGCGGCACTCGAGGCGAGAGTCGCGGCCGATGGCAAGGATTTCGAGGCGCGGCTCGAGCTGGCGCGGGCACTCGCCGCCATCGACCGGCGCGAGGACGCGGTCGATCAGCTGATCGCCATCATTGCCCTCAAGCGCGACTGGAACGACGAGGCGGCGCGCAAGGAGCTCCTGAAGTTCTTCGAGGCCTGGGGACCGACTGACCAGGCGGCCATCGACGGCCGCCGCAAGCTGTCGTCGGCCTGGTTCAGCTAGGGTTGCGGTCGTGGCGTGATGGCGGGCCTGCCGTACTACCGCACCATCGACGGACTGCCGTCGACCATTCCCGTCTTTCCCCTGCCCGGGGCTCTCCTTTTGCCGCGCGGCACCCTGCCGCTCAACATCTTCGAGCCCCGCTATGTTTCCATGGTCGAGGATGCGCTCAAGTCCGACGGCCGCGTGATCGGCATGATCCAGCCCGACGAGGAGGCGGATGATGTCGGATCGGCCCATTGCTTTGCCATCGGATGCGCCGGACGCATCATCCAGTTCACCGAAACCGACGACGGCCGCTACCTGATTACGCTGATCGGACTGGCGCGCTACCGCGTGGCGCGGGAACTTGCCCTTGCCGCCGGTGCCTACCGCCTGGTCGAGGCCGACTACACGGAATTCGCCGACGACATGAAGCCGGTTTCGGCGACCGACCTCATTGAACGCACCACCCTCATGGCCCACCTCAAGCAGTTCTTTCACAAGAAGCAGATCGAGGCGGACTGGGACGCGATCGGCAAGGCGAACGACGAAACGCTGGTGACGGCGCTATCCATGGTCTGCCCCTTCAGTCCCCTGGAGAAACAGGCCCTGCTCGAAGCCGGGGACTTTCTCGAGCGCGCCAGCATCCTCAGCACCCTGCTCGAGATCGGCAGTCGGGAAGACGACGACAGTCCCGTTCGGCAGTGACGCGTCGAACGAGGATGGAGACAGTCCGGGGACCGGCATGGCCGGAAGGAAGGAGGCAAACGGCCGCGTGCGCGCCATCGCCCGGCTCGGCTCCCGGCACCGAACTCCAGGCTCGCCACGGCGCGGTGTCTGTTGACAGAGCCGTCACCAGAAGGTTCGGCGCCCGTTCCTCCGGCGTTTCACAGCACCCTCGTGGCAAGCAGATGCGGATCAACCGGTCGGTGCTTCCAGGATACGTGCGCAGTATTTCGAGCGAGCGTTCACCAGGTCGGTCATGCGCTGCAAGATCGGGTGGTCGAGCCCGCCGGCGCGGGCGTCGGCCACCGTCTTGTCAAACGCAGCCGGGACCGTCTCGGCCATGGTCTTTCCCATGGCGAGGACGTCAGCGGGGGGAAGGCTTACCTGTGTGGCGAATCTCGCCCAATGGCGTGAAAGGACCTCTTCGAGCCGGTACTTCCCGCCGATCTTGGTTGCCATCTTCAGCTTCATCGGATCGAAGCCGTAAGGCAGCGTGCTTGCCATGTCGTAAAGTGGCGCCAGGCGCGCCCGTCCAGATGCGCCAATGAGCATGGAGAAGTTCTTTGCGTGGGCGTCGGTGCCGCCGATGATCCAGTTCAGCATGATGGCGCATGCGAAGGTCCACGCGTCGTCACCGGGCACACCCGAGTGTGTCCGGATCGCCTCGCTCAGTTCGGCGCATCCGGGGCCGCCCTCATTCTGGTACTTCCTTGTCGGGGGTAGCCCCAGAACCTGACACATGTCTTCCTGGTGAAGGCGCCGGATCGATCCGTCGCGCCTCTGTCGATCATACCGCTCCACAATGATTGCCGATTCATCCTCGAATCGACGTACTTTCGATCGTGCCGCTGGCAATCCGAGCGCCCGGGCCAGCGCCAGGCAGAGGTGTTCATTTGCGGTATGACCGTCGAGTCCGTCCAGAGGCGGTTTCAGGATGTGGGTGGTCGGCACCGAACCGTAAGGCACACCCCAGCGCTCACCGTCGAAAATGAGCGCTGTCTTCGGCTGGGCGCCGGCGAGGCTGAACTGGCCGGTGTCGCGCGGCATGCGCCACGCCGCCTGATCGTTTCTCAGGATACGCAGGCGTTCGGCAACATCGCCTTCGGTCAACCAGTCGATCTGCTCACCGTCGCCCCGCATGACATCGTCAACCCTGTTCGGTCGCACCAGTTGGATGGCGCCCGGGCAGTCCTCGCCAACCGCGCCGAGCAAGGCAAATACATTGCGGGGCGATACATGAAACCGCTGTCCCCAGCGGGCCAGAACGAACTGGTTGTCGGGAAGCAGCCCCCATAGCCAGGGTTCGATCCTCGCGTGCTCATGTTCGGCGGCAACAATCGGCATCGAGAGAGAAAGCGGATAGGCGGTGTCCATGGATCGCCAGAGATCATCGTAGACGAATGTGAGGCGGCCGCGCCGGTCACGCCGGATCTCGCCCATGATCCGGCGATCGGCAATGACGACAAGAGGCTCCGTCACTTCCGGCCGTCCCTGGCGGCATTCACGACCGCGTCGATGTCGACCGGATCGGGATCCTCATCCAATGGAAGTCGGCGATTGTCGGGACCGATCGTCAACGGGAGATCCAGGGCGGACAGGGTGCGGAGAACCAGACCAAGCTCGGCACGGGACTTGCCGTGCTCAATGGTGACGATCCACTGTCGTCCGACTCCCACCTTGCGGGCGAGCTCGGCCTGGCTCAACTTCAGCTTGCGCCGTCCGTCGCGGATGGCCAGACCGATGTCCAGGGGGGTTCGGATTTTCATGATGTTCCGGATGTCGTCGAACGCCACCAATGTAAACTTGTCGTCGATCGCATTCAAGCGCGCGATGTATGCGATCGGCGACTTTCAAAATTGTCTGTGCTCGGCGACACGTTCAAACCGCATCCCCGCCACCCTCCTCGAGAGCGGCAACCGGCGTTCGGCGAGCCGACTGCGTGACGCCAGAAGAGCCCCCATGCTTCCGTTCATGGGAACGGGAGATTTCTGAATGATCCGAATCGTAAGCTGGAACATCGCCAAGAATACAGAGCCGTGGCGTGAGCTGGCAGAGATGGCGCGCCGGGGAGAGGCGGATGTTGCGCTGTTGCAAGAGGCCGGGAACCCACCCGAAGATTCAGAGCATTCGTTCCACTACGAGAACGACATCTTCTGGGATCCGCACTTCTTCGACCGCTGGCCGCTGGTTGTGCAATTGTCCGATCGGGTCGAGGTCAAGTGGTTCCGACAGATTCCGCCGTTCAGCGACCTTGGCGAGTGCGATATCGGCGCGAGCGGCATCGGGACGATAGCCGCCGCGAGCGTGACGCCGAGGAGCCGGCCGGAGAAAGCGTTCGTGGCCGTGTCCATGTACGCGCGGTGGATGAGGGCACACCCGTACACGGGAAAACGCCCGGGGATTCACGCCGACGTTTCGGCGCACCGCATCCTCTCCGACCTGTCGACCTTCATCGACTACACAAACCCATCCCGACACCGCATTCTCGCCGCGGGCGATCTGAACCTCTGCTACACCAGGACAAGCTGCACACCATGGTTCAGTCGTGAGCGCACTGTCTGGGACCGATTCGATGCGCTCGGTCTGGAACTTCTCGGGCCGCAGGCGCCGAACGGCAGGCCATCGGCATCGCCTCAGCCGGGCGTTCCCGACGATACGAAGAACGTCCCGACATACTACACCCGGCAACAGAAATGCCCGGCGAAGGCCAACCGACAACTCGACTACGCTTTCGCGTCACGTGGTTTTCACAAGGGGGTCAAGGTCCGTGCGCTCAACGGAATCGACGAATGGGGACCGAGCGACCATTGCCGACTGCTGATCGAGGTGGACACCGGATGAACTCCCATTGGCCCCGCCCGGCATGTGGGCCACGGCCCGGGGTCGGTGCGCACTGCGTCTCCTTCGGCTGACGTCGGGCGACGGACCCTGGCAACGGACTGCACTGAATCGCGGCGAGGGGCATTACCGTGCCAACCTGACGAGCCTACGCCCCAGGCTATAGGCTTCCGAGTTTCCCCGGTGCATGAGCGCGGTCCCGATAACGGCGGCATCGGCGAGCCCGGCCCTTTCGGCCTCGATGTCAATGTTGTCGAGGCATTTTGCACGGTACTTCTTGTACGCCTTCGCGATCAGCATTCGCGCTTTCTTCACGGCCTCCGACTCCGAACCTTCGCGCAACTGGGCAGCATAGGCCTTCAATTTGTCGACCTGACTGGCGGGAACATAAACCTCCACGCGCTTCAAGCCGGCCCGTCGACGACGCTCGCGGGACCGATAGACCCGTTCATTCACAGTTGCATTCGCAGATGCCATTGCGGTGTCCCTGTCGCTTGTTGCCGGACACATTATCATAGACGTAACCGGTAACACAATCCAATTTGTTGCCGGTTACAGGGTTGGCCACCCCGTTCATTCTGTGTCAGTCCGAACAGGGTTCTTTACCGATGGATGCCTGGGAACACGGTAAGCCGCGCACCCTGCGAGGCTCATTCAAAGCCTGCTTGGCTCGCGGGGTGCACGTCAGGAGAAATAGGCTCTGCTCGAAGCCCGGAATTTTCTCGAGCGCGCCAGCATCCTCACAACCCTGCTCGAGACCGGCAGCCGGGAAGGCGACGACAGTCCCGTTCGGCAGTGACATGACGCTCCCAGTGACGGGCCACGGTGAACGAAAGGCCAGACACGCTCGGGAGACAGTCTTGACGCTGACTGCGGTCTGTCGTCAAACGTTCGGCCAGACGCCGATGGCTGGTTGAGGGCTTGTTCGAGACCTCCAGAGATCTCGTGTGTCGAATTCAGCCGAGCCGCACTGTGCGAACGTGTGTACCGACGATACTTTGCACGACGCCGGAGGCCGCGACCGATTGGCGGGTCTCCGCAACGAAGCAGGTGCCCGCTGAAGAGAAAGCGCATGGCGACGAGACTGGATGCGAGCACGGACAGGAACAGCTCGCAGGGACCCGGGGCGAGGCGTCGGACAAGCCCGCGAGCCCAATCGGAGAAGGTGCAGGAGCCGAAGCAGACATCGATGAAGCCGAATCTCGGGCCTTGAACCCGCATGTAGCCGCATAGGCGTCAGATGCCAGCGAATTGCGGCGTCCGGCACTCATTCGCGCCATCGGGTTGCCAGCGTGTCCATGTAGTCAAAAGACGAATACATCAAGAGCTTCAACACGCAGTTTCGAGACGAACTCCTCAACGGGGAGGTCTTCCAAGGCTTGAAAGAGGCCCAGCTCCTCATCGAATCATGGCAATTTGGGATACCGCCCGCCAGCCCCGGAGACGATCTTCATGCCAATCAGACCGGACGGCTCCGCTCTTCGCCTCCGAACGACCAGATTTGTGGAGAGTTCGTCAATTCACTAGATTTCGAATTGGACCAGTCCAGTTGGGATTGGCCATGGTGCAACCGCCTGTGTCACGGCGGCCATGGCAACAACGTGGCCAAGATCACCGGGAATGGCGTGCGGCGAATTCTCGATCCGGAGCCGTTCGCCCCGCCCCATTGAAGTGGTCCGGAACGGGAGTTGGAATGGGCCGCCGAACCGGAGCCAGGCAGCACCTGTCTGATGGGGGGCTCAGATGAACGAAACAGCCGAAAGAAGATCGACCAAGAACGTGAGAGCATTCCTTCGCGACCTACCCAAGACCGAACTCCACCTGCACTTGGAGGGCTCGCTCGAGCCCGAGATGCTCATGCATCTTGCTCGAAAAAACAGGGTCGACATCCCGTTCCGTTCGGTGGAGGAAATACGGGCCGCCTACCGCTTCACGGAACTCCGGAGTTTCCTCGACATCTATTACCAGGGCATGAACGTGTTGTGTGGGGAGGAGGATTTCTACGACCTCACCATGGCCTACCTGAAGCGCGCCGCTGCCGATGGCGCCGTTCACGTCGAAGTGTTCTACGACCCGCAGGGGCATACCGCGCGCGGCGTCCCCATTGCGGCTGTTACGGACGGCATCCTGGCCGCGCTCGCCGACGGTCGCGAGCAACTCGGAATCACCTCGCTGTTGATCCTCTGTATTCTGCGCCACCTGCCCGAGGACGACGGCTTCGCCACATTCCGTCAGGCCGAACCCTGGATCGCAGACGGGCGAATCGCTGGGCTCGGCCTCGATTCGACCGAGAAGGGCAATCCGCCCGGCAAGTTCTTGCGCCTGTTTGCCGCGGCCCGGGAAGCCGGGCTCAAGCTCGTTGCTCACGCCGGGGAGGAAGGTCCGGCTGTCTATGTTGCCGACACGTTGGATGTGCTGGGAGTCGATCGCATTGATCACGGCAACCGGGCACTCGAGGATCCGGCGCTGGTCCGGCGTCTGGCGGAACGGGGCATTACGCTGACGGTCTGTCCGCTCTCCAATCTCCGCCTGTGCGGTGTCACGGACATGAGGCATCACCCGCTGAAGCGCATGCTCGACGCAGGACTCAAGGTTACCGTCAACTCCGACGACCCGTCCTATTTCGGCGGGTATCTGCTGGACAACTACGTGGCTGTCGCCGAGGCCCTGGAACTCGGACGGCATGACTTGGTCGCCTTGGTCCGCAACTCAATCGAGGGCTCGTTTCTGGAAGGGCCCGTCAAGCAGGCTCATCTGGGCCGGATTGAGCGTGTCCTCGAAACCGGGGGGTGATCCGGCCGGCCACGTTGCGCTCGCTTCGGGACTGACCGCTCTCCGGAAGGGCCGCGCCGTCCGAATGGCCGAACCGTGCTCAAGCGCTTCGCAACATTCACCCGCCCCAACACACCCGATGTGAGGCAGAGATGGTGCCACCCCGCGCGGAGCATCAGCGTGAATTCGGGGACGAGTTGATGTTGGAGGCTGACCTCGCAAGCGACCCGATGTCGGGAGAGGCCCGGGACATCTGAGTACGAGCCACCCGCGATGATGGCCGGCAATGGGAACAGTGGTTGGACACCAAGACCATGTAGTTCTCGCGCGGCCGGACCGTCGCATGATCGAAGCCGACTACTCGGACTTCGCCGACGACATGAAGCCCGTTTCCGTCACCGGCCTGATCGAACGCACCACCCTCATCGCCCACGTCGAGCAGTTCTTTACACAAGAAGCAGATCGAGGCGGATTGGGATGCGATCGGCAAGGCGAACGACGAAACGCTGGTGACGGCGCTCTTCATGGCCAGCCGCTTCAATCCCTTGGAGAAACGGGCCCTGTTCGAAGCCGGGGGCTTTCTCGAGTGCACCAACATCCTCACCCTTCGGCCGTCGCTCCACTTTCGTCGAGAATTCTCTTCGCCGCACCCTCGGCCGTGCTGACTGCGCCCTCCATCTGGCCGATGAAGCGTTCCGCGTACTCCGCTCCCGCCCAGTGGATCCGGCCAATGGCCGGGCGCAGAGCCGGGCCGTAGGCGGTCCAGCAACCGGTGGCAAGGAAACTGTTGCATCCCCTGCTCCATGGCTCCGCCGCCCAGTCGATGGCGTGGAAGCAGACGACCTCCCGGGCGAGCGGCCCCAGCAGGGCGGCAAGGTCGGCGAGAACCGCGGCACGGCGCTCCGCAGCCGGCAGGGCGGCAATCTCGCGGGACCGGACGATGGAGGAGAGACCACCAATGCAGGCAAGATCCCCCTCGTCTCCCTCGTCCCAGGCGACGACGTTTTCCGACGAGGCGGCTCTCGTGCCCCTCGCCTCGCGCCAGAAGGGCCTTGCATAGAGCGCCGCGAACGCCACCTTGCCCCGTATAGGCATGCGCTGCGTCAGGTAGTCCCGCTGCGCGGGCATGGGAGGATCATAGGCGAGCCGCCCGGCGAGCACCGGCGGCAGGGCGACGACGGCGTGGCGGGCTCTCACCTCTCCGCTCGCCGATTGGGCCGTCACCCCGCTGGCGTCCTGGCACAGGCGATGGACCGGCGAGTTCAGGCGGACGTGCTCCCCGAGGTCACGGCCGAGGCGATCCGTGAGGGCATGGGCGCCGCCCGCGAAGAGTTCGCTGTCGTGGGCCGGACCGTCGAGACCCATGATTGAGGCCAGCCCGCCGTTCGATTTCAGGTAGGTGAAGGCATGCAGCAGGGAGCACTCCGCAGGATCGGGGAGGAAGCCGATCAGGAGTCCGGCAAGGGTTCTGGCCGCACTCCCTCCCACCTCTCGGTCGAGCCAGGTCGCCAGGGTTTCGCGGTCCCAGGAGGCGGCCTCCGCGGCACGCCACGGCGCCTCCAGCGGCACGCCGTCAGCGAGGCCGTCGATGCGGCGGACGGCCACCTGGAGACCGTCGTCCAGCACGTCCTCCCCGCGGAAGGTCGTGGACACCCGCACCCCGATCCCGAGTTCCCGGGCCAGCGCCTTGATTCGGTCCTGTCCCGGTCCCGTCCAGCGGCCGCCGAGCTGGATCGCGCGGCCGCCGCGTTCCATGCCGAAGACACGTCCCCCGGTCCGCTCGCGGGCCTCCAGAACCACCAAGGACTGCCTGCCTTCCATCAGCCGGCGGGCGGCCACGAGGCCTGCCAGGCCAGCGCCGACGATCACCGTGTCGCAGACCGTCACGGCGGCGCCATCCGCGGACCGACACCGGTGCGCTCGACGATCAGGCCGTAGTGCTCCGTGCGCCGGTGGGCCGCGAAGTTGAAGACCGTGTCCCGGCTGTGCTTCCCCGCATCGAGATCGCAGTCATGGGCGACGAGCTCGTCCGCGAAGGTGCGGCACATGGCGACGATCTCTCCCGTGGGCGCGATGATCGCCGACTGTCCGATCATGTCGTAACCCTCCTCGTGCCCCGCCTTGGCCACGCCGACGACCCAGCAGGCGTTCTGATAGGCACCCGCCTGCATCACCAGGTGGTTGTGGAACGGCGCCAACGCCGCGGCTTCGGGCGGTTCTGCGTCCAGTCCCACGGGCGTGTTGTAGCCGAGCACGATCATGTCGGCGCCCTGGAGGCCCATGACCCTGTAGGTCTCCGGCCAGCGCCGGTCGTTGCAGATGCACATGCCGATCAGACCGCCGAAGGCGGGAAAGACCGGAAACCCGAGATTGCCGACCTCGAAGTAGCGCTTCTCGAGATGCTGACCGGGATTGTCCGAGATCGGTTCCGCCGTCCCCGGCAGGTGGACCTTGCGGTACTTGCCGATGATCCCGCCCGAACTGTCGACGAGTATCGACGTGTTGTAGCGGTGGATACCGCCGTTCTCCCGGGTGCGCTCCGCATAGCCGAGGTGGAAGGCGATGCCCAGTCTCTCTGCTTCGTCGAAGAGGCGTCCGGTTTCTGTACCCGGCATCTCGTCCTCGAACCAGGAGTCGATCTCCTCCTCGTCCTCGATGAGCCAGCGCGGAAAGAAGGATGTCAGCGCGAGTTCCGGAAAGACCACCAGATCGCAGGCCGTCTCACCGGCCTGCCGCATCAGTGCGATCAGGCGGTCGACGACCGCGCCGCGGCTTTCGTGGCGCGCCACGGGACCCATCTGCGCGGCTCCTACCCTGACGATGCGACTCATGACGGACCTCCCGTTGCCGGCAGTGGAGCGGGCTGTCCGCAGTCTGCCAGCACCCTTGCCTCCTCGACAATGTCTTCGCCCCCGAGATCACCGAAACCGGCCAGCCCTCGACCTCGAAACCCTTGCAGGGCGTGTTGTCGAGGGCTGGCCGGTCAGGCGGAAAAAACTTCGTCTTCTCAAGAGATTGGTGGATAACGAAAAGTCACCCGCGAAGCCGCAAGCCTACCCTAATGCGAATGATCCGCGGTCACCCGATCAGGTGCCGTCGCGGAAATTGAGCTCGACCGAGACACCGTCAGGGTCCTCGATGAAGATCTGCTTTGTCGGCGTATCCGGCACGTCATAGGTTTCGAAGGCGATCCCCTGCTCGCCGAGACGGGCCTTCATCGCCTCGAACCCTTTCACGGCGAAGGCGACGTGATCGACCGCGCTCAGGCCGTCCCGAGGCGTGTCGGTCACGCTGACATGAACAATCGGCTCGCCGCCGGCGTAAAGCCAGGTGCCGGCGCTGTCAAACGACGGCCGCCAGCCCTCCTCCAAACCCAGCACGCCACAGTAGAACTCGCGGCACCGCTCGAGATTGGTGGTGCTGATGTTGATGTGGTCGACACCGTGGACGGCCATGGGAGAAAGCCCCCCGCTCTGCGGTTTTGGTGTCCGGGGAAGGTCCAGACAAGTCGACTCTGCAACAGTCTTCCGAGCCGGGCAAGGAGCACCGGTCGTGTCCGCGTTCGGCGCCACGATCAAGCCGCATCCTCACCACCCTGCTCGAGATTGCCAGCCGGGAAGACGACAACAGCCCTGTCCGGCAGTGACCCCCCAATGACGATTCTGGAGTTCGGATTCCATCCTGCTGCTCCGCCAGCCATCGGCGAAATGTCTCTCACGCTGTCCTGTCGCGCGAGGGCATCAGGTTCGCCTCTTGGCCCGATGTGGCAGAGCGTTGCCAGTGTCTCCTTTCGCCATTGCGGCAAGGTGCACGCGTCGAGTAGTAATCTTCGGACCACTGCTGACTGACGGATACAGGCAAACAGTGCATCCGGTGGGGTCGGTTCAAGGTCCGCCTGGTTTGTGGGTGCAAGGGAGACCATATGGACATCACGGGACATGTCTGCGAGAGGCAATCGCCATGAGTGGAACCGACGTCGATCCCCGGCTTCTCGAGATCCTGGTCTGCCCGCTGACCAAGGGACCGCTCACCCTGGATCGCGAACGCCAGGAACTGGTGAGTGCCGAAGCGGGCCTCGCCTACCCCATCCGGGACGGCATCCCGATCATGCTGGTCGACGAGGCGCGGCCTCTCGATGAGGAGGAATCGTGAAGGGCGAGGCCCATCCCAGCCGCCATCGGCCCCTGGAGATTCGCCTGAAGTCGCGGCAGAAGTCTCTCGAGATCGACTTCGATGACGGAACTTCCGTCACGCTGCCGGCCGAACTGCTGCGTGTCGAAAGCCCCTCGGCCGAGGTCCAGGGCCACGGCGCGGGCCAGAAGAAGACCGTTCCCGGGCGCCGCCATGTCGGCATCATGTCGGTGGAGCCCGTCGGCAACTACGCCATACGCATCTCGTTCGACGATCTGCACGATACCGGCATCTACTCCTGGAACTATCTCCACGAACTCGGACGCAACCAGGAGAGTGTCTGGCAGGCCTATCTTGATCGCCTGGAAGCCGAAGGCCTGTCGCGGGATCCCTGATTTGGAGGCCGGGGACCCTTCTGTTCCCTGTGCCGCTGTTCTGTCAGAGCGCCAATGAAGCGGCCATTGCGACGAGGAAGCTTTCCACTTCGGCTCTTGCCCGTTGGGGGTCCCCGGACGTGATGGCATCCGCAATCTTCGACAGACGGTCGTGGAAATGCTTGCGGACAATGTTGGCCACCGGTGCCTGGTCACTCCCGCCGTCAAACTTGTTCGCACGACGGGCGGACACGATCTCATCAAAGGTCCAGCACAGGAAGTCGTTGCCCGCCTCAACGTAGTAGAGGCGTGAGAACCCGTAGATGTCTTCCTTGAACTGAAGCCAGGTAGGTGCCGCCAGGATGCGTTCCAGCGCCGCCTCGAGATCCTCGCAGAACTGCGGCGTCGGCGCTTCGGCGGCACGTGCCGCAACCGACGGTTCGACGAGCAACCGTGCCTCCAGGGTCTCATGGAAGCCGTGGGAGCGCTCGGGCGACATGTGGACCGCCGCGTCTGCCAATTCGATGATCTGGGGCGCACGCTCGGAAAGGTAGGTGCCGCTGCCGATCTTGCGTTCGACCAGCCCTTCCTTCTGGAGCATGAGAAGCGCGTCGCGCACCTGGGTACGGGTGGCTCCCCTCATCTCGGCCAGCTTGCGCTCGTTGGGCAGTCTCTGGCCAGGCAGGATGTCGCCCGAACGCAGGAGATCGCGAATCTCCCGATACACGCGGTCGGTCACATCAAAGGCAATCGACACGGGCGGTTCCTTTCAAATGTGTCGTCCGGTCACGCGAACCACCACGCTTTCCGGAGAGAGCAGCCTCATGGTCACATGGTGACGAACTCGGGAATTGACAAATGGTTGTGCATCTGCGCCAATTGGTCAACCGATTTCCGTTTCCGGAAATTCCAGTTGACCAATGCCTGGTCAGCAGGCCTTCAGAACACACGGAGGAAACGATGAACACATCTCGGCGAGGAGCCCTTGTCAGGGCGGCCAAGCTGGCCACCGCATCGTCGGTGGCCCTTGCCGTCAGTACCACGATTGCTGCGGCCGAATTTTCGTGGGACCAGCTTTCGGGAGAGTCGATCACGGTCATGATGCCGGAACATCCTGTCACGGACGGCGTGCGTGTGGTGCTCGACCAGTTCGAGGCCGACACCGGAATCGACGTCACCCTGCAGACCATGGCCGAAGATCTCTACTTCGACCGCATGGAAGTGGCGCTGCGCGGCTCGGGTGGCAACTCGCAGATGGACGTCTACTTCCTGCCAATGGACTCCACGGCCTACACCCAGCACACCAATGACCTCGTCCATTCCTTGCAGGACTTCATCGACAGCGCTGATCTCACGGCTCCGGACTACAATCTGGACGACATCCCGGCAGGCTTCCTTGATGCAACCAGGTACGACATCGACGGCCGCTGGGAGTACCACGGTATCCCGGCATCGTTCGAGACCTACATCCTGTTCGCCAACATGGATCACGTGAACCAGTATCTCGACGGCCAGATGCCGACGACGATGGCAGAACTGATCGCTGCGGCGCGCGAGGTTAAGGAGGAAAGCGGGGGCGCCATCGCAGGCGCCGTGCTGCGTGGCATCCGTTCGGACACGCTGATCGATACCGTCACCGGTTTCGTCAACAACTCGGTCGGCGCGGCGGACCGCTCCGCTCCCCAAAACGTCTGGTTCGATGGCGACTGGTCGAAGCCGAAGATGAACGATCCCGACATCGTGCGGGGCCTCGCGAACTATGCGGAGCTGATGAAAGCCGGTCCCGTCAACATCCAGGCCATGGACTGGCCCGACGCCTCGCAGTTCTTCATGGCGGGCGGTGCGGCGTTCTTCATTGACGCGAGCCTCTTCGCGCCCGGCTTCGAGAACCCGGACGACAGCCCTGTCGCCGGCAAGATCGGTTACTCGGTCATTCCTGTCGATAACGCCGACGGTGAGCCCTATACGGCCCACTGGCAATGGGGTTTCGGAATTCCGCAAAACGCCGCATCGCCAGAGGCTGGCTGGCTCTTCATCCAGTACATGTCGAACACCGACAACGCGACCGCCATCGGCAAGTTGCACGGCGGCGCCCCGCGCCTGTCGACGTGGCAGGATCCCGAGTACGCGGCGAGCTTCCCGCAGTCCTATGTCGAAGCCGTGGCAGCGGCCATGCCGAACTCGCAGACTTCCGTCGTTCAGCGTGCCGGCTGGAGCGAGTTCGCACTGCGCATCGTCGATGTGATTCAGGACATCTATGGCGGTGCGGACCCTGCCGAGGCCGGCGCCTCGGCTCAGGCCGACTTCGAGACAATGCTCGCCAACTGAACGTGCCTCGTCTCGGATGGCAACTTGCTGCCATCCGGGGCATCTTTCCGGAGAGTTCATCCTGCTTTCCGGTCCGGAGAGCGCCATGACGTCTGCGCTCAGGTTCCTTGGCAGCGCCTCGGCCTTCTGGTTCGTCCTGCCCTGTCTCCTGGTTCTCGCGTTCACCTCCGTCTACCCCGTCGGGTTCGGACTGGCGGTGTCATTCACCAACTGGAACTGGGGCAACCAGTTCGAACTGGTGGGCTGGGCGAACTACGCCAACCTCCTCGCCGACGCCGAGTTTTGGAGCGTCATCAAGAACACGGTGGTGTTCGCCGCCTGGGCAACAGCCATCGAGACCGCACTGGGGTTCTACCTCGCGGTGCAGGTCGACAAACTGGCTATCCGGACAGACCTCATCCGCGCGGTCATCATGTTGCCGCTCATGGTTTCCGGCATCGTTGTCGCCCTGATGTCGAAGGTCATGTTCGATCCCTTCCTCGGCATCATCAACCATCTGATCGGCGCGTTCGGCCTCGGTCCTTCGGCATTCTATGGCGCCGCCGACACGGCGATGGCGTCCATCGTCGCGGTCGATGTCTGGTGGCAGACCGCCTTCGTCTTCATCATCATGCTCGCCGGATTGCGAAGCCTGCCGGCGGAGCCGGTCGAGGCTGCCCGCGTCGAGGGTGCGAGCGAATTCACCATCTTCTGGTCCATCAAGCTGCCGATGCTCCGTTCGCTGTTGATCACCGTCATCATCATCCGCGCCATCGACACCCTGAAGGTCTTCGACATCGTCTTCGGCACGACCGGTGGCGGACCGGCCCTGGCAACGGAAGTCGTGCAGACCTTTGTCTACCGCACCGCCTACAGCTATCAACAAATCGGCAAGGCGATGGCGACGATGATCCTGTTCTCGATCCTGATTCTCGTCATTTCCCTCACCTTGCAGGCGCTGCAGCGCCGCGGTGAACGCGACGCATGACGGCGCGCACGACCCTGCATTTCCACGGCGGTCCGGGAACAGGCCTCTCGAAGGCGTGGGCCTACGTCTTCACCGGCGCCATGGTCCTGTTCAGTCTGTTCCCGGTTTACTGGGTGCTGACGGTCTCGCTCAAGACCAGGCGCGACGGCCTTGCCAGCCCTCCGCTATGGATCTTCGATCCGACAACCGCCAACTACCTCAAGCTCTGGGGCCATGAAACGTTCAAGTACACGTTCCTGAACTCCGTCATCATCACGGCCATCGGCGTGGCACTGTCGCTCGCCATCGCCATTCCGACGGCCTACGCCATCGTCCGCATGAAGATCAGAGGCAGGAACCTCGTCGGCGTCTGGCTGATCCTTGCCTACATGCTTCCCGAATTTCTCTTCGTCATTCCGATGTTCTCGCTCTATCAGTGGACCGGACTCTATGACACCCATGTCGGCCTTGCCCTCATGTACCAGGTGCATGTCCTGCCGCTGTCGATCTGGCTCCTGAGTTCGTTCTTCCGCGAGATCAATCCGGCCATTGACGAGGCCGCGCGCATCGAAGGCGCTTCCAACTGGCAGATCCTGACGAGAATCTACGTGCCCTGTACCTTGCCCGGGATGGCCGCTACGGCCGTCCTGAACGCCATCTGGATCTGGAACGAACTTGCCATCGCACTGGGGCTGACGTTCTCCAGGGCGCAGACGGTCACGCTCGGAGTGACGAGCTTTCGCGGCTATGCTGCGCTCGACTGGGGTGCGATGACCGCCGCGTCGATCGTTGCCATCGTGCCGATGCTGCTGTTCGCCGTCGCCGCGCAGAAACACATCGTCAAGGGGCTGTCCCTTGGCGCAGTCAAGGGCTGAACCATGCCGTTCAAGGAATTCGATATCCCGCAGTTCACGACAGTCTTCGGACGCAACCTCCTTTGCGAAGCGGCGAACTTCGTGTGTCCGCCCATGCTGGTCGTGACGATGGAGGATCTCTGGCCCCTCTTTCGCGACGCCCTGCCGGACGATGCAATGCCCTACATGGTGCGTTCCATGGAACGTGCTGCGCTGGAAGCCGATCTCGAGGCGCTTGCGGACGTCGCCTCGGTTGTCGGTCTGGGAGGTGGTCAGGCGATCGATGCTGCGAAGTATGTCGCCTGGCGTCGCAACCTGCCGCTCTTCCAGTTTCCGACATCGCTTTCCGTCGATGCCGTCTTCGGACATCGTGCGGGAGTCCGGGAGAACAGCGTCGTCAGGTATGTCGGGTGGGCGGTCCCGCAGACCGTCTACATCGATCTGGACATCATCAGGTCCGCACCCCGAGCGCTCAACATCGGCGGCATCGGCGACGTCCTGTGCTTCGTCACCGGCGTCATGGACTGGCGTCACGCCGAGGCCCAGGGCAAATGCGAATCGCGATGGCCTTACGATGATAGTCTCGCCGCGATCTCGTTGGCGAAGGCCGAGACGGCACTGGCCGAACTTGACGAAATCAGGATGCTTTC
The DNA here is from genome assembly GCA_028821455.1 of bacterium. GTDB lineage: Bacteria > Pseudomonadota > Alphaproteobacteria > SP197 > SP197 > SP197. The sequence continues at coordinate 111,957 of JAPPGE010000060.1, read as the reverse complement.
TCCGCGTGGCATCCGGATTCTGGTCGACGGCCTGAGATGGGGCGGCGCCTCCTATCACGGTGCGGGCTGGAATCCGCGCCACATCGAAGGCATCGAGCACTACATCTTCTATGCCCTCGAAGCGGGAACGGGGAAAGCGTTCCTGCACGGCCAGGCAGTGTGTCTGGGTCTCGTGCTGGGCGCCATGATGCACGATCAGCGTGTGGACGAACTGCTTGGCGCGGTGATCCGTCTCGGCCTCGACATTCGCCCTGCCGCCATGAACGTGACGTGGCGCGACGTCTTCGAAGCCATGCGCGGACTGAGAACCTTCGTCGAGCGTGAAGGCCTCGCCTACGGTATCGCCAACGACTTCGACGTGACGGAAGAGTTCCTGACCGCTGCCCGAAACAGGATCGAGGGAGCCTTTGTCGCATGAACACACGACGACGCGGAACGGCCGGACCGGAGAGCATCGCGGACCGGCGGCTCGCCGAACTTGGCCATGTCGTCCCCCCGGTCCCCGCGCCTGTCGGGAACTTCGATCTGGGCTCCATCGAAGGCACAACACTCTATCTGTCGGGCCAGGGGCCGGTCCTGGAATGCGGCAGGCTGGCGACGGGCAAGGTCGGGCTCGACGTTCCGGTCCATGAGGCGTTCCACCACGCGCAAAGAACCGGGCTCGTGCTGATCGCAGCGATAAGGGAAATCCTTGGCTCGCTTGAACACGTCGTGCAGATTCGACGCGTCTTCGGCATGGTCAATGCCGGACCCGATTTCGTCGATCACCCGGCGGTCATCGACGGTTGCTCGAACCTGTTTTGCGATGTCTTCGGCGAACGGGGCAGGCATGCGCGCACCGCCGTTGGCATGGCATCCCTGCCCGGCAACATCACCGTCGAGATTGATGCGATCGTCTCGATTTCCCCGGACTGGAACGCATTCCGATGAGAGACATCCGATTTCTGGACGTCGCGAAGAGCTACGGCGATGTCAAGGTCATCTCCGGCCTCGACCTCCACGTCCGCGAGGGAGAGTTCATGGTACTGGTCGGTCCCTCGGGCTGCGCCAAGTCGACCACGCTCAGGATGATCGCAGGTCTCGAGACCATCTCGTCGGGCGACCTGATGATTGGCGGCGAACGCGTCAACCATCTCTCTCCCGCCCAGCGCAACATCTCGATGGTGTTCCAGTCCTACGCGTTGTTTCCGAACATGTCGGTGCGCGACAATCTTTCCTTCGGACTGAGAATCAGGAAGACCGATCCCGCCACCGTCAGGAGCGAGGTCGAGCGCGTCGCCGACATGCTGGGTCTCGGCGAGCTGCTCGCCCGGAAGCCTCGCCAGCTTTCGGGTGGCCAGGCGCAGCGTGTTGCCCTGGGGCGCGCCATGATTCGCAGGCCGGATGCATTCCTCTTCGATGAGCCGCTGTCCAATCTCGATGCGGAACTCAGGGTTCAGATGCGGGGTGAAATCTCCGAGATGCAGCGCCAGCTGACAACCACGACGGTCTACGTGACTCATGATCAGGTCGAGGCCATGACGATGGGTGATCGGATCGCGGTGATGAACCAGGGCCGGATCATGCAGGTCGGTGTTCCCACCGAACTCTACGAACGGCCAGCGAACACCTTTGTGGCGGGTTTCATCGGCAGTCCGCGCATGAACCTCCATGACGCGAAGGACCTTCTCGGCGACGCCTCAACGACGGTCGATCGCGGCTGTGGATCGACGCTCGGTATTCGGCCCGAGCACCTCCTGATCGGGTCGGCCGAAGGCGCGGTCCCGATTGGCGAGGCACGCGTCAACAGAATCGAGGACCTCGGACACGAGGCGCTTGTCCATCTCAGCAATGCCCGTGGTGCGCGCCTGACCGTTCGAACCAGCGGCGACATACGCGGTATGGTCCGTGCCGGCGAGACGTTGTCACTGGCACTCCGGCCGGACCGGCTGCACGCATTCGACAGCACGACCGGAGAACGGCTTCCATGACAGACGACCCCTTCACCCGATGGCAGCTCACTCCGGTCATCAACGTCTCCGGGACGATGACGCGCATCGGCGCTTCGAGGGTTCGCCCGGACGTGCGTGCGTGCGTCGACCGGATCCTCACGTCCTTCGTCGACATGGACGAACTGCAGTCACGCGCAGGCGCCGTCATCGCACGCGTGACCGGGGCCGAGGCGGGGTGCATCGCTTCGTGCTCCGCGGCAGCCATGACGCAAACGGTCGCCGCGTGCCTCACCGGCGCAGACCTTGCAAGGATCGAGGCTCTGCCTTGCGTGGCCGGCGAGCGGCGTGTCCTGTTGCCCATGGGACACATGGTGAACTATGGAGCGCCGATCGATCAGGCGATCCGCCTTGCCGGAGCCGAGGTCGTTCCCGTAGGCACCGCTGCAGCCTGCGAAACCTGGCACCTGGCCGACGCTCTGGCAGGGGGGGCGGCGGCGGCCATGTACGTCGTTTCGCACCATACCGTGCGCGAAAACGAACTTCCCATGGATGTCTTCATCGACCTGTGCCGCGACCATCGCGTGCCGGTGATCGTCGACATGGCCGCCGAGTACGACCTGACCCGGCCCATCGAACTCGGTGCAGCCGCGGTGATCCATTCCGGCCACAAGTTCCTGTCGGGAGTCACCAGCGCAATCGTGGCCGGAAGCTCCGATCTCATCCGCGCCACCTATCTTCAGCACCGTGGAATCGGGCGGACGATGAAAGCGGGCAAGGAGAGCGTCGTTGGCGCCATGGCGGCACTCGAACTGTGGGAGAAACGCGATCATGAAGCCGCCCGGAAGACCGAGGAGGCACGCGTCGCCTTCTGGATGCGCGAACTCGCTGACATGCCTGGCGTCCGCATCGCCAGCCATGCCGACTGGACCGGCAACCCGATTACCCGGGTCCGCATTACCATCGCGCCCCGGACCGCGGGTTTCCATGCCTGGGAACTGGCCGCCCGGCTTGCCGGGAGGACCCCCAGCATCGTGGTGCGCGACGATCTCGTCGAGCGACAGGAACTCTATCTCGACCCCTGCAATCTGACCGACACGGAAGCCGCTCTGGTGGCCGCCGCAATCCGGGAGGAAGCCGACCGCTTCCGGACACGGGGCGATGGCTGCCGCCAGGGCTGGAGCGATGTCAAGCGCAGCCGTGAGGCGGCGATCCTGGGCTGGTCGGGGAACCGAGATGCAGACCCGTAACACGGACAGACCCTTGAACGGTGCCGGCGAACGGGGCGGCTGTTTGTCCTTCTTTGGCGGAGACGCCGCGGCACCCTCTGACCTCCGGCACGGGAGATGACCAATTTGCCTCACGATCACGCCCGGGATCTTGCCTACGGCTTTCCGACCGTGTTCGGTCGCGGCTTGCTGGACGAGTTTCGCCATTTCGTCAATCCACCCTTCCTCGTGGTCACGATGGACGACCTCTGGCCGCTCTTCTCCCGTCATTTTGCCGGCGCCGACTGCAGGCCCTACTTCTGCGGGTCGATCGAACAGGCCGACCTCGACCGCGAGGCCGCGAGCCTCGGCGAAGTGCGCGCCATCGTCGGGCTTGGCGGAGGCCAGGCGCTGGACGTCGCGAAGTACTTCTCGTGGCGCCTGAACCTGCCGCTCTTCCAGGCGCCGACGGCCCTTTCGGTGAATGCCGTCTACGGCCAGCGCTCGGGAGTCCGGCTCGACGGGCGGGTCGTCTATCGCGGCTGGGCCGTGCCGCAGGCCATCTACATCGACTACGACGTTCTTGCCGGCTGCCCACCGGCGCTGAACTGGTCGGGAATCGGCGACATCCTCTGTTTTCACACCGGGGTTCTGGACTGGCGCTACGCCGAGAGGGAAGGGAAGATCGAGGAAAAGTGGCGGTTCGACGGGAATCTGGCGAGGCAGTCCCTGGCGAAGGTCAGGACGGTCGTCGAGAACGTCGACAACATCCGCGCCATGAACGACCGCGGCATCGACGCACTGGCCGACGGCCTCAAATGGGGCACGAGCTATCACGGGTCGGGGTGGTGCCCCCGCCACATCGAGGGAACCGACCACTTCCTCTTCTACACACTGGAGAAACTGACAGGGAAAAAGTTCCTCCACGGCCAGCCCGTGTGCCTCGGCGTCATCGTCGGCTCGATGCTGCACGGTGACCGAGCCGAGGAGATGCTCGATACAATCTCGGGCATCGGTCTCGACATTCGCCCCGAGGCGATGGGCTTGACGTGGGACCAGCTCGAGGAGGGCCTGATGACGATGCGGTCCTATGTCAACCAGGTCGGACTCTGGCATTCCATAGCCCATGATGCCGTCCTGACGACCGGTTTCGTCTCTGACCTCAAGGACCGCCTGACCCGGGCCTACACGCATCGTGATCGTTGACCGGTGCCAGGTGCTGCGCAAGGCAGGCGAACTCAAGGCCCCGAAGGGCGTTCCCTTCCGAGCCAGGCCGGATCGAACTCAGGTTCCGGCGTTCCCCTGGACTGGTCACGGAGCACGAACGCATCGCCGTGCGGCGACCTGGGACCGCCGTCATCGTCCCGGGCCGCACTGGTCGCAAGGAGCAGCGAGCCGTCGTCGCCTCCGAAGGCACAGGATGTGATGTTGGCGGCCGGAAGCGCGATCGTCTCCACCGTCGTGCCGCCGGCGTCATGGACGCTGATGCAGTTGCCCTGCCAATGGGCGCTGTAGAGGCGTCCGTCGCGGTCAGTGGTCATGCCGTCGGGCATGCCCCTGTCGGCCGGGACAGCCGCGAACAGTGTGCGCCCGACGGGCCGGCCTTCGGTGTCGAGAGCGTAGCGGAGGATGCGGCCGCTCACGGTATCGGCGAAGTACGCGCCCCTGCCATCCGGAGAGAACGCCGGCCCGTTCGCGACGACAAAGCCCCGGTCAATGCACTCGACACCAGAGGCGCTCACGCGGTGAAGCGAACCGGTCGGCTCGACCTCCTCGACATCCGAAATCCCGAGCCAGAGGGCCCCGTCGGGCGCGACCTTGCCGTCATTGAAGCAGGTGCCTGCGGCGGGCCGGAGCGGCGCCGGCAGAGGAGTAGTGCCACCGCTTGAGGGGTCGAGGCGCATGAATCGCGTCGCCGTCACAAGCAGCACGAACCCGTCGTTCAGGCGCACTAGGCACGCGAGGTTCTCGGCATAGCCGCTCGCGATCACCCGGTCGCTTCCGGTTTGCGGGTCGAAGCGGTGCACCTCGCGGCCGTAAAGATCGAGCCACAGGAACACGCCGGACGTCGGAAGCCACAGCGGCGCCTCTCCCAGATGGGCCGCGGCAGCAACGTGGCGGATGATCCCGAACGGCATTCTCAACCCCTTCCCTATGAAGGTCGTCCATCTTGCTTTACCTGTCGCATACAGTCTTATAGCATGACAGTATGCAAGCGGGAGGTCAGGGGCTGGCTCCGATCACGCCGATTCGCAGACGCCTGGTTACCGACGAGGTCATCGACCGGCTCATCGTTGCGATCGCCATCGGGGCGTTTCCGCCCGGTCACCGTTTCGTCGAGGAGAGTCTCGCCGCGGAGTTCGGCGTGAGCCGTGTTCCGATCCGCGAGGCCATGCGCGAACTCTGGTTGCAGGGGATCGTGAACTCCTCTCCGGGTCGAGGCTGGAAGGTCGCTGCCTTCGATGATCGCCAGATCCGGGAGGTGTGCAGTGTGCGCATCGCGCTAGAGACGTTGCTGCTTGCAGGGACGATACCCCGGTTGCGCGCCGATCCCTCCCGTTTCGCGGAGATCGACAAGGCCCTGGACGTGATGCGCAAGGGCGCTGCCGATGGACATGTCGAGCAGGTCCAGCGCGCCGATGTCGAGTTTCACCGGGCCGCCCTTTCGGTAGCAGGACACTCACTGGGACTTGGCATCTGGGAAGGCATCTCGCGCCAGGTTCTCATCATCTTCGGACTCGAGATCCGCAGCCATCCGGACCTCGACGCCGTCGTCGTGCAGCACGAGCAACTTCGCCGTTTTCTGGCCGTGGGTGATCCCTCGGATCTGGCATCGGTGCTGCGCGAACACATCGCCGGCTGGTGGTCGTCTTCGCAAGACCGGCCGGAGGACCAAAACGAAACGGATAATTGGGAGATGAACCATGTTTCGATCGCTTGAATGGAAACTGGCGGCGGCGCTCATTCTGGCCGCGGGCACACAGGCTTCGGCACAGGAAGTCCGGCTCTTCAGCTTCGAAGGCTATTCAGAACCGGAATGGGTGGAGCCCTTCACCGCGGCCACGGGCTGCGAGGTAAACGTGGCTTACACCGGGTCGGTGGACGAAATGTTCGCCAAGATGGTGGGAAGTGATGGCGCCGACTACGACCTTGTCTCGATCGATACCTCGATCGTCGAGCGCTACCTCGACCAGGGTCTGATCATTCCCTTCGACATGTCGCAGATTCCCAACACCTCGAACCTGCTTCCCGCGTTCAGCGCGGTGGCGGAAGTCATGAGTGGAGGCGAAACCTACGGAGTCCCGATCGCCTGGGGTTCGCTCGGTCTCATTTACGACAAGGAAGCGTTTCCGGACGGGGTCAGTTCCTGGGAAGCCCTGTGGAGCCCCGAGAACGCGGGACACGTGCTCGCGCTCGACGATGCCAACAACAACGTGACCAACGCGGCAATCGTTCTTGGACTCGCGGATCCATTCAATCTCAGTGATGCCGACTTCGAATCCGTCAAGATGAAGCTGATCGAGCAGAAGCAATACCTCATCAGCTACTACGCCGGATTCGAGGAAGGCGTGAACATGTGGGATTCCAGCGAAGCAACGCTGATGTTCTCGATGGGCGAGTTCCAGACCGTCGCACTCGCCAATCGCGGCTACGACGTGGTGTACTCCATTCCGGACGAGGGTGGCATCGGCTGGCTCGACACGTGGGCTCTCTCCAAGGGCGTGCAGGATTCCGAGTGCGCCCATCAGTGGGTCAATCACTATCTCAACGGCGAGACGGGCCCGGCCATGACCGCAAAGAACGGATACGGGAACACGACCAACGAAAGTCCCGGACTCGATTACGCCGACAAGCTGGTGTGGCTCCGCCCGGTTGAGGATTTCGACCGCCGGGTAAGTGTCTGGAACGAGGTGAAGGCCGCGCAGTAACAGAAGGGGGTGGCGGGTATGCTGCGAGGGATGCCCGTCACCTTGTCGTAGCGCCCGGGCCTGTTAATCCGAGTCTTGCGGCCGGCGGGCCCGCAATCGCGTAACCTGTCCAGGGTTGTCACGGCACCCGGAATTCCGGTTGCCGTCCGTGTGACTTGCATGTCGGCAAGGGGGGTACTGCTGGTGAAGATTACCGACATCGCGTGTCACGTCCTGGTCGCCGACGACGTCGATCCGGGTCTGACTTCCTCGGCCCAGGACAGCTTGCTCATCGTCGTCAGCACTGACGAGGGCCTCGAGGGTTACGGCGAGAGCGATCTCAATCCGTGGATCGGGCGTGCTTGCATCGAGGCTTCCGGCACACACACCATGGGTCTCGGCATGACAGAATTGCTGAAGGGTAAGGACCCTCGCGATATCGAGGCGCTCTGGAGTCACGTCTACACGATGACGGCGATGAACGGACGCCGTGGCGCAGTAATCCACGCCCTTGGTGCTGTCGAGATGGCACTCCAGGATCTCGCCGGAAAGATTGCGGGTGAGCCTTTGTGGAAGCTCCTCGGTGAACTTCGTCCGACCCCGCTTGTTCCCTATGCATCCCTGCAACCGGCCGGCAGCAGCTTCGAGGCCTACCGGGATGCGCTCTGCGAATCGGCCGAGAACGCGAAGAAACTCGGTTTCAAGGCCGTCAAGGCCGAATGCACCATGGCCGGCCCCTATGCGCACGACGGCATGAACGAGAGCTACGATCGCCACACGGAGGTCGTGGCGGCGGTGCGCCGGACACTCGGGCCGGACATGACGCTGATGGTGGACGTCCAGTACCTGTGGCGTGATGCCGAGACGGCATGGTCGGTCCTGCGCGACTGGGAAGAGTTCGACCTCTACTTTGTCGAGACGCCGCTCTGGCCTGATTTTCTCGGCGAGCATGCCAGGCTGGCGGCTCTGGCGCCCTTCCGGATTGCCTCGGGGGAATGGCTCTCGACCCGCTGGGAATTCGAAGACCTGATCGAGCGTGGCCGGATTGGTGTCGTCCAGCCGGACGTCGGGCGCGTTGGTGGTGTGGGCGAGGCACGTGCGGTATGCGAGATGGCGGCCGAAAGGAACCTGCCGGTGGTTCCGCACTGCTGGAAGACGGGAGTGTCGCTGTCCGCCACCGCCCATCTCGCCTTCGCGACCCCCGGGATCGCCTTTGTCGAGTATCTTCCCCCGCAGCTGTGCATCGAAAAGCTCCGCCGTGAACTCGCCGTGGAGGATCTCGTTCTGAAGAACGGCGAAATTCTGCCTCCCACAAGGCCCGGTCTCGGGGTTGAGATCAACTGGGACGCCGTGCGCGCCTATGGTCGCCCCTGACGCCGACAGCAGGCACGAGGTGGCAGGCGACAGGACCCCACTTCTGCGAATCCGCGGGCTGGGTGTCCGCTTCCAGGACTTCGAGGCCATTCGCCCCCTCGACCTGGACGTCCTGAACGGCGAGTTCCTGACCGTGCTCGGCCCCTCGGGGTCGGGAAAGACCACGCTGCTGCGCACGATTGCCGGGTTTCAGCAACCCACGGCCGGACGCATCGAGTTCGACGGACGTGACATCGCCGATCTGCCGATCAACCGCCGTCCCTTCAACACCGTCTTCCAGGATTATGCGCTCTTCCCCCATATGACGGTGCGGGAAAACGTCGCGTTCGGCTTGCGGGTGCGGGGTGTTGCCCGCACGACGCGGGACGCGCGGGTCAGGGACGCACTCGCGATCGTCGAACTTGAGGATCTAGGCGATCGCTACCCGGCACAACTGAGCGGCGGACAGCAGCAGAGGACCGCGCTTGCGCGCGCCATGATCTGCGAACCGCGTCTTATCTTGCTCGACGAGCCGCTCGCCGCGCTCGATGCGACGTTGCGGCGCCAGATGCAGAGGTTCCTGAAAGTCGTGCAGCGCCGCAGCGGCATCACCTTCGTTTTCGTTACGCACGATCAGTCCGAAGCCATCACCGTGTCTGACCGCATCTGCGTGATGCGGTCCGGACGCATCGAGCAGATCGGCACGCCTAGGGATCTCTACTATCGACCGCAAAGCCGATTCGTTGCCGCGTTTTTCGGGGCGAGCAACATTCTCGAGCCGTGCCGCATCGAGAGCACCGGGGAGGCCACGACAATGGTCTCGACTCCCTTCGGCACGATGAGGGTCGATGGTCCTCCGCCGCAGGTACGCGAAGGGCTTGCGCTGGCCGTGCGCCCCGAAGCTCTCGTTCCAGCCGCCGACGATACCTGCAACAGGATCGAGTGCGAGGTGGTCTCGGTCTCCTTCGTCGGCTCGGAGACAATCACCGAACTGAAGCACCCCGAGGCACGTCATGTCCTGACGATGAAGACGCGCAGCAATCCCTCGGCCCGACACCCCGTAGTCGGTTCTCGCCTTGAAGTCGGTTTCGACGCTGCCGCCTGTGCGCTGGTCAAGGGGGCACAGGAGTGACAGGAAAGCCCATGACCGGGTATGTGCCGGGCGCAATCGTGCTCTGGGCCATCTGCATCCTCTTCATCCTGGTCCCGCTTTCGAGTTTCCTCGCCTATGGCTTCCTGCCGGTGGTCGACAACGCCATCGTCTACGAGCCGACATTCGACAATTTCGTCAACATTGTCTCCAACTCCTCCTATCGGACCACATTCCTGCGGACGATGTTGCTGGCCTTCGAAGTCTCGGCCTTCAACTTCGTGCTCGGCTACGCCACGGCATACTTCATCTGGCGACGCCCGCCCGCCTGGCGGAACGTCCTCGTCATTGCTCTCGCGATCCCGCTTCTGATGAGCTACATCATCAAGATCTACGCGATGCGCGGTGTGCTCGGGACGAACGGTCTTCTGAACAGCGCATTGCTTGCGCTCGGTGTGGCCGACGAGCCGGTGAGCGCCCTGCTCTTCAACCTGATGGCTGTGCGGATCACGCTGAGCATCGTTCTCCTGCCCTTCATGGTGTTGCCGATCTGTGTGGCGCTGGAGCGCATCGCTCCCCAGGTCCTGCAGGCTGCGGCCGATCTTGGCGCCAGCGAGATCCAGACATTCCGCTGGGTCATCCTGCCGCTCAGCCTTCCGGGCGCCATTGTGGGGGCGATGTTCACCTTTGTCCTCGCCAGCGGCGACTTTCTGGCGCCGGAACTTGTGGGCGGGATCGAAGGGTTCACATTCGGAAGGCTGGTGTTCAGCCAATTCGGACTCGCCTTCAACTGGCCGCTGGGGGCCGCGCTTTCGGTCCTGCTCATGGTGGTCGCGCTGGTGGTGATCTCCATCGCGCGCCGTCTCTCGAACCCGCGCTGGCAATCATGACGCGCAACCGGATCATCGACGTTCCTCTCGCTGCGGTCGCGGTGCTGGTCTACGTGTCGCTCTATCTGCCGATCCTGCTTGTCTTTCTTCTTTCCTTCTTCTCAATGCGGCGCGGCAAGGTGAACTGGGACTCCTTTTCCCTGTCCTGGTACGCGAAGCTCTTCGAGAACGACGCACTCGGCGAGGCTCTGTGGAACTCGCTCCTTGTCGGCAGCCTCGCGGTGGCGGCGGCGGCCTGCTTCGCGACATCCGCAGCGATCCTCGTCAGGTCCCAGCCCGGCAGGCATTCGGCGCGATTGCTCGAATACGTGATCTTCCTGCCCTTCCTGCTGCCGCCCATCATCACGGGCCTCTCGCTGCTCATCTACTTCCGCGAGGCGGGAGTTGGCCGTGGAATTTTCACGATCACGGTCGGCCACACTCTCTTCGTTTCGGCCATCATCTACCGCATCGTGCTGACACGCCTGAACGCCCTCAGCCGAAACCTCGTGGAGGCCGCCCTGGACCTGGGCGCCACCCGCATGCAGACCTTTCGCTTCATCATACTGCCGAACCTGCGCATGCCGCTCCTGACCGGCGGTCTTCTTGCCTTTGCCCTGTCCTTCGACGAGACCATGATCACCCTGTTTCTCAGCGGAACGGACGCCACCCTGCCGGTGCGCCTCTATGCGATGATGCGGGTTGGCTTCACCCCGACGATCAACGCCCTCGTCACCCTCATACTCGGGTTTTCGATTCTCCTGACCGTCGCGGTGGCCCTGGCATGGCGTCGGAACGCCGGTCCCGCAGGGAAGACATCTCGTGAAGGAAGAACGTGACATGAAACGTTTCGAGAAACAGGTGGCGCTCGTCACCGGCGCCGCGCGGGGCATCGGCCTTGCGATCGCGACACGTCTGCTGGCGGAGGGCGGCCACGTCATCCTCGCCGACATCGATGGCGGCGAGGCGCAACGGGCCATCGACCGGCTGCCGGCCGACGATACGGCCCGCGCCACTCCCGTCACCCTGGACATCACCGATCAGGCCGCCTGCCGGCGTGCGCTCGCCAGCATCGACGAGGAGCACGGGCGTCTCGACGTGCTCGTCAACAATGCCGCGATACTCGATATCAGCCCGATCGGGGACCTGACGATCGAGCATTTCCGCAAGGTGACGCGAACCAATCTCGACGGTGCGCTGGTCTGCACGCTTGCCGCCCTGCCGCTCATGGAGCGAAGCGGCGGACGTATTCTCATGACGGCGAGCATCATGGGTCTTTTCGGCTCCCCCGACTCCCTTCCCTACAGCAGCGCCAAGGGAGGAATCGTGAACATGGTCCGTGCGCTTGCCTGCGACCTGGCGCCCCGGGGAATGACCGTGAACGCCATTGCCCCGGGCTTCATCGACACCCGCATGGCCCGTCTTCCCGACGGCAGCCACGAGCACGATACCGAGTACTTCAGGACGGTGTACCTGAAGTACCGCAAGATCCCGCTCGGTCGGACCGGCTGTCCGGAAGATCTTGCCGGGCCTGCCGCCTTTCTCGTTTCGTCGGACGCCGCCTACATCACCGGCCAGGTCCTCGTGGTGGACGGCGGCGTCACCGCCACGTTCTGACACCGGCGCAAGGTGCGGGCGGCCCCGCCGCAAGAGGAAACGTTGATCACGGGTCCAGGACAACCGGACTTGTTGATACGGTCGGTCGCGGTCAGGGCAAAGGCCCTCTTCACAACGAAAAAACTGCCGAATTCAGGCTGCCGGCAGCATGTTCTCGCGTGGGAGGAAGATGGCGTAGCGCTCGCGGATGGCGGTATCGGTCGCTTCCGGAATGTGGGCCGGATAGTAGGAGGCGAGCAGTGTGTCCTTGCGTCCGATCGCCTTCGACACGAGATCGGGACGGTCGTTCTCCAGCCATTCCTTCGGGCTCGAGCGGTCGCCGACCGTCGGGTAGACGTACTCGGTCTGCATCAGCCTCAGGGTCTGGTCGGCGCCCAGATAGTGGCCGGGGCCCCCGAGGCACACCTCCTTCATCGTGTCGAGCGCCATGGTCTCGTCATTGACCTCGATGCCGCGCACGCAGCGCATGCAGGCGCCGATGACGTCATTGTCGACGAAAAGGGCCTCGAGACAGTGCGACAGCAGGGACGAATGCATGCCGACGCTCTCGTAGACGAGATTGAGTCCGGAGAGCCCGGCCATGACATTGGCGAGACCCCGTTCGTACCCGGCCTGCATGTCCATCTCCTTGGAATCGGACATCGCGCAGGCCGACCCTCCCGGGAGATCATAGTAGCGTGCCATCTGTCCGCAGGCCGCGGTGAGCAGTCCCTGTTCGGGCGAGCCGCCGGACATGGCGCCGGTGCGCAGATCGGAGACGAAGGGCCAGGTGCCGAAGATGGCCGGATGGCCGGGCGAGAGCGCGTTGACGTAGACGAGGCCGGCAAGGCACTCGGCTACCGCCTGCACGACCGCACCGGCAAGGGGTGCGGGCGCGGTGGCGCCGGCCTGGCCCGCGGAGAGCAGCAGGATCGGCATGCCGCCCCGGATCAGGGTCTCCATCACCAGGCAGCTCTCGGTGGCGAACTTCATCGGCGGCACGACGAAGCAGTTCGAGTTTGAAACGAATGGCCGCTGCCGCCAGGTCTCCTCGGATCCGGCGATCATGTGGAGCATGTCGAGTCCCTCGGCGGCGTAGTCCGCCAGGGTGAAGGCCGTGCCGATGTGCTTGGTGGTGCCCGAGATGCAGGCGTAGAGCGTGTTGAGGTCCATGTCGCGCGGATCGACCGTGTCGCGCGGTGTCAGCGTGCGCTGGAAGAAATGGATGTTGTCCAGGGAATCGACGATGCGCGCCGAATCATAGAGGTCCTGGACGGTCGGTTCGCGGTTCTCGCGCGTCGCCGGATCGTAGACGAAGACGGCGGCGCCGGCAGTGCCGAAATGCACGCGGTACCCTCCCGGGCGCAGGTCATGGAGCGGATCCTGGCCATGAAGCGTGAAGTCGCGCGCCGCGATGGCGAGCATGTCCTCGACAAGGGCACGGGGGAAGCGGATGCGGCCATCGTCGCCGGCGATGGCGCCGGCTCCCGTGAGAATCTCGACACCGCTTGGAGGAGCGTCACTGAGGCCGACTTCCTCGAGGGCAACAAGGGCCGTGTTGTTGATCTTCTCCATGTCGGTATCGCTGAGGGGCCTGTAGGTGCCCCCCTCGAGGCCGGGTCTCACCGGCCTCATGTTGTCGGGCAAGGGCGCGGCACGCGCGGCCTTGCGGGCGGCACGTCCTCCGCCACGGCGGCTGCGCCGGGGAGAGGTGTCGGCAGAATCGCGGTCGGTCATGGCTTGGTCCCTACATGCGCACACGCTCGGACTTGGGGTCGTACATGGGTCTCAGGGAGGCGCGGGCGGTGGTTCTCGTCCCGGCGACCTCGATTTCGTATGAGGACGCAAGGAGACCGTCGGCAGTCTCACCTGTTTCAAGGGGAACGTAGCCCATGCCGATGGCGCCGCCGAGATGGTGACCGTAGTTGCCCGATGTCAGGTAGCTGACGATGCGGCCGTCCCGCACGATCGGCTCGTTGTGGTAGAGCAGGGGCTCGGGATCCTCGAGCATGAATTGCACCATGCGTCGTTTCAGGCCCTCGTCCTTCTTCCTGAGGACGGCGTCCCGGCCGATGAAGTCGGGTTTCTGCACACGCACGGCAAATCCGAGACCCGCCTCGAGCACGTGATCCTCGTCCGTGATGTCGTGGCCGAAATGCCGGAAGGCCTTCTCGATGCGGCAGCTGTCGAGGACATGGAGGCCGGCCAGACACAGATCGAAGGGCCGGCCTGCTTCCTCGAGCGTCTCGAAGACATGGGCCGCCATCTCGGTGCTGACATAGAGTTCCCAGCCGAGTTCGCCGACGTAGCTGACCCGGTGGGCGCGGCAGATGGCGTAGCCGATCTCGATTTCCCGCATGGTTCCGAAGGGATGATGATCGTTTGAAAGATCCGCCGGGGAACAGGCGTTGAGCACGTCTCGTGATTGCGGACCCATGAGACAGAGGACCGATTCTGCGGCCGTGACGTCGGTGTAGACAACGCGCGCGTCGTCCGGCGTGTGACGTTTGAGCCATGCGAGGTCCCGCATCAGGGTTGCCCCGGGCGTGACGATCAGAAATGCGGTTTCGGAGAGCCTTGTGACGGTGCAGTCGCACTCGATCCCGCCGTGGTGGTTGAGAAACTGGGTGTAGACGAGCCGTCCAGTCTCGACATCGATCTCGTTGGCACAGATGCGGTTCAGGACCGCCGCGGCGTCCGCACCCTCGGCCCGGATCTTGCCGAACGAGGTCATGTCGAAGAGACCGACACCCGTCCTCACCGCGAGATGCTCCTCGCGAGCGCAGCCGAACCAGTTCTGGCGCTTCCACGTGTAGCGGTACTCGGGCGCCATGCCGTCGCGGGCGAACCAGTTGGCCCGTTCCCAGCCGGCGACGACGCCGAAACAGGCTCCGCGGGCCTTCAGATGATCGTGGATCGGCGACCGGCGCACGCCGCGGGCGGTCTGCGGCTGGCGGTAGGGGAAGTGATCGGCATAGAGCAGTCCGAGCGACTCGCTCACCCTGTCCCTGAGATAGGTCCGGTTCCTCTGGAAGGGCTGGACCCGGCGGATGTCGACATCCCACAGGTCAAAGGGTGGTTCGCCGTCCTCGATCCACTGCGCCAGCGCCATGCCGGCACCTCCCGACGACACGATGCCGATGGAGTTGTAGCCGCAGGCGACGAAGTAGCCCCTCAGTTCCGGTGTTTCGCCCAGGTAGTAGCTGTTGTCCGGCGTGAAACTCTCAGGTCCGTTGAAGAACGTGTGGATGCCGGCCTCGGCAAGCATAGGCATGCGGTTGATCGCCTTCTCGAGAACCGGTTCAAAATGGGCGATGTCCTCGGGCAGCTGATCGAAACAGAAATCCTCCGGGATGCCCTCCATGCCCCAGGGCTTGGCATCCGGCTCGAAGGCGCCGAGCATCATCTTGCCCGCATCCTCCTTGTAGTAGGCCCACTCGTCGGGCACCCGGAGGACCGGCAGCCGTCCGAGTCCTTCCACCGGTTCGGTGACGATGTAGAAGTGCTCGCAGGCGTGAAGCGGGATGTTGACTCCGGAGAGTGCGCCGAGATCGCGCGCCCACATGCCGGCGCAGTTCACCACGACATCGCTGGCGATCGACCCCCTGGCACCTTCGGACTCCCAGGAGACGCCCGTCACCCGCCCGTTTGCCCGGTGGACGTCCGTCACCTTCACGCCTTCGGCGATGGTCACGCCTCGCTGGCGGGCGCCGGAGGCCAGGGCAAGGGCGATGTTGGCCGGATCGCACTGACCGTCCAGGGGAAGATGGACGGCGCCCACGACATCGCTGACGTTGAGCCACGGATAGAGGTTCCCGGCTTCACCAGGCGAGATCTCGTTGACCTCAACGCCGAAGGCACGGGCCAGCGAGGCCGTGCGGGTGATCTCCTCGAGTCGCTCGCTGGTGAGAGCCACGGTGATGGAGCCGTTCTGGCGCATGCCGGTGGCGACACCGGTCTCTTCCTCGAGCTTGGTGTAGAGGTCCGCCGAGTACTTCGCCAGCCGCGTCATGTTCTGCCCCGACCGCAGCTGTCCGACCAGCCCGGCGGCATGCCACGTGGTGCCCGAGGTCAGTTGCTGTCTCTCGAGGAGAACAACGTCCTGCCAGCCGAGCTTGGCGAGGTGGTAGGCGACCGATGAACCGGAGACACCTCCACCGACGATGACGGCGCGAGCCTTGCTTGGAAGATCCGTCATGATCCTGAATCCTTCAGTGACAGGTTCTCGGGGTCGAAGAGCGGCTGGTCGGGCTGAACGGTGGCCGGGTAGCGGCGGCCGTACATCTCGATCTCCAGGCGGGTGCCGGGTTCGGCGCAATCGCGCCGCACTATGCCGAGCGCGATGGATTTCCCGATCCGGTGCCCCCAGCCGCCGGAGGTGGTTTCTCCGACCATGGCGTCATCCTTCCAGATGGTGGACATGTAGGGTGCGTCATAGGCGCCGGCTTCGACGGTCATGGTGGCGAAACGCTTTGCGACTCCCTGCTGGCGCTGGTTTTCCAGGGCCAGCTTGCCCCTGAAGGAGTCCTTGTCCCACTTCACGAAGCGCTCAAGGCCGCCCTCGAGGATGGTGTAGTCCGTCGACAGATCCGCCTTCCAGGCACGGTAGCCCTTTTCCAGGCGCAGGCTGTTGAGAGCGAACATGCCGAAGGGCCTGAGGCCGTGGCGCTGTCCCGCTTCAAGCAGCGCATCGTAGACAGCGGGTGTGTCGGCGGCGTTGCTGTGGATCTCCCAGCCAAGCGCGCCCGCATAGGACACCCGGATCAGCAGGACGCGGGCTCCGGCGATCGTCGTCTCCTGCCAGGTGAGCCACGGCAGGGTGAGATCGGCATCGCAGAGGTCACCGATGAGGGCGCGGGCATGAGGCCCGGAAACGATCTGGCAGCACCGCCGTCCTGTCTGATTCTCCAGCGTCAGGCAAGACTGTGCCGGCAGGTGTTTCACCAGCCAGTCGCGGTCGTGCCACTGCGCGGCGCCCGCACTGATGAGGTACATCTCGTTTTCATCGAGACGGATGATCGAGAGTTCGGTGATGATCCGCCCGGCATCGTCGGCAAAATAGCCCAGTCCCAGGCGGCCGACCCGCGGCACGCCGCCCGTGATCATCTCACGCAGCCAGTCCCGCGCTCCGTCGCCCTTCAGGTGGAACCAGGAGAACCCCGCAAGATCGAGAACGCCCACGGCGTCGCGCACGGCGAGGCATTCCTCGCGAATCCGCGGAAACCAGGGTCCATCGCGCTCCCAGGTTTGCGTCGCCTCCTCGGAGGTGTCGTCTCCAGGACGGGCAAACCAGTTGGCGCGTTCCCATCCGCCATAGGCGCCCATCTGCCCCCCCATGGCCCGGATCCTGTCGTGGACCGGCGACACGCGCTTGTCGCGTCCGGCGGGCCAGGCGTGATGCGGGAAGTGCATGGCATACTCGTGGCCGTAGACCTCGATGCCCTTGGCGATGGCGTGATCGCGGTCGGCGTAGTCGGTGAATCGACGTGGATCGCAGGACCACATGTCCCATTCGGTGGCGCCCTCGGTCACCCATTCGGCAAGCACCTTGCCGGCGCCGCCCGCCTGGGCAATGCCGAAGGTGAAGACGCAGGCCTCGAAGGCGTCCGGCACGCCCGGCATCGGACCGATCAGGGGATTGCCGTCCGGCGCATAGGGGATCGGTCCGTTGATGGTCCGGCTGACACCGCCCTCGGCGAGCAACGGCACCCTCGCCATGGCGTCCTCGATGTACCACGCGAGGCGTTCGAGATCCTCGGGATAGAGCATGAAGGAGAAATCCTCCGGCATGGGATCGTCGTCGCTGATCCAGTGGGCGCGGCAGTTTCTCTCGTAGGGGCCGAGATTGAGGCCAGACTTCTCCTGGCGCAGGTAGTAGCTGCTGTCGACGTCGCGCAACAGGGGCAACTTGCGTCCGGTCCTTTCCGTGTAGGCCTTCAGTTCGGGAATGTCCCCGGTGAGCATGTACTGGTGCGCCATGGCGACGACCGGCACCTCGCGGCCGAACATGGCGCCGACCTCTCCGGCGCGGTAGCCGGCGGCATTCACCACGTACTGGCAGCGGATGTCGCCCTGCGCGGTTTCCACCACCCATTCGCTCATCCGCCTCACTCCGGTGACGGAGCAGAACCGCACGACGGTGGCGCCGAGGTCGCGCGCGCCCTTGGCCAGGGCCTGGGTCAGCTGGGCAGGATCGATGTCGCCGTCGTAGGGATCATAGAGGCCGCCGGCGAGATCGTGGGTCTCGAGATAGGGATAGAGTTCCTTCAGTTCACCGGTCGTGCAGGTCCTGACATCCATGCCCTGGTAGCGGCCCATGCCGACCACCCTCTCGAACTCCAGCATGCGGTTGTCGGAATGCGCCAGGCGGATCGACCCGGTCACGTGATAGTTCATCGGGTAGTCGACAGCCTCGGCGAGTCCGCGGTAGAGCTCGGCCGAGTAGCGCTGCATGTTCATGACCGACCAGCTGGCCGAGAAGGTCGGCACATTGCCGGCGGCATGCCAGGTCGATCCTGCGGTCAGTTCGTTCTTCTCGAGCAGCACGCAGTCGGTCCAGCCGGCGCGTGCCAGGTGATAGAGGCACGAGGCTCCCACGGCGCCGCCGCCGATGATCACCACCCGTGCGGTTCCAGGAAAGTCCGCCATGGCTACTCCATCATCACCGGCGCCGGCCAGCAGTCTATCGACGGAAGGCATGCACCGACAAGCGCCTCCGTGGGCTGATTTCTGCGGCCAGCACCTGCGAGATGGTTGCGTCTGGCGATCTGTGATGTCGATTAACTGCATCGCCGCCGCCGCGCCGCAAGGAGCAGGACATGCGCTATGCAGACGGAATTGGAGCCGCAGTGCCGACCGCGAACATGAAGGCCTTTCGTGAGCATGCCCAAGTGGCAGCGGTGGTGTTCAGGCAAAGCGGCGCGCTCGCGGTGATCGAGTGCTGGGGCGACGACGTGCCGACGGGCGATGTGACGTCCTTTCCCATGGCCGTGAAGTGCCAAGCGGACGAGACTGTCCGGTTATCGTGGATCAGGTGGCCTTCCAGGGATGTCCGGAACGAGGCCATGCCCGATACCCGACTGAATCAGGCCATGACCCCCAAGCCGAGACGTCCCAGCGAAAAATCAGCCGGTAAAGCGCAGAAATCCTGTCGTGTCGACGGTTCTGCAAGAGGCTCGAGATTCTCTCTACCTCGTGACTTGGCGGTCTCATAGTTCCAGACGACACTTGCCGGCCTCTGCCTCTTCCTGCTCTCGCCGCTCACGCGCAACATCACCGGTCAGAGCATCCTGGTCGACCGGGGCAAGTTTGTCGCGTGAGTTTGCCGTGCGGACTGGCCTCGTGACGGGAATCGGTGCTCTTGGTCGTCAGCACACCAGGTAGTCCGGGCACACTTGACGCCAACGGCCACGCTCCGTCGATTCAGTCGTCCCTGTCGCTGCGACCAGCATACTGTTGAACGGAAGCAGTGCGACCGGCTGAGCCCTGAAGTTCGTCACCACAGGACCGCCGGTGCTTTGCCGTCGTCAATCGATTACGTACACTTGCCATTGACACGAACATGTTTGAGCCTGACGGCCGTGCGGGTGCCCAAGAAGCTGGAGCCCCTTCGCAGTCTCCAACACCAACTCGAGGAGGATTTCGTCATGTCAGCGTTCAGGAAACCAATCAGGACAACCAAGGGATCAGGAATGTTCCATGCGCTGACCCGGCGTTCGACCTTGGGCGCACTCGCCGGCGCCGCTGTGGCGCCCTGGGTGTCCTCGATGCCCGCCCGGGCCGAAGGCGAGCTCGTTGTCGGTTCCTGGGGCGGAGTATGGGACGATACCGTTCAGCGTGCCGTCATCGATCCGCTCGTTGCTGAAACAGGCGCCGATGTCAGCATCCTCCCAGGCAGCAGCACCGACCAGTTCGCCAAGCTTCTGGCCAACCGGGACGCACCACCGTTCGACGTTCTCTACATCGATCTTGATGTCGCGCTTCCCGGCTTTGCGCGGAACATGTTCATGCCGCTGTCGGCGGACGACATACCCAATCTCGCGAACGCTTACGGCACGTCCATCTACGGAAACGGCCAGGCCGTTGCCGCGAGCTTCGGCGGCATCAGCATCGTCTACGATAGTGCGCAGATTGAGTCGGTCGATTCGTGGGGAGCCTTCGCCGACCCCGCCAACGCCGGAATGTACGCCGTGCCGGAAATTGACAGCTGGGCGCTCTACGTCGTGTCCGCCTTTGCGAAACTGCGCACCGGGGACGAGAACGATTTCGATGCAGGCTGGGCCGCCATGGTCGAGGTGGCACCACAGGCCGCGCTGATGGCGTCGGACTACGACGTGCGGCAGATCTTCGAACGCGGCGAAATTGCCTTCTCGCCCATGTACCACGGCGAAGCCTACGTCATGTACCTGGCAGGACAGGAGACCATTCGCCTCGCCAAGCCGAAGGAAGGCATGGTGGCGGTTCCCAACATGCTCGCGATTCCCGCCAACGCGCGCAACGCGTCGCTGGCGCAACGGTTCATTCACCATGCACTTGCGCCGTCGGCCCAGAACATCTTCGCCGAAGAGTACGCGTCGGCGCCGTCCGTGAGCGGGGTTTCCCTGAGCGAAGAACTCGTTCCGTGGATGCCGTTCGGTGATGAGGAGATGAACGCCCTGGTTCGGCCGGACTGGGACGCCATCAACAAGAGGCGCGACGAGCTGATCCAGAGGTGGAACCAGGAGATCATTCCGATCGTCGGCATGGGCTGAACCCGGTCGACATCGGACGCGTCTTCCGAAAGCGAGTCCGGACGTGCCGAGCGTCAAGACAGGTTACGTTATCCTTCTCGGTTCGATCTTTGTCGTGTTCTTCGTCATGCCGGTCGGGTTCTTCCTGAGCGTCAGCGTCGCGCTCTATCTCGAACCCGGAATCTTCGACGATACGTTCACGCTGGAAAACTACGCTCGGCTCGTTCGTGACGACTATGCCCTCGGCGTGCTTACCGACACGCTGAGGATCAGCGCCTACGTCACCGTCCTGTGCCTGGTGCTTGGCTATCCCCTGGCCATGTTCATTGCGCGGGAGACGGGCTTTGTGCGTCGCGCAGTGATGATCGTGACCGTCGCCTCGCTGTTCACCAACCTGGTCGTCAGAACCTATGGATGGCTCGTCTTCCTGACGCCGCGGGGCCTCTTCAACAACATGCTCCTGGATGCTGGACTGATCGAAAAGCCTTTGAGGCTGATGTTCAACGAGACCGGGGTCATTGTCGGACTCGTCCAGATCATGCTGCCCATCCAGATTATCGTTCTCGCGGTAAGCCTGCAGGCCATCGACAGGGTGCTCGAGGACGCGGCCTCGATCGCCGGCGCCGGCAAGGTACGCATCTTCACCCGCATCATCTGGCCGCTGAGTCTGCCGGGCGTCATCAGCGGGTCCATTCTTGTCTTCACACTGTCGATGAGCAGCTTCATCACGCCCGAGTTCCTTGGGGGCGGCCGCGTGATGGTTCTGGGCACGCTAATCCGCCAACTGATGACACGCTCGCTCAACTATCCCTTCGCAGCGGCCGTCTCCGCAACGTTGCTGCTTCTGGCGATTGCCATGCTCGTGAGTCTGGCAATCATCTCGCGGCGCGTGATGCGCCACCGCGCCTCGTAGGCCGCGATGAGACGCCTGGCACGCCTGTTCTATCTCGCCGTCATCGCGGTGATCAGCCTGTATCTGCTCCTGCCAACCCTTGTCGTTGCACTGGCTTCGGTTTCGCCTACAGCCATGCTGAGTTTTCCGCCTTCGGGCTTCAGCCTCGAATGGTACGGTAACTTCCTTGCCCGGGACGAGTTTACCGAGTCCTTTGTCATCAGCGTGTTGCTTGCCGCCTTCGCGGCCCTGGTATCGACGGGGCTCGCGGTGGTCGCGGCAACGGGCCTGCGCCGTGTCCGCCGGCGCGCCCGTCAGTTTGTGGCCGGGCTGGCGCTCTTTCCCATCATCTTGCCGACAATCGTCTACGGCCCCGCGCTTCTGCTGTTGTCTGGAAGCCTGGGGGTGACCCAGTCCATGTGGCTCACGCTGCTGGTGATTGCCGGTGCGCACCTCGTGCTGTCGCTGCCCTTCGCCGTCCAGATCTGCTTTACCAGCTACGACGATCTCGACCCTGCCATGGAAGAGGCCGCGGTCATCGCAGGCGCGGGCCACGGACGCGTTCTGCGCCGCATTGTGGTGCCCCTCCTGATCCCGGGCATCCTTGCCAGCCTGATGTTCGCGTTCCTGATATCCTTCGACGAGCCGGTCGTCTCGCTCTTCATGTCAAGGCACGATGTGGTGACGCTGCCGGTGCGAATTCTGACCTACATGCGGTTCCGACCGGACCCAACGATTGCCGCCATCTCGACCATCATGAGCCTGTTGGCCTTGTTGGCCATCATCGTCGTCGATCGTCAGATCGGGCTGGACCGAATCCTCGGTTTGCGACGCTGAACCGGGCGGGAGAACGAGACATGAGCAAGAAGATTATTGGCTACAGCGACGAGATCAGCGTGGAGCCCGGCGATGAGATCAACTTCATGGTGAGTTGCGATCCGACGCTGGAGCGATATCACGCCGAGATCGTGCGCGTGATCTGCGGCGACACGCAGCCGGGAGCACCGGGCATGAAGGAATGGCCGATCGAGACACCGGTCACGGGGACCTATGACGCGCGGTTCCAAGCAATCCACCCGGGATCCCATGTGCGCGTTCCGGACGAGGCCGTGCTCGACGGTCTGAAAGATTTCACCGTCCAGGCCATGGTCTTCGCTACACTGACCGACATTCCCTGGCAGGGCCTCATCACGCGCTACGACAAGGCACGCGAGGCGGGATTCGGGCTGTTCATCGACGACGAGGGACGGCTTGCCCTGGTGGTGGGTGACGGAACGGGAGAGTGCCAGTGCCTGACGATCCCCTCCCCCCTGCGTCAGCGACACTGGTACTTCGTGTCGGCAACGCTCAGCGCACGAGACGGCAGGCTCGTGCTGCGCCAGGAACTTCTGAAGAACTATGGCTACCGCGACCAGACCCAGTTCGCCGAGGCGGCGATGCGCGTCTCGCCGGTGGCCACCGCGGCGACCCCACTTCTGTTCGGCGCTTCATGCCGTTGCGACGATGCCGCCGGTTTCGTGCCGACCGGCGGTTTCAACGGACGGATCGAGCGGCCGGCGATCGCCAACCGCGTGCTTGAGAGGAGCGACATGGAAGCCCTGCGGTCGGGCGACGTGCCGGGACACCTGCTCGATACCGTGGTCGGGCTTTGGGACTTCGCGCGCGCGATCAATTCGAACGATGTCGTCGACCTTTCTCCAAACCGCCTGCACGGCACGGCAGTCAACCTTCCCATGCGCGCGATGCGCGGCCACAACTGGGAGGGCGACGTCATGGACTGGCGTTTTGCGCCTGAGCAGTACGCCGCCATCCATTTCAACGACGATGCTGTCGGCGACTGCGAATGGGATGGCGACTTCTCGTTCACCGTGCCGGATGACCTCGCTAGCGGATGGTACGCGGCCAAGCTCGTCTCAGGCGACGCCGAAGACTATCTGCCGTTCTTCGTGCGCCCGCCGCGCAACACGACGACGGCCCGACTGCTCTTCCTGGTCCCGACAGCGAGCTATCTCGCCTATGCCAACTGGCGTTTCAACTTCGAAAGCCAGGGCGCGGAGATGCTGCTGAACCACATCGCGCGCATGTGCGCCGAAGAACATTACATGATCGACCACCCCGAAATCGGACACTCGACCTACGACCTGCACAACGACGGCTCGCCGGTCTGTTACACCTCAAGGCTGCGTCCGGTGCTCAACTTCCGCCCGAAACACACGTGGCTGGAGTGTTACAGTGCCGATCTCCACCTCGTGGACTGGCTTGAGGAGAGCGGCTTCGCGTTCGACGTCGCGACCGACGAGGACCTGCACGACGAAGGCGTGGGCCTCCTCTCAGACTACGCGTGCGTTATCACCGGCAGCCACCCCGAATACCTCTCGACGGCGATGTGGGATGCGATCTACGCCTACCAGCAACGCGGCGGGCGCCTGATGTACATGGGTGGCAACGGCTTTTTCTGGCGTGTCGCCTTCCATCCAGACATGCCCGGCATGATGGAAATGCGTCGTGGCGAGGACGGGCTGCGGTCCTGGGATCACGGCGTGGGCGAGTATCATCTCTCCTTCAACGGAGAAGCCGGGGGACACTGGGTCCGCCTTGGACGCCCTCCCAATCTCCTTGCTGGCAACGGCTTCGTGTCGCAGGGCTTTGATTTTTCATCCTACTACCGCCGGCAAGCGGCAAGCTTCGACTCCCGTGCCGCCTTCATCTTCGAGGGGATCGGCGAAAACGAGCTGATCGGGGATTTCGGGCTCCAGGGTGGCGGCGCCGCGGGCTGGGAGATCGACCGGTTCGATCACGGCCTCGGCACCCCGCCGCACGCCCTGTGCCTGGCGTCGTCGGAAGGTCACACCCTGACCTACACCCGCTCGTCGACCGATCTTCACGGCGTGAGCGATCCCACGACCGACGATCCGGCCAATCCGATGGTGCGCTCCGACTTGGTGTTCTACGAGACACCGAATGGCGGCGCGGTCTTTTCGACGGGTTCGATCGCTTGGTGCGGATCACTGTGCCACAACGACTACCGGAACAACGTCTCGCGACTGACCGCCAACGTTCTCCAGCGCTTTCTTGATCCTGCCCCCTTCGAGATGCCGGACGAGGAAGAATGACCATGACCGAGCTACTCGTCGCGCACTCCATCACAAAGCGCTTCGGTGAGGTGACGGCGCTCGACGACCTGTCGCTGACCGTCCACGAAGGCGAAATGGTCTCGCTTCTGGGTCCAAGCGGCTGTGGCAAGACGACACTCCTGAGGGTCATGGCAGGCTTCGTCGATCCCGATCGGGGCACGATCACGATCGGTGGCTCGGTCATGAACGACGTGCCTACCGAAAAACGCAATCTGGGCATGGTGTTTCAGAGCTACAGCCTGTGGCCCCACATGACGGTTGAACGCAATGTCGGCTTCGGCTTGGAGTGCCGCGGTGCCCCGACGCGCGAAATTGAAGAACGAGTCGAACGGGTGCTCGATCTGGTCGACCTCGGCGACCTGGTTGACCGGTATCCCCGCCAGCTGTCAGGTGGTCAGCAGCAGCGCGTCGCGCTCGCGCGGGCCCTGGTCTACGAGCCCGCGATCCTGCTTCTGGACGAACCGCTCTCGGCCCTCGACCGAAAGCTGCGCGAGCGCATGCAGCGCGACCTCAGGGCCCTGCAACAGAAACTCTCGATCACGGCAGTCTTCGTCACCCACGACCAGGAGGAAGCCTTGATCCTCTCCGACCGGATCGCCGTGATGTCGGAAGGGGTCATTGTTCAGATGGGCCAGCCGCGCGAGGTGTATGAGCACCCCGAGAGTTCTTTTGTTGCGGATTTTGTTGGCCGGACCACGCGTTTCGAGGCAACCGTGACGTCGTGCCGCGATTACAAGGTGGAGATCGAGACCCGGAGCGGGTTGAAGCTGGGAGGCTATTCACCGGTCGCCCGGTCATCGGGAGACCGCATCAACGCCGTCATTCGTCCCGAAATGATCTCGATTTTGGCCTCAGAACCCGAACACAACGGGCACGAGGCCAAGATCGAAGAGGTGTCGTATGTCGGACCGATCACCTACTTCGCCTGCCGCCTTGCGCAGGGCGATCCGGTCGTCGTGGCGCGCATGAACAGCGAAGCGGGATGTGATCCTCTTGAAACGGGTCAACCTTGCTGGCTCAGCTGGCTGTCCGAACACCTCGTCGTCATATAGCCATTTGGTGAGCATTCGCTCGGCACAGACTCCTTGAGCGTGCCCAAGGCTCACAGTTGAACCAAGCTCTCAGATTGAACGTCTTCAAGCGGCGAGGGGCTGTCCGTCCCGGAGTTTGCCGGTCTCGTCATCGAGAGAGCGGACAAGGCGCCCGAGTTTGGGCGCGCCCTGTGGTCGAAGACGACCGCCAGCGTGGGGGTGAGTTTGCGCCGGTTGGGTGCGGCACCAGGCAAGGGTGACCCTCTGTCCGGCCTGGGCCAGACGATCGCGATCGGATGACGGTATCCGCTCGATCAGGTCTCTCAGGCGCGGGCGTCGCAGGTCACAGATGGCTTGGTGTGAGCCATCGGCGTCGGTGAGGAGAAGCTGTGTCACCGCCTCCCTCGTCTGGCGGTCGTTGAAGCCCATTGGGCAGAAAGCCGTAAGGCAGGGTGGCTGCGAGCACTGCCTGGATCCGTGGATCGCCGAAGCGCAGGGCGAACGACCGACGTTCGTCAACGACCACGGGTTGGCTCGGTGCATCGAAGGCCGTCACCCCGGCCGTGCAGAGGAGGGTCGAACACCTGAGTGAGAGCACACTCCGCCTGAAGGACCGACAGGTCCCCCTCGCCCGGACTCCCCTGGAGAAGGGGTATGGGAGCCGCGCCAGCCACCTGCGGAACAGCGCGTCGATCCGTGAAGCATTGATCTCCCCGGCGACAACCTGCATGGCCACAGGATCGCGCACGTGAGGACGCCGTTGTCGAGAGCCTCGAAGGCCGCCTATCGCTTGTCCAGTTGCCGATTCAGATACTCGTGACCGTAGAGGTACGACTTGGGGTTGTAGGGGGAGTACGAACAGAACTCTGTGACGCGGGAACCGAGTCGGCGACGACGAGGTGGATGTCGCAGGCATCGACAATCGCCGTGCTGGAGACCAGTTCGGGAGACGCCTTGCCTGTGACGGGAGCAGCGCGCCCTAGTGCGCGCAGCACACCGGTCTTCTCCCGGGCCTTGCCGATGTAATGCACACCCTCGCCACTTGATCAGGGGCGAAAAATCTTCTGTGTTTACTCGTCCTGGCGCTCACCCTTCCTGACGCTGACATGTTCAACATCCTGATCCCGGACAAAGCGCCCCAGACTTGTCACGAACCGCCCATCGGCGCCATCAGGGGCCGAGGAGGGAACAGGATCGCCCCGGACTTCGCGAAAGATCCAAGCCGTCCTTTCGCCCGTCTGCAGCATCGGCACGTAGGCGTTGAGATGCAGCCTGTCGAGACACTCACGCTTCAGCGTCGCATGATTTTCAAGGACGTCACCGGCCGATCGTGCTATCGTCATCTTCTGGCCTCCGAGCAATGGGTTCCCCGCATGGCTGTCGTAAGCCAATCCAGCCCTCAGGCTGTAATGGGCGGGTCACACCGCGGAGCGGAACAGCGGGTGCAGTCCTCCGTCACACCAACAAACAAGACTCGTCGGTCTGATGCAAAGCGTCACTAGAGTCCGGCGCAATGAGGTGCGAGAATCCGTGGAGGGGCTTCGAGACAAGAGGGAGATCGAGGGCACATGGAGAAACGGGCCATTTTCGGGACTTACGACAGGAAGGAGCTCGACGCCCAGTACAACAACCGCGAACGCTTTCCGGACTACGCGGCCTACTTCAGAAAGTGGGCAGACGACAGCGCGCGCACCCGCGAATCGCTCTCGGGCAAACTAGACGTCTCCTACGGCGAACATCCCAAGCAGACGCTCGACATCTTTCCCGCAGACGGGACGAACGCCGCCATCAACCTGTTCATTCACGGCGGCTACTGGCAATCGCTGGACAAGTCCGATTTCAGCTACGTGGCGAGAGGCTTCGTGCCTCACGACGTCACCACCATCGTCATCAACTACGCGCTTGCGCCCGGCGACGGCATGGACGAGATCGTGCGGCAAAACCGGGCGGCCGTCGCCTGGACATGGGAGAACGCCGAGGCGTTCGGCGCGGACCGGGAGCGCATTCAAGTCTCGGGCCATTCCGCCGGCGGACATCTGGTGGCGATGCTGCTCGCCACTGACTGGACCAGTTTCGCTCCTGGCTTGCCGCGGGACGTCGTCAAGACCGGCTGCGCCATCAGTGGCCTCTTCGATCTCGAGCCCATACGTCTGTGCTACCTGAACGAGGTGCTCGGAATGGACGAAGCCGAGGCTGCGCGCAACAGCCCCGTGCGCCTTTCCTATACCGTCGCGACGCCGCTTCTCATCGCGGTCGGCGCGCTCGAATCTGACGAGTACCATCGACAGGCCCACGCCATGGAGACCGTATGGCGAAGCCTCGGCTATCCGACGGAAGTGATGGATGCGACGGACCTCGATCACTTCACGATCGCCGACCGGCTCGGTTCATCCGACAGCGAGATCGTCCAGGCACAGCTCCCGCACATCCGAAGCTGACGGGTTTTCGCGCCGCCCGGGAAGTCAGTGCATTCCATCCACGAGGTCCCAGCCATGGCAGCGATACACGACAGCGTCCTGCGACCCGAAGAAATCGCGCGGCTCACGCCCGCGCAAGGCATCGCGCGCGGACTGCCCCGGTCGGCCTTCAACGACGAGGCGTTCTTCCGGCTTGAATGCGAACGCCTGTTCCCGCGCCAGTGGGTGTTCGTCGGTCACGCTCACGACATCCCCGCGACCGGCGACGTCATGCCGGTGACGGTAGCGGGGATTCCGGTGATTCTCGTGCGCGCCAGGAACGGAGAGGTCAACGCATTTCACAACACCTGCCGGCATCGCGGGCGCAAGCTCGTGGACGAGTTCTGCAGAAACCGCCAACTCCTGGTCTGCCCCTATCACCGCTGGGCCTACGGTCTTGATGGAGCGCTCCGGGCGACGCCTCATTTTGGCGGCTACCAGAAGTCGTCTGCTCCCGGTTTCGACAGGAACGCGTTCGGGTTGAAGCCGGTGCGCGCAGTCCAGTGGCACGACTGGCTTCTGGTCAATCTGGACGGACAGGCAGCGTCGTTCGAGGAGCAGGTCACCCCCATCGTGCAAAGGGTGGCGGATTGGGACTTCAGGGCCGAGGGTTACGATCTCGCGAATCTCAGGCATGTCGGCACGATCGAATTCGGCGAGGTTCGGGGAAACTGGAAGATCGTCGTCGAGAACTTCATCGAGCCCTACCACGTTCCTTGCGTGCATTCGGATTCCTGCGCCGGCCAGCCGCTGGAGGCCCACTTCGCGATCAGTGACGGCCGGGTCGTCGGCTCGGCCGCGAGAATCAAGGGTTCGAAGGCGGCGGTCAGCCTCGAGGAACAAAGGGCCGCAGCCGCGCGCAAACAGCTCGATTCCAGCGCACTCTACCTCGTCCTGTTTCCGAACTTCGCGCTCGGGTTCTACGGAGACTCGGTGATCTCGATCCTGACCGTGCCGCTTGCGGCCGACCGGACCCGGGAACGGTTCGATCTCTACGTCTGGGACTACGTCGATCCGACGCCCGAGACTGTCGAGGGCTGGATGGACCTCAACCGGCGCATCAACGCCGAAGACATCGGCATGATCGAGGCCATGCAGGAGGGTCTCGCCTCTCCCGTGATGGACGAGGGTGCCCTCATTTCGCCCCACTGGGAGCACTGCATCCAGCAGTTCGAGAAGATGGTGGCCGAAGGCGTGCTCTGAGCGGCTTCCGATCGTCCTGCCTCTGACGACCGCTCGTCACTCGATCACGATGAGGTCCGGCGGCACGTCGTGCAGGAGTTCGGCGCTCGCCTCGCTGAACGCCATCGTGTCGATGACGAGGGAGAGGCCTGCCAACTGGGGCAGAAAGAAGTCGCTCTCGTAGTTGACGACCGTGCCGGGGACAAACTCCCGCCCCTCCGCATCGACATCGGGGTCGTAGACATAGGGTCCCACCCAGTCGGGCTGGAACGCGATGCCCATCTCGTAGCCGCCGACCCACCAGCGTTCCTCCCAGATGCCTGCCTCCTGGTAGTAGGCCTTCACGGAGCCGGTGACCTCGTTGACGGCAACGCCGGGCCTGATCGCTTCCGCGAGAACATCGAAGGCCCTGGCCGAGGCCGCGACCCGCCGGGCGACCTCGGGGTGCGGCTGGCCCATGGAGAAGGTGCGGGCGAAGTTGGTGTGGTAACGGTTGTAGCAACCGCAGATATCGATGTTGACGATCTCGCCGGGCATGATCTTGCGCCGCGTTGTCGGTGCGTCGGTGCACAGCGTCTTCTGGCCCGATGCGACACTCGGCGTCTTTCCGGAATGTTCGCCGCCTGCCTTGGCCATCGCATGGACCATCTCGGCGTAGACATCGAGCTCGGTCATGCCGGGCCGCATGGAGTTGATCGCCGCGCGGATCCCGATATCGCCAATCTTCGCCGCCGTCCGCACATAGGCGAGTTCCTGCGGCGACTTCACGGATCGGATCCTGCGCAGGAGATCGGTGGCGTCGACCACCTTGCATCCCTGCTCCTCGAGAGCGACCTCGATCATCCGGCTCACGGCGGGACTGGGCCGATAGTTGGAGAGTTCGAGCCCTACCGTGCCCTTGAGCCACCCTTCGTCGCGCAGATGATCGACAATGAACCGGTGCATGGGACGCTCGTCCGAGCCCGCGCGGATCCGGGCGTCGTGGCCCACCGTCGTCAGGCGGACGAGCACTTCGTTGACGTCCCGTTCGAAGGTGATGAACCTGTCGGTGTCCGCCTTGACCGCAACCCCGCTCAAGGGATGCCAATCTTCCGGACTCTGGGCCTGGTACCAGTCGGAATTGAAGCCGCTGATGTAGTAGCGGCTCTCGGGCGCCGTCAGATAGAGAAGGTCGATCCCCGCCGTCTCCATGGCCTCGCGCGTGCGCCGGAGCCGCGTCCAGTACTCGTCCAGCGAGAAGACGATCTCCGGTTCGGGCGTGCAAAACTTGAGATTCGTCTCCTTCGCACTCGAACCCTTGAACATGATCCGCCCCCCTGCCGCAGCGACGCGAACGCGGCATGTGTTATCAGCCTGACCGTTGAATGGAAAGCGGAGCGGCAACGGGACGGGATCAACCGCGTGCGAGCATGCTCCGCAGCATCCCTCCGCCGTATCGGCGGTAGAGCGCGAGTTTGCGGAGGGCCGGAAACGGAAAGGGTCTGAGCGGCTGGGTCATGGTCGCCGGCAGGGCACGGTTGGAGCGGCCCGAGATCAAGCCCGCCACAGCCCGGCCGGACCATGTCGCCATGGCCACTCCGTTGCCGTGGTAGGCCAGACTGTAGAAGACACCGGGATCGTCCGGGACCGCACCGACGTGGGTCAGCCTGTCCTTCGACAGGCAGACGAATCCACGCCAGCAATACTCGACCTCCACGTCTCGCCATTCCGGCCACACCTCTGCGATGCGCCGGGTCAGGAAGGAACGCCAGCGCTCTTTCGATGCGGGGCTGCCGGTCGTGCCACCGGCCCCGCCCATGTGGATGCGCCTGTCCGGCAGGACGCGAAAATAGGCGAACAAGGGCCTCTTGTCATAGAGCGGCATGCCGGCCTGGTAGCGGTGGCGCGCGAGTTCGTCGTCGGTCAGCGGCCGCGTGGCGACGATCTCGGAGATGGCTGGCAGCAGGCAGCCGTCCACGGCCGGATGGAGGCCGTCGCGGGTGAACCCGTTGGTTGCGATCAGAACCTTGCGCGCCACCACCGAGCCGCGGTGCGTCTCCAGCCTGTGCAGGCCGTTCTCGCGCCGCCATCCCAGAACCGGACTCTCGCCATGAATCCTGACGCCGTGCCTCTGGGCAAGCCGGGCGAGGCCCCGGGCATACTTCAAAGGATGGAGGCCGAAGCCGAAGGGAAAGAGCATGCCGCCCGCGACATTGGGGGCATCGAACATGCGCTCCCGCATGGCGCCCTCGCTCAGCATCTCGCAGTCGAATCCACCCAGGCGCTTCCACATGGCGGCTTCGTCCCGCAGCCCGGCCAGCGCCTTGGCGTTGTGGCCGACGCAGAGCTCGCCCTGGCCCTGCATGTCGATATCGAGTCCGTTGGCGGTCGCGAGATCGTGGACGAGGTCAATCGCCTCGCGCTGGACGGCGATGTTCCGCCGGGCCGTTTCCTCGCCGAACCGGTCCTCAATTTCGGTGGGATCGAGACCGGCGCCGCCGAAACAGCAATGCCCGCCGTTGCGGCCTGAAGCGCCCCAGCCGGGTGCCACGGCCTCGATCACCCTGACGGCGACCTCATCGTCGCGGGCGAGGTGGAGAGCTGCCGAGAGGCCGGTGAAACCGCCTCCGACAACGGCGACGTCGCATTCGATGTCGCCTTCGACGGGATCGCAGTCGGCCACC
This sequence comes from bacterium, assembly GCA_028821455.1. Classification (GTDB taxonomy): domain Bacteria; phylum Pseudomonadota; class Alphaproteobacteria; order SP197; family SP197; genus SP197. The sequence goes on along the minus strand of JAPPGE010000060.1, from coordinate 79,918 downwards.
GGTTCACCGGCGCTCGCCTCCCAGTAGCTGTCCAGCGGGCGCGCGGGATCGTACATCGCGTCGTGATAGAGCCTGGTCATGGCCCGGAGTGCGCCAGGCGGAACGATTCCGTCACGCGAATGTTCATCGGATGGTCGACCACCGCAGCGAGGCGGCGTTCGAGTTCGGCCGAGCAGTGTTGCATGTCCATGATCGACCAGCCGGCCGCGAACGTCGGTGCGTAGATGGCCGCATGCCAGGTCACACCGGCGGTCAGTTGGTTCTTCTTGAGCAGCAGGCGGTCGGTCAAGCCGGCGCGTGCCTGGTAATCGAGGCACGAGGCTCCCGCGTCGCCCCCGCTGAAGAACGCCACCTGCGCGGTTCCCGGCAAGTCCGCCATTGCCACTCCTTCGTCACCAGCGCCAGCCCGCAGTCTATCGACGGAAGGCATGCGGCGACAGGAGCCTCCGCAGGCTGATGTCATTGGTTTCCGGGATGTGTCTCAGTGCACCGGCGCCTGAACGGAGCGTCAGATTGACCCATGTCCCGGTTCAGGCGAACGGCGTTACGCCTTCGGCCGCTGCTGCCTCGTTCAGGCGCCGGTCCAGGCTCGCGAGCGCACAGGCTTCGCGGATCGCGAGAGCCAGATAGCTCGAATCGTAGGCCGTAAGGCGATAGGCGCGGGCCAGTTCCATGACATCACGGTCATCGGTGTCATCCGTGCAGCGGATGCGAAGACGGCGAAGCCGCGCCATGGACTTGTCGACGTGACGTGTCTCGATCCGCCCCCGGCGCTCAGCCGACAACAGGAGGTTGCGCATCTCGTGCCAGAACAATCCCGGTACCATTGCGGTTTCCGTCACCAGTCGATCAAGGGCAAGATCGGCCAACGCAGACTCCTCGTCCGGCAGCACCCATTGAGCTGCCAGCGAAGCGTCGGGCACGAACGCCATCAGTAAGCGTGTCCCTCATGGCGCCAGGACAGAATCTCGGCGGTGGTAACCGGTTTCTGCTTCGCCCGTTCCCGGCGCATGGTTGCAACGAGCGCGGCATGCTGGCTCTCCTCGGTGACCCTTGTCACATGGGCAATTGGTGTAGAGCCCCGGCAGATCACCAGATCCTCTCCCGCTTCCACCTTGGCCAACAGCGCGGAAAGGTGAGTCTTCGCTTCGCCGATTTTCACGCGTCGTGTCATGATCTTCATGCTCCTTGCCCAAGTAGGATCCAAGGGCAGGCACCTCAGGTGCAGTGGATGTTCGATCCGGAAGACTAGCATGACAATTGACTTGGTCAAGCACTTGGTCAACCGAGTTGCCGGAACACCAAGTTGATCACGTGGGCAAAGACGATGCGCGCGGCGTGAGGTTCATCAAAGGTGGAGTACAAAAGGCCCTTTTCATGCCGTTCTTCACGAAATACGTCGAAGGCGTGTTCGGGGGCATCCGGAACTGTCACGGCAGTTCGACTCTCTCGCTGGGCGCGGGCTGGCCTTACAAGGAGGTCTGGGTCGACGAGAGCACGACCTGATTTCGGACTGGCCCCGGGGAACCCTTCCCCGGAGTCAGATCCCGCACGGAGCGCCGGAACCGATCGGATCGTGACACCGCTCGAGGTGGTGAATGGCAGTTTCCTCGAACCGTAGATCCGCTTCGGCGCCAGCGACCGGCATCCTCTGCCCGCCTGTGGCAACCGGGTTGCATCCTGCTCTTGACCGTGCGACGACCGTTCGTTCCCGGCCCATCCCTGACGGATGCACGACATGATCGATCTCAGTTCTCCCTCCTATCCCGACCTCGCCTTTCGGACGCTGCCGGACTTCGCATGGCCCGGCGGGGCCGCCTGCGGGGTGATCATCGCCTGGCACGTCGATGGCGAAGCGGGGCCGATGGCCTCGGATCGCAGCGTGGTGAACCACGTCGCGGCGATTTCCGAGGCGGCCTACGGGCTGACGGCGGCGATGCCGCGCATCCTCGAGCTCCACCGCGACCTCGGAATCCCGGGGACATTCTTCGTTCCGGCCCACGTGGCCGAGCGTCATCCGGCGGTCATGGAGGCCATCATGGGCGACGGGCACGAGATCGCCCACCATGGCTACATGCACGAGAACGTCTACGGTCTCACCGAGGCCGACGAACGCGCCCTCTTCGACCACGCAACGCAGATCCTGCAGCGCATCACCGGGCGGCGACCGAGTGGCTGGAGCGCGCCTGGCTGGGGCGTGACCGAACAGACCCTGTCGATCATGGCCTCCATGGGCATGGCCTACGATGCCAGCCTGATGGAGCGCGACGTCCCCCACATGGTGGACACCCGAGCCGGCACCCTCGTCGAACTGCCGATCTCCATGGTGCTGGACGACTGGGCACTGTTCGGTTCCTCGCTTCACGGCGGGGGCGCCAGCAGCCTGACGAGCGCCGCGCAGGCCGAGGCCATCTGGCGCGAGGAGTTCGACGGTCTGCGCCGGTTCGGCGGTCTCTTTCAGACGACGTTTCATCCCAACCTGATGGGCCGGCCGGGCCGGCTTGTCATGCTGGAGCGCCTGCTGGCGGGCATGCGGGCCTGCGACGACGTGTGGTGGGGTACGTGCGACGAGGCGGCGGACCACATGCGAAGGCTTGATGGCGAAAAAGAGACCGGCGCGTGATGCGGCCCGACAGACCGGGCGCCCGAGAGTTGCGGAACAATGGGAAGGCAGACCATGAACGACCTGATCGATTTCCTTGTGATGGCCCGGCGCGAGACCTACGCGATCCCGGACGGCACCGACGTCGGGGACGGAACCTGGCACATGGTCTTCGACTCCGGAAACTGGCGGTACCGCGATCGCTACGCAGGGTCCAACCCCTACGGCGGCCACGAGATCGTGTGGCGGGACGGCGCGGCCGTCTGGATGCAGAACTACATGGCCGAGATCGTCTCGGACCTGAGGCCCTTGGACGAGATCTACAGTTTCCAGCGCGAAGTGCTGGGACAGCCCGACCGCGATCACCTGATGCGCGGCCCGGCGCAACTCGCCCGCGGTTCGTACTGCTACGTCAACAGTGTCGAAGGCACCCTTGCCCGCTTCAGCGGGACCGAAACCATCACCCATGACGGCACGCCCGTCTACCGCATGATCTTCCATGGCGGCATCGTCGGCTGAAGGTTCCCGGAAAGCGCTCGGTACGGTCCTTCTGGTCGCCGGGTGGCTCGTCCGGGCGCAGCACACGCGCAGCAATGATGTGCAAGCGACCGGCGAGATGCCCCATGTCATCACCGGTCCTGTGCTGATGTCCGGATGCCGTCCTGTCTCGACAGGCGTGGCGCCCGGATGTAAGTGTGCTCTGCATCAAGCGGGATGGAAGCGATGACCGGGTCAGACATGTTCAGGGGCGACCACGCGATCACGGCAAATGACCTGAAGTCCTTCCCCGAGGAAATTACCTACGCCGGCGTGACGAGTTTCCTGAGGAGGCCCTACCGCAAGGACCTCGGCGACGTCGATGTCGCCGTGCTTGGCGTTCCCTTTGACACGGCGACGACCAACCGTCCGGGCACCCGCTTCGGCCCTCGCGGCATTCGCGCCGCATCGACAGGTCTTGCATTCGAGAGACGGGTCTACGGCTGGGACTTTCACCCCGTGGCCGAAATGAGGATCGCCGATCACGGAGATCTTCCTTTCGACTTCTCCATGCCGGCCACAATTCCGGAGACCATCGAGAACTATGTTGCGTGGATGCTGGAACAGGACGTCATGGTGCTGTCGCTGGGAGGCGATCACTTCATCACGTGGCCCTTGTTGAGGGCCCACGCCAAGCGCTACGGCCGGCCGCTGTCGCTTATTCATTTCGACGCCCATTCCGACACCTGGCCCGACGAGCACGAGGACGGCGTCAATCACGGCACCATGTTCTGGCACGCCACCCGCCAGGGCTTTGTCGATCCTGAGACATCGGTGCAGATCGGGCTGAGAACCCCTAATCCCGACACCATGGGATTCAACATCTTCGATGCTCCGTTCGTTCACCGTCACGGCACCGATGCGGTCATCGAGGAGGTCCGCCGCATCGTCGGCGACAGGAAGGCCTATCTCACCTTCGACATCGATTGTCTCGATCCAGCCTTTGCCCCGGGAACGGGGACACCGGTCTGCGGTGGCCTGACGTCCCACCAGGCCCGTGAAGTCCTGCGCGGACTGTCGGGACTTTCGGTGATCGGCGCCGATCTCGTGGAGGTGGCGCCGATCTACGATGTCGGGGAGATCACGGCGCTCGCCGGGGCCACGCTGGCCCAGGACTTCCTCTGCCTCATGGCCCGCTCGCCGGCGCTCCGGTCGTCATCCGGCTGAACACGCCCGTCATCCCATCGCCAGCATGTCGTTGGCGTCGATGCCGGCGACCACGACCGGCTTCTTCATGGCATCGCGGCGGAAGGGCTCGCCCAGTTCCTGGTTGAGCAGCACCTCGATGAAGGTGGTGACGCCGTCTCGCTGGGCGGCGCAACCTTGCCTGATGGCATCCGCGAGCTCATCCATGGTCGCCACCTGGACACCCTTGAGACCGCATCCCTCGGCCACCCTGGCATAGGACAGGCCCGGGTTGAGTTCCGTGCCGACGAAATTGTTGTCGTACCACAGTGTCGTGTTGCGCTTTTCCGCGCCCCACTGGTAGTTGCGGAAGATCACCATGGTGGTGGCAGGCCAGCCCTCCCGGCCGCATGACGTCATTTCGTTCATGGAGATGCCGAAGGCGCCGTCGCCTGCAAAGCCGACGACCGGCACGTCGGGACAGCCGATCTTGGCCCCGAGAATGGCCGGGAAACCATACCCGCAGGGTCCGAAGAGGCCGGGGGAGAGGTATTTCCTGCCCTCCTCAAAGGTCGGATAGGCGTTGCCGACGGCGCAGTTGTTGCCGATATCTGTGGAGATGATGGCATCCCCGGGCAGACCTGCCTGGATCGCCCTCCAGGCCATGCGTGCCGACATTCTCTGTGGTTCGCGTGTCCGCGCATCAGCGTTCCACGAGGTTCCCGGGTCGTCGTCCTCATGGTCCATGCTGGCGAGTTCCTGCAGCCATGCCGAGCGGGTCTGGTGGATCAGCGCCTTCCTCTCGTCGCGGCCCTTCGAACCGGCGCCGGGCGAGAGATGGTCGAGGATGCCGCGCGCCACGATCCCGGCATCGCCGCAGATGCCCACGCTGACCTTCTTGGTGAGTCCGATGCGGTCGGGGTTCATGTCGACCTGGATGACGGCCGCATCTCGCGGCCAGTAGTCGATGCCATAGGCCGGCAGGGTGGAGAATGGATTGAGACGCGTTCCGAGAGCCAGAACGACATCGGCTCTGGCGATGAGTTCCATCGCTGCCCGCGACCCGTTGTAGCCAAGGGGTCCGACGGCAAGGGGATGGGATCCCGGAAAGCTGTCGTTGTGCTGGTAGCCCGAACAGACCGGTGCCGAGAGGCGTTCGGCCAGGCGGACGCAGTCGTCGATGGCATCGCCGATGACGACGCCGGCGCCGGAGAGAATCACCGGGAACCTCGCCTGCGACAGGAGACGCGCCGCCTCGGCGATGGACTTCTCTCCGCCGCCCTGGCGTTCAAGTTCCACCGTGTCGGGAAGCTCGATATCGACCTCGGCGGTCCAGATGTCGCGTGGCACGTTGATCTGGGCCGGCGCCGAGCGCCGCAGCGCCTGTTCGATCACCCGGTTGAGAACCTCGGCGATGCGCGACGCGTCCCGGACCTCTTCCTGGTAGCAGACCATGTCCTCGAAGAGAGCCATCTGCGGAACTTCCTGAAAGCCGCCCTGGCCGATCGTCCGGTTGGCCGCCTGGGGAGTGACCAGGAGCATGGGCGTATGGTTCCAGTAGGCCGTCTTCACGGGCGTGACGAGATTGGTGATGCCCGGTCCGTTCTGGCCGATGCACATGGCGATCTCGCCGCAGGCGCGGGTGTAGCCGTCGCACATGAACCCCGCGTTCGCCTCATGGGCCACGTCCCAGAAGGTGATCCCGGCCTTGGGAAAGAGATCGGAGATCGGCATGAACGCGGATCCGATGATCCCGAAGCAGTGCCGGATACCGTGCCTTTGCAGCACCTTCACGAAGGCTTCTTCCGTGGTCATTTTCATGGTGGGCCAACCTTTCCCTGGGAGAAGGAGACGCGCCCCGGGGCGCCACTCACCTTGTAGACCGCTGCGGCAGAGAATCGCAAGATGACGGCGGTGTCGCCCGGGAGCAACCATGAGGCAGGTGCTGGCGCTCAACTGCGGGTCTTCGTCGGTCCGCTTCTGTGTTTTCGAGGATGATCTCACCCCTTTGTTCCGGGGCCAGGTGGAGAACATCGCCGAAGGCCTCGAGCCTCGGCTCCTGCTCGAAGGCAGGACGGATGCGATTCTTCCCGGCGACCTTGCCGGCCACGGTGCCGTTATCGGCTTCCTCCTCGACTCGGTCATTCTTCCGGAATGCGGAGACATTGCCGTGGCTGGTCATCGCGTGGTGCATGGCGGCACGTGCTTTGCCGGACCGACGCTGATCGATGCAGACGTGATGGAGGAAATCGAGACGCTGTCGATCCTGGCGCCCTCGCACCAGCCGCACAACCTCGCCGGAATCAGGGCACTCGCGACGGCGCTGCCCGGAATTCCGCAGGTCGCATCATTCGATACTGCCTTTCACCGCACGATCCCCGAGGTACGTCAGCTGATGGCCTTGCCACGAGAATTCGCCGATGCGGGACTGCGGCGCTTCGGTTTTCACGGCCTTTCCTATCAGTCCGTCGTCGCCCGCTTCGCCCGCACCACCGGGACGACCATGCCGAGGCGCACGGTGATCTGTCATCTCGGCAACGGTTGCAGCATTGCCGGCCTCGTCGACGGCGTTTCGGTCTTCACCTCCATGGGGTTCACGCCTCTCGACGGTCTGGTGATGGGCCGTCGTCCGGGCAGGCTCGATCCCGGCGCCGTGCTGTGGCTCGTTGCCCGCCACGGCGGTGATGCTGACGCCGTCGACCGCCTGCTCAACCGTGATTCGGGACTGCTCGGTGTCTCTGGAATCTCGCCCGACATGCGCACGCTGCTGGCCAGCGGCGATGAGAAGGCGGCCCTTGCCGTCGCCATGTTCATCGACAGGCTCGTTCTCGAAATCGGTTCCGCGATCACGGCGACCCGTGGCCTCGATGCCCTCGTTTTCACCGGCGGCATCGGCGAGAACGCGGCGCCTGTCAGGGCGGCAGTGGTCGAGGCACTCGGCTGGCTTTCCCTTCAACTGGACGAGGATGCCAACGTCCGCCATGCGTCCACGATCACGAACGGCCAACCATCAGCCCACGTCATCGCTACAGACGAGGAACGCATGATCGCCGAAAACGCGTTGTCATGCGCAGTACCCCGTGCTCTCTGAATTCATGTGATGCTCAGCCTTCGAGTGCCAGGCGAACGGAAGCTGCCGGTCAGCAAACGGACTGGTGGCATGTGGGTGGATACAACCGTCCCATATCCATGTCTGGAGAGAGATGCTGTGTGCGGGTCCGTCAGAATTCTACCGACACCACAAAGCTGGCGCCGCACAGGAGGCCCCCCTCCCCGGCAAGGGTGCCGAAAACAGGGATGCTGTCATCGGGTTCGAACTCCGCTGGAATGGCGTCTCGCACTTCTTGACCGGGCCTCCAGCAGTGCAGAGCTACACCGCCGTTGTCGAACGTTGTCCGGACACGGGCCTCTATGTCGGTTACGTTCCGGGTTTCCCCGGAGCGCACAGCCAGGGTGAGTCCCTTGAGGAACTCAACGACAATCTCAAGGAAGTCATCGCCATGATCCTTGAGGAGGGGGTTCCCCCGATGGTGGGCGAATTCGTTGGCACGCAGATCGTCATGGTGTCTTGAAGACGGGTGCCTTCCGTTCCCGTCCTCAAGCCGCGAGAGGTCATGGCCGTACTCGCGAAACTCGAATTCATGGAGATTCGCCAGCGCGATTCTCACAAGCGCTTTCGCCACCCGGACGGACGGATGACGACGGTGCCTGTGCATGGTGGGCGTGACGCGTCCCCGGTCCTGCTGCGCTGCATCGCGCGCGATGTCGGACTGACGGTGCGGGAGTTCGTGGCGCATCGTCGATGGATTGCATGCCATTTCGCGGCAAAAGCAATCGCCGCCATTGGGTGACGCGGTGACTGCACCTGACGCTGGCGCGACCAGTTTCCTCGCTCCTGACGGAACCGGTCGGAGCGTTTCGGCAGTTGGCGCAGACTTTTCCCGTCCAGTCCCCGTTGAGTGTCGCCGTTTTCAAGACGCCTTGGATGAAGAAGCGAAAGGCCGCCCCGGCTGCGCGTTTGCTCTTTGTTGGCGGGATCAGCCGGGATAGGCCTCCTCGTCCTTGTACGGGAACCACCAGAAGTCCGCGGGCTTGTTCTCGTGATCGATCATGGTGAGCTTGGTGTGGCGGAACTGGTCGATCCCCTCGCTGCCTAACTGGCGGCCGGTTCCCGACATCTTGCGCCCGCCAAAGGGTCCGGCATCGTTGTCGAGAAGGGCCGTGGCGTTGATCCACGTCATGCCCGCCTCGATCTCGTTGATGGACCGCATGGTTTCGCAGAGATCGTTGGTGAAGACGAAGGAGCCAAGCCCGTAGCGCGAGTTGTTGGCGTGTTCGAGAGCCTCGTCGAAACTGCCGACCCGACAGATGGGCATCACCGGGCCGAAGCTCTCGTTGTTCATGATCTCCATGTCCGGCGTGCACTCGGTGAGAATGGTCGCATCGCAGTAGTAGCCGCGGTTGAAACCCTCCGGGCGGCCGCCACCGGTGACCACGGTCGCACCTTCGTCGATGGCCCGTGCGAGCATGCCTTCGTAGCGGTCACGCTCGCGCTGGGCGGCCATCGGTCCCATGTCCACCTTGTCGAGACCGTTGCCAATGCGCAGCTGACGCGTCAGACGCGTGACCTCGTCGACGAAGCGGTCGTGCACGGAATCGTGGACATAGAAGCGCTCGGCGGCGGCGCACACCTGTCCGCAATTGAGATAGGCGCCGAACACCGCGCCCTGGGTGGCCATGGACATGTCGGCCGACGGCATCACCAGGAAGGGGTCGTTGCCGCTTGCTTCTATGAGACAGCGCTTGAAGGAGGAGGCACAGGTCTGGGCGACGGCCTGTCCGGCGGGAATCGACCCGGTAAAGGCCACCCCGTCGACCTCGTCATGACCGACCAGGGCCTTGCCCGTCTCGACGGCCCCGGTGAGGCACTGCACAAGACCGGTCGGCAGGTGGTCGAAACACTCCATCATCATGAGCGAGGAAAAGCTCGTCAGTTCCGATGGCTTGAGGATGACCGCATTGCCGGCGCCGAGTGCGGCGCCGGCTTCCCAGCCGAACAGCACATAGGGGAAATTGAAGGGAAGGATGATGCCGACCACGCCCAGGGGCGACTTGGTGACGACATGAAAGTCCCCGTCGACCACCGGACCGACGACGCGACCTGCCTCGTGGCGCGAGACTTCCGCATAGTAGTCGAAGGCGGTCGCGGTCCACTCCACTTCATCCGCCGATTCCTTGTACGGCTTGCCCATTTCCCGGGTCAGGGCCTCGGCGAGTTGCGGCGTGCTCTTCCGCAGCCGGCGCGCCACCTCGTGGAGTTCCTCGGATCGCTTGAGGCCGTTCATGCGGTCCCACTGTTTCTGGGCGCGCCGGGCGATGGCGACGGCCTCGTCGACCTCGTGAACCGTGGCGAAGGCCAGTTCGCCATTGACCGCTTCGGTTGCCGGGTCGATGGCATCGAACCCATCGCTCGACTCGCTGCGGCGCAGGCGGCCATCCATGTACACCTGGCCCGACAGGTCCCTGAACGTATCTGTCACCGTCATGATCTCTTTCCCCATGGTCTGCTCCGGTGCCATTGTAGGAATCATCCCCGACCCCTCAAGTCCCCCAGGGAGGTGGCATGGAACCAGGATTACGGCCACTCAACGGCTATGCGGACAGGATGTCGGTGAGGCCCGGGGAGAGTATCAGCTTCCATGTGAGCTGCGACGGTCCCGCCACCTACCGCGCCGGCATCGTCCGTCTCCACTCGGCGGACGACAATCCCGTCGGCGCACCGTTCAGGAGCGTCCCGGTCGAGACGCCGGTGAGCGGCCTCCACCAGGGCAGGGCCCACGTCATCCATGCCGGTTCGCACGCCGTCGTTCCGGCCTCGTCACACCTCGTCCCTGCGCGTGCCTTCACGCTCCAGGCACTGGTCATGCCGACCACGCCGGAGAAGGGACGCCAGGGCGTCATCGGCACCTGGTCCGAGAGTGACCACACCGGCGCCAGCCTCGTTGTCGGCGACGACGGCGCCGCGGGCCTGGTGGCCGGGAACGGACACGCCAGCGTCGCTGCCACAACGGGTGAGGCCATGGTGGCGGGCGCCTGGTATCGCGTTGCCGCCTCCCTTGATCCGGAATTGGGCACGCTGTGCCTTCTCCAGCAGGCGCTCGACACCGGCCGCCTTGTGCTTCGCCAGGTCGCAATTCCATTCTCGCCAGTGCTGCGGACGACCCGCTGGCTGATGGCCGCCTGGCATCGTGATGCCGGGGACGGCCGTGGCTACCATGCCGGCTGCCTCAACGGCCGGATCGAGGCGCCGCGGGTAGCGTGCCGCGCCTTCACAACCGACGAGGTCATCATCGCCGGGGCTCGTCCGGCCGCACCGGCGATCCGTGATGCCATCCTGGCCGCCTGGGACTTCTCGCGCGGCATCGGCACGCTCACCATCGAGGACGTGTCCGGACATGGCCACCACGGCACACTCGTTCACCTTCCCGAACGCGCCGTGACCGGTGCTGCCTGGAGCGGTCGCGAGATGTCCTGGCGCCACCGGCCCGAAGACTACGCCGCGATCCACTTTCACGATGACGACGTCCATGATGCCGGGTGGCCGGCAAGTCACGTCTGGCAGGTGCCCGAAGGCACGCCGAGCGCCATCCACGCGCTTCATGTCACGGCCGGGGACGCCGAGGACTTCATTCCCTTCGCCGTCGTGCCGCCCCGCGGCCGGAGGACATCGGACGTCTGTTTCCTCATGCCCACGGCCACCTACATGGCCTATGCCAATTCAGGCCGGCATTTCCGCAACGACACCGTCGAGATGAAGCAGTTCCGCGCCACCGTCATGACGCGCGACGACTGTTTCCTGCAGGCCCATTCGGAGTACGGGCTTTCGACCTACGACACCCATTCCGACGGCAGTGGCGTCAGTCTCTCATCGCGCCTGCGACCGATCCTCAACTTCCGGCCGAAGGGGCGCGTGTGGGGCCTCGTTGCCGATACCCACATCACGTCCTGGCTGGACCAGGCCTGCGATGGCTTCGACGTCGTCACCGACGAGGAGCTCGATGGCGAAGGGCTGGGCGTGCTTGAAGGCTATTCCGTTGTCGTCACCGGCAGCCACCCCGAGTACCACACTGCAGCCATGCTCGATGCCCTGGAGGCCTGGCTCGCCCGCGGCGGGCGGCTGATCTACACCGGTGCCAACGGGTTCTACTGGCGCATCGCGCTGCGGCAGGATCTTCCAGGGGTCCTGGAGTGCCGAAAAACCGAGGGTGGCACCCGGTCCTGGGTGTCGCGGGCCGGCGAATCCTTCATGAGTCTCACCGGAGAGTATGGTGGCCTGTGGCGGCGTAGCGGGCGTCCGCCGCAGCAGCTTGCCGGCATCGGTTTCACGGCCCAGGGCTTCGATCGTTCTACCTGGTACCGGCGCACCCCGGCCGCCGATGATCCGCGTGCCGGCTTCATCTTCGCCGGCATCGACGACGAGATCATCGGTGATGCCGGACTTGTCGGTGGTGGCGCCGCCGGTCTCGAGATCGACCGCGCCGACCCCCGGCTCGGCACGCCGCCCCATGCCCTGGTCGTTGCCCGCTCGCAAGAGCATGCCGCCGGCATGCTGGTGGTGCTCGAGGAACTCACCTCCAACCAGCCGGTGATTGCCGACGACCATCCCCTGGTGCGGGCCGACATGACCTTCTTCGAGCACCCGGGAGGCGGGGCCGTGTTCTCCGCCGGGTCCATCGCCTTCGGCTCGGCCCTGCCGGTCAATGGCTACGACAATCCGGTCGCCCGCCTCCTCGGCAACGTCCTCGACCGCTTCCGCGACCCGGAGCCCTTTGTGATACCGGCACCCGCGTTGCCCCGCGCCGAACCCGGCGGGTAATCGTCCCGCCCGCCAATCGACTCGACACCCGGGGCTCACCGGATCAACAAGGATGTGGCCTTGCCGCACGACGCTGGGCTCCGCGCCTCGCAGCAATCCCCGGCGGGCTACGGTGCCCGCTCCAGCGCTATGCCGAGTTCCCTTGCGGCTCCTTCGAGAAGGAGTTGATGCATCCGTTCAATCGACATGCCCTTGTGGTGGATGAGGACGCGAATGCCAAGACCGTCAGCCAGGGACACGAAGCGGGCCGCCACGTCGTCAGGCGAAGAACCGGTCGTGAATTCTCCGTCATCGATGCCCTTTTCGACGACCGCCCGGACCTGCTCTGACCAGCGCTCCCAGAGTTCCGAACCCAGAGCGGCGAATTCCGGGTCCCTGTTGCACAGGGAGAAAAACTCGAGCCACAGGGAATTGATGGCCGCGAAGGGTTCCCTTGTCAGCATGCGGCACAGGCTCTCGACATGTTGCCAGGCCGTGCTGTCGTCCTGCAGACCGGTTCCGTAGGAGGCAAGGGATTCCTCGAGTTTCCATTGAAAGGTCTCGCGGACAAGATTGTTGCGGCTCCGAAAATAGTGCTGGATCATTCCGACAGACACGCGGGCTTCGTCCGCGATGTCGACGAGTCGCGTGTGGTGGACACCTCGTCTGCTGATGACCTGGCTTGCCGCTTTCAGTATTGCCCAGCGGCGCTGCCTTGCCAGAGCGCCCGAGGGCCCGGGGCCATCGTCCCATTCGCCCTCCCGTTGCGCTGATGTTGGCAACACGTCTCTCCCCCGATCGGCACACCGTCTTCCCGCTTCGAATGGAGCGGGACTGGCCTGCTTGATTGACAACATATCGACAGGGAGACAATATCACCATATTATTTTGCACTCGCGTGTCGGGTCGCGGCTTGGTCGTTTTCTCCCGACACAACACAACAGGGAGGATCGCCATGTCAGATGACAAAGGTATCATCAGGACAGTTTCATCGTTCGGTTCACCCATTTCCCGCCGCCGTCTCCTTCACGCATCGGCCCAGGCAGCCGTCGGATTGAGTGTTGTCCCGTCGCTCGCTTCGGCCAGCCTCTCAGACGGAGCCATTGGTGGTGACATCGACTATTTCTGGTACGAGGGTTACGACATGCTGGGCCTCGAGCCCATGGACGCGTGGATGGAAGAGGCCGGGGTCACGATGCGTTCGTCGTACATTTCGGCCAATGCCGACGTCATTGCCAAGCTCCGGCGTCCTGGAGGTGTCACCTGGGATCTGATCGGAACTTTCAATGGCCTCGCACGCAGGCTAGAAGATCTGGTGGTTCCCATCAGTCCGGACGACGTCCCGCTCTCGCACAAGATCAATCCGACCTTTGCCGACGAACGGTTTTTCAAGAATGAGAACGGCGACTGGATTCTTGTCCCGTTCACATGGGGCCGTTCCGTGACGAACTACCTGCCGGAACGCATCGATCCGCCGCAATCATGGTTCGATCTCCTGAAGGATGAATACAGGGGCCATGTCGGCTGGGGCGGTGGCCCCGATGGCGGCATGGTGATCGCGGGCCGGACGCTCGGAATTGAGAGCACGCCGCTCTACAATCGGCAGGAATTCAACGAAGTCATGAATTTCATGCGCAAGATGCGTGATCAGGTGCCCGCGGTCGGTATGTCGTTCGGAGATGTGGCCGAACTGATGGCGTCCGGTGACATCTGGTGCACCTACAACGGTTGGGAGCCCGTCTCGGCATGGGCCAACGATCGTGGGGCCAATGCAGCGAACGTCGAACCGAAGGAAGGCGGAATCGGCTGGGTCGAGGCCTTCGCAATTCCGGAGATCTCCGACAACAAGGCAACCGCTCTGGCATTCATCAACAAGGTGCTTGAGCCCGAAGTCCAGGCGGCGATCGGCTCCAACATCCAGGTGGCGGTCGTCAACATGGACGCCGTGCCGTTGATGGATGAGAAGTCCGCCAGTCTTTACGACTACGGCGATCTTGACAATGCACTGGCGCGCAGCCCTCTGACCCCATGGCCGCCGGACGAAACAACCGACGAGGTTGTGGGCTATCTGGAATGGTTGAGTGAATGGGCGAAACTGAAGGCAGGCGGATAGTTGGCACCCCCTCGTTGCCCGGGGGACAGTATGGTGCGGGGAGAACCTGGGTTCTCCTCGCACCCGGTGTCATTGCCCTTGCGCTGACGTTCGTTGCACCGCTCCTGCTTTTCGGGGCCTATGCCTTTGCACGGGGCGGGCTGTTTACGGTCACGTGGGACTTCACTCTCGACAACTTCGTGACCGTCCTGACGGACCCCTTCGTCGGACTGCTGATCATTCGGTCACTCGTCACGGGATTCATCGTGGCGGGCATCTGCCTCGTGATCGCCCTGCCGCTGGCGTTCTACCTCAGGTTCCGGGCAGGCCGTCTCGAGACGCCGCTGTTCGTGTTGCTGGTCGTGGCCCTGTTTGTGAGCTACCTCGCCAGGATCTATGCGTGGCGGGCACTGTTCACCTCGAGCGGAGTGTTCACCGTCTTCATCGAATCACTGGGAGTCACCGAGCCCCCGCAACTGCTCTTCACGCGCACGCTGGTGGTCATCGCCCTCGTGCATATCTATCTGCCCTTCGTCACGCTGGCGATCTACGCGGCAATGCGCAATCTCCCTCGTACGGTGCTTGAAGTCGCCGAGGATCTGGGAGCAACCGGACTCATGAGCTGGCGGCGTGTCATTCTCCCACTGATGGCCTCGACTTCGCTCGCTCCCTTCATGTTCACCCTTGGTCTCGCTGCGAGCGACTTCGCGACGCCTCAGCTTCTTGGTGGAACGAAGGGCACGCTGGTTGGCGTTCTCGTGCAGCAGCAATTCGCGGAAGCGGGCAACTTTCCGATGGGAGCCGCGATGTCACTCGTGCTCCTCGCCGTCTTCTCGCTGCTGTACTTCGCCTTGACATCGCTCTTGTTCGCGACCCGGCTCCATCGGGTTTCGGTACGTCTCTAGGCGATAACAGGAGGAGGCGAGGCGATGGGAAGAAAGCCGGCATTGGCAAACCGCATCCTTGCGGGACTGTTTGTCACGGTCGTCTTCGTGTTCCTGTTCGCACCCGTTCTGATCGTCATCGTGTTCTCGTTCCAGGGGCCACCGAGGCTCGGACCGCCGCTCGAGGACATCGGACTTCACTGGTACCGGAGCATGTTCAACAACACCGTCTACATGGACGCATTCCGGAACACGATCGTTCTGGCAGCCATCAGCATGGTCATTGCGCTGGTCCTGGGAACGATGACGGCGCTCGGGCTCAGGCGGGCTAGCCGCAGGCTCGGCGCTCTGGGCAACATCCTGTTCTTCATGCCGCTGGCGACGCCGTCGCTGTTCGTCGGTCTGGCTCTTCTCGCCTATTTCGATACCGTGGGTGTTCCCCTGTCGCACGGGACGGTGGCAGTTGCCCATTTCCTGTGGGTCTTTCCCTACTTTCTGATTGTGGCTCGATCCGGACTGGACCGGCTGGACCCGCAATACGAGGAGGTGGGCGCCGATCTTGGCCTGACCCCGATGGGTCAGTTCAGGCACATCGTTCTGCCGCTTACCTTCCCCATCCTTATCGGCGGAGCGGTCCTGGCCTTCGCGCTGTCGACGGATGAGTTTGTTCGCACACTGTTTACCATCGGCCCCGACAGTACGATTCCCATCGTGCTGTGGGGACAGTTCAGAAGAGGCAGCGATCCAACGGTCAACGCGCTGGCCACGATTCTTCTGGTGATCAGCATCACTGCCGCGGTCGGGGCCCTCGGCCTCGTCGGCGCGCGTTTCAACCGTTTCGCGAGATCCTCCGGACGTAGCCGCAGGAGGAATGCCGGATGACGCAGCAAGACTCGGGAGGGCGGCTCCTTGTCACGGAGGTCCGCAAGCGCTTCTCGGAGGTTGTCGCCCTTGACGGCGTCAGCCTGGAATTCCGGGAGGGAGAGTTCGTCACCCTCCTGGGCCCCAGCGGTTGTGGCAAGACCACACTCCTTCGTATCGTCGCCGGGTTCGACTGGCCGGACCATGGCACCGTGGTGCTCGACGGTCAGGACATCACCCGGCTTCCTCCCTACCATCGACCTGTCAACACGGTCTTCCAGAAGCCGGTGCTCCTGCCTCACCTGGATGTCTTCGAGAACATCGCCTTCGGATTGCGGTCAAGGCGGATGCCCGAAGACTCGATCCACGAGACGGTGACCGGCATGCTTGATGTCGTGCGCCTAGCAGGATTTGAAAGAAGGCGCTCGGACGAACTCAGTGGCGGCCAGGCGCAACGCGTCAACCTTGCCAGAGCGCTCGTCAATCAGCCCCGCGTCCTGTTGCTGGACGAGCCATTGTCGGCTCTCGATCTTCAGGTCCGCATGGAGATGCAGGCGGAACTGAAGCGCATTCACAGGGAGACCGGCGTCACCTTCCTCTACGTGACTCACGACCAGCAGGAAGCGATGGCGATGTCCGATCGAATCGCTGTCATGCATGAAGGAATGATCCGGCAAAGCGGGACGCCGATGGACGTCTATCACGCTCCGAACTGTTATTTCGTGGCCAGCTTCGTCGGCAATGCCAACGTCCTCCCGGTGATCGTGGACGGTGATCACGAGAACCGAAACCACGTGCGTGTAGCGGATACCGACGTCTCGGTGCTCGTCGATGATATCCCTGCGGACGTGCGGAACGGCTGGATCAGCATGCGACCCGAAACCCTCCGTCTGACACCTCCCGACGATGCCAGGATCGTGGGCAAGGTCACCGACAGAAGCTTTCTGGGGGCGCATGTCATATGGCGCGTCGACGTCGGACCTCACGAGATTCGCGTGCAAGGAGAGGTTGGCGGGGATGGCGTGGCCCGGTCCGGTGACCTTGTGGGCATCAAGCCTGACCCCAGGTGGGTGCGGTTTCTCAGGGATTGAAACCCGGTATCCGGAAGAGCCATGACGATGATCGACACTCGGAAGGGATCAATGTGCAATCGCGCAGTGAGGATGGTCCGGTCACTCCGTGGGGAGGATAGCCGATGATGGGTGACACGGCGGGGCTGCCGCCGGAACACACTCAAGACGCCGGACCGGCATGCCGACCGGAGAGGGCGACCGGCATGTCCAATGCTCCCACCTTGCTGGACCGATACCGCCTTATGGTGACCATGCGGGCGTTCGAGGAAGCCTGCGCGCAGGGCATTCCAACCGGCGAACTGCGCGGCGAGCTTCATCTGGCCGATGGTCAGGAGGCGGTGGCGGCAGGAATGGCGGGCGCCCTGCGCTCAGACGACTGGATGGTGAGCACGCATCGCTGCCACCAGCATGCGATAGTAAAGGGTGTCCCCCTCGAAGAGATGATGGCCGAGATCTACGAGCGGGTGACGGGCCTGAGTCGGGGCAAGGGCGGACATGTCCATCTGTTTGACATGGAACACAGGTTCTCGGTGACGGGAATTGTCGGATCCTCGTTGCCGGTTGCACTCGGTCACGCCTATGCGTGCCGCCTGGACAACTCCGACAGCATCGCCATTGGAATCACGGGCGACGGGGGCACCAACACCGGGCAATTCCATGAAACGATGAACATGGCCGCCATTTGGCGGCTCCCCCTTGTCATACTGGTCGAAAACAACCACTACGCCATTTCGGTGCCGGCCGAGGAGGTGATTGCCGGAAGGGGAATCGCCGAACGCGCCGAAGCCTATGGTGCCTGGGGGCGTCGAGTTGACGGTACGGACGTCGACGAGGTTGCCGTCGCGTTCGCGCAAGCGGTCGGGCATGCGCGTGGCGGCAACGGACCGGCACTGCTGGAGGCCGTGTGCTTCCGGTTCCGCGGGCACTACGAGGGCGACATCGACCACTACCGGAAGACCGTGGTGAAACGCCGCATGCGCGAAGAGGGTGATCCCCTGACGATAGTCCGCCGCCGCCTGCTGGAGCGCGGCGAGGTCGACGAAACCGAGATCGCGGAAGTGGAAAGCGAGGCCCGGGGCCGGGTCCGCGACATCCTGCAGAAGGTCAGGGAGACGCCCGGCCCGGATGCGGTGGAAGCGTTCCGGGATGTCTTCGCGGAGGTGCCGGCATGAGTGGAAACGGCGCTGGGCGACAGCAGAACATTTCCCAGCTGATTGCCGAGACGATCGGAATGGAGATGGAAAGGGATCCCGGTATCGTGTTCCTCGGAGAGGACATCGGTTACTCGGGCGGAACGTTCGGTGCCAGCCGCGACCTGTTCCGGCGCTTCGGGGAATGGCGAGTCCGTGACACGCCGATTTCCGAGATGGGGTTTGCGGGCATGGCCGTCGGTCTGGCCATGAGTGGATGGCGGCCGCTCGTCGAGATCATGTTCGTGGACTTCATCGGTGTGTGCCTCGAGCCGGTCTACAACGCCATTGCCAAGAATCGCTACATGTCGGGAGGTCGTGTCGCCATGCCGGTGACGATCCGGGCAGCCGGCGGCTGTATCGGTGTTGCGGCGCAACATTCCCAGACCCTGTGGGGAATGCTGGCCCATCTGCCGGGACTCAAGGTGGTGGCGCCGAGCAATCCCCATGACTACCGGGGGCTGCTTGCGGCATCGATCGAGTCGGAGGATCCGGTGATCGTCATCGAACACAAGGATGCCTATCTGCGCAAGACGACGGAGTTTCCGCTTGGTACCGAGATCCCGAGTGGGCGCTACACCGTCCCGCTCGGCAAGGCGAATGTCGTTCGCCGTGGTGGAGACCTGACGCTTGCCACCCTGAGCACCATGGTCGAGAAGAGTCTTGCGGCAGCTGAGGTCCTGCAGACCGATGGAATTGGCGTCGAGGTGATCGACCTGCGCTCGGTTGTGCCGCTCGACGACGCCACGGTCACCGACTCCGTCGCCAGGACCGGTCGGCTGCTTGTCGTCGACGAGGACTACCTGAGTTTCGGATTGTCCGGCGAGCTCGTGGCACGTGTCGTCGAGAACCTCGGACCGACTGTGGTCAAGGGAGTGTCCCGCCTCGCGAATCCCGACCTGCCGATCCCGGCGGCCCTTTCCCTCGAGCGCGAGGTCATCCCGAACGAGGACAGGATCCTTTCGGCGGCCCGGACGATTGTCGCGAGCGGATGACACATGGCACACTCGGCAATCATCATGCACAACGGTTCCGTGATGCGGTGCACTCAGCGTGGGCCCGGCCATGAAGCCCTGGGTGGCGGTTCATGACGTTCGCCGGAAAGACAGTCATCGTCACCGGTGCAGGGAGCGGGATCGGCTTCGCTGCGACGCAGCGGTTCGCTGCGGACGGCGCGACTGTCATCATGGCGGATGTCAGGGATGCCGGCGAGGAAGCCGCCCAGCTCGCCGCGGCCGGGAACGACGTGCGGTTCGTGCGCACGGATGTCAGCCGGGAGGCGGAAGTCCAGGCTCTGATCGACGGCGTCGTATCCTGCAATGGCGGGGTGGATGTCCTTGTCAACAACGCCGGCATCGTGCTGGCGAGGACGGTCCTGGACACGACCCTGGACGAGTGGGACCGGCTCCTGGATGTCAACCTCAAGGGTGTCTTCCTGTGTGCCAGGGCGGTGATTCCGGTGATGCGTCAACAGAACCGCGGGGTGATCGTCAACGTGGCGTCGGAGCAGGGGTTGGTTGGCACCGCTACCAACGCGGCCTATACCGCAACGAAAGGCGGCGTCATCCAGCTGACGAAGTCGATGGCCATCGATCACGGAGGGGAGGGGGTCCGGATCAACTGCGTGGCGCCGGGTCCGGTGAAGACACCCATGATCGACGCGTTCCTGGCAAGTGTCGAGGACCCGCAGGCGGAGCTTCGGGGTTTTGTTGACGCCACGATCCTGAAACGCCTTGGCCGTCCGGAGGAGATTGCGAACGTCATCGCGTTTCTGGCATCGGACGAGGCGTCCTACATGGCGGGTTCCGTCGTCGTCGTGGACGGCGGACTGACCGCAATGTGATCCATGAACACACACGGGACCGGAAACGATGATCGGTGAGAAGACAAAGGCCGTCGACCTCTTCTGGCAACAATGCCGGAAGATCTTCGATATCGAGACATCCGGGTACCATGCATGCTCGCTGGCTGACCCGCGGTACCTGGATCCGTCAGTGCCGAACCTTGACCTGTCGGATCACCCACGCCTCATCAGAAACCGCCAGAAGAATGGCACGGCCCACCTTGAGATCGATTTCGTGATCAACGGGATTCCGCGTCGCGCGGTCGGCGATTACTGGCTCATCGTGGACTTCGACAGTGCGCCCCTCTATCTGGTGCGGATCAACGACGTTCTTGTTTTCCGGTTCTGCGATGTCCCGCAATCCTGGGCCGAGGTGGAGGGAGAAGGCGATTGCAGCCTGGCGTGGTGGCGCGATGCCCACCGGGATTACTTCAGCCGCCAGTGCGCTTTCTGGGATATGCCGTGGCAGGAGGACCTGCAGGTCGTTTGTGAACGCTGGGACCTCGTGGCCTGCACCGACGGGGATCGCTTGCAGACCTGATTGTCGAGACATGGCGGTGTCACGCGTGCGTCACTCGATTGTATCCTGACATTCGGCCGTAGCGTGTTCGGCTGTTCAGGTTTAGTCTGACGGCTCACAGACCCGTGAGGTCCCGTTTATCTGCTGGGAGGAATTGAGATGACAAGAACGATGAAAGTCGATGAGTTCAAGGAGCGACTCGCCAATGCGGAGATCACCCGCCGCGAAGCATCTGCGGTTCTGGCGTCGGCCGGCGTCGGCATGGCAACGATGATGTTCGGGCCAGGCATGGCGCGGGCACAGTCCGACCTGGCCATCGACCATTCGCTCAACGTCTTCGAGTGGGGCGGCTACGACCTGCCCGAGTTCTATACGAGCTATGTCGACAAGTACCAGATGCAGCCCGCCTTCGTCCTCTTCGGCGAAGAGGAGGAGGCACTCCAGAAGCTGCGCAGCGGCTTCACCGCGGATGTGGGCCATCCCTGCACCTACAGTACCCGACGCTGGCGAGACGCCGGCGTGCTCGATCCGATCGACACGTCCCGGCTGACCAACTACGGCGATGTCTTTCCGAGCCTGAAGACGCTGCCCGGCAGTCAGGACGAAACCGGACAGGACTGGTTCATACCCTCCGACTGGGGCAACTCGTCAGTGCTGTTCCGCCACGACCTTGCACCGGAGTATGTCGACACCGCGACCGAGAAGAACGAATCCTGGGCCATCCTGTTCGACGAGAAGTACGCAGGCCGGCTGGGCATCTTCGATTCCGTCGATGGCGTGATGGCGGTCGTCGGGTCCGTGATCGGAGCGGAAGACGTCTTCAACATGACCGACGAAGAACTCGAGGAAGCCACCAAGCTGCTACGCAAGCAACGCGAGATCCTGCGTTTCTACTGGACCGATCAGAGCAGCGTCGAACAGGCGCTGGCTGCTGGCGAGCTTGTGGCGTCCTATGCCTGGAACAGTGCTGTCGTCGAACTCAAGAACCAGGGCGTCGAAATCACCTACATGAACCCGAAAGAGGGGATCTGGACCTGGGTGTGCGGGCTGGTTCTGCTCGCCGGTGGTCCCGGCGACCGGGACAGGGCGTACGAGTTCATCGATGCGTGGATTTCACCGGCCTCGGGCAAGAACCTGATCGAGTTGTATGGCTACGGCAGTTCGAACACCAAGGCGTTCGAGCTGGTCGATCCGGCCACCCTGGATGCCCTCGGCATCTCCAATCCCGACACGATGATGGCCAACAGCCGGTTCTTTGGCGAGATCGAGCCTGAGGTTCGCGAGAAGTACATCAATCTGTTCGACGAGATCAAAGCCGGCTTCTGAGCCGGTTCCCTTCGTCGTTCCCGGAACGGGCCGGCCGATGCCGGCCCGTTCCAGTTCTGCCCGCCGGCCATGTGTGGCCCTTGGGGTCGGGCGAACAGGCGCAGTTCGCACATCTAGCGAATCATGCGACGAGAGCACACTGCCGCACTGCGTCGGCGCCAGGTTCCTGCGCCATGTCACGCGATCCGGCATGACTCGTGAACGGTCGCGGCAATGTCGTTGCCCTGCCGTTTGGCACTGTCTCGATCACGCGCCCCTGTGCCATGCCCCGAATGCAGACATGGCCTCCGGAGCCGGCAGGTCTGCCGGATGCACCCGCGCCGGCGAACACTCTTTCTCCGGTGGCAGGATTCCCGTTCCTGAGCGAGGGGCTTCGCCGAAGCGCGGATGCGGCCAGGCGATGCCTGTGTCTTCGGGCCCTTCGTGTGCGACGACAAGACCGGCCTCGATCCCGTTCACGTTGTATTCGCCGCCCGAGGCAGTCACAATCGCATCCCTCATCCTCATTCTGGAGAACAACATGAAGGCCAGAGAAATCGCGAATCTCTACAAGAGTGGGCAGATCTCGCGTCGTGAGTTCAACAAGCTTGCATCCGCCCTGGGCGTCGGTCTTGTCACCGTTCCGGTGACCCGAAACGCCGCTGCCGCCGGCACACCCATCTATTTTGGCTGGGCCGGTTACGACAACGAGGGATTCATCGGTTCCTATCTCGAAAAGTACGGAGCGCCGCCCGAGTACACATTCTGGGGATCGGAGGACGAGGCGTTCCAGAAAATGCGTGCCGGCGGCTTCCAGCCGGACGTCATGGCTCCCTGTACCTATGAACTGTTCAAGTGGAACGATGGAGGTCTTCTCGCTCCGCTGGATCCGGAACGCCTGGTGCACCTTCCCGACATGTTCCCCAGCCTCGAGAACATCGAAGGATCGGTCATCAACGGACAGCGCTTCTTGATGCCAATTGACTGGGGCAACTCCACGATCATCTATCGCCGCGACCTGGTCGGCGAGAAGTGGCGCGACGAAAACGTTTCCTGGGAAATCTTCTATACGGACGAGTTCCGCAATCGTCTGGGCTTCTACGATTCCGCCGGCGCGATTGTCGAGATTTCCGCCCTTGTGCTCGGCTACGACAACATCTTCACGCTGACCGACGAACAGCTGGTCGAAGTGCGCAAGATGGTTGCCATCCAGCGCGACAACATGCGGATGTACTGGGGCGACCAGACGGAAGCCGTGCAGGCCCTGGCGTCTGGTGAACTGGTCGCAAGCTACGGATGGAACGATGCCTATGTGACCCTGAAATCCCAGGGCTTCGATGTCGGACTGGGGATACCCAAGGAGGGAATCTTTACGTGGTGTTGCGGTCTGGTCATGCATTCACAAACCGAACTGGTCGACGAGTCCTATGACCTGATCAACGCCTTCGCCAGTCCGGAAGCCGGCGCCTTCGAGATCACGAACTGGGGCTATGGTCACGCCAACATGAAGGCGTTCGAGCTTGTTGCAGATGACGTTCTGGAGGAACTGGGACTGTCGACGCCCGAGAGTCTCCTGAACAACGGAATCTTCTTCCAGGCCCTGGCTCCGGATATCGAGGAAAAGTACATCCGGCTGTGGGACGAGGTGCGCGCCGGCTACTGACCTGATCCGCACCGCGACAATCGGGGTGAGTCCGGCACATTCTCTAGCCGGACTCACCTCACCAACACTTCCGAGAGACTGTCCTGCGCCTTGGTAGCGTGGGAGTCGGGTGCCGTCATTTGCCCCGTTCATTCCTCGGGCGACGCTGCAGCGAGGGTTCAACCCCAGGGGCAGCGGCGGCGCCGGCCGGCGATTCCTGACGACGGCAGATCTGGCGCACGAGAGTGTTCAGGGGATTTCAGATGGAAGGCCGGCAGAAGGGCTTTTGCGACCTCGGGGAAGGGAAAGACTGAGGGATCGGGGCGCCAAGGCAAGCGACTTCACCGGATCCATCGCATTCGACCCGGCCCTGCCGGTCAACGATCGCGACAACCCGGCGTCTGCTGTCCTGGCAATGTCATGCAACGATTCCGCGAGCCGGTCCTCGCGTTGCTCGTGCGGAACCTGGCGGATTTTCACCGGAACTGTCAGGCTCCGGGGACAAGGAAGGCGACGAGCGTACCGATGGCGATGGCCGGAGCGAAGGGCATGCCGCGGTGCCGACGACCGGCAATGAGGAGCGCCAGGGCGATGAGAGCGCCGGAGAGTGCCGTGGCGCACAGGAAGGGGACGAGACCGCCGAAACCCGTCCAGCAGGAGACGGCCGCCATCAGTTTCGCGTCCCCGGCTCCGAGCCATCCGACCCATGCGAGAGCAAGGCCGATGACGAGAACGCCGCCACCGCAGGCAAGGTGCCAGGCAATATCCCGGTCTCCGCCAAGGACAGCGACGAGCGGCGAGGTGGCAGCGATCGCCAGCACGACGGGATCGGGGATCCGTTGCCGGCGCAGGTCCTCAATCGCCGCAATCACGACGAGGGCCGCCGGAACAAGGGAGACCTCAATCAGCCCTTGCCCTCCCCGTCTTCCACCCACGACGGATGATCATGCCATCATCCGGTACACCGGGGTACGCATCAGTGATGCCACGGTCACTGCACGAACGGCATGACGACATGTCGTTCCAAGGTGGGCGTGTGGTGAGCTGGAATCAGGGTGCACCGTGTTCATGGGCTCGCTCTCAGGCGAGAGGCTCGACACAGCGGGGGTCATCGTTGGCGGCCTTGTTGACCAGCGGACTCACCGGGTGAAAGGTCATCGCGTCCGGCGGTGAGGGACCGAGGGGCATGTCATCTCCGGCAAGCCACGGCGCATAGGCCTCGATTGGCAGGACCACCGGCATGCGGTGGTGCAACCGCGAGATGTCCGCGTTGGCTGCTGTCGTCAGGATCGTGCAGGTGTCCAGCGCGTCGCCCTCCCGCAAGTCGACCATCGACCCCCTGAGTTCCAGACCAGCCGGCACTCTCCAGCGCTCCCACAGGCCGGCGAAGCAGAAGACGCCACCCTCCTTCATCGTGATCAGCCAGGGCTGCCTCGCCTTCTTCTCCCCCGTCCATTCGTAGAATCCGTCGGCCGGAATCAGGCAGCGGCGCGACCGCCAGGCCGAACGGAAGGACGGTTTCGTCCGCGCTGTCTCCGAGCGGGCGTTGATCAACCGGTAGCCCATGCCGGGTTCCTTCGCCCATGAGGGAATCAGGCCCCAGCGTATCATGGCGAGGCGCCGCCCGCCATCTTCAGCGCGCACGGTCGCGACCTGCTGTCCCGGCGCCACGTTGTAGCGTGGCGCCAGGTTCGCCGGTGATCCGATGAGGTCGAGCAACTCGTGGAGCTCGCGCCAGCCGAAGCGCTGTGTGAAGCGGCCGCACATGCCACCACCTTGGCACAGCTGCCCGGAACCTGCATCCCGCGTTGATCGATGTCAGGTGCTCGCCCGAACGATCTCCGATACCGTGGTGATGACGTTTGTGCGGTCGGGCGACGCGCGATAACATCCGCGGCGTTCTGGAAGCGGCCATTTGGAGAGCCGCTCCATTTATTGAGGAGGATACCGGAACCATGCAAATCAGGAGATGGATGCTGCATTGTGCGGCGGTTGTTGCCGCGGCGGGACTCGCTTGTCCTGCAGCGGCGGAAGAGACCTACGGTGGCACGCTGGTGGCAGCGTTCTCGGCCGATCCGGGAGGATTCGATCCGGCCCGCGGTCCCAGTGGCATGTCCCACGTGGTGATCGAGCAGGTCTATTCGACACTGCTCAACCTGGACGAGAATGCCAAGCCCTATGCCGGGATCGCCGAATCCTGGTCCCAGGCAGAGGATGGGCTGTCATGGACGTTCACCCTGCGCGAGGGCCTGACGTTCCACAACGGCGAGGCGCTGACCGCCGAGGATGTCGTCTTTTCGTTCGAGCGCATTCTCGCCCCGGACTCGGGCTACGCCTACAGTTCACAGATCGAGACCATCGCGGAAGTCGTGGCGGTGGACGACCTGACGGTCGAGTTCCGGCTCAACCGGGTGACGGGGCCATTCGAGATCTACATGGCCTTCCCCGGTTCATCGATCGTGCCGAAGGATCTCGTTGAATCGGACTGGGATCTCAACGCCCATCCGGTCGGCAGCGGACCATTCAAGTTTGTCTCATACACACCCCGCGATTCGATCGTCTTCGAGAAGAACGAGGACTACTACGAGGAGGGTCGGCCCTATTTCGATGGCATGGTCTACCGGATCATCTCGGACCCGACGGCGCTGTCTAACGGGCTGAAGTCCGGCGAGATCCACTTCTCCAACGAGGTGCCCCCCAAGGACTGGAGCGCCATCGTCTCGCAGGACAACATGGTCGATGCGGCGATCGAGGGATCCCGCTACTTCTGGATGGTGCCGAACCACACCCGTGAACCCCTGGGCAACCCTCTTGTGCGCCGGGCCATCGCCCACGCCCTCAACCGGGCGGCGATCGTGCAGGGCGCGTTCTACGGTCAGGCCACAGCCATTCTGGGCGGGGTGATCCCCCAGTGGAACTGGGGCTATGCGGACCTCGCCGAGTTTGCCCCCCAAGGCGACATCGAGAAGGCGAAGGCGCTGATGGCCGAGGCCGGGGTCGCGGACGGAACGCCGCTCTCGCTCACCATGGTGTCGTCATGGCCCCCGATGATGTCGATGGCGCCGATCATCCAGGCCAACCTGGCGCAGATCGGCTTCAATGCGACGATCGACACCATGGAGGTGCCGCGCTACTGGGACGAGGTCTGGGGCCCCTCCAACTTCGATCTCACCGTGATGTACTGGCTGTCGCCTTTGGCGGATCCGGATGACTTCGTGACCAACACCTACGCCACGACATCCGCCGTCAACGTGCAACTCGGCGGTTCGCAGGAGATGGACGATCTCATGCTGGCAGCCAAGTCGGCCGTCACCGTCGAGGAGCGCAAGGCCCTCTATCTCGAACAGCAGCAGCTCTCTCTCGAGACCATGGACGTCATTCCCGTGGTGAACGGCTGGGTGCTGACGGCGCACAGCGACAGCCTGAAGAACTTCAAGCCGATGCGGACCGGGTTCCTCAAGACCCTGAAGGACGCCTGGCTGGAGTAACACCAGACCCTGCGCTCCGGTGCCGGCTCATTCGAGTCGGCACCGGGTGCACCTGACGATGCTGGCGCTTGTCTTCTGGAGGCTTGCCTCCTTCATTCCGACGCTGATCGTGGCGTCGGCCATCCTGTTCGTCGCCGTCAACGTCGTTCCCGGTTCGGCGGCGCTGTCAGCGCTTGGTATCCACGCCACGCCCCAGGCCCTCAAGCGTTTCGAGCATCAGCACGGTCTCGACCGGCCTCTTGCCGTCCAGTACGTGGAGTGGGCAGGCAAGGCGCTGCAGGGTGATTTCGGCACGTCGTTCCAGAATGCCGTGCCCGTCGGCCCGGAGGTGAGGAAACGCATTCCCGTCACCCTGCAGCTGGCAGGCATGGCCTTCGTGGTGGCCATCGTGCTCGCGATTCCCCTGGGTGTGGTGGCCGGATTCCGCCACCAGACCGGCACCGACGGAGTGGTGACGACACTGGCCACCCTCTTCGGCTCGACGCCGAACTTCTGGCTGGCCACGCTGTTGATCTGGTTTTTCTCGCTCAAGATGGGCTGGTTGCCCACCGGCGGCTACATTCCGTTTGGCGAGGATCCGGCAGGCAATCTCGAGCGCATGCTGCTTCCGTGCATCGCTCTTGGGGTCGTCTCGTCGGGCCTCCTCATCCGCATCATGCGCACCGCGGTGATCGAGGTGATGTCCTCGAATTTCATCGAGACGGCACGCTCCAAGGGGGTCGGCGACCTGCGCCTCGTCAGTTTCCACGTGCTGCGCAACGCCCTCATCCCGTTCTTCACCGTCAGCGCCGTCGAGTTCGGTTTCCTTGTCGGCAGCGTCGTCATCATCGAGGACGTGTTCCGCATTCCGGGAATCGGTTCCCTCGTCCTTGTGGGAATCATCAACCGCGACTATCCGGTGCTCCTGGCGGCGGCCATGACGGTCACCGTCATCGTTCTCATCGTCAATCTCATCGTCGATCTGGCAGCCCAGGTGATTGACCCGCGCCAGGTCCGCACCGGACACGGATCATGATCCGGCAGTTGAACTGGCGGCGCTACGGTCTCGTTGCCGTGACCCTGCCGGTGGTGGCGTTGGTGTTTCTGGCAGCCGCCCTTGCTCCCGTCATCGCCCCCTACGATCCCTTCGAGCTCGATGTTCTCGTCATGCTGCAGGGCCCCGGCGAGAACCACCTCCTGGGCACCGACGAACTGGGACGCGACATCCTGTCGCGGGTCATCCACGCTTCGCGTGTTTCGATCGTCGTCGGTCTCGTCGCTGTCGCCATCGGCGCCACCGGGGGCGTTCTCATCGGGGTTCTGGCGGCCCACTTCGGGGGCGCTGTCGACTCCGTCCTGATGCGCTTCATGGAGATCGTCTTCTGCTTTCCGGCGATCCTTCTGGCCGTCATCCTCATGGCCAACCTGGGGACGTCCGTCCTCAATGCGATGCTCGCGATCGGCATCATCTTCATCCCCGGTTTCGCGCGGCTGACCCGAGCCGTGGCGCAGACGGTGCAGCGCCAGCCCTTTCTCGAGGCGGCGATTTGCCTTGGAGTGGGCCCCTTGCGCCTCGTTACCCGCGAGATCCTGCCCAATGTCATCGGTCCGGTCCTGGTCGAGGCGGCCGTTGCCTTCTCCTATGCCGTGCTTCTCGAATCGGCGCTGTCGTTCCTCGGTCTGGGCGCCCAGCCTCCGGAGCCGTCGTGGGGCAACATGATCAACACCGGACGCGGCTTCATCGACCAGGCGCCGTGGATCAGTCTGGCGCCCGGCGCCGCTCTCTTCATCACGGTGTTCAGTTTCAATCTCCTGGGTGACGGGTTGCGCGACGTGCTCGACCCGAAACTCCATGACTGATTCCGGCCTCGCACCCGAGAGCCTTCTCGAGGTCGAAGGCCTCACCATCGTGCTCCGCCACCGCCACCGGCCGCCGGCAAGCATTGCCCGGGATGTGTCGTTCCACGTGAATGCCGGCGAGATCGTCGGTCTCATCGGCGAATCGGGCAGTGGCAAGACCATGACCGCCAAGTCGCTGATCGGCCTGCTTCCCGATCGCATGGACGTGGTCTCCGGTCGCGTCCGGTTCCGCGGTCGCGACCTTCTCGATGGCGATGATCCGGCACGCGTGCGTGGCAGGGACATCGCGCTCATTCCCCAGGACGCTCTTCATGCGCTCAATCCGGTGAAGACGATCGGCTGGCAGGTCGGCGAACCGCTGCAGGTGCATGGCGGATTGCGGCGGCGGCGCATCGCGAGTGTTGTCGGGGACCTTCTCGAACGCGTGCACATTCCCGATGCAAGGCGTCGAGCGGTTGATTATCCGCACCAGTTCTCCGGAGGCATGCAGCAAAGAGCCTTGACAGCCATGGCGCTCTCGATGGAGCCGCCGCTCATCCTTGCGGACGAACCGACGACGGCTCTCGACGTCACCATCCAGGCGGAGATCATTGATCTCATCGGTGAACTGCGGGATGCCACCGGAGCCAGCTTTCTCTTCATCTCCCACGATCTGGCGCTGGTCTCCAGCTTCTGCGACAGGATCTACGTCATGTATGCCGGCGAGATCGTCGAGAGCGGGACGAAGGACGCCATCTTCAGTCACACCCGTCATCCCTACACACGGGCGCTCATCGGCGCCGCGCCGCGCCTTGCCGGCAATCCGGAGAGGCTGCCGACGATCCCGGGAAGGATCCCCCGGCCCCACGAGGAGATCCGCGGATGCCGGTTCCGCGAGCGATGCCCCGACGCCGGTACGGCCTGCGGGGAGGCGCCGCGCCTCGAGACGGCGGACGGTGATCATGCCGTTCGCTGCTGGTATGCCTGACGCGATGCTGCTCGTTGCACGGAAACTCTCCACGACCTTTCGTGGCCGCGGCCTCCTGCGCCGGGGCGGCGATGTCCGGGCCCTGAATGAAGTCTCCTTCAGTCTGGCGAAGAACCAGACCCTGGGCATCGTCGGCGAGTCGGGGTCCGGCAAGTCAACCCTGTTGCGCGTCATCCTTCGCCTCACGCCCTATGATTCGGGGAATGTCGCGTTCGACGGCGCCGAGGTCGCCACGCTGTCCGGCACGGCTCTGAAGGATCTGCGGCGGCGCGTCCAGCCGGTGTTCCAGGATCCCTATGCGACGTTCAATCCGCGGTTCTCCATCGGTTCGTCGATCGGCCTGGGTTTCGAACTCCTGGGAGAACACCGGCGTCAGGGGGTCAGGGAGGAGGTCAGGCGCCTGCTCGACGACGTCGGTCTTGATCCCGATCTTGAGCGCGCACTGCCGCACGAACTCTCCGGAGGCCAGCGGCAGCGCGCCGCCATCGCCCGCGCGCTGGCGGTCAGGCCGGATCTCCTGCTGCTCGATGAGCCGACGTCCGCCCTCGACGTTTCGGTCCAGGCACAGGTCCTGAACCTCTTCAAGGATCTTCGACGGCGCTATGGTTTCTCCCTCATTCTCGTGACCCACGATCTCCCGGTTGTCGGCTTCATGTGCGACCATCTCCTCGTCATGAAATCAGGAGAGGTGGTCGAAAGGGGCGCGACGGCGACCGTGATCGGCAAACCGGTGTCCCCGTACACCCGCGCGCTGATCGATTCGGCGCCCGAGGTATCGGGGAAGAAAGCGCAACCGGCAGAGAGGCAGTGATGAGCGACTTCAGCAACGACACCATCGCCGCGGCCGAGACCGTACTCGGCGTGCGTTACAGCGATTCGGAACGGACGCTGATGCGCGACAACCTTGCACCCCAGATCGAGAATGCCAGAAGACGAAGGGCGCTCGTCTTTGCCAACGATCTTGGGCCTGCCACCCGGTTCGATCCGCGGTTGCCCGGATTCCGGGCGCCGCCGTCCGGACCTCCCCCGGTCTGGTATGACCGCGATGTGCGGCCGCTCCCCACATCGGACGAGGACATCGCCTTTGCCCCGGTTCACACGCTCTCCGGGTGGATCCGGTCAGGCGCTCTCACCAGCCGGCGGCTTGTCGGAATCTGTCTTGACCGGATCGATCGCCTGGCCGGCCGGCTCGAGTGTTTCGTCACGGTAACGGGCGACCGGGCGCTTGCCGAGGCCGATGCCATGGATGCCATGACGCGAGGCGGCCACTGGCAGGGGCCGCTTCACGGCATCCCCTATGCGCTGAAGGATCTCTTCGATGCGCGGGAGATACGGACGACCTGGGGAGCCGAGCCCTTCCAGGAGCGGATCGCAACAGGAGATGCCGCAGTGGTGACGAGACTGCGTCAGGCCGGCGCCGTGCTGCTGGGCAAATCGACCGTTGGCGCCTTGGCCTACGGCGATATCTGGTTCGGAGGCAAGACCCGCAACCCCTGGAACCTCAACGAGGGTGCGAGCGGTTCGAGCGCCGGTTCGGCGGCGGCGACCGCTGCCGGGTTGTGCGCCTTTTCCATCGGCACGGAGACCCTGGGCTCCATCACCTCGCCCTCGGAGCGCTGCGGCACGACGGGGTTGAGACCCACCTTTGGCCGCGTGTCACGCACCGGCGGGATGGCATTGTGCTGGTCGCTCGACAAGGTGGGACCGATCTGCCGCACCGTCGAGGACACCGGCTTCGTGCTGGCGGCGATCAACGGCGGCGACGCGACGGATCCGGGCTCCATCGACATGCCGTTCCTTCACGACGCGACGCAACCGCCGGAGGGTTTGCGTTTTGGCTGGTTGCCGGAAGCCTACGAGGGCGACGACGTGACGCACGTCGACCGCCAGGCGCTGGATGCCGTGCGTTCGCTCTACCCTTCGATTCGCGAGGTGGGCCTCCCCGATCTTCCCTACGACACCCTGATCGCCGTGCTTTATGCGGAAGCCGCGGCTGCCTTCGAGGACCTCACGCTCGACGACATCGACGACACGCTGACACGCCAGGACGAGGGCGCCTGGCCCAACGCATTCCGCAAGGCGCGCTTTCTTTCGGCGGTAGACCACGTGCAGTTCGACCGTCTGCGCCGCCTGGTGATGGAGGCCCTGGACAGGCTGTTCATGGAGATCGACGTGCTCGTCGGCCCGTTCTCGACCGGCCCGATGCTGGTGGCGAGCAACTTCACCGGCCATCCCTGTCTGCACTTGAGATGCGGTTTCGAGGACCTGGCGACCCGTTCGGAACTCTCGCTGGCCGAAGGGCGGCTCGAACTCGGCCATGCAACGGCGTCGGAACGCACCTTCACAGTGCCCCGCGGTCTTTCGCTGTGGGCCGGGCTCTTCAAGGAATCACACCTGCTCCATGTCGGCGAATCCCTGGAACGCCTGTTCGATGTCCACCACCGCCGGCCGACCCTTGCCGCCTGAGGCGCCCCCCCTCGTCCTTGCCTCCGCGAGTGCGGCAAGACGGCAACTGCTGCGCGACGCCGGCGTGCAATTCCGGGTGGTGCCTCCCGCCATTGACGAGGCGGCGCTGCGCCGGAACCTCGAGTCCCGGGCGATGCCACTCGCCGACATGGCCCTGGCCCTGGCGTGCGAGAAGGCCCTTGCCGTCAGCCGTGACGAGCCCGGTTGCCTCATTCTCGGAGCCGACCAGATGCTCGAGTGCGACGGCCGCCGCCTTGACAAGGCGGCAGACCTGGGCGAGGCCCGCCGGCATCTCGAGGTCCTCCAGGGGCGTACGCACAGGCTCGTGACCGCCACCGTGCTGGTGGTCAACGGCGAACGACAATGGCGTCACACGCAGACGTCCATGCTGACCATGCGCTCCCTCGATGACGACTCGCTCGCGGCTTACATCGCCGCTGCCGGAGAACGCATTCTCGCAAGCGTGGGTTGCTACCAGGTCGAGGGACGCGGAATCAGGCTGTTCGAACGGATCGAGGGCGACTGGCACGCCATCATCGGGCTGCCGCTCCTGGCCGTTCTCAATGAACTTGACGCGAGGGGGGCGCTCGGCCCGTGGGACTGACAGGAAGTGCGCGCGTCGCCGGAGTCATGGGCTGGCCGGTGGCCCATTCACGATCCCCTCTCCTGCACGGCCATTGGCTCGAGACCTGCGGTATCGACGGCGTCTATGTGCCCCTTGCCGTGCCGCCGCACCGTTTCGAGGCCGCCTTTCGTGCCTTGCCCGATCTCGGCTTCAGGGGCTGCAACGTGACGTTGCCGCACAAGGAGAAAGCCCTGGCGCTGGCCGACAGCGTCGACGACCTCAGCAGACGGATCGGTGCCGCCAACACGATAGTTGTCGGCGATGACGGCGCTCTCGCGGCGAGCAACACGGATGCCTTCGGATTCCTCGAGAACCTGAAGAGCCGGGCCCCCGGGTGGCGAAGAGACCGTCCGGTCCTGGTGCTGGGAGCGGGTGGGTCGAGTCGCGCCGTCATCGTCGCCCTTCTCGATGCGGGCGTCGGTGAGGTGCGTGTTGCCAACCGCACCCTCGAGCGCGCCACGGCACTCGTCGATCGATTCGGGCCTTCGGTAACGGCCGTCAGCTGGGAGGAACGGGCCGCGGCTGCCGACGGCGTCGGCCTGATGGTCAACACCACACAACTCGGCATGACCGGACAACCGGCACTCGACCTTGCGCTCGACGGCCTTGATGGCGAGGCCGTGGTCTGCGATCTCGTCTACGTGCCGCTCGTCACGGATCTCCTGCGCCGCGCCCGGCAGCGCGGACACGTCACGGTCGACGGCCTCGGCATGCTGCTGCACCAGGCGCGGCCGGGCTTCGCCGCGTGGTTCGGCGTCGATCCGCCCGTGACGGAAGAGCTTCGCTCCGTGGTGTCACAGGGATTGTGATGCGGTCTCTCCCTGCCCGGGCGGTGCAGTGCATCTGCGCCAGCCATGGTTGCCATGGGGACCCGCGGCCTTTGCGATCATCGGGAATTGCGCGAAGAATGCGGCCTTTCCGGCTTGGCGCACACCACGCCGTGGCATGACTCAGGAGTTCGGGCACACGACCTCATCGGTCGCCCTTGGGACTCTCGGCAGCGAGGGCGTTTCCGGCGTGTTCCAATTCATCGCCGGCCGTCTTCCGGTGAGCTTGGCCGGGGGATCGTGTCGCAGGATCGGGTGAGGTTCGGGCGAACATTTCCTCGAGTGCGTAGATCGTCTTTTGCGGTATGCGTTCAACGGGGTAGTAGCGGCCTATGATCTCGAGTGTGGCATCGAGTCCTGTGAGGTTGAGGTAACGCAAGAGAAAGCGCACATCGTCGATGTCGTGGAACTCTCTCCCTATGCGCATCGCCATGCACTTCATGGCAAGAAGGTACTCCGGGGCTGCGGTGAGGACCCTCAGGTTCGGCAGCTCCAGGCAAGGGTGGAATTCTCCGCGTTCGCTCAGAAACCCCTTGACGGCATCGTTGAGCCAGTCGGTACCGAAATTGACGCGCCGTGCTGCCTCCCTCACCTCCCTTGCCGGTCGAAAGAAGGCGTCCACGTCCATCGTCGTGAGACGCGCATCGAAGACAAGGCACATGACAGCGCCGCCGACCAGGTAGACTTCTCCGACGACGCCGGTGCGCGCAAGTTCGGCATTCAGCCGATCAAAGAGATGGCGGATATCCCGTGCGGAGAGCTCTTCCATCAGACGCGCCCCCCGACAGACGTATCGATGAAGATGTTGCGCCGCCGGAACGCGGCAGGCGAATTCGTCAGAAGATGCAACCGCAAACTCATGAGATCCGTGCCGAACCAGGGCCGGTCCAGTGGCGGAACATCTCTCGTCCACGCCGGGGGCGACACTCCTTGTGCCATGGCCGCAAACTCGACCATCGCCGCCACATAGTTTGCCTCGAAGGGTGGCAGGCTGACTCCCGGCGGATTGCGAAGTCCATGCGTGATCTGCTGTCCACTGAGACCGGCCAGAAGGTCATGAAGCGCAGCAAGAGTGAAGGAAACCCTGTCCGGATCCGCCACCAGCGCCTCGAGGCACTCCCGGAACCGTACCTCGACGGGTGGAAACAACTGCAGCAGCACCCAGTCCGACATTCCCACGCCAGCCTGGGTTGCCCGGGCGCGGATCAGCGACTTTTCCTCCGCACTGACACGAATCTGAAGCTGCTCGGTCTTCGCCATGGCGCGTATCCTCACGACGTGAAGATCGGATGTCAATACATCGTCATGACATAAGTCTGGCGCATGGCGAAATCCGTCGACAACAGCAATTCGGGCCTCCCGACCTGGCCTTCGCCCGCTCGCCGGAACCACCTGATGACATGCCGCGCGGGCTTGTTGCCACACTTCGAATCCTGCAGGCTCGTCACGTGACTGGATTGGGGATCAGCAACGGTGTTCGTGCTCGGCCTGACTGGTTCGATCGGCATGGGAAAGTCCGCCGTTGCCGGCATGTTCGCCCGCTGTGGCGCTCTCATCCACGATGCCGATGGCTGTGTGCACCGGCTCTACGGTCCAGGCGGCGCTGCTGTCGGACCTGTCGGCAGCGCCTTTCCCGGGGTGGTGACAGGTAATGGAATAGGAGCTCGCATCGATCGTCAGCTCCTTGGCGCCCGTGTCATCGGTAACGCCGAATTGCTCGCCCGGCTTGAATCGCTGGTCCATCCCCTGGTACGCCGCGATCAGGCCCGCTTTCTCAGGCGGGCGGCCCGGCATGGCTGCCGTCTCGTGGTGTTCGATGTGCCCCTTCTCTTCGAGACCGGCGGCGAATCGCGGGTCGATGCCACCTGCGTGGTCCATGCACCACCGTTCGTCCAGGCCGCCCGGGTGCTGCGCCGTCCCGGCATGACCCGGGCGATTCTTGAGGACATCCGCCGTCGCCAGATGCCGGACCGTGAAAAGCTGCGCCGGGCGGACCATGTCGTGATGACCGGCCTTGCCAAGGGCCATACCCGGGCCCGCGTCAACAGACTGTGGCGCCATCTCTCGGTTCGCCAGGGGAGGATCTGGCCACCATAGTATCCGGTTCGCCGGCAGCTGTTGATGATCGAAGCCTGATCGTGTCGATTTCCGGGTGCCCGCGGGATACCATGCCGGCCCCTGACTCGTGATCGTCATGCGCGAGATCGTTCTCGATACGGAAACCACCGGCCTTGACATCATGGATGGTCACAGGCTCGTCGAAATCGGCTGCGTCGAACTCGTGGACCGGGTGGTGACCGGGCGGACCTGGAACACCTTCCTCAATCCCCGGCGCTGCAACCATGCCGAAGCCTTCGACATCCACAGGCTGCCCGACGCCTTCCTCAGAAAGCAGCCGCTGTTCAGGGAAAGGGTGAGGGACCTGATGAGCTTTCTCGCCTCCAGCCGCCTCGTCATGCACAATGCGGCGTTCGATCTCGCCTTCCTCAACAACGAACTGGTCCTGGAAGGCATGGAGCCGATCCGTGGTTCCAGGGCCATCGACACGCTCAGCATGGCGCGCAGCATCTTTCCCGGAAGAGCCAACGATCTTGGCGCCCTGGCACAGCGCCTCGGCATCGAGATCATCCCCGGGCGCACCCATCGCGCCCTCTCCGATGCCAGGTTGCTGGCGGCCGTCTACGTCGCACTCCTCAAGCACAGGGAAGATCATGCGTGAAGTTGTCCTCGACACCGAAACCACAGGGCTCGATCACGCCGCCGGTCATCGCGTCGTCGAGATCGGTTGCGTCGAACTCAGCAACCACGTCCCCACGGGGCGTTCCTGGAGTACCTATCTCAATCCCGGGCGCGACAGCGAGGAAGCCGCTCTTGCCGTTCACGGACTGACCGCCGCCTTCCTCGCCGAACAGCCGTCGTTCCCGGACAAGGCCGGGGAGTTCCTGGAATTCCTGGAAGACAGCCCCCTCGTCATTCACAACGCCGAGTTCGATCTGGGGTTTCTCAACAGCGAGCTTGAGCGGTGCGGTCTCGGCCCGATCGACGCCGGCCGCGCCATCGACACCCTCGCCCTGGCGCGGCAGAAGTATCCCGGCGAACAGAACAGTCTCGATGCCCTGACGAGGCGCTTTCGCATCGACGCCTCGACGCGCCAGGAGGCCCATGGCGCCCTCGTCGACGCGCGACTGCTGGCCGAGGTCTATCTCGAACTGATCGGCGGACGCCAGTCGGCCCTCGACTTCACGGGTCCCGAGGGCTCCCTCCTGTCTGCGGCATCCGGCGAGCCATCCCGCACGTTCCGTCCGCCCCGTCCCCACGAGGCCACGGCAGAAGAGATCGCCCGCCACGAAGCCTTCCTGCGCGAACACGTCAAGGATCCGATCTGGCTGCGCTTCTGACCTCTTCGCGATGTCGGCAAGTCCGACGATGACTTGCACCCAGTCCGTCTCCCGTCAGTTCGCCTTGAGGCGGGTGGGCAACGGGAATGGTCTGCGGGGAGACACGTTGAAGACAGGTTCGGCTACGTCCAACCGTATCGAGAGGGAGTGATGCGATGAAAGTCGTCGATGCGGAAATGTTCAGGGAACAATTCCTGGAGCTGCTCGACAATCTGGGCAACGACGGCCTGATCATCACCAGGCGCGGCAGGCCTGTTGCGCGCCTGCTCCCGCTGGAGCGCCCCGACGCCGAATTGATCGGCAGCCTGCGCGACAAGATCGTCGTCCGTGACGATGTCCTTGCCACAGGCGTCGACTGGGACGCAGACGCTCAATCCTGATACGCACATTCTCGTCTTCTCCCTCGCTGGTGCATTGTGAGCCGGGGCCCGTACGGAATTGAGCGAAACGAGGCGGTCGATTTCCGTAATCGCGTTGTGGGTGCCGGCAAAGCCCTTCCGGCAGCAAACAATGCCTCCGCTTGCAGTATCGCACGAAGCGACATGGTGTTCCGAAACCCGAAGGCTTGCGCTTGTCGCAGTTCGCCCTCCATCACCCGGGCAACGAGCCTTCGGATCCCTGAGGCACCCGCCTCCGACGCGGACTCCACCCGAGACAGAGGCAACATGAACATCATCCTTGTTTGGGCAGGTTGCCATGACATCGATCTCCATGGTGGAGTTCCGGCGGAACGCTGAAGGTATTCTCCGGCGAATAGAGCAAGGCGAACATCTGATACTGACGTATCGCGGTCGCCCCGTGGCCCGGTCGGAACCCTGTGCGCGCCCAACCGTGCCGGCTGATGACCCGATCTATCGTCTGAGCGAACTTGCTGTGGAAGAAGGAGAATCGCTGCGCAACGACGAGCTGGACGCCGTCATCCATGGATGATGACATATCCATCGATACGGGCGGTTGTTGCCCGATACTTGTGAGCCACGATCCGTAGCACGGCCGTGCCGCTGCGTTGATGGCGGATGTTGCCTGAAACCGCTGACGGCGCGGCATGGCAGACGGTGTGCTCGACAAGTCAGCAACGCATCTCAAGTCTCGTTGCGCTGCTGCTCGAATCGATTGACGCGTCCGCGGCCATCCGGATCGAGTCGATGACTCCCAGGTGCTCCGAAGACGCCTGCCCGACCGTTCCGTGGAGGCCTCGGCCTTGACGCACTGGTGAAACGGTCAGGAACCGGTGTGAGATTGTCGGAAACCGGATCCCCCTCTACTGTCCGGGTTCATGGCCACGACCCTGGAGTCAGGAACAATGGGGAAGTCCGGACGTTTCAGTGACGTCGTGACGACGTCGGATGAACTGCGTGAGATCGTGGGTGATGTCTATCCGGCCGCAGTCACCAAGGTGATCGATCACCTTGACGGCTTCTGCATCGACTTCATCCGTCATGCACCATTCTTCGTCATCGGTTCGGGAGGCGGTTCACGCGAGGTCGATGTCTCGCCGAAGGGCGATCCCGCAGGATTCGTGAGGGTCATCGATCACACGACGCTGGCCATCCCCGACCGTCCGGGCAATGCCCGCATGGACACGTTCCTCAATGTGCTGGAGAACCCGAAGGTGGCCCTCATCTTCCTGGTTCCCGGGCGCAAGGACACGCTGAGGGTGGCCGGCCGCGCCGAGATCGTGGCCGACGAGGACCTCCGTCGCTCCATGACCGAACAGGGGAAGGTGCCCCGCCTTGTCATGGTCGTTCATGTCGAGCGCGCCTTCTTCCACTGCACGAAGTGCATGGTTCGCTCGAACCTGTGGAAACCCGAGGCATGGCCGGACACCTCCGGCATGCAGAGTTTCGGCGCCGCGATCGTTGCCCAGGCGAAGCTCAAGGAGACGGCGGCCGAAGCCGATGCTTACATGAAGAGCGCCGAGCAGAACAGACTCTACTGATACCGCCGGTCCGCCGATGCTGGCGGACCATCGTGACGCGTGGGTGCAGCGATGCGTGCATGCAAGCGCCTCCGGCGGT
This sequence comes from bacterium, assembly GCA_028821455.1. Lineage (GTDB taxonomy): Bacteria > Pseudomonadota > Alphaproteobacteria > SP197 > SP197 > SP197. Next base: position 40,761 of record JAPPGE010000060.1, on the reverse strand, counting down.
GGCCGGGACAGACATGTGACGTCAACCTGCATCCGGAATGCGCAATGGTTCGCGTGCTTGCTCTGCTGATTTGAGTGTCCGTCTTGGCGGTGTGGAAAGGCACGACTGCCGTGAAGCCGCCGCCGGAGCGGTTCTGACCGGAAGCGGTCGCTCGCCCGCTATCGTGCCGGCCGCGTTCCTGAGATGAAGCGGTAGGTGAACACGCCCTGCGACAGTCCCGAGGCGTAGCGGACGGATGCATCCATCCACTCCAGCAAGTCCGGATTGGTCTTGCCGAGATGCGGGTTCAGGAACGACATCGTCAGATATGTCCGGCGGATTTCCTCTGTCGACGGGATCGCCTCGGCGGAGAGGTCCTCTTCCTCGATGTCCTCGAAGCCCGCTTCTTCCAGCGCCGTGCGTGTGTCACGCCACGGACCCATCGGCGCCAAGCGCCAGTTTCGCTCCACGGCCTCGACAAGCGCCCGTTGTTCGTCCGGCACCAGTGCGCTCTTCAGAAAGCCGCCGTCCAGGGCCTGCCAGCGCCCGCGAGCCATGAACACACGGCGATGGCGGTACTGCTGCCGCCCGCCCGCGCACGATCGGATCGAAGTCTCGCGAACAGCCCCGGACCAGTGTCCGGCGTTTCGGACGCCACATCGTACTCAAGCCCCAGCAGCTTGCACCACGGAGCGTCGACGTCGATCGTGGCAAGGCGTTCGCCCATGACGGACTCCATTGAGCCCGGCGCCGCCAGGCGGCCGCGCCGGATGTAGTGCCGGGCGAGCGCGCGCGCCGGCAGCAGGACGGCATAGGCGTCCGCACCGGCCGCCGGTTCGGCAAGCCGCAACTCGAACCCGAATCCGGTTCCGGGGTCGACCGGCAACGCCCGAAGCGCGTGGCGCAGCCGCTCCCAGGCGGCGGCGTCGATGAGCGCCGGGGAAATCAGGTTCGAGAGAACATCGAGGACCACTCTGAACGCCGATGCGGCATTATCCGCCGATGGAACCGCCCGTGTTTCCCTGCCGCTCGTGCCCTCACCCCTTCCCTTCACCAATCTTCCGTCGACTCCCATCGTTCCTGGTCTCCATGCGATGCCCGGGTGTCGCCGGGTGCATCGTCAACATCCAGACGCAAAGCGCGTACCTGCCTTCGGGAACGCGAGTCAGACGTGCGAAGATCAGACCGGCTTCTCCGGTTGTGCCTCACCACGTCACCCTCCGCGTGTCCATGCAGTTGCCTGATCGTGGTGTCGCAATCCAAGGGCATTATACGCCCAACCCATGAACGGCCTGCAAAACCGCGAAGCAGCGGGATTTGCCCGAGTTCTGGCTATGCATCTCGAGACGAACCTCGAGCCTGTACACTCACACATGCAATGAGCCATGCGTGACGCAGGGTGGTGGGCCGGGTGTTCGGCTGAAGCGAACGCAGGTGCGCTTCATGTCACTGCCGTACCCGAATTCGAGAGTCCTCCACGATCCAGAGTCGGCCGGCGAGCGTGGCGCCGGTCAACACGTTGAGAAGCCGGGTTCCAATCCGCAAGACATGTTCGCGGGACTGGTTGCTTGGGCGAAATACGACGAGTCCGGGATAGGCGTCGGGTGGGTAGGTCCGAATGTCTGCGAAATCCATGTCGAGCGTCACGATCGCCCGACCCTCCCGAATACAGACCGATGCGATGTCCGAGTCCCGTGCACCCGTGAGGCTCTGGTCAAGTACTGTCACCGCGTCATGCCCAGCCTCACGGAACATGCCGGCCAACTCGACGGGCAAGTTCTCGTCCATCTTGAACTGCACGCCGGCGTTCCTACTGCTGGAGCGTCACCACTCGTTCGTTGGCCAATGCTGCGGCATAGCAGAGCGCTGCACGCACAGCCTCTCTGGAAACCGAGGGGTAGCTCGCCACGATGTCGTCGACATCCAGACCGGCAGCCAGATTGTCGAGCACGGTCGTCACCAATACCCGGGTGCCGGAGAAGCACGCCTTGCCGTGACAGATTTCGGGGTTCACGGTGATGTGGTCGCGCCAGTTCATGAATCCTTCTCGTCCTTCATCACATTCCGCAGCAAGACCGTCGACGTGCGGTACTCCCTCCAGGATCCGGAATACACTGACAGGCAGGCGTGCCGCTGTCCACGTTGTTGAACCATGGAACGTTCGGCACGTGATGCCGGCTACCAATCACATCCGGGGTCCGCGGTGCAAAGGGAGTTCGCAAGGAAACAGCTGGCAGTGTGCCAAGATTGCGTCTGCACCCCAACCACGGCACAGGCTGGCATGCTGACATTTCATCTGCTCTTCGGTGCCGGGTGGACTCCGGTCGCGACTTCGGGGCCATGCCGCAACGCTTCTCCCTGCGGACGATCACATCGGGGTGTCGATCCGGTTGCGCATGTCATCAGGGGATGAGGACCGTGGATCCGGTTGTGCGGCGCTCCTCCATCAGTTCGTGGGCCGTTGCGATGTCGGCGAGGTCGAATGTCTGGCCGATGGTGACCTTCACCTTTCCGGTTCCCACCATGTCGAAGACGCGCCGGGCGCTGGCCTCGAGTTCGAGGCGCGTGGCCGTGTAGTCGTCGAGTGTCGGCCGGGTGACGAAGATCGACCCCCTGGCCGCAAGCAGCAGCATGCGGAAGGGCTCCGGTTCGCCCGAGGACTGACCGAAGGACACCAGAGTGCCGCGCGGGGCGAGGCATGCGAGACTGGATTCGAAACTCGTCCGGCCAATCGAATCGAACACCACCGGAACACCCCTGCCGCCCGTTTCGGCACTCACCACCTCTTCGAGCGTGTCCTTGCCCCAAATGACAGGGACGTGACAGCCGTTCATGCGAGCGAGGCGCGCCTTGGCGTCGCTGGAGACGGTGCCGATCACGCGGGCGCCAAGCGCTCTCGCCCACTGGCAGGCAATGAGACCGACACCTCCTGCTGCCGCGTGAAAGACGATGGTCTGACCGCGGCGCACGGGGACGCACCGCTCCAGCAGGTACTCGACCGTCATCGCCTTGGTCATCATGGCGGCGGCCACGGTCTCCTCCATGTCTGCGGGCAGCCGCACCACCCGGGACGCATCGGCATTCATGGCCTCGGCACAGTTCCCCGGGCCCGAGAGAACGGCGACACGGTCGCCTTCGGCGAGGTGCTGGACGCCGGCGCCGAGCGCCTCCACCACGCCCGCCGACTCCGAGCCGGGCGTGACGGGAAGATCGACGGGATAGAGTCCCCTGCGTTCGTAGATATCGTAGAAGTTGAGAGCGATCGCCGTATTGCGCACCCGCACCTCGCCGGCGCCGGGAGGATCAAGGACCGTGTCGGCGAGTTCCAGGACCTGAGGGCCGCCACAACGTGTAAGGCGCGCGGCCCTTGTGGTTGCGCTCACGGGAGGAGAACCGTCGAACCCGTCGTCCGACGCCCTTCGAGATCGCGATGGGCTCGCTCGACATCGTCGAGAGGATACGTCTGGTTGACCTCGATGCGCACCTTGCCCGAGTCGACCATGGAGAAGAGGCGCTGTGCCGAAAGATCGAGTTCCTCTCGGCTGGCAATGTAGTGGGCGAGGCCGGGCCGCGTGTAGTAGAGAGAGCCGCCGGCGGCGAGACGCGCCGGATTGAAGCTCTCGACCGGGCCTGACGACTGACCGAAGGAGACCAGGGTGCCGCGTGGCGCCAGCACCTTGAGCGACGCATCGAAGGTGTCCCTGCCGATCGAATCGTAGACCACCGGAACGCCCTTGCCGCCGGTGATGTCCATCACTCTTTCGACGATGTCCTCGTTGGACGTCACGATCGGATGGTGGCATCCGTGGTCGGATGCGAGAGCCGCCTTTTCCGAAGTCGACACGGTGCCGATCACCTGGGCGCCCAGCGCCCGTGCCCACTGGCAGGCGATGAGACCGACGCCGCCTGCCGCAGCGTGAAAGAGAATGGTCTGCCCTTCCTGAACGGGAAATGTCCGCATGAGCAGGTACTCCACGGTCATGCCCTTCAGCATCATGGCGGCGGCGGTCTCGTCCGATACGCCGTCGGGGATCCTGACCAGCCGGTCTGCCGGCATGACGCGCTCGCTGGCGTAGGCACCGGCGGTCATCGGGTAGGCAACCCTGTCGCCGATGCCAGGATCCGTGACGCCGGGACCGAGCGCCTCTACGACCCCTGCGGCTTCCATGCCCAGAGTCGCCGGCAGGGAAAGGGGGTAGAGGCCCGAACGCTGATAGGTGTCGATGAAATTGAGGCCGACCGCGGTCTGGCGGATCAGCACCTCGCCCGCTCCGGGTCGACCGGCATCGACCGTCTCGATGGTCAGGACGTCGGGGCCACCGGTCCTGTGGATACGCACGGCACGTGTCATGGGTGTCTCCTTGCATTCCCCGGGCGAACCCCGGGAGGTGGCGGCGTCAGTGCACGGAATCGCGGACCAGCGGGCAGGTGGAGCAGTGGATGCCGCCACCGTTGAGATAGACCTTGTCGTAGTCGATCTCGATGATCTCGATGTTCATCGAGGCGAGAGTGTCGGCTGTCCGGTTGGAGATGCCGCGCGGCATGACGACTCGGCCGGGCCGGACCGCCAGGCAGTTGATGATGGCGTGGTTGTCCTGCGCCGTGATCTCGACGGTGCGGATGCCGAGTTCCTTCAGCTTCTCGAGAAAGGCATAGGGAAGCATGTCGGGATCGATGATGGCGACGTCGACGTCGATCATCGTCATGGCGCCGTCGATGTGGATGGAATAGCCGGTGAGGTCGACGCGCAGCAGCTCGACACCCTGCCAGGCGAGCACTTCCTCGAGCTGGCGCGCACCCTCCTCGTTGACGCAGATGGACCGGCCGATGACGGCTGTCCGGTGATTGAGCCAGGCGAAACTGCCGCCTTCCACCATGCCCGTGCCGTGGATGGTGCGCAGGACCGGCATGCCAAGGCCGGCAATCGTCTTCGTGACGTGCGCCTCCTCGCCACGCCGGATCGAGCGCGCCAGGCGGCAGATCACGCTGCCCCCCTTGATGGCGATCGACGAATCGCGGGTGTAGAGGGATTTCAGGCCATCGGGTTCGATACTGTCCAGAAAGACCACCTCGACACCCTCGTTTCGCAGCGTACGGACCAGGCCGTCGTGCTGGGCGCGGAACTCGTCCCAGTCGGGAACCGTATCGCTCTGGAAGTACCAGCCCTTGTCGAGGTCTCCGAACGAACCGATCTCCTCGATCCTCCGGTTGCGGTCGACGATCTCCATCTCGGTGCCGGGGCGGTGCATGAGGCAGACGCGCAGGGCGCCGACATCGTTGTCGCATCCCCACTGCCGGCCCCACACGGAGGTCTGCCCCGCTTCGCTCTCGAAGGCAGGCTCCGGGTGCGAGCCGAAGAGCTTGATGGTCTGACCGTAGATACTCGTCATGGTGCTGGTCCGGTTGTCCTTCGAGTGTGCCGTCTTTCTCACCCGCCGACAGGCACCGGGTCAAGTGTCGTCAGGCCGAGGATACGCCGGGGATGAAATCGCACTCCGGCAACGGTGCGACAAATGAGAGTTGCCGAGGTGTCCCCTTCTCTGGAATGATCGCTCCTGATCAGGTGACGAGGGAGCAGGTCCGATATGCGGTACGAAGCACCGCGAACACTCGCGGATGCCACCGGAATGCTGGCATCGTGCCAGGGCACCGCACGGGTTCTTGCCGGTGGCACCGATCTTCTCGTCGCCCTGCGTTCGGGTCTCGTTGAGCCGGAACTCGTTGTCGACATCAAGCGAATTCCGGGGATGGCGGACATTGTTGCCGAGGACGGCGGCTGGCGCGTCGGTGCCGCGGTTCCGGGAGCGGCCCTGGGGCACCATGACGGTGTGTGCCGCGCTTGGCCCGGTGTCGTCGAGGCGGTGGAGCTGATCGGTTCGACGCAGATTCAGGGTCGCGCCACCATGGTCGGGAATCTCTGCAATGCGTCGCCGGCCGCCGACAGTGTGCCGGCGATGATGGCGGCGGGCGCCCTGGCGCGCATTGCCGGACCGGACGGCACGGAACGCGATGTTCCGGTCGGCGATGTGGCGATCGGTCCCGGAGTCACCTCGCTCGCTCCGGGAGAACTGGTGGCGTCGATCTTCCTGCCGGAGACTCCGGCGCGGTCCGGGGACGCCTATCTCAGGCTGATTCCGCGAACCGAGATGGACATTGCCGTGGTCGGCGCCGCGGTCAGTCTGACGCTGGATGAAGGCGGTTGCTGCACCGCTGCGAAAGTGGTGCTCGGGGCCGTCGGACCCCGGGCCCTGGTGGTGGAGGATGGCGCCGCAGCCATCTTGGGCACGACCCTCGATGACGAAGCCCTGGCGGCGCTCGAGAGGGTGGCCTCGGCGGCGGCCCGGCCGATCGACGACAAGCGCGGTACCGTACCCTACCGCCGGAAGGTGGCCGGAGTGCTCGCCCGCCGGGCAGCGCACATTGCGAGTAGGCGAGCCGGAGAGAAATCATGAGTCTTCAGCATGTCACGACAACGGTGAACGGTGATGCGACGGAGTTCCTGTGCGATGCGGCGGAGACCCTGCTCGATGCCTTGCGCGACCGCCTCGGTCTCACCGGATCGAAGGAAGGGTGCGCATCGGGCGACTGCGGCGCCTGTTCGGTGATGCTTGACGGCCGCCTGGTGTGTTCCTGCCTGGTGCTGGCGGCAGAAGCGGACGGCCGCGAAGTCGAGACCATCGAAGGCATGGCCGGAACCGGGGAACTCCACCCGCTGCAGACGAAGTTCCTCGAACTCGGAGCGCTGCAGTGCGGAATCTGCACTCCGGGGTTTCTCGTTGCCGCGAAGGCGTTGCTGGACGAGAACCCCGATCCCGACGAGACCGAGGTGCGCTACTGGCTCGCCGGCAACCTGTGCCGCTGCACGGGCTACGACAAGATCATTCGCGCGGTCCTGGAAACCGCCGCCGACCTGAGGGAAGAGTGAACCATGGAACTCGAATTCACCACCCGGACAACATTCGACAAGGTCGGAACCCGTCCGCCCCGCCCCGACGGCACTGACAAGGTCACCGGCCGGGCGCTCTACGGCGCTGACCTTGCCGGAGCCGACATGCTTGTCGGCAAGGTGCTTCGCAGCCCCCATGCCCATGCCCGTATTCTGGCCATCGACACCTCCAGGGCCGAGGCCCTGACAGGCGTCAAGGCGGTCGTCACGCGAGACGACTTTCCGCATATCGGTCCGGAGGGAACAGTGAAGGGGGAGGTCGAGGAAAGCGTTTGGGATGTGGCCCGCAACGTCATGGCCCGGGACAAGGCGCTCTATGAAGGCCATGCGGTCGCCGCCGTGGCGGCGACATCGACGGCGGTGGCCCGCCAGGCGCTCAAGCTCATCGACATCACCTGGCAGGTGCTGCCCCATGTCACGGATGTCGACGAGGCCATGAGGTCCGACGCGCCCCTGGTGCACGAGGACATGATCACGGCCGGCATGGATCCGGTGCCCGAAGAGCCTTCCAACATCGCGGAGTATCGGAAGGTTGAAATGGGCGACATCGAAGCCGGATTCGCCGCTGCCGATGTCATCGCCGAGCAGTCCTTCAGGACCGAGGCCGCCCACCAGGGCTATATCGAGCCCCATGCCTGCGTGGCCTCAGCTTCCGAGGACGGCCTCGCCGAGTTGTGGTGCTGCACCCAGGGTCACTTCTCCGTCCGCGACATGTGCGCCAACATCCTGGGCATGGATCTCGCAAGCCTGCGCGTGACGTCCTCGGAGATCGGCGGCGGTTTCGGCGGCAAGACCACCGTATTTCTCGAACCTGTGGCCCTCCTGCTGTCGCGCAAGTCCGGCCGGCCGGTTAAGATGACGATGAGCCGCGACGAGGTTTTCCGGGCGTCCGGACCCACGTCTTCGACAAGCATCACGGCCCGTATCGGCGCCACCCGTGATGGCCGGATTACGGCCTGCGATGCCACCCTCAGATACCAGGGAGGCGCGTTCCCCGGATCACCCGTGGGCATCGGAGCCGTGTGCGGCATGGCTCCCTACGACTGTCCGAACGTGGTTCTCCACTGCTATGACGTGGTGGTGAATCGTCCCAAGGCCGCCGCCTACCGAGCGCCGGGCGCGCCAATGGCTGCCTTCGCCATCGAATCCCTCCTCGATGACATCGCCCGCAAGCTCGACATCGATCCTGTCGAACTGCGTCTTAAGAACGCTGTAAAGGAAGGCTCGAGCTCCGTCTATGGGCCGACGTTCGGACCCATCGGCTTCGAGGAGTGCCTCGAGACGGCGCGGGACCACCCTTCCCTCGAGGCCGTCCCCGGACCCAACCAGGCGAGGGGAATCGCAGCCGGATTCTGGCCCAACTTCGGCGGCCAGACCAGCGTGACGGTCAACGTCAACACCGACGGGACCGTTCTCGTGTCGCTGGGCACGCCAGACATCGGCGGCAGCCGCGCCAGCATGTGTCTGATGGCCGCCGAAGAGCTCCAGATTCCCTATGAGAGGGTGAAGGCGATCATCGCCGACACCAGTGCGCTGGGGCACAACGACACCACCGGTGGCAGCCGGGTCACCCACTCGGCCGGCCTGGCCACCATCGAGGCATCGCGCAAGGTCATCGACATCATGAAGCGCCGCGCCGCCGCCACGTGGGACATCGATGTCGACGCCGTGGTCTGGGACCAGGGGTGCGTGCGTCCCTCAGGCGCAAATGCCGGCGACCACGAACCGTTGACCTTCGATGCGATTGCCGCCATGGCGTCAGCCACCGGCGGACCGATCGCCGGCCATGCGGAAATCAATGCCGAGGGCGCCGGCGCGAGCTTCGCCGTGCATGTCTGCGATCTCGAGGTGGACCCGGAAACCGGGCGGGTCACCATCCTGCGTTACCTGGCGGTTCAGGATGCGGGCAAGGCCATCCATCCCGACTACGTCGAGGGCCAGTACCAGGGCGGAGTGACTCAGGGCATCGGCTGGGCGCTCAACGAGGAGTACATCTACGGCAGCGACGGCGTCCTGCAGAACCCGGGTTTTCTCGACTACCGCATTCCCGTTGCTTCCGATCTGCCGATGATCGACACCGTCATCGTCGAAGTGCCTAACCCCGGCCACCCCTATGGCGTGCGTGGTGTCGGCGAAACACCGATCGTGCCACCGCTCGCGGCGGTGGCCAATGCCGTGTCGCGCGCCATCGGCAGGCGCATGACCGAGACCCCGATGTCGCCTCCGCGCATTCTTGCGGCCATCGACGGGACGTCATGATCGACGTCCGGCTCGGTGCAACGCTGCGCTCCATGGCGGGTGGACGGCAGTCGTTTCCGGTTGAAGCCGGTACGGTCAGACAGGTGCTCGAGCGTCTCCAGGGCGCCTACCCTGAGCTTTCACCGGTACTCGATCAGGGCGTGGCGGTTGCCATCGACGGCCGCATCTATCGCAATTCGATGCTGCAGCCCGTGCCCGATGGTGCGGAGGTCTATCTCATGCCCCGTGTCGCCGGAGGGTAGCCGTGGCGATCCATGATCCTGTCACGCCGGGAGGGTCGGACTCGATGGAGGCGTTCCGCAGGGACGGAGTTGTTTGTTTGCGCGGTGTCTTCGCCGAGTGGGTCGACATGCTTCGCCTGGGGATCGAGAAGAACCTCGACGAACCGGGAGAGGACGCGAAACTCTACCGCGACGACGCCGGCAGGCTGTTCATGAGCGACTACTGCAACTGGCAGAGAATTGAGGAGTACGAGACCTTCGCACGACATGGGCCTGGCGCCAGGATCGCGGCCGAACTCATGGACTCCGCCACGGTCCGCCTTTTCCACGAGCACGTGCTCGTCAAGGAGGCGGGTGCCGGCCTCGGGACGCCGTGGCACCACGACCAACCCTACTATTGCGTCGATGGTCGGCAGAATGTCTCCATGTGGGTGCCGGTGGACCCGGTGGCGCGCGACACCAGCCCGGAGTTCATTGCCGGCTCGCACCGCTGGCAGCGCACCTTCACGCCCGAGCGGTTCAACCGCCAGCCGCTCTATGGAGACGACGACGACCACGAACCGCTTCCGGATGTCGACGCCGACCGTTCGGCATTCGACATTCGGGGATTCGATCTCGAACCGGGCGACGCCATCTGCTTTCACTTCCTGACGGTCCATGGCGCGCCGGCCAACCGTTCCCTGGTGACGCCGAGGCGGGCCATCTCCATGCGATGGATTGGTGACGATGCGCGCTTTGCGGCGCGGCCTGGTCCGACCTCGCCGCCCTTCCAGGGCGTCACTCTCGATCCGGGCGACGAGATGATCGCGCCCGAGTTCCCGCTCTGCTGGTCCCGGGCATCGTGCGTCACCTGACCACGGGTTTGAGCCGTACCCGTGTCTTCACACCCGATGCGGACGATACCGCTGCGGCCGTCGGCAACGCCGGGGTCGACGTGGCGGCGACGGTGACGCTGATTCTCTGGATGGAAGAAGTGTGCGGCGACCTCCTGCACCCCGTGCTCGAGGACGGCGAGGCAACCGTGGGCACCCGGGTTGCCGTCGATCACACCGGCCCCGCCCGGACCGCAAGGCCGGTCACTGTTGAGGCGAGGATCTCGGCGGTCGATGGACGCAGGATCACCTTTGCCGTTACCGCCCGCCAGGACGGCCGCGAGGTGATGACCGGGGAGCACCACCGGGTTGTGGTTTCCCTTGCCCGGTTCCTCGAGGGCGCCTCCCGCGAAGGCCCGGGATCCACGCCTGCGGCAGGTGAACGGGTCTCCTTCTGGTTCGACGTCATCTCCCCCTGGTCCTATCTCGCCTCGCTCACCATTGGCCGGCTGGCGCGACGCCGGGGTGTCGGCGTCGACTGGCGTCCGCTCCATCTCGGCAATCTCATGACCGCGGTCGATGGCATGAGGCCCATGGAACAGAATCCGCGGCGTCGCGCCTGGTATCTCCAGGATATCGAGGATCGCATGGCCGCAGCGGGCCTGCCCTACCATCCACATGCCGGGCAGCCGATGAGGCCGTCGCGGGCGCTGCGCTGCATGGCCCATGCCGCCGACTCAAACCTCGCAGAACCCTTCGTGGCGCAGGTGATGCGCGGCTACTGGGCCGATGGCGCGGACATCACCGACCTGGATGTTCTTCAGGAGATGGCGGACCGGGTGGGTCTCGGTCCCCGGTCCATGGCGGATATCGCTGCCGACCCCCACTACAAGGACGTCATTGCCGCCAACACCCGCGAGGCTGCCGAGGCCGGCCTCTTCGGCGTTCCCGCCTTCATCTTTCGCGACAAGCTCTATTTCGGCAGCGACCACATGGACATGCTCGACGCGGCCATGGCGCTGCCGTTGGAGGCGCCATAGGGGCAACACTCGCCGGACTTTCAGGCCAGGTTCAGTCCGAATGGGGCAAACCGGTTGAAGTCGTCCGGATTGGAGGTCGCGACAGCGGCACCCTCCGCCAGAGCCGCCGCCGCAATCATGCAATCGATCATCGAGCCCCGCCTGCGTCCTGCGCCATTGAAGAGCATTGCGGCAATGCTGGCCATCTCTCCGGTGAAAGAGCATTGACGTTCCACCACGACAGACGCAGCAGCCCGCGCGGCATCATCGACAGGGCCGCACAGAAACTCTGCCCAGGCAACCGTACTTATCGAGAGTGCCTCGCTTGCCATCAGCCACCCACGAACCTGCACATCCTCCGGCGAACCGCGGCGGAGCGCATGGATCAGGAAGCTGGTGTCCAGGTGGATCACCCGAACGTCCGCAGCTCGTCCCGGTTCCCGCTGGCCTTGCGTTCCTGCATGACCTCATCCGCCCAGGCGCTTGCCGAATCGTGATCGAGCGCAAGCATGTCCTGCAGGTAGTCGAGCGCATCAAGCGCTTCGTTGCGACCGGAACCTGCACCTGCCGCCGCCGAACGGATGGCTCTGCGCAGTGCACCGGATTTCGAAGTGTTCCAGTGTTTCGCAAGGTTTTCCAGCTGTCGCACAGTGTCGACATCGAGCGAGTAGGTCGATTTGATCGTCATGGTGGCCATAGAATGGTTATATGGCCATAACATTGCGCAATCAACCCGTGACCCATGGCGGAAACCCTTGGGTTCGCCCAGTCCAGCAAGGCTGCCGAGGCGGGTATTGGCGAAGGCGGCCTGATGTCATCGCCCGCCCGACCCCGCGACTTGCCGCGGCCGGTCGTCGCTCAGGGACCATCGTACCGAATGCCCAGCCCGTCGATGATCGGGCAGTCCGGCCGGCTGTTCCCGCTGCTTCGCCGCAATCTCGGCAAGCCGCTTCGTCGCGATGCGCTTGACGTCGGTGCTGGACCGCTGCGTGTCCTCGTAGAGGTTCAGCAGTTTCGCGGCACTCCCGGATCGAGAACCCGAACTCTCGCGCCCGGCGGACGAAGACGAGCTTGCGCACGGCGCCGTCATCTCAGGTCCGGTACCCCGAGTCCGTTCGGGGCGGCGCCGCAACCAGCCCGATATCGGCATAACGGCGCACAGTTTTCACCGGCAGGCCCGCGGCCCTGGATGCGGCTGAGATGTTCATCGCCGGTTCCGTGCCATTCCAGCAACTGGACCACACTCCATAGGCTGGCAGGATTTGCCAGCGGCTGTCGACATGACCGCCGCAACCGTTGCCATCGACTGGCACAACAGCCGGACGTGGCGCCTGACCCCGAAGAACACGGCCTGGTGCCTGCTCGGCTGCGTCATCGGAGACTTCGGCACCATCGCCTTCTTGCTGTTCACCGGAATTCCCTGGCGATCATGGCTCTTGCGATCTTCAACGGCCTGGTAGCTCGATCGCCCTCGAGTCCGCCAGACGGAGTCGTGAACCGCATTTCGCACGGCAATCGGCATGTCCTTCATCGCGATGATGGCCATGGAAACCATGATGAATGCGGTGGACCGGCTACTGACCGGCGGCGCAGAACTGACGTGGTGGGTTGTGCCGCTCATGCTGGCTATGGGATTCGTCACACCGTTGCCCTACAACTACTGGCGGCTGAAAGCGCTCGGAAAGACATGTCACTGAATCGGGCTACAATCCTGTTCGTCCTGGCGTCAGCCGTCGGTATCGCCGGCTACTTTCATTTCGGCCAGAGCGATGACACTGTCGGCAGCGGACCGCCGATCGTGGCAATCAGCGTGCCGGAAGCCCTCTCGGCGCGGGCGCTGGCCGGGCAGAAGACCTGGGACGCCAACTGCGCGTCCTGCCATGGTCGCCATGCGGTGGGACAGGACGGGATCGCTCCGCCGCTGGTCCACATCATCTACGAGCCCGGCCATCATGGCGACGAGTCGTTTCAGCGCGCCGTCGCGCTCGGTGTGCGGGCCCATCACTGGCCTTTCGGCGACATGCCGCCGGTCGAGGGTCTGAGCCGGCGCGACGTGGCGGAGATCATCGTCTATGTACGCGAACTCCAGCGCGCCAACGGAATCCGATGAAGGGGCGCCGCTGAACGCGACCCCGCCGGCCGGTTGGACCGCGCTGAGGAGACGGCGGCACCTCCCCGATCCCGCCCGACACGTTCAAGGACCCGAACCGCGGCGAGCGAGGATGATCCCGGCAAGGGCGATCAACATCATGCCGATGGCGACCATGACGGTCGGGACGTCGCCGAAGACGAGGTAGCCGAGGGCCACCGCCACAAGGAGGGACGAGTACTCGAAGGGGACGACGAAGCTCGCCTCTCCCTTGCGGTAGGCGAAGATGATGAGGAAGTGGGCGGAGCCGGCGAGCAGGCCGGCCAGAACGATGAACCAGAGGTTGATTCCTCCGGCCATCTGCCAGGTGCCGGGGACGACCAGAACCGGCACGAGACCTGTCAGGGCAAAGGCGACGGTGGTGTAGAAGGCGGTCACCGGCGCCGGCTCCGTCGCCCCCAGGCGTCGCGCCAACAACACGGTGACCGCCACCGAGATGGCTGCGCCAATGCCCCACAGCGCCGCCGGCCTGAAGGCGTCGCTCCCCGGCTGTATGATGACGAGAGCGCCTGCGAAGCCGACGGAGATCGCCGCCCAGCGGCTCAGCGAGACCCGCTCGCCCAGGAAGATGCGGCTCAGGATCGCCACGATGAAGGGTGACGAATAGGTGACGGCGGTGGCATCGGCGATGGGAAGTTCCATGATGGCCCGCAGGAAGAAGGTGTAGGCCAGTGCCATGGCCATGCCGCGACAGGCCTGTCCCCAGGGGCGCCGGGTCCTGAGGTATCGCCAGGTGCGGCTGACGGAAAGCGCGACGAAGACCGGCAGGAACGCGACGCAGCTTCTCAGCAGTATGAAACTGAAGGGATCGATGTCCTGCGTTACCGTCTTGGCGAAGACATCGCAGACGGTCAGCAGGCAGACACCGGCGATCACCGAGGCAATGGCAAGTCCGGGCTGGTCGTTCATGGCAAACACGGGCGCCGGTGGGGACAGGCGGTTTAACCCGCCTTGACTTTGCGGACAATTGCAGGTGTTGTTCCGCAGCCGGTGCTGAGTGAGGGTGTGTGAAGAAGTCCGTTTCCCGGTTCCAGACGAGCAGTCTCGATGACCTGAAATCTGTCCTGGTCGAATCCGGCGTAAGGTTTCTGTTGCCTTCCTACGTCGACATGCACGGCGTGTCGAAGTCGAAGATGGTGCCCATGAGTCACTTCGACCGGGCCATGGCAGGCTCGGAACTGTGCACCGGTGCAGCGGTCGACGGCGTGCCTCAGGACATCAGCGACGAGGAAGTGGCAGCCCATCCGGATCCAGCCTCGTGCACGATCCAGCCGTGGATGCCCGATGTCGCGTGGTTCGCCAGCAATCTCCATTGTGAGGGAAAACCTTTCGAGCCATGCAGCCGGAACATTCTCGGCCGTGTCGTCAGCGAGGCCGAATCCCTCGGTCTCGGCATGAATCTCGGTGTCGAGACGGAGTTCTTCGTGTTCCGTGATGATGGCTCGCAGTGCCAGCCGATGAGTCCGCGGCACAATCTTGACAAGCCGGCCTATGACACCTCGCGATTGCTGGACAACATCGGCTGGATGGGCGAACTCGTCGACGCCATGAATGCGCTGGGCTGGGACGTCTACAGCTTCGATCACGAAGACGGCATCGGCCAGTTCGAGATCGACTTTTCCTATGCCGACGTCATGACCATGGCCGACCGTGTCGTCTTCTTCCGCCGCATGGCCAACGAGATCGCGAGGCGCCATGGCGGCTTTGCCTCGTTCATGCCCAAGCCCTTCGGGCACTACGCCGGCAGCGGCGCCCACTTCAACATGTCGCTCTACGACACGGCGACCGGCGCCAATCTGTTTGTCGCGGACGACGACCCCAGGGACTGCGGTCTCTCGGCGTCGGGCTATCACTTCGTTGCCGGGCTGCTGCGCCACCTGCCTGCCATATCGGCGGTGGTGGCGCCGACGGTCAACAGCTACAAGCGTCTTATCCTCAAGGGCAGCAACTCGGGATTCACCTGGGCGCCCGTCTTCTGTTCGTACGGCAACAACAACCGTACCAACACCATCCGCATTCCTGGTGGCGGCGGACGCGTCGAACTGCGTC
This sequence comes from bacterium, assembly GCA_028821455.1. Lineage (GTDB taxonomy): Bacteria > Pseudomonadota > Alphaproteobacteria > SP197 > SP197 > SP197. The sequence goes on along the minus strand of JAPPGE010000060.1, from coordinate 25,327 downwards.
TCGCCGACTCGTCCGGCAACCCCTATCTCGGCGCCGCCATGGTCCTGGCGGCTGGACTGGAGGGCATCCGCGAGGAGCTCGATCCCGGTGAACCTCACCGCGAGAATCTCTATGTCACAACCGAGGACGAGCGCCGAAAGACCGGCGTCGACACCCTGCCGCGCACGCTTGGCGAGGCTCTTGATGCCTTTGCGTCGAGCGACCTGGCGCGCAGGACGTTCGGAGACACCATGTTCGGGGCCTGGCTCGCCTACAAGCGGGACGAGTGGCTGGCCTATCTCAACCATGTCAGCGACTGGGAGCGTGACCGGTACCTGCGCTTCTTCTGACATCCGCGGCCCGGCGGCCGGCTAATCCGAGGAGGAGCCGGAAAGGGAGCATTCAACACTGGAAAGAGGGTTCAACTACATGACTCCTGAAGAACTTCAAGCGGCAGTCGAGTGGTCGACGAAGATCAGTGCCGAAGGGTACTACTGGTGGTCGATCGGTCTCATGGTTGCCATTCACGCGGGCTTCCTGATGTACGAGATGGGAGCCTCACGCGTGAAGAACACACTGGCATCGGGGTGCAAGAACATTCTCGCCTTCGCATTCATCATTCCGACGATGTTCATGTTCGGCTGGTGGGTCTATCTCGCCTTCCCGCACGGCATCGTCCCCAACATGGAGTACGGATTGTTCGGGGAACCGTGGAACGAGTTCATGGGCCCCAATCTCTCCGACAACATCACCGGTGTCATCTGGGGTGCCTTTGTGCTGTTCTCGGCCACCACCGCCTCGATCATGTCCGGATCCGTCATCGAACGCATCCGCATGGGATCGTTCATCATCCTCGCCGTGGCCCTGGGCTCCTTCGCCTGGCTGATTGGCGCTTCGTGGGGATGGCATCCGGAAGGCTGGCTGGTTACCGAATTCGGTTACCATGACGTCGGTGCGTCCGGCGTGGTGCACATCATCTCCGGCTTCTTCGCGCTTGGCGTGCTGATCAACCTCGGCCCGCGTATCGGCAAGTTCGGTCCCAATGGCGAGATCAACAATCTCCAGGGCCACAGCGTGCCGATGACGATTGCCGGCCTGATGATAATCATCATCGGTTTCGTCGGCTTCATGGGCGCCTGCCTGCTCTACAACGGCACCGGCCAGTGGGGGAACATCTACGGTGGCCCGACGACGCTTTCGGCGTGGTCGTTCAACCTGCTGATGAGTTTCGGTGGCGGAATCATCGGCGCCTACGCGGTTACGCGTGATCCATTCTGGATGATGTCGGGGGCGCTCGGCGGCATCTTTGCGGCCGCTGCCGGTCTCGATCTCTACTATCCGCCACTGGCTTTCGCCCTCGGCTTTGCCGGCGGTGTCCTGATTCCCTATGGCCAGCGCTTCCTCGAGAAGTTGCGCATCGACGACGCGGTCGGCGCCGTGTCGGTGCACGGTTTCTGCGGAATCCTCGGTGTCCTGGCCTGCGGCATCTTCCTCGACGGCTACCCGGCCGTCTCGGAGTCCATACCGGGCATCACCTTCTGGGGTCAGCTTGTCGGTTGCGTGGTCATGGTCCTCATCGGCTTCGTGCCGGGCTACGTGTTGTCGCTGATTCTCAAGATGCTGGGCATCCTGCGTGCAAGCGACGAAATCCAGCAGGTCGGCATGGATCTGGAGATTCCGTCTCCTGCCTATCCCGAGCAGATCACCTCACATCTTCACTGGCGCGGCTGAGCTGCGTTCAGGGCAGATAATCTGAAAGGAGAACTATCATGTTTGGTGGAAGTCCGATCGAGTCCTGGGAAGGAGCTGCAGCGATCTACAGTTATGCCGGATCCGGCGGCGTGCATCTTTTCCTGTGGATTTCGGTCCTCCTGTGTGTCGGCACGGTCGTCGCGTCGATCATCGCGGAGAACCGTGCAGAGGCAGAGGCAAAGCGTCTGCACGACGAACAGAAGTAATCTCTTGTTCGAAGGGCAGCCGGCTCCCGCCGGCGGCCCATCGGTTTGTTAAAGAAGCCCCCCAGGCGCCCGGCAAAGGATACCCCGGCGTGTATGTTTCGGCTCACGACAGCGTCGCCGAGGCGGAAGAGCTGGAAGGCGCCCTCGGGATTGCTGCGGATCTCTTGTGGCTGGCGCTGGATCAGCGCCTCGTAGTCCACCTCCCCGCGATTGACCGACAGGCCGCGCAGTTCGAAGTAGAGATCATCGGCGGGAAGGGTGCCGTGCTCGATCACCACCTGATCGACCAAGCGCTCGCCGACGTCGCTCCCGGTGAATTCGCTGAACAGCGTCGCCCGCAGGCGGTTGCCCCGGCGTTCCAGTCTCGAGACTCTGGTGTTGATGGTAATGGTGACGCTGTGCTCCTGGAAGAATTCGGCGTAGGGCGCATGGGTGAGCGCCCCCAGTTCGGGCGCGAACGTGCGTTCCGGCGAGACGATCTCCACCCTTGAACCGGCGTCGGCCGCCAGCCATGCGGCCTGCATGCCCGGCTGATGGCCGTTGTCGTCGAAGACCAGAACCTCAGCCGCCGGAGAGACGGTTCCGGCAAGCAGGTCCCAGGAACTGACGGCAAGGCCGGAACCCTCGTCCAGGATCTCCTTGTTGGGCACGCCACCCGTACAGACAAGAACGACATCGGGGTCGAGGGCCAGTACGTCGCCCATACCCGCCAGCACGTTGCAGCGAACGTCGATACCCAACCGCGTCAGGCGGGCAAGGCGCCAGTCGACGATGCCGATCAGGTCCTTGCGGTTGGGCGTGCGCGCCGCCAGTAGAATCTGGCCGCCAGGCCGATTGGCGGCCTCCAGCACGACCACGTCGTGACCGCGTTCGCCGGCAACGCGGGCGGCTTCAAGGCCGGCCGGTCCGGCGCCCACCACGACGATGCGCCGTCGAGGTCCCGAACGCGGTTCCACCAGCTGCGGCAGCGACGCTTCTCGGCCCGTCGACGGATTGTGGACACAGAGCGCGCCGGTTCCCGCATAGACGCTTTCGAGGCAGTAGGTGGCGCCGACACAGGGCCGGATGTCGTCCTCGCGCCCCTCGATGATGCGGTTGACGATATGGGGATCGGCGATATGGGCCCGGGTCATGCCCACCATGTCGAGCTGGCCGGTGGCGATGGCGTGGCGCGCCGTGGCGATATCGGCGATCTTGTTGGCGTGGAAGACCGGAAAGCGTGTCTCGGCACGGATGCCGCCGGCGAACTCGAGGTGGGGAGAGGCCGCCATGCCGGCCACCGGAATGATGTCGGTGAGGGCCCGGTCGTGGTCGATGTGACCCTTGATGACATTCAGGAAATCGACCTTGCCCGTAGCGATGAAGCGCCGGGCGATCTCGAGGCCTGCCGCGCGCCCGTAGCCCTTGCGCCAGTCCTCGTCCAGGGACATGCGGATGCCGACGATGAAGTCGGGGCCAACGGTGCCGCGCACCTCGTCGAGCACCGCCATGGCAAAGCGCAACCGGTTGTCGAGACTGCCGCCCCACTGATCGCCGCGCCGGTTGGTGGCGGGGGACCAGAACTGGTCCATCAGGTGGCCGTAGGCTTCGAATTCGATGCCGTCGAGTCCCGCTTCGGCCATGCGCGCGGCGGCCAGTCCATAGTCCCGCACGACCCTCTCGATATCCCAGTCCTCCATTTCCTTGGGAAAGGCGCGGTGGGCCGGTTCGCGCACCATGGAGGGCGCCAGGACAGGAAGCCAGTGCTCCTTGTTCCAGTTGGTCCGCCGCCCGAGGTGGGTGAGCTGGATCATCACCGCCGTGCCGCGGTCGTGGCAGGCCTCGGCGAGCCGGCGCAGGCCTGACACCACCTCGTCCTTCCACGCCTGGACGTTCATGAAGGCCTGGGCCGAATCCTTCGAGACCACCGTGGAGCCGGCGATCATGGTCAGCGCGATGCCACCCCTTGCCTTCTCCTCGTGGTAGCGCACGTAGCGTTCTCCCACGAGACCATCCTCGGTGTAGCCCGGCTCATGCGCCGTCGACATGATCCGGTTCTTCAACTCGAGATGTTTCAGACGGTAGGGCTGCAGCAGGGGGTCATTCATGGCCTGGATCCACGGAATCCATCATGCATAACACACTTCGCGATGCGGTTGATCGGGCAGGATGTCCTGTTCCACGTGCTGCGGGGCATCCCTGCCCGGTGCGAGGCGTCGCCCGTCAGTCAACCAACCGCGGACAGACCCGCGTCATGTCGCAGAGGAGGTGGATCAACAGTCTTCCATGCGCATCGTTCCTGCATCCATGGCGATGAGGACCGCCACAACATGTCCGGGGGGTTTTCGACCTGTGGCACGATTTTGAACGCTGTTTCGATTTTCGTGATTGATTTGCGACGAAGCCCGAAGAGTTCCGATTCCTTCCGACTGATTGAACTGAGCCGAGAAGCACTTTGACGTTCCGAGATCGCCGTGCCGATCGCAGAAATCGAGCGAACGACGCCCGAACATACAGGCAGGATAGCAACAGGCTCACCGCCCTCGCCTCACACCTGATTGCCGTGCGCCCTCTCTTCGCCCAGACTTGCGCGCCAGAGCCAGGGAAGGGGACGGACCATGGGTGGACGGCTTGATGGGAAAACAGCGCTTGTGACCGGGGGCGGGCGCGGCATAGGAGCCGGTATCGCCAGGGTTTTCGCAAGTGAGGGCGCGCGGGTCGTGATCGCGACGCGCACAGTGAGCCGCGGGGAAGCGGTTGCCCGGGAGATCGCGAAGGCTGGCGGAGAGGCCTGGGCGATGGCGACCGATGTCGCCGATGCCGAGCAGGTCAGGACCATGATCGCCGAGGCCCGCAAGCGCCTCGGCGCGATCGACATCGTCGCCCACAACGCCGGCGTTTTCCCGTCATCGACGATCGCGAGGATGAAGGAGGCCGAGTGGGATCACGTGCTCGATACGAACCTCAAGAGTCTCTTTCTGATCGCGAAGGCCGTCATGCCCCACATGGTTCGCCGCCGTTACGGGCGGATTGTCGTGACGTCATCGATCTCGGGCCCGCGTGTGGCCATGCCCGGGTGGAGTCACTATTGCGCCTCGAAGGCCGGTGTGAACGGATTCATCAAGGCCGCAGCCCTGGAAGTCGCCCGGCAAGGCGTCACGATCAATGCCGTCGAGCCCGGCAACATCCTGATCCGCCGCCCCGGGTCCCGCGAGGCCCGGGAGCATGAGGATGCGATGGTTCCCGCCATTCCCATGGGAGAGCTCGGACTGCCCGAGGACATCGCCTATGCGGCACTTTACCTCGCCAGCGACGAGGCGCGTTACGTGACCGGCCAGACCATCGTCGTCGACGGCGGTCAGATCCTTCCCGAAAGCCAGGCCGGAGTGCTCTAGCACGGCATCCGTGACGAGTGGCTTTGCCGTCACGAACAGAAACAGCGGCCGCCGCATTCATACTTCCGGAGGAGACGGGCTTCAGTGCGCAGTTTCGACGGGATGCGCCTGACTCCGTTGCGGGACACGACGCCGGAAGACATCCGCGGGCTGCATCCGATAGAGGGGCGGTGTTCCCGGGTGCCCGGCGGATGCAATCGCCAATGTGTGTGATGTCTCGTTCGGTTCAGTCACAGGGGCCGCGTTGGAACATCGATGAGCTCTCCGAGCGGGATCTGTCAATCCGGTTCGGACTGGCAGTGGATGCGCCTGATCCTTGAAGTCGGCAGGGATCCTGCCTAACGTGTTCCGCGAACGCTTGCGGGATTGATCGGCATGACAGCGACGATCGTAGTTTTGGGAGCTTGGCGCTTGGACCGGTAACGGACTCCAAACCGAGACCCTGTGCGCCTCCGACGATGATCGGGGGCGTTTTTTTTGCCTGCTCTGACGCGTGACCTGCGATCCGGGATGGAACGAGACAGATGCCACAAGACAGCCTGAAAGCACCACGGTTCATGACGCTGATTGTTCTGAGTGGCCTGTCGGTCCTCTCGCTCAACATGTTCCTGCCGTCGCTGTCGAACATCGCGACGGACTTTGCGGCGCCCTACGCTCTCGTCAACCTCGCCATTGCCGGCTACGCGGCGGCGACAGTGGCCCTGCAGCTGATCGCCGGCCCGTTGTCCGACCGCTTTGGGCGACGGCCTGTGATGTTGGCGGCGCTGTTCACTTTCTGCCTGGCCTCTCTCGGCTGCCTGCTGGCCAGCGATGTCTGGTCCTTCCTGCTGTTCCGCATGATTCAGGCGGCCATCATTTGCGGCTATACGGTGTCGCTCGCCGTCGTCAGGGATACCGCCGGCTCGCAGCGTGCGGCGAGTCTGATCGGCTATCTGGCCATGGCCTGGGCCATTGCGCCCATGCTGGGACCGATGCTCGGCGGCCTCCTGGACGATCTCTTTGGCTGGCGCGCCAGCTTCTGCGCTTTCCTGGGCTTCGGCACAATTGTCCTGGTCCTTTGCTGGATCGATTTGCGCGAAACCAACCACTCTCCGTCCGAAACGCTGACAAAGCAGTTCCGGGCCTAACCCGAACTGCTGCACTCGCATCGCTTCTGGGGCTATGCGCTCTGCATGGCCTTTTCGACAGGTGGCTTCTACGCCTTTCTAGGCGGCGCACCCCTGGTTGCCAGCGCGCTGTTTGATGTGCCCCCTGCGCTGCTGGGAGTGTACGTTGGGAGCATCACGGCCGGATTTGTGCTTGGCAGCTATCTCTCCGGCCGCCTTGCCGCGCGACATTCGCTCACTGCCATGATGCTGGGCGGGCGGGTCGTCGCTTGCCTCGGCTTGATCCTCGGGCTGTTGGTCCTGGCGTTGGGGGTGGTGCATGAGCTGACCTTGTTCGGTGCCTGCATGTGCGTCGGAATTGGCAATGGCATCACCATGCCGAGCGCCAGTTCCGGGGCCATGTCGGTGCGGCCAACCCTGGCGGGAAGCGCCTCGGGCCTGTCCGGCGCGCTGACCGTGGCGGTGGGGGCAGCAATCGCGGCGCTCACCGGAGCCATCCTGACGGCGCACAATGCGGCTTACGGATTACTCGGCATGATGCTCCTGTCGTCAGCCCTGGGTCTGGCCGCCGCACTTCATGTGCTGTGGCTGGATCGATCGGAAACACGGCAGTGCCAGACGAACCCCTGACGCACCGGAGCGCCGACCGGACCGTCAGCGGGTCTCAAGCCGGTGGAGGCACAAGCGGCGCGGAACTGTCGTCGATCACTTGGGCACACCCTGATCATCATGGAGCATGTCGCCATGTTCGACAGACGGCAGCCCGGATCCCATGAGTTTCGCACAATGCTCTACGATGGCGCGGAGTTTCCCGTCTCGGACTTCCACGCTGCGGTGACACTGCTCACGTTCCAGCCGTTCGTACGGTGCGACGGTGTTCGCCCTGCCATCGTCTCTCCGGTCAGGGTCGCGAATTCTTTGGCCAGGAAGCATGCTTCGCCATTCGCGATGACGAGGCCCATTCGCCGTCTCGATAGGACACTTGTCACCCTGCCCTCTGGGTTGCCGGTGGTCGTTTCAATGCAGGATGGCGGAGGCATGGTGCCCCGGAACTCACGATCGCTCGGCACCCTGGTAACAGACGCCCTCGACGAACAGTGCGGCAAATTTGAGCTTCCTAGGACAATCTGTGCACAGACGATATGGCGGCCAGAATGTCCGTGCGGGCAAAGTCGTCGCCCTTGTAGAGCAGTGGCTCTCCTGTCGTTCGGGCAAGCGCGTAGGCGAAGCAATCGCCGAAGTTCAATCCTGCTGGATGGCGTCCCTTGCCGTACTGCCGCCAGGCCCGCCGCGCCGTTTCGAGTTGAGTGATGGTGACCGGGACGGGTTCGATTGCTGCACGCTCAAGGAACGCATCCAGCTCATGGCCGGCCTCTGCCCCGCCTCGACTCTCGACCACGATTGACGTTTCCAGAATGTTGGCCATCGACATTTGACACGATGCCGCGGTCTGAATCGCCGTCTCAAGGCGTTCGCAATCAGGTTCGCGGTTCAGAACCGCAAGCAGTGCGGAACTGTCGACGATCACCTGGGCAGACCCTGATCATCGTAGAGCAGGTCACCATGTTCGACAGACGGCCGCCCGGGCCCCATGAGTTTCGCACAACGTTCTGCGATGGCGCGGAGTTCTCCGGCCCGGGCTTCCATGCTATGGCGACGCTGCTCACGTCCCAGGCGTTCGCGCAGTGCGACAGTAATCGCACGCGTCATGGTCTCTCCAGTCAGCGTCGCGAGTTCTCTGGCCAGAGAGCACGTCTCGCTGTTTTTGATGTTGAGGCCCATCGCTCTTCTCGGTAGAACAATTGTGAACTGTCTACCATATGGGTTTTCGATAGCCGTTTCAACGTCGGCCTGCGGGGTCATGTTGCTTCCGCAGGTGTTTGTCTGTCGTGAGTCAGTAGCGCTGTGTCGCATTCCGTCAGACCCGCCCTGTGCTCTGTTCGACGGGACGTGATCTGGCCACGCCCCCAACTCTCCGATGTCCCTTGGACTCCCAGTCGCCCGCTGTTCCGGTAACAAACGCCCTGGATGAGCGGCGCGGCACATGTCGGACGGAAGGCGCCATGCTATGTTGGAGCGCGTTTCTGGAGGGCCTTCCGTGACCACGCCGGTGGGTCGCGAGGGAACGCCAGGACTGACGGGAGAGACCGGGACGATGCCGGATACGCGAACGATCGGGGTTCTGCCGGTCAATGATACGACCAACGGCTGGAGCCGCATTCTCGGGCCACGGACACCGCGTGCCCCGCTTGCCGGGGACGTGGTCGCCGACTGGGCGGTCGTGGGAGCCGGATGGGCCGGGCTGGCGGCGGCGCGCCGTCTCGCCGAAAACAGGCCGGACGACAGCATCGTCCTTCTCGAGGCGGACGAGGCGGGAGAGAACGCGTCGGGACGCAACAGCGGCTTTGCCATCGACCTTCCCCACAACGTCGGCGATTCGCTGGCCGAACTCGAGGGCAGCCATCGCTTCATGGCCCTGGCGCGGGCCGCCATCGATCACCTCGACGAAGCCGTCGGAGACCACGGTATCGATTGCGACTGGAGCCGGCGAGGCAAGTACCATGCCGCCCGTTCGGAGCGCGGGAAAAGGGAGATTCTCGAGCCCTTCGCCCGGGAGCTCGAGGCGCTCGGCGAGCCCTTTCGCTGGCTGGACCAGGACGCGCTTGCGGGCGAGGTCGGGACGCCGGCCTTCCACGCGGCGGTCTATACGCCGGGCTGCGTCCTCTTCAATCCGGCGGCGCTGACCCGCGGTCTCGCCGATCACCTGCCCGAGGGAGTCCACCTTTACGAGAATACGCCCGTCACGTCGATGACGTTGCGAAACGGTGTGGAACTCGCGACTCCGGAAGGCAGCGTGCGGGCGGCGCGCATGATTCTTGCCACCAACGGCTTTGCCCGTGAGTTCGGGTTCTTTCGGCGCCATCTCGTGCCGGTCGCCGCCCATGCCAGCCTGACGCGTCCCTTGAGCGAGGCGGAGCGGCAGGCGCTCGGAGGCGAGGACGACTGGGGAATCACGCCGGCCAATGCAATTGCCGGCGTCACCATGCGGTTCACAAGAGATCACCGCATCCTGATTCGCCAGGGGTTCCGCTATGCCCCGGAGTTCCGGGTCACGGGATCGGAGCAGATGACGGCGCGGCGCGACCACGAAACCTGTTTCCGGTCCCGGTTTCCCATGCTCGGCGACGTGACGATGGAGCATACCTGGACCGGGTTCATTTGCCTGTCACGCAACGGTGCGCCGGGCTTTGGCCAGGTCGCCGGCAACGTCTGGGCCGCCGTTTGCCAGAACGCGGTTGGCGTCACCAAGGGCACCATCGGCGGGCTGCTTGCCGCCGACATGGCGAGCGGGCGCGACAACGATCTCATCTCCTACATGGAGAGTCTCGGGACCCCCCAGGCGCTGCCCCCTGCCTTTCTCACGCGCCTTGGCGTCAAGCTGCGCCTGGGCGGGGAAGTCTGGTTCAACCGGCACGAGAAGTGAGGGAGCCGGGCTCTCACTCGATGCTCTCCAGGAGCTTCCCGACACGCCCGTATTCGCTCGTCGACGGCGCGAAGAGATCCCTGAGGCGTGTCCACCGCTCGCGGGCCCCGTCGGTATCGCCCTTGAGCGCCGCCGCCAGGCCGGTGACGTAGAGGGCATGGGGGTTGTCGGGACGGTTTTCGAGAACCCGTTCCATGTCGGTCAGCACGCTTGCGGAAACACCTGTCGTCCGGTCGACGGGCGCGGCGACCGCGGCCGCGAAGCCGTCCACGATATCAGGGTCATCGGGTGCGAGTTCGAGGGCCCGCTCGTAGGCCAGGCGGGCCTTCGGCCAGTCCTCCAATACGGTGTAGGAATGGGCGAGGCGCTTCCATCCCTCGAGATCGTCCGGCTCATCCTCAAGCCGCCGGGCGAGGCCCTCGACCATGCCCGTGATCATGGCCAGGGTGTCGTCTCCGGAGTCACCCGCCGTACCCCCGGCATCCGAGATGTGACGGCGCAGTTCACCGATCCAGGGCGCGTCCGCGGGTGAATCGTCGAGAAGATCGTGCCAGACAACCAGCGCGCCCCCCGTATCGCCGGCCTGCGCCAAGGCAACGCCGCCATAGAAGCGCGCCACCGGCTGACTGGCGTCGATGCCGAGGGATTGTGCGAACAGGAGCCGGGCTGCGGGAGTCACGAGTCCGCCGTGGGCGAGCACGATGAACTCGCCCTGCCGGGCGAGAAGTTCCGCATTGCCGGGATCCAGGACAGCCGCCTCGGCCATGGCGAGTGCCGCCTCGTCATAGCGTCTGGAGAGACCCTGGGCATTGGCGATCCAGATCCAGGCATCGATATCCGTCGGCTCCTCGACCAGACGGCTTCGGGCGCGCTCCAGGAGAGCGGCGAGTTCGGGGTCGCTGCCGGCGACACCGCGACCGGCAAGGGGCCGGTCGGCCAGATGCGGCGATCCGATTGCGGCATAGATGGCGATCGCTCCGGCGATGACGGCAAAGGAGACCGCGACGATGAGGCCGCGGCGTCGCAGGCCGTCGCCCCGGGATAGAAGGGGCAGTGCCAGCAGCACGAGGGCCGCCGCGATGATGTTGGCGAACGCCAGATGGATCATGGTCCGTCCCCGTTCCCTGCACGCCGGTTGCGGCGCATGGCGAAGAAGACCACCAGGGCGCCTCCCGCGAGTGCTACCAGCGGTGCTCCCCAGAGAATCACCGTGTCACCGCGCAGCGGCGGCTTGAGGAGAACGTAGTCACCGTAGCGCTCGACGATCCAGGCGACGGCCGCCTCGTCGCTGTCCCCCGCCTCGATGCGCTGGCGCAGGATCACCCTCAGATCGCGCGCCAGGGGAGCATCGGAATCCTCGATCGACTGGTTCTGGCAGACCAGGCAACGCAGTTCGCGCCCCAGATCGCGGGCACGGGCTTCCAGGGCCGGGTCGGCGAGGATCTCGTCCGGCTCCACGGCGTGGAGAGGTGCCGGTGCGGCGAGGAGCAGCAGACCGGGAAGGACGAGGAGGCGCAGCATGGCACGCCAGCCGGCCCCGCAAGTCCGGCGTCGCTGACCGCCGGTCATGGTGGCCCTCCTCGCCGGCGGACGAGGCCGATGGCGCCCCCCGCCGCCATCAGCAAGGCGCCGCCCCAGATCCACGGGACCAGAGGGTTGTGGTAGAGGCGCACGACATGGCCGCCGTCACCTACGGCATCGCCTATGACGACGTAGAGATCGGCGAAGAGCGTGGTGTGGATGGCGGCTTCCGTCGTCTGCGTCGCCTGGACGAGGTAGGAGCGCCGTTCCGGTTCGAGGCGGGTGATGTGGCGGCCGTCGGCCATCACCAGGAACGACCCGCGTTCGGCATCGTAGTTGGGTCCCGCAACCATCTGCGCTCCCTCGAAGACGAGCGTGTACCCGGCGATGTCCTGGCGATCGCCTGCCGCCATGGTGCGGATGATCTCCGTTTGCCACGCCGATGACGCCGTCACGCCGGCGACGAACACCGCCAGACCGAAATGGGCGAGATTCATCGCATGGGATGCTGCCGGCAGCCGCCGTGCACGTTGCCAGCTTTGCCGCAAGGGACACCTGAAGATCCTGATTCGCTCCCCGTACTCGAGGATCACCGACCCGGCGATCCAGACCGAAAGGGCGATGCCGAAGGCCGGGAGAGGCGATGACTGCAGGGTCCACCACCACGCGATCCCCCAGGTCACGACGGAGACCAGCGCCAGCAGTTTCAGGCGTGACAGCACGCCCGCGAGATCGGCCCGCTTCCAGGGCGCCATCATGCCGAGGGCAACGAGGATGAGGAGCGGAACCATGAGGGGGACGAAGACGATTTCGTAGTAGGGCGGCCCGACGGAAACCGTGGCGCCACTGACAACGTCGAGGAGCAGGGGGTAGAGGGTTCCCGTCAGCACCGTGAAGCAGCCTGCGGCGAGGAAGAGGTTGTTGAGGACCAGCGCACCCTCGCGGCTCACCGGGGCGAAGAAGCCGCCAGGTCGCAGTGACGGCGCCCGCATCGCATAGAGCGCCAGGGCTCCGCCGATGGATGCGGTCAGGATGGCGAGTATGAAGACGCCGCGCGCCGGATCGACCGCGAATGCGTGGACGGAGGTGAGGACGCCGGAACGCACCAGGAAGGTTCCGAGCAGGCTGAGCGAGAACGCGAGGATGGCCAGCAGGATGGTCCAGCTCTTGAGGGCCTCACGCTTCCCGGTCACGATCGTCGAGTGGAGAAGGGCGGTGGCCGCCAGCCACGGCATGAAGGAGGCGTTCTCCACCGGATCCCAGAACCACCACCCACCCCATCCGAGTTCGTAGTAGGCCCACCAGCTTCCCAGCGCGATTCCCGTGGTCAGAAAGGTCCATGAGGCGAGCGTGAAGGGTCGCACCCACTGGGCCCAGCGCCGGTCGACCCGGCCCTCGATGAGGGCTGCCACGGCAAAGGCGAAGGTCACCGAAAGACCGACATAGCCGAGATAGAGAAACGGCGGATGGAAGGCGAGACCGGGGTCCTGGAGGATGGGGTTGAGGTCGCGGCCGTCCACCGGCGGCGGGTCGAGGCGTTCGAAAGGATTGGAGGTGAAGAGGGAAAACGCGAGGAAGCCTGCGGCGATGAGGCCCAGGACACCGAGAACCCTCGCCTTCGTCTCCAGCGGCAGGCGGTCGCCGCGAACGGCGACCGCGAGGGCAAAGAGGGCCAGGATCAGGACCCAGAGAACGAGGGATCCCTCGTGGTTGCCCCACACGCCGGTCACCTTGTAGAGCATCGGCTTGAGGGAATGGGAGTTCTCGAAGACGTTGCGCAGAGAGAAATCCGAGTGGATGTAGGCCAGGGTGAGGGCGGCGAAGGCGATCATCGTCATGGCCGCCTGTGCAAGCGCGGCGCCGGTCGCCAGCTTCATCCACGCCTCATGGCCTCGGGCCGCACCGGCAAGCGGCAGCGTACCCTGAAGGAGGGCAAGGCAAAGGGCCAGGATCAGTGCGAGGTGACCGGTTTCCGCGATCAAGGCGCCAGGTTTCCCGTCAACGCAATTTCTTCAGATAGAGGCAGTACGCGCCGTCGCCGCCGTGCTGCGGTCTGGCCGGTGCCAGGGCGACAATGCGCCGGCGCATGGAGGGCTCGTTGAGCCACTCCGGCACCAGGCGGCGGAGCACGCCGGTGCGTTCCTCGAGCGGACCCCTTTGTCCCTTGCCGGTGATCAGGAGGACGACCCGGTGGCGCTGTTCCTGGGAGTGGGCAAGAAAGGCCTGAAGTTCCGCGTGGGCGTCACGCTGGGTGAATCCGTGAAGATCCAGGCGGTTCTCGATAGCCAGCTGGCCACGCCTGAAGCGATCCGCCTGGCGGCGGTCGAGCCCGTCGACGACACCGGGTACAAGCGGTCTGGCCACCGCCTTGCGGGGTGTGGATTGGGTCGGTTGACGGTGGCGGGTGGTGACGGCCGGACTCTCCGGTTCCACTGGCGGCTCCGCAACCGGCGACCGGTTCCTGAGCGGCGTCACGGAACGTGTCACCTGGCTCCACAGGGCGTTGTCTTCGTCGCGGTTCATGTCAGCCTCCTGGCGAGATAGCGCCAGAACTCCCACAGGGTCCTCTCCTTGGGGCACAGGGGTCCGGGCTCGACGTGATCGCTCTTCAGGTTGCGGGCGATCGATTCGACGATTTGCCTGTCCTCGAGATTCACGGCTTCGAATGTCTTTCTCATGTCATCCCGAAAGGCGGCATACCCGTCCGCATCCGCCGGAACCATCGGTCGTGCAACGGTCACGCCCCAGAGCACCCTGACGTGATCGATACCGTCAGGCTGCAATGACATCCAGAAACCGCGCGCCAGGCTGGTGGACACCACGTGTCCCGGATAGATGTGCATGAGGGGAAAGCGCCGGCGGGCCTCGTCGCTGGCCTCGGGCCGGGTCTTCTCCGCCAGTCGGGTGGTTTCCATCCAGTGGATGTTCCAGTCCGCTTCTCCCGGTTCACACTCAACTCCCTGGGTCGGGGTGTGGGGTTGCAGGGTTTCCCGGTGACTGGAGAAGAGGTGGTAGCTCTCCGTGAAATTCTCGGCGAGCGTCTTCCAGTTGCAGGCCCAGATCTCGTTGGCGCGCCAGACCATGACATGGTCCGCCGGATACCACGGGGCGATTCGCGACGACAGACTTTCGAGCCTTGACGACAGCGGCGCCACGTCGTCATCGAGTGTGACGTAGATCCATCCCTCCCAGATGTCAGTCCGCACCTGTGGCAGTGCGATGGACGAAAGATCGGGCCTGTCGCCGCTGAACGGCGCGCCAAGCAGGGCCCCCTCCAGATCATAGGTCCAGGCGTGGTAGGGACAGACGATCCGTTCGGCGTGACCGCACCCGTCAAGAAGTCCGGCGCCGCGATGGCGGCAAATGTTGACCAGGGTGCGCAAGGTGCCGTCCCGCTGGCGGATCACGGCCACGGGCGTGTCGACGATGCGGTGGGTGATGTAGTCGCCGGGTTCGGGGACTTCGTCCACCCGGCCGACACAGACCCAGTCAGCGAGAAACAGCCGGCGGATCTCGAGGGCAGCGAAGTCCGGATCGACGTAGGCCCCGCGGGGCAATGTCACGGCATCCGCAAAGGGCCGCGCGGCAGTGCGGGCGACAGAGGCAAGAAGATCGTCGATACCGGGCATGAAGGGCGGGCCTCCGACGGCTGTCACGTCTCCTTCACCAGAACAATGTGAAGGTGTCGCGGCCCGTGCACACCGGTCTGGATGGTCTGCTCGATGTCACCGGTGCGGCTGACGCCGGTGATCATGTTGACGGTACGGGGCAGGGACCCTGCCGAGGCGCGGCCGGAGGCTCTCAGCCGGTCCCAGACGTCCTCGGCGGCGCCGACTATATCGCTTTCCTTCAGGACGGCAATATGCGTCTCCGGCAGAAAGTTCATCGTCGACGGACTGTCGGGGCCCGAGGTCATGATGAGCGTGCCCGATTCGGCGACTGCACAGAAGGCCCGGTTGACCCCGCAGTGATCGCTGTCGAGGGGCTTGCGCCGTTCGGCGGTGATGGTCATCGCCGCCCAGTCCATGGATTCGAGATCGTCATGGGGGGCGACAGCGACGTGGGCAGGAAGATTGCGGTGGCGCAGGTAGCGGGACACTTCCGGCGGCACGTCCTCAAGGCCCGCCACGCGCACCACGCTCGCCTGGACGGCTTCGGCCTTCCTGACGAAGACGTCGATGAGTTCGGCATCCGACGACCGGGCGCACTCCGGTTGCAGGTTGCGCCGGTGCCGTCTGAGCCTTGCCGTCGCGTCGCGCTCCCGACCGGGAAGGGACGCCTCGCGAATGCGCGACAGGATGGCATGACGGGCGTCACTCATGGACGCTCTCCCGCCTTCCACCGGCTCTGGAACGTCGCACCAGCAGGACTCGCGAGGTCTCGTGTCCGTGTCCACGCACGCGTCAAGGGCAGGCGTGGCAGGTGTCCCCGGCGTCGTCCCATGGCGGCGAGGAGGCGTGTCGTGAGCGAGGTGAGGACGCGGTAGATCCATGGCCGGGCAGCGATCACGGACCAAAGCTGGAGGCCGGTGCGCATGACCGGTGGCGACGCGCCGCGCTCGGCCTCCTCGTTGCGCAGGCGGCGCAGGATGCCGGGCAGGGGAATCCTCATCGGGCAGACTTCCTCGCAGCGTCCGCACAATGACGAGGCGTTGGGCAGGTGGGAAGTGCTGGCGAGTCCGGCGAGGGACGGTGTCAGGGCGGCGCCCACGGGACCGGAGTAGGGAGAGCCGTAAGCGTGCCCGCCGACCTTGGCATAGACCGGGCAGGCATTGAGACAGCACCCGCAGCGGATGCAGCGCAGCAGATCACGGTTCGGCCCTCCCAGGAGGCCCGTGCGCCCGTTGTCGACCAGGACGACATGAAAGGAGTCGGGACCGTCGTGATCGTCATGGCGCCGGGGTCCCGCCGAAAAAGTCGTGTAGGACGTCATGTCCTGGCCGGTCGCCGATCGGGCAAGAAGGCGCAACAGGGTGGAGGCGTCCTCCAGCGTCGGGACGATCTTCTCGATCCCTGCCAGCACCACATGAACGCCGGAGAGAAGCTGGGTGAGATCCCCGTTGCCCTCGTTGGTCACGATCACCGTCTGCCCTGTCTCGGCGATCAGGAAGTTGGCGCCGGTGATTCCGACGTCAGCCGCCAGAAAGCGGCCACGCAGCATCTGCCTCGCATCGGCGAGAAGTCCGTCGAGATCGTCGGCTTCGCGATCCGGGAGGTTCTTGTGGTGGTGATTGAAGAGGGCACTGATCTGGCGGCGGTTCTTGTGGATGGCGGGGGCGATGATGTGGCTGGGCGTCTCGCCGGCGAGCTGCACGATGTATTCGCCAAGATCGGTCTCCACCGCCTCGATGCCGGCCTCATCGAGCCAGTCGTTGAGGCCGATCTCCTCGCTCACCATGGTCTTTCCCTTGGTGACGGTCGATGCCCCGGCGTCGCGGCAGATCTGCAGCACGACCCGGCGAGCCTCGGCATCGTCACGCGCCCAGTGGACGGTTCCTCCCGACGCCTCGACGGCTTCCTCGAAGGCGACGAGATAGGTGTCGAGGTGATCCAGCACGTGATTCTTGATGCCGACCGCCTCGTCGACAAGGGCATCGAACTCCGGCAGCGAATCCCGGGCACGGGCCCGTCTCGCCAGAAAATTGCCCCTGAGCTTGGCGAGATTGGCCTGCAACTCGGCATCCGAGAGGGCCTCGTCGGCGCTGTCACGAAACCGTTCGCTCCTGAGCCGGTGGAGCGTCACGGATCCGGCTCGCCTATGGCAGGGCCCGCCGTGTCATCGGCCAGCACCTCGGCCACGTGCCGCACCTTCATCGGCGAACCCTGACGCCGCAGCACGCCGGCAATGTTGAGCAGGCAACCGAGATCGGCCGAGAGAACCGTGTCGGCGCCCGTTTCCTCGAGCCTGGCCGCCTTGTCCTCGGCCATGGCGGTGGAGATGGCGGGGTACTTGACGGCGAAGGTGCCGCCGAATCCGCAACAGACCTCCCGGTCCCCGGCCTCCTTCAGGACCGTGCCCTCGACAGTTCGCAGCAGGGTTCTCGGGGCCTCTCGGGTGCCGGCCTCGCGCAGGCAAGAGCATGAATCGTGCCAGGTGACCATCCCATCAAAGCGGCTTCCGGTCGTCGTGACCCCCCGGATCTCGACGAGAAATCGGGTGAGTTCGAAGGTCCGCCGGGCGAGGGCGCGGGCGCGTTCCTCGTCACGGGTTCCCTCAAAGAGGGCGGGGTAGTGCCGTGTCACCATCCCGGTGCATGAACCCGAAGGTGCGACCACGTAGTCATAGGGCTCCAGTGCATCGAGCATGGTCCGGGCGACCTTCATGGCAAGGTGCCGCTCGCCGGAATTGTAGGCCGGTTGCCCGCAGCACGACTGCGCCGGAACCTCGACATCGCACCCGGCATCCTCGAGCAGGCGCACCGCGGCAAACCCGACGGAAGGACGGAAGAGGTCGACGAGACAGGTGACGAGAAGCGCCACGCGGGGGCGGGGCTCGCTCATGGTTCGGCAGAGGCCATGAGCGAGACCGCGATGGTCGCCGGCAGCAGGATCCAGGAGCGCCCCGGCGATTTCATGGCGCCGGCCATGCGGGCGGCCCAGTCACCGGCGCCGAAGAAGACGTCGCCGCGAACCGCGCCGACAATGGCGCTGCCCGTGTCCTGAGCGATCATGAGACGCTGCCACGGTGCGCCATCGGGCAGTGTCGTCTCCAGCCAGACAGGCACCCCATAGGCGACGAAGGCATCGTCCACGGCGAGACTGCGTTCCGGCGTCAGGGTTACGCCCTGGGCACCCACCGGTCCCTCGCCCTCGAGTTCGCGGAAGAAGACATAGCTGCGGTTGACGGCCATGAGGCTGGCCGCCTCATCCGGGTGGGAGGCAAGCCAGGCGCGGATGGACGCCATGGAGATGTCATCGGCCGCGATCTCGCCGCGCCGGATGAGTTCCTTGCCGATCGACGTATAGGGGTGGCCGTTGCGGCCGGCGTATCCGACCAGGACCTCGCTGCCGTCTTCGAGCCGCACCCTGCCGCTCCCCTGGACATGCAGGAAGAAGGCATCGACAGGGTCGTCCACCCAGAGAAGTTCGAGGCCCATGCCGTCAAGGGCGCCGGCATCGATGGCGGCGCGGTCGGGGAGCGGCAAGAGGCCGTCCGGCATCCGGTAGAGCGGCCATCGCCATGGCCCGTCCCTTGTCCTTGAACCCGACAGAAGGGGTTCGAAGTACCCGGTGAAGAGACTTCCGCCGGCCCCAGTGACGCGCCAGGGGCGGAACCAGGTCTCGAAGAAGGTCCTTGCGTTGCTGCCAGCCGTGTTGCGGGCCAGCCGGCATCGTTCCTGCCACAGCGAGACCGTGGCCATGGCGGGCTTGCGGCCAAGGGCGGCGTCCGGGTCCTGCCCTTCGATGGCCTCGCAGGACTTAACGAAGGCGCCGAGGGCTTCCGCGTGGTCGTCTTCGCTCCAGCCCGGGAGATCGGCGAAGTGCGCATCCTCGAGAGCGAAGGCCGGCAGACGGTCTCCCGCATGTTCACAACCGGCGACGGCGAGCATGAGACCGAGAAGTGCCGGGGCGGCCAGCCGGCGAAATACCGCCACGTCAGGCGGGGCTGCGGGTGGCGACCAGCAGCCAGTTGGGATCGCGTGCACGGGTGTCGCGGGAGAATGTCCAGATATCCGTCACCTCGATGGTGCTCGTCGGATCTCCGGCGATGATCCGGTTCTCGCTGTCCTTCACCACGTCGATCTGGTTGGAACGGAAACGCACCGTGATGCTCGCCTGGCGGCCACTCATGACGGCTTCGATGGCCTCGCAGTCGACGATGGCCACCAGTTCGATCTGCCGCCTGGTCCCGTGCTGGTCGCGATCGGCGATGGCCTGGCTGAAGCTGCGATGGACCTCGTCGTCAAGAAACCCCCGAACAGGCTCGAGGTCGCCCTTGTGGAAGGCATCGAGGATCATGCCGAACGCCTGGCGCGCCCCGGCATGGAATTCATCCACGTCGAAGCCGCGATCGGCGCGCCTGATCCTGTCGAGGCCCCGGGCCAGGGGATCCCCGGATTCGTCCGCCTCGCCGTCTTCCTCTTCCTGGCGTCTGAAGGGCAGTACGGTTCCCTGATCATCGTTGTCGGCGACCGGACCTGGCATCGGCGCTGGCGGCGGCTGTTCGTGCCCGGTTCGCCGCCCAAGGACATTGAACAGTTTGAAGAAGATCACTGCCGCCAGTACGGCGAAGATCAGAATGTCCACGAGTTCGCCCGCCACGTCGAATCGTCGTCCGACGGCATGCACGATGCCGCGTCCCTTGCAATCTAGTCCCTTGCCGCGCCGGGGTCGAGTCACCAGTGGCGCGGAGGAGCCAACACCCCTATAGATGGGTAATCAGAGACCCTTGCGCCATGCCTATCCTTCTCCTCGCCCTCTTCATCGGCCTTCCCCTCGTCGAGGTATGGCTGCTCGTCGAGGTCGGCGGTCTCGTTGGCGCCTGGTGGACCGTCGCCCTGTGCATCGCGACGGCCGTTGCCGGTGCGGCCCTCGTGCGCCACCAGGGCCGCTCGACCCTCGAGAGGGTGCGCACCACGCTGCGTCAGGGCAGGATGCCTCTGGGCGACCTGTTCGCCGGCGCCTGCATTCTCGTCGCCGGCGTGATGCTTCTGGTCCCGGGTTTCTTCAGCGACGCAGCAGGGTTCCTGCTCCTCCTGCCGCCGTTCCGCGGTCTCCTCGCTCTCGCTCTCGGCCGCTTCATCCACGTCGCCGCCACGCAGTCCCGTCCCGGCGGCCGCACGATCGAAGGCGAATGGGAACCCGTCGACGATCCCCCGAGCGGCCGACTCGACCGCCCCTAAGTCCACGGCCCGACAACAACACCAGGCACCGGCTACGTCGTTTCCGATGCACGGAGGACATCGCTCCCGACCTCTTCCGGGACGTCCGGCAACGGCAGGAGATCCTGCACATCGCCCGGCAGGCCTTTCCTCCCCCGATCCGCCGCCTCGCGCCAGGCCGGCCCCCGCGTGCGCAGTTCCTCCCAGACATCACGGAGTTCTTCCGGGCGGTCGCTCGCCAACACCCGGATAAGGAGCGCGGCCTGCTCAAGGTCCTTCCTCGCCTTGGCGCGGCTTGCCGGGTCCGCGGGGCTGCGCGCTGCGACGAGCAGTTTGTGGACGGCAAAGCGTTCGGGGGAGGGCGTCTTGACGGGGATTCCTGTCCCATGAAGCACGAGGGCCTCGATCTCCCGGTACAAGAGGAAGTCGAGGAAACGGAGCGGCTGGGCGTCGCCTTCAAGGGCGGGGAGATGTACGGGCCTGTCCTGCGGTGGACCCCGCATCGGGGCGAGCACATCCACGACGAACCTTTCGGCGCTCCCGCCCCGGATCGCGTAGCGAAGGGTCCGGCGCGGATCGAAGGGCGACGGGACGGTCTCGAATTCGGGATCGACGCTCTTCAGGACGGACAGGAGATCCGGCTCGATCCGGTCGTCCACGGCGATCGAGATGGCGGGGAACTGTCCAATATCCACGTCACCCGTGCGCGCTGTCGCGCCCCGCACCCTGAAACCGAGCATGGGCGCGTAGCACTGGAAGGCGACGGATCCGACAACCACGGCACGCAGCCGGAAGGCGCCAGCCTCGGCCAGGGCGGCGAGCACGTTGCCGCTGAGGCCGTCAGGGGCGGGCACGCCACCGGCGCGCAGGGCCCGAACCATGCCGATCCGGTCCTTGCGGGCCTCGGCGCGTTCCACCCGAGTCTCGATCCTGCGACGGATTTCGGGCGTGTCCGGACCGAGATACCTGGCCGGGGGCCGATACCCGTTGCGGTTTGCGGGGTGCCAGTACCAGTAGGCCCGACCCTTGACGACGCGTTTGTGTGGCGTTCCTCCGGCATCCATGATCTCCTGGAAACTGCCTGACCAGGCCCGGTCCGCCAGTTCCGCGTATACCGTCTGCATCGCGACAGGCAGGCGTTGAAAGGTTCTCAAGGGAGGATTCTCCGTGTTGTAAACAATTTGTTATTTTGTTTACAACCGACAGCCAGAAGAGTCAAGTCTGTCCCGAGATATCCCAGGCAGGCCCGTTTTCCGGGAAACATTCATCTGCGGCCGCTTCTCCTGAGCCGGTCGAACAGGAAGATCACGGTCCTTGCAGCATCGGTTCCCTCAAGCCGAACACAGCCCGCGTTCTACGACACCGGCCAGACCAGTTTCCCGTTCCCGGCTTGCCTTGACCCTTCCGGATGACGGAGATTGACGGGAAACCAAAGCGGGGGCCCCCCGTCATGTTGCTCGAAGGTTCGTGCCACTGCGGCGCCATCCGGTTCCGCGTCCGTTCCGCCCACCCCTATCCCTTCAACCTCTGCTACTGCAACATCTGCCGAAAGACCGGCGGTGGCGGAGGCTATGCGATCAACCTCGGCGCGGAGTACGAGAGCCTGGAGGTCGAGGGGGACGACAATCGCAGCGTCTACCATGCGGTGATGCGCGAGGACGGAGGCGAAGAGATCAGCCCGGCCGAGCGGAGCTTCTGCGCTCTCTGCGGCACGTCGCTGTGGCTCTGGGATCCGCGCTGGCCGGACCTCGTGCATCCCCTTGCCTCCGCCATTGACACCGAGCTCCCGGCCCCTCCCGAACGCACCCACCTGCTGCTCTCCGACAAGCCAGCCTGGGTCGAGGTTCACCTCGGGCCGAAGGACCTGCAGTTCGACGGCTACCCGGAGGAGTCGCTGGCCGAGTGGCACGAGCGCCTGGGGCTCTCCTGTCCCGACTGACGACTCTCGTTCCGGTCGGCAGGGGAGGATGGAGCGGCGCGGGCCGGACGCCATCCGTGCAGGAACAACCTGAGGGCACATGCAAGAAGGCGGCGCCAGGAATCGCAGACACCGCCGCGATGGCGTATGGAGTATGGCGAAAGTGCCTGTCGCCCTTCCGCCGACAATGGGCTATGAACGGGCCGTCAGCGTAACCGGGAGTGTCGATGCATGGCTGAGGAAACCGCGGCCGCAGAACGGGTACAGGCCAAGCTTCGGCTGCACACGCAGTTCTTGCAGGATCTCTCCTTCGAGAGCCCCAGGGGCGCGGCGAGTATTGCCGCGGCGGCGGACAACAAGCCTGAAATCGAGGTCAACCTCAACATCGACTCGCGCCAGCTTCAGGAGGATTTCTACGAGGTGGCGCTGAGAATCACGGTCAACGCGACGAGGGACGAAGAACCCTGGTTCCTGGTTGAGCTCGACTACCGGGGTGTGTTCTCGCTCGCCGATGTCGATGACAAGGCGCGTGCGCCTTTGCTCCTCATCGAGGGCCCGAGGATGATCTTCCCCTTCGCCAGGCGAATCATTGCCGATGTCGTGCGCGATGGCGGTTTCCCGCCGCTCCTCATGGAGCCGGTCGACTTCCTCGGGCTTTATCGCCAGCACGCCCTCGCCCGGCAGGAGAAAGACAAGGAAGCCGAGAGCGACTGATCCATTCGTCAGGGCAGGCGATCTCCGCGCACCGGTACGCCGAGATCACGCGCCAGGATCTCATGCATGTGAACGACTCCCCGAAGGCGGCCTCCATCCTCGCACACGAGGAACGTGAAGCGGTTTTCCTCCATCAGCCGCAGAGCATCGAACATCAGCGCATCGGTGGTGATCGCCATGGGCGAGGCGGTCATGATGGAATCAGCGGTCAGGGCGTCAAGTCCGGTGCGGTCGGCAAGCGCCCGGCGGATGTCGCCATCGGAGATGACGCCGACCGAACCGACAGGCGGTGCCGAGGCAGGGTCCGCCTCGCAGACCACGGCAAAGCCGCGGGCGCCGGTCGTGACGACATCGAGAACTTCCCAGATCGAGGAGCTCGGCTTCACCCAGGGTAGCGTGGAAGCCTTCAGCATGACCTCGCGAACCGTCATCAGGCCGCGGCCGAGAAGGCCTCCTGGATGAAGACCGCGAAACTGTTCGGGCGTGAACCCGCGAATGGTGAGACTGGCGGTCATCAACGCATCGCACAGGGAGAGCGTGGTGGTCGAAGACGATGTGGGCGCCAGCCGGTGAAGCCCGGCCTCGGCCTTGACTCTGGTCTCGATCACCCAGTCGCTGTGTTCGGCGAGGAGACAGTCCCTGAAGGCCGTGATGGTGGCGATGCGGACGCCGAAATCTCTCAGATACGGCGTGAGGATGCGCAGTTCGTCGGTCGCGCCGGAGTGGGTGAGCAGCACGGCGAGTGTCGCGTCCCGGGCCTGCCCGAGATCGCCGTGAAGCGCTTCCTGGGGATGGATGAAGGCGGCGCGATGGCCGGTCGACACCAGGCTGGCAACGAACTTCGTGCCGATGTGGCCGGACTTGCCGACACCGAGCACCACCGTGCGGCTCTCCGGCGCGCCGAGCGCTTCGGCCGTGGCGAGGAAGTCGGGGCCGATGGCGTCGGCGGCCGCGCCGAGACACGAGGCCGCTTCGTTCAGAACCTCGCGCGCCGCATCGAGCGGTGTTGTCAGGGAGGGTTGGCCCGAGGTGTGCCTGGAGAGGTCGTCCATGTCCGCGAACCCGCACTCCCGGGAACCTTTGTGAGGGCAACAGTATAGACGCCCCGAAATCGGGGGGCCAATCGAGCCGCGGGAATGACTGACGGATCGTCACGACGCCATGGAGCGAGGCCTCCGGCGTGCCTATAGTGGGCCCGCTTCGTGATGACGAGGAGGTGTCGGGTCATGGCAGGCTACGTCGCCACATTCTCCTACCAGGCTGCAGTCTCCCATGCGCCGCAGTTCTCTCCCGGGACATACCGCCACTTCTCCGTGACACCGGCCACAGGAGCGATTGGCGCGGTGATCGAGGGCATCGATCTGGCGAACGCCTCCGACGAGGCGATCGGCGAACTCGAACGCGCACTCACTGATCACATCGCCCTCATGATTCGCGACCAGGATCTCGAACCGGCCGACCAGGTGAACCTGGCGCGGCGTCTCGGCACGCCGCTGCCGTGGCCCTATGCGCAAAAGATGGAGGGCTTTCCGGAGATCACCGAACTCATCCAGGAACCTGGTGACAAGTATGCCTTCGGCGGCACCTGGCACTCGGATTCATGCAACTTCGAACGTCCGCCGAAGTACACGATGGCCTATGCCGTCGCCTGTCCGCCGGTTGGAGGGGACACGGCCTTCTCCAACCAGTACCTTGCCTGGGAAACGCTCGACGAAGCGTTGAAGACCGAGCTCGCGAGCGTCCGCTGCATCAACTCCTCGGCGCTGGGGTACGGCACCGCGTCGATCGATCAGGAAGTGACCGACAATACGGCGACGCCCATTGTCTACTCCGCGGGC
Organism: bacterium; assembly: GCA_028821455.1. Taxonomy (GTDB): domain Bacteria; phylum Pseudomonadota; class Alphaproteobacteria; order SP197; family SP197; genus SP197. The sequence continues at coordinate 614 of JAPPGE010000060.1, read as the reverse complement.
CAGTTCAACGAGGTCCTGCACCCGGTCTGCCGCACGCACCCGGTCACGGGCCGCAAGGCGCTCTACACGAATGATTCCTTCACCGCCCGCTTTGAGGGAAGATCGCAGCAGGAAAGCCTTCCGCTGCTGCGCCGTCTCTGGAGGCACTCCATCATTCCCGAATTCACGTGCCGGCTGAGCTGGAAGCCGAAATCCCTGGCGATCTGGGACAACCGCTGCTGCCTCCACTACGCCCACAGCGACTACCCCGGCCACCGCCGCCACCTGAGACGCATCGTCATCGAAGGCGAGCGGCCGTTCTAGAAATCTGGCCGCTACATCACATTCGAAGGGCGTAGCCCCGGTTCGGGAACCGATGCAATGGGACTCGGTCGTACACGGTCCAACTGACGGAGGAGGTGGTCGCTGAAGGGTTGCGCAAGCTAAGACTAGGAGTGATGGCGAACAGGAATGACCGCGATCCGCCAAGCCTGGATGGTGCCTGGGGCACACGGCCCCGATAAGAACGATACGCGGGTCGGCAGGATCCATCAGGGCCGGTGGGTCGAAGACCCCGCATCGTACCCGGTCATTCCAGGACGGCCTTGAGGCTGTGATCACTGGCGATATCCCTT
>JAPPGE010000002.1 GCA_028821455.1 bacterium | reverse complement strand
TGAGCGCCTCGCCAGCCACCGCCGTGCTGACGTGCTGGCCCGTCCACTCGTTCATCGCAAGCTTGATCGGCTCATCCGATTCGGGAATTGACTGGGCGCCCGCTGTCGCGGCAACGCCAACAAGCAGTGCACCAGCCGCAGCTGATGCGATCTTGGGAAGTAATCTCATGGTGTCTGTCTCCTGTGTTGATAGCGGAAACCCTGCTGAAGGGCGCCCCGAGGTCGTCCTCCGGACCCTGAGGGCACGGTCCGGCAAAAAGGCATCCTATCACATCTGGCACGAAACAGGGGGTCAGGCTCGCCGGGCAAGGGCGCGCAGGCGTCAATGGCACCGTCCGCCAGGCCGGAACACCGGAATCTCGTCACTCTGGACATGGGAGGAAACTCCACCGACATCTGTCTCGTGACCGCATGGCGATTCCCCGATCTGCCATTACGGGACAATCCTGGTCTGCGTGACGAGTTTCATGTCGGCGGTGGTGGCATGCAGGAGGTAGAGCGGCCGCGCCCCGATGGCGGAATGAACCCCCTTTCGCAGATCGACCGCCACACTCGGCATGGCTGTGGCGACGGTGCCGCCCCAGGTTTCCCGGTGAAAGCAATGGACATGACCACACAGCAGTCTGACGACTTGCGGATGACGCGCGACCAGCGCTTCGAATTCCGCTGCCTCGTTCGAATGCCTGTAACCCCCGACATAATGCGGTGAGATATCGAAGGGTGGATGATGAATGAACAGGATCGTGGGTCTGTCAGGCTCACCACCCAGTGTTTCGTCCAGCCACCGGCGCCGGCGTTCACAAAAGACCCCTTTCCGTTCGCCTTCCACCACCGAGTCGAGCGCAATCAGGCGCATGGGAAACGCGTCGATCGCGTAATGGAGAAAATCGCCAGGCGGGGCCAGGGAGGCGAGATGTTCGAAAGCGTTGCGCAGTTCACCCGGCCGGTCGCGGTTGCCGGGAACGATGAACAGGGGCGCGCACAGATCATCCAGGATTTCGCGCAAGTGAGCATAAGCCCCGGGACCGCCCCGATGGACACAGTCGCCCGTGTGGACGACTGCATCGACATCCTGCCGATTGATATCGGCGACGCACTGCCTCAGGTTGAGCGCCCGGTCGGCTCCGGCTGGCCCTGCTGACGATTGCGCTTCGATGTGGGTATCGCTGATCTGGGCGATGATCATTCAGGTTCCACCCTGCGCCGGAGCCGGTCCTTGCCGAGACCGCGCCGGTGAAAACGCCCTGTCAGTCAAGGCTGTCGTAATAGGCCTGCAGCACATCGATCACCTCGCGCCGGCTGAACTCCTCGGGAATGGGTTCGTGATTGGCGAACATCGCGCGCAACCGGGTTCCGGATATTGCCAGCCGGTCCTCTTCTCCGTGCGGGCAGGTCTTGCCGGTGGCCATGCCGCACTTGTAGCAGAAGAACGTGATGTCGATCTTGAGCGGCCGGATTTCCATGCTGCCGGCCGGCAGCGCATCGAAGATGTTGTGGGCATCGAACGGACCGTAGAAGTCCCCCACGCCGGCATGGTCGCGACCGACCACGAGGTGGGTGCATCCGAAATTCTGGCGAAAGACAGCGTGCAGCAACGCCTCGCGCGGGCCGCCATAGCGCATCTCGATGGGATAACCGGCCTGAATGACTGTTCCGGGCACGAAATAGTTCTCTACCAGCGCGTTGATCGCGTTGACCCGCACGTCTGCCGGAATGTCACCGGGCTTGAGAGCGCCGAGTACCTGATGGATGAGAAGCCCGTCACAGATCTCGACGGCAATCTTGGCCAGGTGTTCATGGCTGCGATGCATCGGATTGCGGGTCTGGAAGGCCGCGACCCTGGACCATCCATTGGCCTCGAACATGGCCCTCGTTTGCGCGGGCCGCAAGTAGAGCCCCGCATAGGTGCGGGGGAAATGACCCTCGGAGAGCGCCGCGACCGGACCGCCCAGGTTGATCGCGGGTTGTTCCAGGACTTTCCTGACGCCGGGGTGGGCGTCGTTCGTCGTGCGAAAGACCTCGCGGCACTCCAGCTCCCGGTCGATGGCGTACTTTTCGTTGACCGTCTGGATCGCCAGGATCTCCCCGGTCTCGCCATCCACCAGAGCGACCTCGTCGCCGATACGGATGCCCCTGGCGTGATCCTCGTCGCAGGAAACGGTGATGGGAACCGGCCAGAAAACGCCGTCGGATGTCATCATGTCGACGCAACAGCCGTACCAGTCCTCTCTCCCCATGAAACCCGCCAGCGGCGTGTAGGCGCCCATGGCCAGCATGAAGAGATCCGATATCTCCCGGCTGGTCAGCGGAACCTTGGCCAGCCTTCCGGCACGTTCGATCTCGTCCGCGGTCTCCGCCGCAGAGAGCAGCAGGGGCTCCAGTGCGCCGCCGCCATGCGGGGGGACCAGGCTTGACATGCTGGGCTGCCTCTCGACCGGTGACTACGCGATCAGATATCCGGTCCGGACCCTGTGTGCAATGCCGCAACAGCTCCCGGAGAAGGAAGAAGGGGTGCCGGGCAGCGCGGACCTCCCGCGCCTCTGCCATGTCTGAAATGTTCATGGCAATCCCACACCTGTTTTCATTCTGCTGTGCGCCGAAAGGCTGATCCGGCACGCGCCGCATGTTGATAAGCCGGAAGAAAGAGGCCACAGTGGCGCCATCGCTTCCCTCCGGTCCGGCTGGCAGGGTTCGTCAGTATGAAAAGAGCATCGAAGGGTGGCGTCATGCCGGCTGATCCGACTCCAGGCGACCGCGACAGCAGCATGCATCCGACGAGATCACGGACGGCGAAACGGACCCGTGGCGAGCGTCCAGGACCGATGCCGCCGCCGACCTTCGCTTTCGGTCAAACCAGGGACGAATGATGTTCTCCAGCAATCCCTTTGCAGCGCTTTCCGTAGCGCCGGCAGTCACGCAAACCTATGTCGTCATCATGATCCTGCTGGTCGTGGGAGGGACCCTGTTCGATGTGCTCCACAAGAGGAGCGCCCGGTACTTCTTCGACAACTGGAGTCACGCGAGAAGCCGCGGCAACCGGCCGGTCAATGGTGCCCGCATGGTGTCCCTCGCAGTCCAGGCTTGCGCAGTCGACGTGCTGGCTTCAGGTGAATTCTGCAACCTGCGGCGCAGGATCGCGCACCTGCTGACCATGTACGGATTCGTGGCGTACCTTGTCACCACCCTCGCCATGGTCTTCGGCTACCCGACTTCGGCCACCCCGACTCCCGCCATCTGGCCGCTGCTCTGGTATCTCGGCATCGTGTTGGTCTGCGCCGGCGGGTACTGGTTCTGGTTCTTCATCCGGGTTGACGTGGCCGCCGAAGGCCATGCCCCATGGCGAATCGTGCGCGCGGACCTCTTCATCCTTTCGCTCCTGGCCAGCACGACGATGGCGTTCATCTGGGGACTCCTCCAGACGGCGGAAAGCCCGGCGGCCGATGTCTTCCTCGGCCTTTATGTCATCGCCACCACGGTGCTCTTTGGATCGGTGCCCTGGTCCAAGTTTTCCCACATGTTCTACAAGCCCGCCATCGCATTCCAGAAACGCGTGGCGGATGCGGACGGATCGCGAAGCAATCTTCCGGCGCCGGCCGACAAGCCCGAAGTTCTCGGCCGCATCACCGAGCTGCCACGCCACTACTGATCTCACCGGCCCGTGCGGAACGGGTTTTCGATTTGGGAGTTGACCTGACACCATGCCAACCTTTGTCTACATGAGCCATTGCGACGGTTGCGGACATTGCGTCGATGTCTGTCCATCCGACATCATGCACATCGACACGACCTATCGCCGCGCCTTCAACATCGAACCGAACATGTGCTGGGAGTGCTATTCATGCGTGAAGGCGTGTCCGCAGAACGCCATCGACGTGCGCGGATATGCGGACTTTGCACCGCTCGGTCACAGCGTGCGGGTACGCCGCGAAGAAGAAAAGGGCACCGTTTCCTGGAAGATCAAGTTCAGAAACGGCGAAGAGAAGAACTTCGTCTCGCCCATTCGCACCACGAAGTGGGGATCGATCAAGTCGCCCGCCGAGTACGACAGGCCGGAGGCCTCCCGTTTCAGGTCCCAGGAACTCGCCCACGAACCCGACCTCCTCAACATTGACGGCGGGCTGCCGGTCCTGGATCCCAAGCGCCTAAAGCCGGGAGCGGTCTGATGGGCCTCTTCAAGCGCAGAAAGACAATCCAGGTCGCTTGCGACATTCTCGTCGTCGGTGGCGGCATGGCCGGATGCGGCGCTGTCTACGAAGCCCGCTACTGGGGGCGTGATCTCAAGGTCGTCTGCGTCGAGAAGGCCAATATCGAGCGCAGTGGCGCTGTCGCACAGGGTCTTTACGCCATCAACTGCTACATGGGTATGCAGTGGGGCGAAAATCAGCCTGAAGACTTTGTCCGCTATGCGAGCAATGACCTGATGGGACTGGTTCGCGAGGATCTGGCCTACGATATCGGCCGGCACGTGGATTCAACCGTCCACATGTTCGAGGACTGGGGCCTACCCATGATGCGGGACCCGAAGACCGGCCGCTATCAGCGCGAGGGCAAATGGCAGATCATGATCCACGGCGAAAGCTACAAGCCCATCGTTGCCGAGGCGGCCCGAAAGGCCGCGACCGAGGTCTACAACCGGATCATGGTGACCCACCTTCTCGTCGACAAGCGGGATCGCAACCGGGCCGCGGGCGCCGTGGGTTTCAATGTCCGCACGGGTGACTTCTACGTCTTCAGGGCGAGGGCCGTGATCGTTGCGGCGGGCGGCGCCTCGCACATCTTCAAGCCGCGATCCGTCGGCGAAGGTATGGGCAGGACATGGTATGCGCCCTGGAGCAGTGCATCGGCCTACGGCCTGCCCATTCAGATCGGCACCAAGATGACGCAGATGGAGAACCGGATCGTCCTGACCCGGTTCAAGGACGGCTACGGCCCCGTCGGCGCCTATTTCCTGCATCTCAAGACCTACACGCAGAACGCCTACGGCGAAGAATATGAATCCCGATGGTACGAAGACACCAAGAAACTGGTCGGTGACTATGTCGACCGTCACCCGGTCCCGACGTGCCTGCGCAACCACGCCCTGCTGAAGGAACTCGCCCATGGCGGAGGACCGATCCGCATGGTGACCACGGAAGCCTTTCAGGATCCGCACAAGGAGACCGTGGGCTGGGAGAACTTCCTGGGCATGACCATTGGCCAGGCCGTGGTCTGGGCATCGCAGAACATCGATCCCAAACACACCAACCCGGAGCTGACAACGTCGGAACCCTATGTCATGGGCTCTCACGCCACCTGTTCCGGCGCCTGGGCAAGCGGTCCGGAAGACTATGCGCCGGGCGAGTACCGGTGGGGCTACAACCGCATGACGACCACCAGTGGCCTGTTCGGTGCCGGCGACGCCAGCGGCGGCACCCCGCACAAGTTCTCGTCGGGGTCGTTCACGGAAGGCCGGATCGCCGCCAAGGCCGCGGTGAACTACATCAACGATGCCGGCGAGGAGCCCCTGGTCGACGAGACGGAAATCGGTCGCCTCAAGGCGGAGATCTTCGAGCCGCTCGAAAACTACGCTATCGGCCGCAACGAAATCGTGGCTGGAACGGTTTCGCCGAGCTACATCCTGCCTCTCCACGCCCTGCAGCGACTCGAAAAGCTCATGGATGAGTATTGCGGCGGCATCACGGTCAACTACATGACCAACGAACCGCTGCTCAATCGCGGCCTGGAACTGATGGAGATGCTGAAGGACGATGCCCGGCACATCGGCGCCGAGGATCTTCACCAGCTGCAGCGGACATGGGAATTCCGGCATCGGCTCCTGGCGTCGGAAAGCGTCATGCAACACACGCTCTTCCGCAAGGAGACACGCTGGCCCGGGTACTACTACCGGGGCGACCACATGACGCTCGACGACGACAACTGGCACTGTTTCACGCTGTCCCGGTACGACGCCGAGACGGACACCTGGTCCATGGAGAAGGCGCCGGTCTACCACATCGTCGATTGATCTCGACCGGTGACGCAACCGGCGGCCTGGCTGCATCGGCTCGTCAAGCGCCGGGACGCCGAGGCACTCCTGAAGCAACACCGCGACAAGGCAGCCGGAATGCGCCGGTGTATCAGCGCCGTAGCGGGACAATCCAGACAGGTGTCCGCTCCCCACCACCGTCCCCTTCCTTGAGCCGCTTGCGCGGCGCGACAATCCGCTCAGCGGCAGGGTCGTCCAAGATCCGGCAGGGCAAAGTCGTCTCGATCTCAAGGCCGGTTTCGGTGCGTTCGTCAGTCATCATTCCTGCCTCTCCCGTTGGATGGCTGTCACCAGCGCCTTGCGGTCCGCCGCCGTCAGATCATCGCAATCCGCCTTGGCGTAGGCCGTCGGCGTGTAGACCGCCTCCGGGCCACCACGGCAACACCTTGAAATGCGTCCGGTCAGTTCAATGTCAAAGGAACACGTCACAGACTACCCACATCCATGACTTTCCAGATGTGGTGCGCA
>JAPPGE010000064.1 GCA_028821455.1 bacterium | reverse complement strand
TCAGCCTGGTAGAGCACTGTCTTCGGGAGGCAGGGGCCGGAGGTTCAAATCCTCCCACTCCGACCATCACCCCTCATGATCCAAGCGCAGAGCCATCTCGACAGCAGTCCGCTGCAGATGAACACCATCATTGGGAACGTGGACTACTGGCGCAATCCTGAAGGTCGACCGTTCCCCTCGAAGTAAAGAGCTCGCCAGAAGGATCAACGCCGGCAACAAGCCTATCCAGAACAACATCAGGGAACTCGAGAAAGCGGGCCTGGTCCGCCGTGACCTGCGAAAACCCGCGGCCAGAGACTGGAACAGCAACACCTACCGCCTTGATGGGCTGGCGAAACACACCCACAAGCTCGAACCGAACTTTATGGAAGCGAAGGAACAACGCCCGTCGGCCGCGGCAAGGCGGAACCCCAAGAAAATTACCCCGGCCGCGTGCCTAGGGCAGAGACGGTACCGGGGTTTCCACAACCAGATATAGACCCGCGCCCACCGGATTGCAAGGGGATTGTCCTGGTGATCGACGACTTCGAAGCAGCACTGTCGCTTGAACGTTTCACCCGCTATGTTGAATGGGCGGAAGGGGACCGGGCGCGCGCCCTCGAACTCTACGCCCTCAACATGCAGCTTTCCGAAGCCCTGTACACACCCTTGCAGGTCCTGGAAGTCGTGCTCCGGAACCGCATACACGCCGTCCTCGGGAATGCCTTACATGAATGTTGGTTCGACGACGACGGTTTCCTGCTTGTCGACAATCAACGCCGTCAGCTTGTCAAGGCGCGTGAAGATCTCACCGACGACCGGAAGAACCCGACCCCCGGGCGGATCGTGTCCGCTTTGACCTTCAGCTTCTGGACCTCGATGCTGTCGCCGAGCTACGAAATTCTCTGGCAGCAAATCCTCCATGACATCGCACGCCGGGAGGATGGCAAGGGTCTCCGCCGCAAGGACCTCTCCCGACCGCTGAGACAAATCAGGACACTCCGGAACCGCGTCGCCCATCACGAACCGATACTTCAGTGGCATCTCATCAAACATTACGCGAACATCATGCAGCTCACCCGCTGGCTTTCCCCAGCCGCCGCAGATTGGTGTGAGCGCTATAGCCGGTTTCCGGAGGTTCACCCTGCCGAACGAATCACTCTCGCAGAGCCGCCGAAGACGCACTGACCAAGGTCCAGGACTGTCGGGCTCGGCCCTAATCGAGGCACTAAGCCGCCGCACCGTTGTCGTCCGGTATGGCAAGATGCTCGAGTTCTCGCCAGTTCCGTCTGGTGCATCTTCAGGCGAACATGTGGACGCCATGGCGCTGCTGAAGTTCTGCGCCGGTGGAATTGACGATCCACCCGACGGCATCGCGATGTGCCTAGGGAGCGGAGCAGCCAAAGCCACGACGAAGGAAAAGGCGTTCATGCTGTCGCATGCCTTGAGTCCGATGATCCAGGGCATGATGATCGCCGGCGGAGCGGCCGACTGGCCGAGCTCCGGTTCTCCGAACATTGCGGCGGCGCAAGTGTTCGTCTTGGACAACGTTCCTGAAAAGCTGAAGAAGTGAGAACACAAAGATCCAGCATCGGGTTGAACTCAGGGCAGTCTCCAGTCAACACGTCACGCCCCGTGTCGGCGGAGTGTGGCTCAGCCTGGTAGAGCACTGTCTTCGGGAGGCAGGGGCCGGAGGTTCAAATCCTCCCACTCCGACCATAGTTTTCAATTGCTTGACTCAGTTTCTCGCCCCGCCAACCACCTGAGTGTCTGTGCAACTCCACAGAAACCCTCCGCGCCCCAAAGAAAAGCTCGGCGCGTTACACTGTTGTTCCTGCTTCATGGCGGGGAGCAGTCGCGGGAAACGGAGAATCGCTCTCGGACATAAGTACACTTCATAACAGGGCGGCCCGCGCGGAGCCGACGAGAGCGGGCCAATGCTCACGCTGAATTCAAGTCAACGGATGGAGGGGAAGCCTGACCATGCGCACCTTGGTCGTTGGCATGGGATTGATGGGGTCGGCCTTGGTCGATGCCCTTCTGCAGGAGAACCTGAGCGTCAGCGTCTGGAACCGGACACCAGAACGCTGCCGGCGCGCCGTCGATGCCGGGGCAATGCATGTGGCCTCGGTCGCAGAGGGTGCGGCCGAATGTGATGTCGTCATCACCTGTCTTGCAAACCACGAAGCGGTGTTCGAAAGCGCGGTCACAGCCGAAGTGGGTCGGCTTCTCACGGGCAAGACGTTCGTTCAGCTCAGCCAGGCGATGCCGGAACAATCCCGGAAGTTCGCGGCCTGGGCAGCCCGCCACGGAATTGGTTACCTTGAAGGATCGATCCTCGGCTACCCCAAGGATGTCCGGGAAGGCAATTGCGTCATCGTCTACTCCGGCGATCCCGCAGCGTTTCACGGCTGCCATGATGTGCTCCGAGCCATGGGAGCCAAGCCGCACCTCGTCGGTGATCGGCCGGGCATCGCAACCGCGTTCGACAAGGCCTTCTTCGCTTTCTACTACGCGCATGCAATGGGTCTTCTGCACGGTGCGGCAATCTGTCGCGCGGTTGGCATTCCGCTCGAGGCATACCTGAAACTCATGGTCGATGACTGGGACTGGAAGCTCCCGGACAGCGTCACCGCAGATGCGCTCAAGAGAGGCGACTATACGGTCCGAGAAGGAACACTCGAGACGCATGCTCATGCCTACAATCAGGTGGCGCCCTACTGCCGGGAGGTTGGCGTCGACACCGGACTGGCTGAAGCCATCGAACGCATTGTCAAAGCCGGCATCGACCTCGGCCACGGGTCGAACGAGATCGCGTCATTGGTCGAGGTTCTGGACCGCAAGGGCGGTCTCCATCACACTGATCGATAGGGTGAGTGGCGATACCCGCCCCACCGTCGCACCGGCCGGCGGCAACCCTTGTGGCGCTGCGACCCCGAAGTTGGGAAGGATGACCCTCATGGCCGCGAACCGGGACATGATTCCGTGACAGTCGACTGGAACCTCGACGGTCGCGTCATGGTCAATTGGAGAAACTGCGACTGGCAGCCGTTTCCCGACCGCAGGAACCTGGGCTGGTATCCCATTCGCAGCTCATCACGGCCCGACAACGGGTTTTATCTGATGAACATTCCTTCGGATAAGCCCGCACCCAGATTCGGTTCGACAGTGCGCGAAGAGTTCATTGTCCTGGATGGCTCTCTCGTTGACAGCGACGGGCTGGAGTTGGTTGCCGGTGATTTCGTCAGCTATGATCCCGGCACCATCCATCATGCCGAAGCGCGGGGTGGCTGCACTCTGCTTGCCTACATGACCGGCAACTTCGTTGGACGTGGAGATCCGGTCAATCTGGCCGACGCTCGCAAAGTGGCCAATTGGAAGACGGCTGATTTCGAGCCCTACCCGGGATTGCCTGAGACGGGCAATCCACTGATGTGGCACGACATCCGCGGCAACCCGGACACCGCAGAGGGATTCTACATCGTGTACTTCTCTCCGGGAGCGTTCTCGGCAGCGCATGAACACACGGGCTACGAGGAGTTCACGATCCTCGATGGAAACCTGACGGATTCCGACGGAACCACCTATCGAATCGGCGATTGCGTCAGCCTGCCACCCGGCAGCATTCATTCATCGTGGACCGAGACCGGCTGTATTACCGCAGGCATGATCAATGGGCCGTTCCGCACCCTCGCCAAGGACGTGACGCTTCCCTCGCCTCCAGACAGTTGAGTACACACGATCCGGCGAGTCGGTGGACCATCATCCCTCATGATCCGGCGACGCGCTTGAACGCCGTGCTCGGCCGCTGTATCGACGGCGGTACGGCCAGCGGACTTCCCGACATGATCAATGATCCCCTCGCAACGCTCCCGAAGATCGCATCCGGGCGGGGCATTCACGTCTGGGACCGCGACGGCAAGCGCTACATTGACGCTTCGGGCGGGCCGGCGGCCTTCAGCATTGGTCACGGCAACCGCGAGGTCAACGACGCGATCAAGAGCCAGCTCGACAACATCGCGTTTGGCTATCGCTTCCACTTTCGCAGTGACGCCGCGGAGGAACTCTCGGAGATCATCACCCGCCAGGCGGGAGGCGACCTCGCCCACGTCATCTTCACCACCGGCGGTTCCGAGGCCGTCGAGAGTTGTCTCAAGCTGGCGCTGCAGTACCACCAGGCACGGGGCGAGACCTCAAGGGTCCGCTTCATCAGCCGTGAACGGTCATGGCATGGCAATACCCTTGGAGCGCTCTCCGTCTCGGGATTCCACCAGCGCCAGCGCCCCTACCGGGGTTCGCTGATCGAGACGAGCCGTCTTTCGCCGGTGAACACCTACCGGCCGCCGGCCGGCGTTGCTGCGGCCGACGTTGCCGAACACTGCGCCGCAGAGCTCGAGAACGAGATCGCCCGGCTGGGTGCGGAGAATGTCGCCGCCTTCATCTTCGAGCCGGTCGTCGGCGCCGCCGGGGGCGCCGTTCCCGCTCCCGACGGCTACGCGCGCCGCATCCGCGAGATCTGTGACAGGACCGGGGTGCTGATGATCGCCGACGAGGTGATGTGCGGAGTCGGACGCTGCGGCACCTGGCGGGCCCTGGAACACGATGGCGTCGAACCCGACATCATGTCCATCGCCAAGGGCCTGAGTGGCGGTTACCTCCCCCTGGGCGCCGCCGTCTTCTCGCGGCGCGTCGCCGAACCCATCTACGCCGTGGACGGGCTGCCAATCACCGGCCACACCTTCACCGCCCACACCACCTGCTGCGCCGCCGCAGTGGCCGTGCAGAAAATCATCGAGCGTGATGATCTCGTGACCAGGGTCGCTACAAATGGCGCACTGCTGCGGTCGCGTCTCGAGGAAAGCCTCGGCCAGCATCCCCATGTCGGGGATATCCGCGGCCGGGGCTTCTTCCAGGGCATCGAGATCGTCGAGGACCGGGAAACGGCGGAACCGTTCAGCCCCGATGCCCGCATGTTCCACCGGATCATGCAGAAGGGATTCGACAACGGCCTCATCGTCTATCCGACCGGCGGCAACGTGGACGGCATCAAGGGCGATCAGATCATCATCGCGCCCCCCTACAACGCGACTACGGACGAACTCGACACCATCGTCGATCTCCTTCGACGCACCGTCGATGAGGCCATCGCCTCCTTCACACCGGGGGCCGCCTTTCCTGCATCGTCCGCATGACCGAAGACGCCATCCGGCTCAGCGACACCTGATGCCATGGGGCTCCGGGGGAGGAGTGTGCGAAGGTCAGTGCATGGTTGATCGTGAATCGGAGCAGCACGATTTCCGTGGCGGCTTCGAATCACCCTCAACGCGGTCGTCCGTCTGAAGTGACGCCGCGGCGCGTGCTCCTGTCAAGGCAGCCGAAATCGTCTGCAGACGCTCCGGCCTCGCACACATGGAACTGAACGAAAACGCAACCACCTGCAATGACGTCGTTTTCTCTCCCACGATTCCGGGCCTGCCATGTGGCAACAGAACGTTTCCCTGTCCCCGGTGCGGCAGGGAGGGGAGAGAAGATCATGGCGACAGTTCTACTCACGCTGCATCGCGCCGATACCGTCAATTCGGACAGAAAGACCTGTGACATCCCAAACAGGGACTTCAGGGGCTTCGGTGTCAGGATCCTGCCTTCGGGCCGCAAGCGGTGTTTCGTCCGCAGCCTGGTCGATGGCTGACGCGTCTGGCACGCCATCGGCGATGACGAGATTGGCAGCCTCGAGTGCGCCCGCTCGAAGGCCAGCACCATGCTGGCGTCGAACCCGGCGGCGCGGCTGTTCTGAACACCTGTTCGAGCGGCGGACCATGGTCCCGTGACGCTCGGTGCAGGTCATCGCGTCGGGCCCGATCTCGGACAGCACCCGCACAGTCTTGGCAATTGCAGGCACCGCGTCCGTTCCCGGCAGGGTCCGTTGTTCATCCTGACCGAGGAAGACTCAAGGCATGGCCTTCACCCTGGCCGGCGAGTTGCGGAGTGCCGCTACTCCTCCGCTTCGGACAGCAGGAGCCCGCTTTCGAGGGCGAAGCGCACGATGTCGCGCCGGTTCGCAAGGCCCAGCTTCGACTTGGCGCGAGCGATGTAGCCCTCGACGGTCTTGGGACTGAGGTGCATCTTCAGTCCCGCCTCCGCGGCCGTGAGCCCCCGCGCCGTCAACTCGATCACGGTGCGCTCGCGATCCGAAAGCACCTCATGCTGCGGTTCGCGGCCTGCGCCGCGTCGCCGCTCCTTGCGACGCGCGATGAGCGCGGCCGCCCGTCTTGGCAGATAGGAGTGGCCGCGCATGACCGCCTCGATGGCTCCCATGAGATCGGTGTCCGCTGCAGACTTCTCCAGAAAACCATCCGCGCCCGCGTCGAGGGCGGCCGCCAGGAACTCGTCCTCGTCGTGGACCGTGAGCACCAGGACCCTCGTTCCGATACCGAGGGCGGCGATGCGCCGAGTCGCCTCGACTCCGTCTACGCCGGGCATCGCAAGGTCCATCACGACGATGTCCGGCTCCAGACTCCGGGCCTTCGCCACAGCCTCTTCCCCCGACGCCGCCTCCCCCACGACCTCCGCCCTTCCGGATGCTTCGAGCAATGCCCGGAGCCCGGCACGCACGACCATGTGGTCGTCGACCAGGAGCGCCCTCACCATCGCCGGCAGGCCC
>JAPPGE010000066.1 GCA_028821455.1 bacterium | reverse complement strand
CTGCTCAATCTCATCCGTGCCGCTGCATGAAAAATCCAAAAGCGATTGCCCTGTCCCTGTCTCCCGTGGCCTTGACAAAACTGTGGAACGACAATCCACTGTATTTCCAAATGTGCTGAACACAGTTGTTCGCTGATCAGATCGCGCGTGCGTGGCTGCCGATGACGGCGGGTTCGGCTCCTGATCTGCTCCGTGGCAACACGCAAGAGAGAGTTCAGCCTACGGGAGATCCACATGACGAAATCAACAAGGTTCGGGACACGAATTGCAACCATGGCTCTCGCAGTGGTGACTGCGGTTGCATTGATCGGGTTTGCGCCACCGGTCTCCGCGGATACGGAGCGCACCGTCAAGATTGCAGGCTGGGGCGCCAAGTCGGGGCCGTTGCGCTCGTTCGGGGTCAACTCCGAGGCCGTGCTCACCGCGGCCGTGCAGTCCATCAACGATGCAGGCGGCGTGATGCTGGGTGACGGCACCATGGCCAAGATGGAGTTGACCTACTACGACTCCGCCTGCAACGCCGATCAGGCCATATCGATTGCGCGCAAGGTCGAATCGCAGACCGAAGCGCTGATCGGCATCGGTCCGACATGCTCCGGCGCCGCAGCGGCCATGTACGGCATCTTCCAGAAGACCGTGGACGATGAGTCGGACACCGGCCTGCAGTTCCCCATTCTCACGGACACGGCCATTCGCCCTGGCCTTGCCAAGAAGTCCCAGTGGACCTTCCGCAATGTGCCCAACGAGATTTCCATGTACGACGAACTCTTCGCGTGGCTGCGCTCCGAGTATCCCGACGTCACGACGATCTATGGCGGAACGGAGACCGATCAGGCCCACTCGAGGATCACCTTCGCGGTCGTCATCGTCCCCATGGCCAAGAAGCACGGTTTCGAATGGGTCGACGGGGGCATCGAAGGTGTCACCGGCGCCGTGGGAGAGGGGCACGAGAGCGTTCTGGAGGCCTCGAAGTCGTCGAACTGGCTGATGGCCGACACGAACTTCTCGGTCCAGGCTCGAGCCTTTCGGAACTCCGGCGCCCAGATGATGATCGTCTCCGCGCACCCGTTCACGACCTGCGGCATGCTGAAGGAGATGAGACGCCAGCGGATCGAGCCCGAAGTGCTCGTGGGGCTCACCAGTTCGTCCAGCGCAGAGACCCTCAAGGGTTGTGCCGAGGCTGCGGAAGGCATGTACATCCCCACCGGTTTCGCCCCGATTACGGATGCCGCTGCCATGGTCGCGGCAGCAGCCGAAGCCAATGGCGGGGCGGCCGATCTCCATAGTGCGGCCGCCTGGGAGAATGCGCACATCATCAAGCAGGTGGTCGAAGCGACGGGAGTCATGGCGAAGCCCGAGACACTCGAAGCCGACCGCCGCAAGGTTCGGGATGGCCTCGAGGCCGTGGTTTCGATCGATGGCCTGCTGGGTGAAATCGGACGCGTGCAGGACGAGGGCGAGTCCATCAAGCCATACGTTTTCGTGCAGGCTGGTGGCGGAAACTGGAACGTGGTTCACGATCCTCGCTAGCGAGGTCGGGGCGTCTGCGCGAGGCAGGCGCCTCAACCCCGTCGGGAGGTGTCGGGATTACAGCCGCCCTCACTCGCCGCACCGTCGGGCCCTGCCGATGGTTCGGGGCCGGCCAGACCGTGACCGGTCTGGCCCGCTCTGACGTGTGCGTCACGGTTCGACGGCGCCGGCGAACACCCTCGATGCCGACAGGCGACTGACGCCACGCCATGGGTGATTTCTGGTTCGAGTTCGTGGACATCACACAGATCGTCGGTGACGGTCTGCTGTTCGGTGCGACCTATGCGCTGATCGGGATCGGTTTCTCGCTGATCTTCGGGGCGATGGGAAAGCTCAACATGACCTACGCCGCGGCATCCCTGGCCGGAGCCTACGTGGGCCTGGCCGCGTTCACGTTCGTCGATGCTCCAGCCCTTGCCGTTTTTCTGGTCTCGGCGCTCGCCTCGGGACTCATCGGCTTCGTCGTCTACGTGGCCTGTTTCCGGTTCATTCCGATCAACAACCACCTCGCCGCGCTGATGGCTTCGGTCGGAGCACTGTTCTTCGTCGACGAGATCATCATCCATACGACGGACGGCTCGCCGCTGACATTCCCGGCCATGTTCGACTACGTGATGCTCGAGCTGGGTCCCTACGGGGTGCGCGGCGATCTTCTGTTCGTGTTCGCCGTGTGCATCATCAGCACGGTCGGCCTGCTCTATGTGCTCTACAGGAGCCGGCTGGGCCTGGCGACACGGGCGGTGTCCCAGCAGGACGTGGCGGCCCGGCTCTGCGGTATCGATGTCCACCGGACCAATGCCGTCACGTTCGTGCTCGCAGGCCTGCTTGGCGGCATAGCAGGCGCCATGACGGCGGCCGCTGTCGGCGTGCTCTCGCCGTTGATCACGATACCGCTGACGGTCAAGGGACTGATTGTCACGGTGATCGGAGGCCTGGGATCGATTCCGGGGGCCATCGCGGCCGGCCTGCTGGTTGGCGGCCTCGAGAACGTGTTTCTGTATTTCCGCGGTGTCAACGAACGAGACATGTACGTGCTTCTGCTGCTCTTTGTCTTCCTGGTCTTCCGGCCACACGGGATCTTCGGGTCCGCCATCAACCGGGACTGAGCCCCGATGGCGTACTACCTCGGCCTTGTCCAGCTCATCGGAATTCACACCCTCCTCGGGCTTTCCGCGTACATCCTGATGCTCACGGGCCAGCTTTCCCTGGGTCAGGCCGGTTTCTTTGCAATCGGCGCCTATTCGGCTGGAATTCTCACCGTCATCTTCCAGTTGCCCATCCTTCCGGCGCTGTTCATCGGGGCGTTGATCGCGGCCTTCTTCGCGTTCCTCGTCGGCTTCCCCGCGTTGCGGGTCAAGGGCCTGATGCTCGTCGTGGCGACCATTGCCTTCAGCGAGTTCGTTCGCCTGTTCTTCTTCAACCTGAGTTGGCGCGTGCCGCGCGGCGACATTGTGGTGGGGCCGGACAGCACCAATGGTTTTCGCGAGATCCGCTACTTCGTGGCGAACGGCTGGTCGGCCTGGGAGATCACGGCCTTCGTCTGGGTCTTTGTTGTCCTGGTCATGGCCCTGTTGTGGTGGTCAGACCGCTCGCGCACCGGGTCAGTGTTGCGCGCGGTAGGCGAGGACGAGCTCGCAGCCCAGAGCGTCGGAGTCAACCTGACCGCCGTCAAGGTCGCAGCCATGACTGCCGGCGGCTTCATTGCCGGCATCGGCGGAGGCCTCTACGCCCACACCGCGACCTATGTCGATCATCTCACCTTCACGGTGCTGCTTGCGACCTTCGCAATCGCCTACCCGATCCTCGGAGGACTGTCGAGCGTGTTCGGTACCCTGGTGGCGGTCATCTTCATTCAGGGTGTGTTGGTGGAGGGGCTTCGCTTTCTCGGCGACTGGCGCAACATCGTGTTCGGATTGATGATCATCGCCGCGATGAACCTGAAGCCATCCGGTCTGTTTGACGCACCGACCGCCCGCATCCTGAAACGCGCAATCGGTTTGGACGAGCGAGGCAAGACCGGTGCTTGAACTGCGCGGATTGTCAAAGCACTTCGGCGGGGTGAAGGCCCTCGACGGGTTGGACCTTACCGTTGACGAGGGAGAGATCTTCGGCCTGATCGGCCCCAACGGTTCAGGGAAGAGCACGACGATCAACGTGATCTGCGGCGTCTACGGACAGACCGCGGGTACCGTGCGATTCCGCGGAGAGCTGATGGACGGCCAGCCGCCGCACCGACGCCTGCGTGCCGGGATCGCCCGCACGTTCCAGAACATCCGCCTGTTTCCCAACCTCACGGTTTGGCAGAACCTCTGGGTGGCACAGAACTCGCATCAGGATATCGCCCGGCAGGGCTTTCTGCCGCGCTGGCTCGGCACCACGCGCCAGACGCGAAAGGAGATTGCCGGACTGCTTGAACTTGCCGACCTGGGGCACAAGGGTGACGATCTCGCGGCCAATCTTGCCTTCGGGGAGCAGAGGCGCCTGGAGTTCGCACGCGCTGCGGCGGCCCGCCCGAAGCTGTTGCTGCTCGACGAGCCGGCGGCAGGCATGAGCCGAGTGGAGATCGATGATCTGAGCCGGCGTATCCGTCGGGTACGCGAGTCTGGCGTGACCGTGCTGCTCGTCGAGCACGTCATGGAGCTCGTCATGGGCGTGACTGAGCGTATCGCGGTGCTGAACTTCGGGAACAGAATCGCCTTCGGCACGCCGAGCGAGGTGCAACACAACCAGGCGGTGCAGGAAGCATACCTCGGATCGTCCTCTCCGGAGCCCCGGCCCGCGGGCCGGAAGTCCTGAGCCGATGCTGAGCATTCGGGATCTGGTCACCTCCTATGGCAACATCGAGGCGCTGCGAGGCGTCAGCCTGGACGCCGCCGAGGGAGAAATCACCTGTCTCCTCGGTCCCAACGGCGCGGGCAAGACCACGGCGATGTTCACCATCGCCGGAATTCTGTTCCCCACGTCAGGCTCCGTGATGTTGAACGGCGAAGACCTGACCCGGTTGTCCGCCGCGAAAGTGGTGGCCAAGGGTATCGCGCTGGTGCCCGAGAATCGCCTGGTGTTTCCCCGCATGGACGTCGAGGAGAACCTGCGTGCCGGGGCATACGCACGACGAGCCTCCGCAGCGGAAATCGCCGCCGATGTCGAGGACATGTACCGACGGTTTCCCAGCCTCGAGGAACGACGGGGGCAGCTCGCCGGAACACTGTCAGGAGGCGAACAGCAGATGCTGGCCATCGCCAGAGGCCTCATGGCCCGTCCCAAGATCCTGCTCATGGACGAACCCTCCGTAGGCCTGGCGCCACTCATCGTCGACGAGATATTCGGCATCATCCGCGAGTTGAACGCGGCCGGCTCAACCATTCTCCTCGTCGAGCAGAACGCTCGCATGGCGTTGACGGTGGCCCACAAGTTCTATCTCATCGAAGGTGGTGAGATCACCTTCTCGGGTTCACCAGGCGAACTCGAGGAAGACGAGGTCATTCACCGGGCCTACCTTGGGACGCGGAAGGAGCAGCCTTAACTCCAGAGTGAGGGCGTCGTGATCGATTTCGTCCAGAACACCGTTGACGGCATCATGTTCGGCTCGTCCTACGCGTTGCTGGCCGTCGGATTCACGATCATCTTCGGCGTCATGCGGCGGCTCAACCTCGCGTTCGGTGCCACCATCATGCTCGGCGCATACGTCGGCACGTGGCTGCACGTCAACTACCAGGTCAACGTGCTGATCATCGCACTGGCGATTCTGGCGTCTACCGTTCTCACCGGCGTCTATGTCGAGCGCCTGTGTTTCCGCGCCATACGCCGGGATGCCGCACTCGCGTCCATGGTGTCGAGCTTCGTGATCTGGATGCAGCTCGAAGAGGTCGCCATTCATCTCCTGCCCGAGCGCACCTATCCCTTTCCTTCCCTGTTTGTCGTCGACGCCATCGAGGTCGGCGCGTTTCTGTTCCGCGCAGAGCATGTCACGATGCTGGTGCTGGCGGTGGCCATGGTCGGAGCCCTGCACCTGCTCCTGCACCGCACCCGGTTTGGACTGGCACTGAGAGCGATGTCCGAGAACCCCAGGGCAGCCAGCTACATGGGCATCGACACCGGTCGGGTCATGCTGTGCAGTTTCGCGCTGGTGTCCCTGGTCGGCGGGGTCGCAGGCTACACCATTCTCGCCACGGACGAGCAGATCACCCCCTTCTTCGGATTGTGGACCACCTTCAAGGGCCTCATCGCGATGATGCTGGGCGGGATGGGCTCGCTGCCGGGAGCGATCCTGGGGGGACTCATGCTCGGAGTGGTCGAGGCCCATTCCCAGTGGTACCTGGGCAACGAATACAAGGATCTGAGCGCCTACATCCTGCTGTTCGCGATCCTGGTGCTGCGGCCAGGCGGGCTCATGGGCCGGCGCATTCTCAGCCGCGAGGAACTCGCCTACAGGCGAGTCTGAGCCATGGATGATTACCTCGTCACGGTGCTGTCAAACATCGGAATGATCTCTTTCATTGCGCTGTCGGCCTACCTGCTGCTGATTACCGGAGAGATCTCCTTCGGTCAGCAGGCCTACTTCGGCCTTGGCGCCTACGCGGCCGGAGCCGCAACCGCGATGTTCGAACTGCCAATCTGGACAGCCATCCTTGTCGGTTCTTCCGTGGCAGGCCTCATGGCGATGGTCGTGGGCGCCCTGACCCTGCGGCTCAGCGGACTGTACTTTTCCATCTCGACACTGGCCTTCGCGGAGATGGTGCGTCTGATCCTGCTGATCGTGAAGGTACAGGTCGAGGTCGACGGGGAAATGGTTGGCCCGGACGGCTCAAACGGATTCCACGACATCCGGTGGATGTTCGAGCGGGATATCAGCCTGACAGAGTTCATGTTCATGATCTACGGCCTGCTGGCGCTGGTGCTGATCGCCCTCATATGGATGGAGCGATCCCGGCTGGGCATGGTGTTCAGAATGCTCGGCTCCGATGACCTTCTGGCCGAGATGCAGGGTCTGAACACGGTCAGATACCGCATTCTGGCTGCCGGGCTGGCCGGCGGCATCGCCGGCATCGGCGGAGCACTCTACGCCCACTTCACCACGTACGTGGAGCCGCAGTTCTTCAACGTGATGCTGGGCGTCCACGCTCTCGCCTATGGCCTGATCGGCGGTCTCGGCACCGCGATCGGGCCGCTCATCGGCGTGGCCATCGATCTCGGCTTTCTCGAAGCGGTCCGGTTCATCCAGGGCTACCGGATGATTGTCTTCGGCGGACTGGTGGCGGTGTTGCTGATCCTCATGCCCAGGGGCCTCCTTGACGAGGAGCGGGTGCATCGCCTGAAGACCCTGTTCTCGCGGCGGAACCATGCTGGCGCTCGAGGGCCTTGAAAAGCGCTTCGACGCGCTGGTTGCGCTCGCCGGCATCGACCTCGAGGTGGCGACCGGAGAGGTGCTGGGCATCATCGGACCCAATGGCTCCGGCAAGACGACACTGCTCAACACGGTGACCGGCGTCTACCCGCCGAGCGGCGGACGCGTCTCCTTTCGGGGCACTGACATCACGGGGTGGAAGGGACACCGAATTGCACGTCTGGGCATCGCGCGCACATTCCAGAACATTCGCCTGTTTCCGACCATGACGGTCTTTCAGAATGTACGGGCGGCGCAGCACAGCAGGGAATCAGGTAGCCTGTTCGATCGGCCGGCCTCCTCATCCGTCTCTGCGAGGAGCGTGGAGTTCGTGCTGGAGCAGGTCGGGCTTCTGGAGGAAAGGGAGGTTCTCGCAAACCATCTGCCCCTGCCGGCGCGCCGGCGTCTCGAAGTCGCCCGCTTGCTCGCCGTCGATGCGCATCTGGTGCTGCTCGACGAACCGGCGGGCGGGATGACTCCGGCCGAAACCGCGGACATGGCGCGCCTCATCCGCGAAGTCGTCGCTCCTGGACGCACTTGCGTGGTGATCGAGCACAAGCTGGCACTGATCACCAGCGTCTGCACCCGCCTGTGCGTTCTCGACCTGGGCTGCAAGATAGCGGACGGGATTCCGGACGAGGTGCTCGCCAATTCAAGGGTCAGGGACCTTTACCTGGGAGCGAGCGATGACACCGGTTCTTGAGGTGCGCGGTCTCAGGGTTTCCTATGGCGGACTGCGCGCGGTTGACGGGGTCTCTCTCGAGGTGCGGCACGGAGAGATCGTGTCCATCATCGGCATGAACGGCGCCGGCAAGAGTTCGATTCTGAACGCCATATCCGGCATCGTGCCGCCGGATGAAGGCGAGATCCTGTTCGACGGAGAATCGATCGGCGGCCTCGCCACGCACGCCATCGTCGCCCGAGGCATCGTGCAGGTTCCAGAAGGGCGCATGATTTTCGGAACCTTGAGCGTCGAGGAGAATCTCCGCGTCGGAGCGCACGGCCGAGGTGGATTTCTGCTTCGAGAGCGCACACGAGCGGACTTCGGCCGACTGTTTCCCACGCTCGCGGACAAGCTGGATCGGCCGGCGGCCGGTTTGAGCGGTGGTGAAGCGCAAGTGCTGGCGCTTGCCCGCGGCCTTGCGGCCGAGCCTCGAGTGTTGCTGCTGGACGAACCCTCGCTCGGCCTGGCGCCGAAGCTGGCGGCGGACGTCTTCGATCTGATCCAGCGACTGCGCGAGCAGGGGCTGACCATTCTCATGGTCGAGCAGAATGTCGGCCGCACGCTGGCACTCGCCGATCGCGCCTATGTTCTGGAGAGCGGGCGAATCGCGTTGCAGGGATCGGCGTCAGAGCTGTTGTCTGACAGCCGGCTCGTGGCCAACTACCTGGGCATGTCGTCGACTTCGTCCTGCAACACGACCTGATGGAGGTGCCGTTGTGATGAACTTGCGACTTCTTGCGGTCTGCGTCGTTGCGGCAGCGTGGCTGTTGCCGACTTTCGTGGAGGCAGATGAGCGAAAGGTGGCCGATGTGGCGTGCATGCCGGTGGAACATCAGGCACTGGTGTACGATTGCACGATCACGCTGGAGGGCAAGACGAGCGGCGCACCGATCGTCGAGGCCGAGTTCGTGATCGGCGCGGACATGCCGTCCATGCCCGGTGCTCACAACATTCGCCCTGTCCCCGCCGAGCCTCAGGGGATGCCCGGAGTGTACGGGGCTCGCATCGAGCTTGACATGCCGGGGGAGTGGGCGCTGACGCTCGACTTCACCAGGCCGAACCGCGACCGCCTGGTCACCAAACTCTACTTCGGCGGGTCGCAAGGACACGCAGATCACGAGAACTAGGCGGAACGTCACCGGCTGCCGGACGTTGCGGGCGGCCTGTGGGCGGTCGCGGGTGTGTACGAGGTTGCGTGGATTCGCTTGACATCGCGGGCCGCAAGGCTCATGTGACGACCTTACATTATCTGTTGTCTCGCGACTGCGCGAAGCGCCGCACAGGTCGGCGCACCTCCCGAGAACAGTGTTTGTGGAATATCCAGCTCCGGTCGCGCCCGGGGCCGGCCAAGCGTTTCGATTGACCGCGCCGACTTGGCCGGAGCGGCGGTGGGCGCAAAAAAAGGAAACATCTTTGACCGTTCGCAGTTTTTCGCAGCTCGGCCTAGCCGAGCCGATCCAGCGTGGCTTGAACTCCAGAAACCACACCGTCCCGACGCCGATCCAGGCGCAGGCCATTCCCCGACTTCTCGCCGGGCGCGACATGCTGGGCATCGCCCAGACCGGCACCGGCAAGACGGCGGCGTTTGCACTGCCGATCCTCCAGCAGCTTTCGCAAGCCGGCCACAACCTGCGCGCGCCCCGCGCCCTGATCCTCGCGCCAACCCGCGAACTCGCCATCCAGATCGGCGAGGAGTTCCGTGCCTACGGTCGGCATCTTCGGGTTCGCCATGCCGTGGTCTATGGCGGAGTCAGTCAGGGACCGCAGGTCGCCGCCATCTCGCGCGGTATCGACGTCCTCGTTGCAACCCCCGGCCGCTTGCTCGACCTCATGGGCCAGGGACGGCTCCGGCTCGACGCCGTTGAGTTCCTTGTGCTCGACGAGGCCGACCGGATGCTTGACATGGGCTTCGTCCGGGATGTTCGCAAGATCGTTGCCGCCCTGCCCGCACAGCGCCAGTCGCTGCTGTTTTCGGCGACGATGCCGGACGACGTGGCCCGCCTCGCGGCTGAGATCCTGGTCGATCCTGTGCGCGTCGAGGTCACGCCCCAGGCGACGCCCGTCGAGCGCATCGACCAGCGCATTTATCATGTCGATACCGCGAACAAGGCGGCGTTGCTCGCGACCGTCCTCGACGACCCGGCGTTGTCCCGGGTGCTCGTCTTCGCCCGCACCAAGCACCGCGCCAACCATGTTGCCGAGAAGCTCGCCAAATGCGGGATTGCCGCCGCCGCGATCCACGGCAACAAGTCGCAAGGCGCTCGTCAGAGGGCGCTCAAACGGTTCCGCGCCGGCGAAGCGCGTGTTCTGGTCGCAACCGATATCGCCGCCCGGGGCATCGATGTTGATGGCATCACCCATGTCATCAACTTCGAGCTTCCCAACGAACCGGAAAGTTACGTCCACCGCATCGGCCGCACTGCTCGAGCCGGCGCCGACGGCATCGCATTGTCATTCTGCGATCGGGCCGAACGCGGCTATCTGCGCGATATCGAGCGTCTGATCCGACGCCGACTGACCGTGATCGGCGAACGACCTGCCGCGATTGGCGACGGGGTTCCGGGGAAGCCACGGTCCGGCGGCGTCTTTCCGGGGCAGCCGAAACGCCGGAGCAACCGCCGGCGCCGCGCCGCCGTTCGAGACCGGGCGCACGTTCCTGCGTGATCGCCGAGGGGCGCGATGTGCAGGACCGGCACGGCGATCCGTCTCGCGATCGCACACCTCGCCGGTCCAGATTGCGGACGCAGCCGAGGCCAGGCACCTCTTCTCGGTGCGCCTGCTTCGGAAAGGCGCGTTGTCCCGGTGGGTGCGAATCTCACTCAACTGTCGCCATGCCGACAACCGGGTTATGCCGCGTTTGCAGCCCGGGGCCTTGAATCCCCGGGCTTTTTCGCCAGCGTTGTCGGCATAGGTGTCGACTTCGGCCCCTGTCGATGTCCGGGCACGACCTCTGCCAGATAGGGATCGACAATGGCGTCCTCCCTCGCCTCGGCCGCCGCGAGGGAACGGTTCGCCTCTGCCTCGTCCTCGAAGAGGCGCGCTGTGGCAACATGAAGGATCCCGCCAGGACAGGTCGTCACAGCCACCGCACGTCTCAAGGACGAACTCCGTCAGGCCTGGCGCGTGCCGGTGAGCTTGATGTCACGAACCGACACGGGTCTTGCCTCATCCGGGGTGTTTCGCGACCATGCCAGCGGGGAGAGGATCTCATGAAGAGTCTCGATGAACTGCTCGACGATCTTGCGGACTATGTCGGGATATCCGAGAGCTCGTGCGTGTCATTGCCTCCCGATGCCTATCTCTCGAAGGAGCTTGCGGCTCTCGAGGTCGCCACCATCTTCGAGCGCTCCTGGCTGTGCGTCGGCCGCGAGGAGTACGCGCCGCGGCCGGGGGACTACTACACCATCGATGTCATGGGCGAGCCGGTGGTGATCGTCAGGGGCATGGACGGCGTGCTTCGCGCGCTCAACACGGCGTGTCGCCACCGGGCCATGCCGGTGGTGACGGGCAAGGGCCATGCCAGCCGCTTCGTCTGCCCCTACCACTCCTGGACCTACGGCACCGACGGGCGCCTGATCGGCGCGCCGCACATGGAGGGGAGCACGGTCTTCGACCGGGCCGCCTGCCGACTTCCCGAATACCGCCTGGAAAGCTGGAGGGGGTTCCTGTTCGTCAACCTTGATGATGATGCCGATCCCCTCGAGGTCACCATGGCGCCCATGGGACGGGCGACGGCCAACTACCGTATCGAGGATCAGACCGAGGTCTTCCACTACGAGACCACGTGGGACGGAAACTGGAAGCTCTCGGCCGAGAATTCCATGGAGTACTACCACCACATCGGCCTGCATGCCGGCACCGTGGGCGTGCAGATGCCGGCGAAGGGGACCTACTTTCCAGAAGAGCCTGCGGTCGATCACACCTTCACGCACGAACGCTGCAGGATCGGCGAGGAGTTTCTGGGTGCATCCGATCACCCGCTCAATCCGCGAGGCGACCTGGGGAGCCTGACGCGCGAGGAGAAGGAGACGGGCTACCTCGTCTACGTCTTTCCCGCCTTCACCATGGCAATGCGCGCCGGTTCCAACAACTGGCTCTCCTTCCGCCCCGACGGCCCCGACAGGACCCGTGTGCTGGGCGGCTACCTCGTCTGGAAGGACCTGGTCTCAAGCGATCCCGAAACGATGCGGGCGCGCGCCGAACTGATCGAGAAGGTCAACGCCGAGGATGCCCTGGCGACGACCGAACTCGCGCGCACCATGAAGAGCCGCAAGGCGCCCCGGGGTCCGCTCTCGCCTTTCGAGAAGACTCTTGCACAGTTCTACGCCTATCTCGGCCGCACGCTCGCCGGCGCCTGACCTCCCGATCGTGCAGAGCTCGCTCTAGGCCACTGCCTCGCGCAGCGCAGCCAGGATGGCGGAACGCTCGGCTCGGGCGGCCAATGCGGACTCCATGTCCGTGCGCACGAACCACATGGTCGTGTTGGGCTGCAGTTGCCCGACGAGATCCATGTCCGCCGAGATGACGGTTCCGATCATGAAATACCCTCCGCCGGACACCGCATCGCGGTGGAGGACGATGGGTTCGGCGCCGCTCGGCACCTGGACGGATCCATAGGGATAGCAGGCATCGGTGATGTTCGAGGGGTCAGAGCCCGCGCCGAAGGGCTGCTCGCGCTCGACGAATTCCATCATCCGGCCTCCCTGGAAGCGGTAGCCCATGCGGTCGGCCTCGTTGGCGACCTTCCAGGCATCCTCGAAGAAAGCGTCCTGCGAGGACTGCGTGACGCGGTGCCAGTAGAGCCCCGGCAGCATGCGCAGTTCCGGCGCCGGCTTCGGTCCACGGCGCAGCGCCGGCGGAACGGACCTGCCGGAGCGCCCGGCCGCCTTCGTGGTGCCGACGGGAAGCGAATCGCCGGCCGCCAGGGCCCGGCCCTTGAGACCGCCGAGGGCGCCGATGGCATAGGTCGACCGGCTTCCCAGCGCCGGCGGCGTCTCGATGCCGCCGGAGACGGCGATGTAGGCGCGTGCGCCGGACCGCAGGTAGTCGAAGCCGAGCACGTCGCCGGCCTTCACGTCGAAGGCCGTCCAGGAGGGCTGTTCCGCGCCGTTGACCGTGGGCGGCAGATCGGCGCCGCAGACGGCGACGGTGGCGTCCTCGGTGAACTCCAGGTCCGGTCCCATGAAGACCGTTTCCAGTCCGGCCGCGCCTTCGGGGTTGCCGACCAGGAGATTGGCGGCCCTGAGGGCCAGGCGGTCCATCGCCCCGCCCATCGGAATGCCCAGGTGGTAATAACCGGGACGGCCCAGGTCCTGGATGGTCGTGAGGATTCCCGGAGAGAGGATTTCAATCGCCATGGAGCGCCTCCATGAGTCTGGCGTTGGTGCCGTCGATGTCAGCGTTGAATTCGTCGAGATCGAAGGTCACGCTGCGCACGCGCGGCTCGAACGTCCCTTCGGCAACGGCCTCGACCGCCGCGTCGTATGCGGCGCGGTCGATGGGAGCCCACTTGACGATGTCGCCCGGGCGGAAGAAGACCATGAAGTCCCTGAGGTAGCTGACCCGCTGCGCCGGGTCGTAGATCGGCATCGGCGTGATGCCGAACATCTGGTAGCCGCCGGCGCCGCGGACCGAATAGATGCAGGAAAAGCAGCCGCCGTAGCCAACGGTCAGCTTCGGCGTGTCGGTGCGGGGGCGAAGGTACTTCGGTACCTGGATCTGCCGGGGCCGGTCGACCATCTGGTAGAGGAACGGAAGACCTGACACGAAGCCCACCATCGAGACGAACCAGGGCGCGCCGGAATGGGCTTCGACGAAGGCGCCGACATCGCCGTAGCCGTTGATCCTGGCGGCATACTCGATATCGGTGCTGTCGGGATCCTGGTGCCGTTCGCGAAAGCGCATCAGGGTCTCGTGGGTCCAGGGATCCTGGTAGTAGACCGGTATCTCGATGATTCTCGTGTCGAGCCTCGAGTCCGCGCCGGCGGCATCGCTCTCGATCTCCTTCACCACGTCCAGCAGCCGCGAGGGATGGATCCGGTCGGGATCGAACTTGACCTGGAAGGACGCGTTGGCGGGGCAGATCTCGGTGATGCCCTCGATCGCGGCCCCGCGCAGGGTGTTGGTGATGGCAAGAGACACGAAGAATGCCTCCAGCGACATGGCTTCATCGACTTCGACGAACAGGTGCTCGTTACCACCGAATGCATATCGACAGCTCATGCGGCCCTGCCTCCCTGTTCCTGGGCGGATGTCATCGCGCCGGACGCGAGCCAGTGCTCGAGCCAGCCCGTGTGGACGGCGTTGCCGCGGATGTCGGGCTCCGGCAACAGCGCCCCGAAGAGCGGCGCCGTGGTGGCAAGCCCCCCGATCTTCAGTTCTGCAAGCGATCGGGCGAGGCGCCGGAGCGCTTCCTCCCGGGTATCGCCGTGGACGATCAACTTTCCCAGCAGCGAATCGTAGAAAGGGGGGACCGTGTATCCCTGGTAGAGGCAGTGATCGACCCTGACCCCGGGTCCGTCCGGCAGCGCCAGTTCGGACACGGTCCCCGGGAACGGCATGAAATCGCTGGCCGGATCCTCGGCATTGAGACGCACCTCGATGGCGTGCCCGGCGCGGCGGATGTCTTCCTGATGCAGGCGCAGCGGCTCGCCTCCGGCAATCCGGATCATCTCGGCCATGAGATCGAGGCCGGTGATCATCTCGGTCACCGGGTGTTCCACCTGGATTCGCGTGTTCATCTCGATGAAGTAGAACGCACCCGTGCGCTCTTCGAAGAGGTATTCGACCGTGCCGGCGCCCGAATAGGCGACGGATCGGGCCAGGGCACAGGCGGACCGGCAGAGGGTGTCCCGGAGGTCGTCGTCCAGGGCGGTCGAGGGAGCTTCCTCCCAGACCTTCTGCCGGCGCCGCTGCAGGGAGCACTCGCGTTCCCAGCAGTGAACGACGTCCCTGCCGTCGCCGAGAACCTGGACCTCGATGTGCCGGGCGTCATGGATGACCTTCTCGATGTAGATGCCACCGTCGCCGAACGCCGCCTTCGCTTCCGTCGACGCCTGCGGCGCCAGGCGCTCGAACTCCCGGGCTCCGTCGGCGATGCGGATGCCGCGTCCGCCGCCGCCGGCGGCGGCCTTGATCATGACCGGGAATCCGAGGTCGCGTGCGAGCGCGCCGGCCTCGTCCATGTCGACGATGACGCCGCCGCTGCCGGGAACGGTCGCCACGCCAGCGTCGGCGGCGCAGGCGCGTGCCGCCGCCTTGTCGCCCATGAGGCGGATCGTTTCCGCCGACGGTCCGACGAAGGTCAGCCCCGCGACCCGCACGGCTTCGGTGAAGGCCGCGTTCTCCGCGAGGAAGCCGTAGCCGGGGTGAATGGCATCCGCCCCCGTCGCCCTGGCCGCCTGCAGCACGGCATCTGTATCGAGATAGGACCGGGAGGCCGGTGCAGGCCCGATCTCCACCGACTCGTCAGCGAGTCTGACGGCGAGCATGTCGGCGTCCGCCGCCGAATGGACCTGCACACTGGGGATCCCGAGGTCCCGTGCGGCGCGGATGATCCTCACCGCGATCTCGCCCCGGTTGGCGACGAGCAGCTTGCCGATCGACATCAGGCCAGCACCGCCAGGGTCTGGCCCGCCATCACCGGATCGCCGTCCTCGACGACGAAGCGATCGATCGTTCCTTCGACGTCCGACCTGATCTCGTGGAACGTCTTCATCACCTCGATCAGTCCAACCACGTCGCCTTTCGCCACGGTGTCACCGGCATCCTTGTAGGGCGGCTCCTCGGGTGACGGCCTGCGGTAAAACGTGCCGGGAATGCGGCTCCTGATGTCCTTGCCCATGAGTCACTCCCTGGGGTCATGAATGGTCCGGTTCCGCCAGTGCGTCGCGCACCGCGGCGGCGACCTCGACGGCGTTGGGGGTGTCGGAGTGCACGCAAACCGTCTCCGCACGCACCTCGAGCGTCCTGCCTCCCGCCGTCGTCAGGGTGCCGCCGAGAACGGCCTTCCTGGCGCGCTCTGCGGCAGCGGCCGGATCGACCGCATCGTGACGCCTGGTGATGATCAATCTGCCGTCGTCTGCGTACTCGAGATCGACGAAGAACTCGGCCAGGAAGCCGACGCCACGGGCCCGGTACACCGTCTCGTGGAGCGTGCCGCACAGACCCATCACCGGCATGTCGTAGACGAGCGCGGCGTCGGCCACCGCCTCGGCGATGTGCGCCTGGCTCGCAGCCATGCCGTAGAGGGCGCCATGGGGCTTGATGTGTGAGAGAGCGGTACCGGCCTGCCTGAGAAATGCCGTCAGCGCGCCGACCTGATAGAGAATGATGTTCCGCAGTTCCTCGCGCCCGACCTTCATTTCCCGGCGCCCGAATCCGGCGAGGTCCGGCAGCGAGACATGCGCGCCGACACGAACACCGTGATCGCGCGCCAGTTTGACGGTCTGCGCCATGTGATTGGGGTCGGAGCCGTGGTAACCGCAAGCGATGTTCGCCTGGGTGATGTACGGCATGATCGCCACATCGTTGCCGAAGGTGTAGAGACCGAAGCTCTCACCCATGTCGCAGTTGATGTCGGCAAGCATTCGCTGTCTCCCTTCAGTTCTTCAGCGAGGCGACGTAGCGCAAGCGAATCTGGTCGGCGACGACGGCGAGAATGAGCAGCGAGCCGAGAACCACCGTCTGCAGGTAGCTCTCGATCCGGGCCAGGTTCATGCCGTTCTGGATCAGGCCGATGAAGAGGGCTCCGAGCACCACGTTCTCGACCCGGCCGATCCCGCCCCTGAGCGAGACGCCGGCGATCACGCAGGCCGCGATGCTTTCCAGCGGCAGCGAGGCGCCGATGTTCGCCTCCCCGGTATCGAGGCGCGCGGTCAGGAGCATGCCGGCGATCGCGGCCAGCAGGGCGCACAGGACATAGGTGCAGAACAGCGTCCCGGTCACGTTGATTCCCGACAGGTGGGCAGCCTTCGCGTTGCCCCCCTCGGCGTAGAAGTGCCGGCCCCACGGCGTTCCGTAGAGCAGGGCCGCCATCAGGACGATCAGCAGCGCGGCGATCCACACCGGCGACGGCACCCCGGCCCAGGAGCCGAAACCGAAGACGTCGCCGAACTTGACGGGCATGCCGTAGACCGGGACTCCTCCGGTCAGATAGAGCGCGATGCCGAACCCCACCGAGGCCATGCCCAGTGACATCATGAAGGGCGACACCCTGAAGAAGGCGACGCCCACGGCATTGGCAACGCCGATCATCGTGCCGGCGAGGATGCCGGCGAGACAGCCCAGCGCGATGGTGAGCGTGATCGCCTCGGGCATGGCGGCATGGAGCCCGGCCATGGCGAGGGCGCCGACGACCGAGGACACCGCGACGATGGTTCCGACCGAAAGATCGAATCCGCCCGAAAGCAGGGCGAGCATCTGTCCCAGCGAGACGATGGTCAGGAAGACCGACTGCCGGAGCACGTTTGTCAGGTTGCGCGACGTCAGGAAGTTGTCCGACATGAGGGCGAAGATGATCACCGCGATCACCAGGAGAAACGGCAGGATGCCAAGCCGGACGAAGAGCCTCTTCATCAGGACGCCAGTCTTCCCCGGCATCAGGCAGCCCGTTCGAAGAAGTGGGCCAGCACCCCTTCCTCGGTGATGTGCGGCATTGTCAACTCTGCCTGAATGCGGCCCCGGTAGAAGACATAGACCCGGGTCGAGAGATTCACGATTTCGGGGAGGTCCGACGACACCACGACAATCGCGGTGCCTGACTTCGCGAGATCGACGATCAGCCGGTAGATGGCGGCGCGCGTTCCCACGTCGACGCCCACCGAGGGCTCATCGAAGACGATGAGATCGAAGTCCTGCGCGAAGCTGCGCGAGAGCATCACCTTCTGCTGATTGCCGCCGGAGAAGTGGTCCACCGTGCGTTCGGGCTGGTTGGGCGAGAGTGCCAGATGGTCCGCGATCCTCGCGACGATTCTCTTCTCCGCGCGGCGGTCGAGAAACAGTCCCCGGCGCACGGGAGCCCGGTCGAGCGCCGCCAGGGACATGTTCTCCCTCGCGGGCCGCATCATCAGAAGACCCTCCTCCTTGCGGTCGGGAGGAAGGTAGAGGAAGCCGGCCCTGATCGCTCGTGCGGGACTCCGCCGGGTGACGGCGGAACCCTTGTAACGGATCCGTCCCGACTTCACTGGCAGGACCCCGAAGGCCGCCTGTATGGCCTCCGACTTGCCCGATCCCACGAGCCCCGCCATGCCGACGATTTCCCCGCGGCGGACGTTGAGGGAGACGTCGAGGATCGTGCCGTCCACGGTCGTGACTCCCTCGAGTGCGAGAATCTCCCCACCGCCTGCCGAGAGGGGCCGTTGCGGAAAGACCCGGCCGACCTCGCGGCCCGTCATCAGGCGGACCAGGGACTCGTCCGTTGCCTCGGCAACCGGCATGGTGGCGACCCGCCGGTCGTCCCTCAAGACCGTGATGCGGCTCCCGATGCGGCGAATTTCGGCCATGCGGTGCGTGATGTAGATGATCCCCACGCCCCGTGCAGTGAGGGTGCCGATCAGCGCGAAGAGCTGTTCGGTTTCCGGGTCCGTAAGGCTGGCGGTCGGCTCGTCGAGGATGAGTGCGCAGAGATCGGAACGAAAGGCCTTGGCGATCTCCACCATCTGCTGCTCGGCCCTGGTGAGCAGGTGCACGGGCCGCCTCGGCGACAGCGCGAAGCCGAGATCGTCGAGAAGGCTGCGCGCCTCACGGCGCATTCTCGCCCGGTCCAGCAGGATGCCCCGGCGCCGCTCCTCGCCGAGAAAGAGGTTCTCCTCGACCGTCATCTGCGGAATGAGGGAGAACTCCTGGAACACGGCCGAGATGCCGCGCGACCTCGCGTCGTGGACGGAATGAAGCTCGATCCGCTCGCCGTACATCCGGAGGTCGCCCTCCGACGGCCTGGTGGCACCGGAGAGCAGGGAGATCAGCGTCGACTTGCCCGCGCCGTTCTCGCCGAAGACGACGTGGACCTCGCCCTCAAGGAGGTCGAAGTCCACGCCGTCGAGGGCACGCACACCAGGGAAATCCTTCGAGATTCCCCTGGTGGACAGAAGCGGCGGAGGCTCGCCGTTCATGGACCGTCTAGTCGACCCTGAAGACCGGGCTGAAACCGGCGGGCGCCAGTGTCGAGGACGAATCGAAGTCCTTGTGGTTGTCCGCCGTCACGACATAGAGCGCCGGCCCGACGTGCTTCTCGTAGTCAGCTCCCTCGAGAATGCGAACCGCCTGGTCGATGGCGATCCGACCCTGGATCACGGGTGAATCGGTCGGAGCGGCAAGAATCTGTCCGCGACTGATGCCCTGATCGACACCCGGCGTGAAGTAGTAGGACAGGACCCCGATCTGGTCGCTGATGCCGCGCGCGCGCAGGATCGGAATGGCCGCCTCCGCGGTGACCGCCGTGCCGACGATGTAGTCGAGGTCCGGGTGGGTTTCGAGCGCATCCTCGACCAGGGCCGACTGCGCCTCCTTGCCGGTGTCGCCGTACCGGGTGTCGACGACCTCGACGGCGCTGCCTTCGACGGCGCCGATGAAGCCGGCGTTTCCGGCCTCGACCCAGCCCGCACCGGCCGGGCCCGGGAACCAGGCGGCCTTGACGGGATCGCTTCCCGCCGGATGGGTCATGGCGAGGAATTCGCCGGTCTTGCCGCCCATCTCGCCGAACGACACGAGCGAATTCGCCGACAGTTCACCGGACGACATCCCGTTGATGACGTCGATGACCGGGATGCCCTGTCCGCGGATCTCGGACACGAGATTGTTGAGGCCGTCATAGGAGATCGCGCCGATCACGACGGCATGGGCTCCGGCGGCCACGCAGTCCTCGATCTGGCTGATCTGCGTGTTGAGCTCGGTGTAGCCGCCCGCCTCGACGAGCTGCATGTTGACCCCCAGCCGCCCGGCCTCGGAAGCGACTCCGTAGTTCACGCCCAGCCAGTAGGCATCCTTCATGTGCGGAAAGGAAACGCAGATTTCCCAATCCTGGCTGGCGCTCTCCAGCGGCACGTAGTCAATGGACGTGCGCGGGCTCGCCATGTCGAAGGGCGGGTCCCAGCTCTCCACGGCGTAGGGATACCAGGCGTCTTCCGCCTGGGCGCCCACCGCCGACAGGGTCACGACTGATGCCGCCAACAGGTGACGCACTCGAATGGTCATCTCTCCTTACTCCCTGGTTGCGGCCCCGTGCACCGGGGTCCTGTTTGCAAGTTGGATCGCCAGGCGATCCCCGGGAATTCTGTCAAGAGCGTCTTTGCCTTGACAAATTCAATGAATTGGGGAGTATTATCGGAATATCAGATATTATTGCCGACGGAACCATGGCGGCGGCATTCTCGGCGATGTACTTGAATGCCGCGGAACTGATCCAGAAACGCGACCGCCGGCGACGCCCGATCCACGCATGCCTGATATGGATATTCAAACAACGATATGAGAAAAACAGTTGGAACCTTCGCTGAGACAGATCCGCTACTTCGTGGCGGCGGCCCGCGCGGGACAGATCTCCCGGGCAGCGCGTGAACTGAACGTCTCGCAGAGCGCCATCACTGTCGCGGTGAGGCAGCTCGAGGAGATTACCGGCTGCGCTCTCTTCCAGCGGCGCGTTCAGGGAGTCACGCTCACGCACAACGGCATGATCTTCCTCGAGCACGCGGGCCGCGTGCTGACGGCGGTTGACGAGGCCGTCCGCGCGCCGCGCAACACGCTGTCACAGCTCAAGGGGCGGCTGCGGCTGGCCATGACGTACACGGTGGCCGGCTACTTCCTTCCCGCCTATCTCGAGCGCTTCACGCGCGCCTACCCGCACATCACGCTGCAGCCGCTGGAAACCACGCGGTCCGAGATCGAAAGCGGTCTTGTCACCGGCGATTTCGACATCGCGGTTCTCCTGACCTCGAACATCGCGGACCAGGAGGGTCTGGATTTCGAGACCCTGTTCCGATCGCCCCGAAGCCTCTGGCTGCCCGCCGGCCACGGCCTACTCGCCAGGGACGAGATTCACCTCAGCGACGTGGCGCAGGAGCCCTACATCATGCTGACGGTCGACGAAGCATCGAACACGGCGCTGCGCTACTGGCATCACGCCGGCGTGCGTCCGAGAACGCTGATGCGAACGTCGTCCGTGGAGGCGGTGCGCTCAATGGTAGCCAACGGCATGGGTGTCACCATTCTTTCCGGCATGGTCTACCGGCCGTGGTCGCTCGAGGGGCTTCGCGTGGAAACGGTGCCGCTGGCGAGCCATGTTCCGACGATGGATGTCGGCCTGGTCTGGCCCGTGAACGCCGAGCTGACGGCGCCGGCGAAGGCCTTCGCCGAGTTCATGCGCACCAGCCTCGCACGGGACCGGCAGACGCATTTCTGACGGTTGGCGGCGCAGCGGTGGACTTGCGCAAAGGCGAGGCGGTATGACGGTCACCTCACGGGAAGGAGCACGGACATGCGGTTTTCAGGCAAGCGCGTGATCGTCACGGGGTCGACACGGGGCATCGGTAGGGAGACTGCCCGCCTCTTTCTCGAAGCGGGCGCCAACGTGGTGATCCACGGGCGAACGCAAGAGTCCGTCGACGAGACGGTGTCGGATCTCGGGGGCGGCCGGGGATTGCCTGCGGATCTCTCCACCCTTGAGGGATGCAGGGAGCTCATCGACAGTGCCCTCGACCATCTCGGCGGTCTCGATATCCTGGTCAACAACGCGGCGGTGGGCGACGGCGGAACGATCGAGGAATCGGACGAGGCGCTGTGGCAGGCCACCATGGACATCAACCTTCGCGCACCCTTCTTCCTGACACGCCATGCCCTTCCCGCCCTGCGCGCCAGCAAGGGCAATGTGGTCATGGTCTCGTCGGTGTCCGGGTTGATGGGTCATCCAGGCGGCATCACCGTCTACTGCACCTCCAAGGGGGGTCTCAACAACATGACGCGGGCCATGGCCCTGGAACTGGCCGGCGAGGTCCGCGTCAATGCCGTCGCCCCGGGCCCTGTCGACACGGACATGCACCGGATCCCGGCACGTGAGTCCGGCGACGAGGACGGCTACTTCACGGACATCAACGCATGGGTGCCCATGGGCCGGATCGGAACGGTGGGGGAGGTGGCCCGCGGCATCCTGTGGCTGGCTTCCGACGATGCGAGCCTCGCCACCGGGATCATCCTGTCGCTCGATGGTGGAGCGGGCGCCGGCCATTGACAGCCATGACGTCGCCTGAGGGGGGTGAGCCGAGGCTTGTCGTCAGCGACCTTGCCTGCGAGCGTGGCGGGCGCCTGCTCTTCCAGGGACTGTCGGTCTCCCTCAACGCAGGGGAGGCCCTCATCGTCGAGGGCCCCAACGGCAGCGGCAAGAGCAGCCTGCTCCGCATCATGGCCGGCCTGCTGGCTCCCACTGCGGGCCGGATCTCCTGGCGTGGCCTCGATACCCGCCTGGAACCGCAGCCGTGGCGCCGGGAGATGGTGTTTCTCGGGCACCTCAATGCCGTCAAGAGAACCCTGACCGTGCGCGAGAACCTTGCCTTCCTGGGGTGTGACGGATCCCCCGGCCTTCGCGAGTCCCTGAATCTCGAGGGTCTCGACCACCTCCCGGCGGCCATGCTGTCGGCCGGACAGGTGCGGCGGCTCGCCCTGGCGCGTGTGGCGGCTCGCCCCGGTGGCTGCTGGATCCTGGACGAGCCGGCGGCCAGTCTCGATGCCGACTCGACCGCGCGGCTGGATGAACTGATCGCTGCGCACCGCGCCCGGGGCGGGATCGCGGTCCTTTCCGCCCATGCCCTCGACGAAGCGCAGACAGTTCGCCTGGGGACGTGCCCTTGACGACGTTCGGTGCTCTTGTCAGGCGCGACCTTGCGCTCGCCACCCTGCGCGGCGGCGATGCGGCGCTCACCCTCGTGTTCTTTGTCGTTGCCGTCGCGGTCTTCCCCTTCGGCGTCGGCCCCGATCCGGATCTTCTCGCCCGCATCTCTGCCGGGATCATCTGGGTGACGGCGCTGCTGGCCTCCATGACGTCGCTCGAACGCCTCTATCGCGTCGACCTCGAAGATGGCTCCCTGGAGATCATGGCCCTCTCGGCGCAACCTCTCGAACTGCAGGTGGCGGCCAAGTGCCTCGCCCACTGGGTGACATCCGGCCTTCCCGTTGTCGTCCTGTCGCCGCTGATGGCCATGCTGATCAATCTCGACATGGCCGCCTGGTGGATTCTCATCGTGTCGCTGGCCATCGGCACTCCGGTCCTGAGCCTTGTCGGGAGTATCGGCGGCGCCCTCGTCCTTGGCGCGAGGAAGAGCGGGGCGCTCATCGGACTCATTGTCCTGCCGCTTCAGGTTCCGGTGTTGATCTTCGGAATTGGCGCCGTCGAGGCTGTCTTGAGAGGAGGGCCTGTGTGGCCTCCCCTGCTCATCGAGGCGGCAATCCTCATTGCCGGGACGCCCCTTGCCCTGTGGGCGAGTGCTGTGGCATTGCGCATGGCCATCGAATGAACCTCGAGGACAGCCGGAACACCACGTGACCACCTCCTTTCACAGGCTGGCGAACCCGGCGCGGTTCCAGAAATTCGCAAGGCGTGCCTTGCCGTGGAGTTGGGCCGTGGCGGTCTTGGGACTCGGGAGTGGGTTCGTCTGGGGTCTGGCGCTGTCTCCTGCCGACTACCAGCAGGGCGACACGGTCAGGGTCATGTATGTCCATGTCCCGGCGGCCTGGATGGCCATGGCCTGCTACGCCCTGATGGCCCTGCTTTCCGCCTCCTTCCTGGTGTGGAAGCATCAGCTGGCCGGTATCGCCGCGCTGGCCGCGGCACCGGTCGGCGCCTGCTTCACGGCCATCGCTCTCATCACCGGGAGCCTGTGGGGCAAGCCGACATGGGGAACCTGGTGGGTGTGGGATGCCCGCCTGACATCCGTCCTCGTGCTGTTCTTTCTCTACCTCGGCTACATGGCGCTGGCAGGCGCCTTCGACGACCGGTTGCGGGGTCTGCGCGCGGCCTCGCTCCTGGCGCTGGTCGGAATCATCAATCTGCCGATCATCAAGTTCTCCGTCGACTGGTGGAACACACTGCACCAGCCGGCCAGCATCCTGCGTGCCGGCGGGCCGTCGATCCATGCTTCCATGCTGTGGCCCCTCGCGATCACGGCCCTGGGGTTCGCGGCCTTCCTGGTTGCCATCCTGCTGGTGCGCATCCGTTCCGAACTGGCGTTGTGGAGGACCGAGGCCCTCATGCGCCGGCAGACCCGTGGCATGACGTGAGCGCTTTCTTCGACATGGGGGGTTATGCGGCGACCGTGTGGCCGGCCTACGGCGTCACCATTGCCATCCTGGTGGCGCTCGTGGTGGTGAGCGTGCGCAGTTCCCGGCGCCGCCACCGGGTTCTGGAGCGCCTCGAACGCGAAACCCGAAGGCAACGGGACCCGTGAAGCGCAAGCAACAGCGCATGCTCTTCCTTGGCGTCCTGGTGGCCTGCTTTGCCACGGCCGCCGTTCTCGTGCTGATTGCCCTCGAGGACACGGTGACCTTCTTCTATTCCCCCGCCTCTCTCGCCGAGACGCCCGCCACGGACGGAAAGGAGATCAGGCTGGGAGGCCTGGTGGTGGAGGGCAGCATTAGACGGTCCGGTGACGGGCTCACCACGTCCTTCGATCTCACCGATGGCCTGGCCAGCATGACGGTGATCCATGTCGGCATCCTGCCGGATCTCTTCAGGGAGGGTCAGGGAATCGTCGCCCGGGGAACGCTGTCGGAAACCACCGGCGTCTTCCAGGCCGTCGAGGTTCTGGCCAAGCATGACGAGACCTACATGCCCCCGGAGGTGGCCGAGGCGCTGAAGGACGCCGGCTACTGGCGCGAGGATCCATGACAGGTCAGATGGTTCCGGCGATGACGACGCGGTCCCGCCGCCAGGTGGCGGTCTGGCTCCTGGTCGTGGCGTTGCTGGTCTGCGCCATGGTGGTGCTGGGCGGCGTCACGCGCCTCACCGGGTCCGGGCTTTCCATGACGGAATGGAAACCGGTGACGGGCTGGCTCCCGCCGCTCGACCTCGCCGAGTGGAATGCGGCCTTCGAACTCTACCGGCAGTCCCCGGAGTACCGGGAGATCAACCGCGGCATGTCTCTGGACGAGTTCAGGACGATCTTCTGGTTCGAGTACGCCCACCGCCTGCTCGGGCGTATACTCGGCCTTGCCTTCATGGCGCCCTTTCTCTGGTTTCTGGTCACACGAAAGCTGCCGGGCCGCTTGGCGCTGTGGCTGGGCTTCATTCTCGTGCTGGGCGGACTCCAGGGGGTGCTGGGCTGGTTCATGGTGGCAAGCGGCCTTGTCGACCGGCCGAGTGTCAGCCCGTTCCGGCTCGCCATGCACCTGGCGCTGGCCTTTGCCATTCTCGGCCTGCTGCTGTGGACCGCGGCGTCGCTCTTGGGAGGCCCAGGCTACGGCGCAGCCGAACCCGGAGTCCGTGCGCCGCGGCGCCGGGCGCTGTGGGTTCTCGCCCTCGTCTGCCTCACCATTGTCGCTGGCGCCTTCGTTGCCGGCCTCGATGCCGGTCTCTACTACAACACCTTTCCGCTCATGGACGGCAGGCTGGTTCCCGCCTCCTGGGCGGACATGGAGCCCTGGTGGATCAACCCGTTTCTCAATCCGGTTGCGGCACAGTTCAATCACCGGTTTCTCGCCGTGGTGACGCTGGTCGCCGCGCTCCTCATGTGGCGGTCGTTTCACGGCCTGCCGCTGATGGCGCGTACCCGCCACCTGGCGGCATCGGTGGCGCTTGCCGCCGTGGCCCAGGCGGGACTGGGCATTGCCACATTGCTGGCCTACGTCCCGGTGTGGCTCGGTGCGCTCCACCAGGCCGGAGCCCTGGTGGTCTTCACGCTCGCCCTCCTCGTCGTCCACAGCCTCAGGCAGCGGGCGGTCCCTTGAGACTCAGCCGGCGAGGGCGCGGCCCACGGCCTGGAAGCAGCGCGCCGTATCCAGATCGACATTCTCGTCGGTCGGCAGGGGCTGGGAGGCGAACTTGGCGATGACGAGGCTGGCCACGGGGTCGATCCACAGATACTGACCGTAGACGCCGATACCGGTGTAGCAGCCGTGTTCGTCACCCATGATCCACCACTTGTTGCGGTAGCCGCCTGACGGACTGGCTGCCGCACCCTCGCCGTTTGCCCACGCCTGCCGGTCGTGGTTGAAGCGCGTGTCGGCCACCCAGGAGAAGGGGACCACCTGGCGGCCGTTCGCCACGCCGTTTTCCAGCATCATCAGCCCGACCCGCGCAAGGTCGCGCAGGGCAAGACAGACGCCGCCGGCGGCCCGCGGCGCCCCGAACCTGTCGACGGTGACGTAGCCGTCGAATTCCGCGCCCATGGGCTGCCACAGCAGCTCGCTCACGGCCTCGGCAAAGGTCCTGGCCGTAACCCGCTCGATCACCCAGCCGAGGACGTCGGTGGTCGGCGAGACGTAGTGGAACGCGTGACCGTGCGATCCCTGCGCGCGAAGGGTGGTGAGCCAGGAACGCAGGTCGCCGGGCCGGCCGGGATCGGACGGTGGTTTCCAGCCGGAGACCTCGCGGTACTCGGTGATCGGACCTTCGGCGGCAAGATAGTCCTCCGTGAAGTCGACGCCGACCGTCATGTCGAGCATGTGCTGCAACGTGCACTCGGCGAACGCCGAGCCCTTGACTTCGGGAATGATGGCGGCAATGCCGCGCGAGGGGTCGAGAAGGCCGCGCCCGACGAGGATGCCGATCACCAGTGCCGTGATCGACTTGGAGATCGACATCAGGATGTGCGGCCGCCAGTCTTCCAGACCGTTGCGGTACTGCTCGGTGATGATGGCGCCCCGGCGCAGCACGCATACACCGTCGGTCGAGGTTGAATCGAGAAAGGCGCCAAAGGTGGTGTCGGCGCCCCTATGGTCGACGAAGGAAATGGTCGAGAGATCCTCCGGCGCCCTCTGCAGTTCCCGGGCACGTTCTCTGCCGCGCCAGATCTGCGCCGAGGGCACGAGTTCGCTGACATGCTGGAAGGCCCAGCGGTTGTGGGGCGGCGTGCGCCAGTTCTCGAGAGTGACCTGTGCGTCGCCCTCGGGCGGGAAGGTTCCCATGAGATCGTGTTCCGGCATGGTCCCTGGTCTTTCGTGCTGTGCGGGACAGGTCCCCATGCTAACTGATTTTACGCGCGGGAGTGCTTCCTTTGCCCTTTTCGAGACGACATAATCCGGTCGGTGAACGAGGGGAAGCTGATGAGCGCGCATGCCGTCGTTGACCCGGCGCCCGAGGAGGCGCTGGCGGAGCTTCGCCACATGTTCGGTGAACGTTTCTCGACCGGTGCATCCGTTCTCGAACAGCATTCCCACGACGAGAGCTGGCATCACCCCCAGGCTCCCCATGCCGTGGTCTGGCCCGAGACGTCGGAGGAGGTCGCATCGCTCGTCGACATCTGCTCGCGTCACGCCTTGCCGGTGATTCCCTTCGGCACCGGCACGTCGCTGGAGGGGCAGGTGGTGGCGACCGCCGGCGGTGTCAGCGTCGACATGATGCGCATGAACCGCATTCTCCGCGTCAGTCCGGAGGACCTCGATGCCACGGTCGAGGCGGGCGTGACGCGCAAGCAGCTGAATGAGCACCTGAGGGATCAGGGCCTCTTCTTTCCGGTCGATCCGGGGGCGGACGCCTCGATCGGCGGCATGGCGGCGACCCGGGCATCGGGCACCAATGCCGTGCGCTACGGCACCATGCGCGAAGTGGTTCTCGCCCTGAAGGTGGTGACACCCGACGGACGAATCGTGGAGACGGCACGGCGGTCACGGAAGTCGGCCGCAGGCTACGATCTGACACGGCTCTTCGTCGGTTCGGAGGGCACGCTCGGCGTCATCACCGAGGTCACGGTCAGGCTGTTCGGCATACCGGAAGCCGTCAGCGCCGCCACGGTGTCCTTTCCCGACATCGCTTCGGCGGTCGATGCCGTCATTCTCACCATCCAGTCCGGTCTTTCGATGGCGCGAATCGAACTTCTCGACGAACTCCAGATCGAGGCGATCAACGCCTACTCCGGCCTCGACAATCCCGTGGCCCCGACTCTGTTTCTCGAGTTCCATGGCACGGCCGACGGCGTCGGCGAGCAGGCCCAGAGAATGGGCGAGATCTGCAAGGACTTCGGAGGCAGCGACTTCATCTGGGTGACCCGCCAGGAGGATCGCAACCGGCTGTGGCAGGCGCGCCACGACGCCGCCTGGGCGGCCAAGGCGCTGCGCCCCGGGTGCGCCATGTGGCCGACCGATGTCTGCGTGCCGATCTCCCGGCTCGCCGAGTGCATCGTGGCCACCAAGGAGGACCTCGAGACGACCCACATTCCGGCCCCGATCGCCGGTCATGTCGGCGACGGAAACTTCCACCTCGTCTTCCTCATCGATCCGGATGATCCCGCCGAGTTCGCCGAGGCCGAGCGTCTCAACTCGCGCCTCGTCAAGCGAGCCCTGGCCATGGACGGCACCTGCACCGGCGAGCACGGCGTCGGTCTGGGCAAGATGGCGTTCCTCGAGGAGGAGCACGGAGGAGCGGTCGACCTGATGCGCCAGATGAAACTGGCCCTCGACCCTGGGAACATCATGAATCCCGGCAAGATCTTCACCATGTGACAGTGCCGGCGACAGACAGGGGGAAGCGACGATGACATCCTTTCGAGTTGAGCCGGTGACACCGACAATCGGCGCCGACGTCAGGGGCATCGATCTTGCTTCTCCCCTCGACGCCACGGTGTTTGCGGAGTTGATGGACGCATGGCACCGGCACCACGTTCTCTTCTTCCGCGACCAGGCGCTGGACCCTGCCTCCCTGCAGCAGCTGGGCAGGCGTCTGGGCCCGCTGCACGTCCATCCGCAGGGGGACGTCGAGGGATACGAGGGGATCCTGGCGATCCACACGGACAGGAATTCGACGACGTACAGCGGTGCGAAGTGGCATGCGGATGTCACCTGCGACCGTGAGCCGCCGACCGCCAGCGTCCTCTACCTCGGCACCGTGCCTGACTCAGGGGGTGACACGCTCTTCGTCAACGTCCACGCCGCCTACGATGTCCTGTCCGGGCCCATGAAGGGTTTTCTCGAGGGTCTGACGGCCCTTCACGCCGGCGCCAATCGCTATGGCGGGTACTTTGGCACGAAGCCGGAAGAGACGCGTGACGGCGCCTTTCCGGAGGCCGTGCACCCGGTGATCGCCGTCAATCAGGCGACCGGCCGCAAGATGATCTACGTCAACGAGATCTTCACCGAAAGGATCCTCGAACTCGAGGAAACCGAGAGCCGGCTGGTTCTCGAATTCCTGTGGTCGCACATCGCGCAACCGCAATTCCAGTGCCGGTTTCGCTGGAAGGCGGACTCCGTTGCCATGTGGGACAATCACGCCACGCAGCACCTGGCCATCTGGGACTACTGGCCTCAAGAGCGTTCCGGGTACCGCGCCACGGTGAAGGGCCCGCCACCGCCACCGGCATGATCGGGGCCGGTGGCCCGCCCGATTCCGGAACGAATGGCGGCCCGGTCGGGCTCAGGATCCTCGATTCTCCCTTCTTGCACGCAACGATCGGCATTGGTGTGAAGCGGTCAGGATCGACCGGACACGTGTGTCGCCTCAGCCGGGCTTGCGGGCGACGAAACAATAGAGCGGCGTGAAGATGCCCGTCCTGCCGCCCGCGACGTAGGCGTTGGCCGTCCGGTCCATCAATCGGACAACGGCCGCGGAGCCTTTCGGAAAGAACCGGATCGCCTCCGCCATCCGCACACCCGCGATGATCGCCTGGCGGCCCAGGGGGGTCCTGCGAAACACATTGCGCAACGTCCCGCTCCGACTTTCCATGGGCCCATACCAGGGTATGCCGCGGCCTTCCCTGACGTCCCTGTCCGCTGCTTCCATGATGACGAATCCCGCAGCCTCAAGAGCGCGGTCCACCTCGGAAAACGTGGCAATCTCGTTGAGGGCGATCCCCAGCTTGAGCTCGTCCTTGATGGTGCGATGGTCGCTGTCGTCGGGGTCGAACTTGTCCGTCATGCACATCTCCTGACCCCACAGCAGGGCTCCCGGCTTGAGC
This sequence comes from bacterium, assembly GCA_028821455.1. Taxonomy (GTDB): domain Bacteria; phylum Pseudomonadota; class Alphaproteobacteria; order SP197; family SP197; genus SP197. The sequence continues at coordinate 26,528 of JAPPGE010000066.1, read as the reverse complement.
ACGCGACAGATCTCGGCAAACGCATGCGTCTTGTCCGGCGCATGACACGTCGACTCTATCGCATAGCCCGCATCGAACGAGCAGGCTTCGATCGCACTCATGTCCATGAAGTCGCACTTGATGTACTCCGCCATGTCATCGAGCCCCGCCTCGATGTTTCTCCGCCTGGCCTTCTTCAGTTGCTGTTCGTTGTTGTTGATGCAGACAACCCTGGCGCCGCTCTCCCGGGCGACCCGCCGCATGGGACCGCCCACTCCACAGCCGATATCGGCAACCACCATGCCTTCCCGCAACCCCAGCCGTTCGATCATCAGGCGCTGATGGCGAATGATCGATTCCTCCAGCGTTTCTCCCCGCGCCAACGGCGCGAAGTGCAGGGATTCGCCCCACCCGAACTGCATGAATTCGCTGCACAGGTCGTAGTACTCGTTCACCGTCTCCGTGAAGTCGTAATCGATGCCATCGGCATCGGCCTCTCTCATTCTGTCAAACCTGCCGCCAAAGCGTGCAACGCGCCTCCTGACGTCCCAGCCCCGGTAGGCGTTCCGCAGGGATCTGGAGAGACTGATCGACATGCGCTGTATCCCCGTTTCGTCAGCGGAGCGCAGGTGCATCGCAGACACTTGTTGACGCTGCCGCAGGTTCTATCCGTACCACATGCCGAACCATGCAGAGGAGAGGCGATGCCCTTCTCCGCAAGGCCCTGTGCACAGAGACCGGGCGCCGCTGGTCGACGGCTGCCGCCGTCGATGTCGCTCATGATCTCAACGGCCGTTTCGTGACACCGAAGGCGGCGATCCCGGGCTACGTGCGGTGCAGGTGCCGAATGAAGTGACGAAAGACAGCAGGCAGGGTAGAATTCACGCTCACATTGCGAGGAGCGAGGCACTTGCCGCCCGACGGGCGGCACCCCACCTCAAGCGTCGTGGCGTGCCTGCGGCGTCTTGCGTGACGACCGAATGTGCAGGGGAACCGATGCCCGATTCGACTGATACGGCCCAGAAGCTGAGTCTCGTCGAGGAGTTCATCCTGATACTCCTCAACGAGCAGACCGGCTATTTCCACCAGGTGCGGGGCTGGAATCTGAACTGCGCGGTGGTCGGCGCGGCGCTCGCCGAGCTGTCGCTGCTGGGGCGTATCGACACGGATCTCGATTCGCTCATCCTCGTGGATGCGGCGGAAACCGGCGATGCCGTGCTCGATCCCATCCTCAAGGAAATCGCCGAGGAGCCCGTTCAGCGGGATGCCGTCTACTGGATCGAACGGCTCGCCGGCCGGGCGGAGTCGATCATCGACCGGACCCTCGACCGCCTGGTCGAGGTGAAGGTCCTGGAACATCACGACGGCGATTTCTGGACGCTGGCCGCCACGACGTGGCACGAGGAGCTCGCCGACGGCCCGCAGGAAGGCACCGTCGGCCAGTTCGTCAGAACGCGCGTCCTCAAGGTGCTGTTCACCGACGAGATTCCCGGCCCCAGGGACATCATCGTCATCTGCCTCGTCAACACGTGCGACGTCTTCCGCTTCATGTTCGACATCGATGACGAGACCCAGGAGCGGATCGATCTCATCTGCCGAATGGACATGATCGGCCGTTCCATCGCCGCCGCGGTCGAGCACAACATCGCCAGCCCGATGCTCCGGCGTTCAACGCTCAACAAGCCAATCCCCGCAGTTCCGCTTCTCCGGGTGCTGCGGAACCAGCATCTGCGGAGCGGCAACGTCCCCGCGCTCTTCACGGATCTGACCGAGGAGTACGGCCCGGTGTTCCAGATCCGCCGGCCCTTCGGCAAACCCATGATCTTCCTCGGCGGGCCGCAGGCCAATGCATGGGTGCACCGTCACGGGCGGATGCACCTGAAGGCGGGGGGCTATTTCGCCGCCTTCGAGAGGCTCTACGGCGCGCACGGCGTGTTGCCGTCGCTCGACGGCCCGGACCACTTCCGGCTCCGCAAGGCCATGGGTCCGGCCTATTCGCGCAACCGGCTTGCAGGCCGGCTCGACGATATGTACCGCTTCACCCGCGACTACATGTCGGACTGGACGGTCGGGGAGACCTTTCCCGTGCGCGCATACCGGCGGATGGTCAACGCCCAGCTCTCGCCGCTCTTCCTCAACGTCGAAACGCAGGACATCATCGACGAGTTGATGACATTCAAGGAGCGCGCGCTCACCACCCATATCATCAACGCACTGCCCAGGTTCATGCTGAACACGCCGGGGATGAAGCGCCGGGCGCGGGCGGTCGACACGCTGCTGGAGCGTATCCAGGCCGTCCATACGCCGGCCCAGCGTGCCGGGTGCCCGCGCACCCTCTCCGACGACTGGCTGAGCCTGCACGCGAGCGATCCGCAGCTGATGCCGGAATCCAACCTGCGGTTCGTGCTGTCCGCGGCACTGGTCGCGAGCGTCTATCTCGGCGACTCGCTGAGCTTTGCGGTTTACGCCATGGCGGCGCAGCCCGAACTCTACAAGCGGATCCGGGCCGAGGCCGACGCCTTGTTCGCGAACGGCGATCCGGACGCGGAGGATTTCAACCCTGCCTCGATGGACGTCACGCACCGCTTTCTGATGGAATGCCTCCGGATGTATCCGATCGTTCCGATGTCGATGCGGGACGTGATGAATTCCTTCGTGATGGAAGGCCATGAGATACCGGTGGGATCGCGGATCTACATCGCCCAGACGGCCTCGCACTACATGGAAGACATCTTCCCCGATCCGTTCTCGTTCGACATCGACCGCTACGCATCGCCCCGCGACGAACACCGCAATCCCGGTTACGCGCCCTACGGGCTCGGCACGCACCGATGCCTTGGCGCACGGTGGATGGATCTGCAGCTGGCGGTCAACGTGCTGATGATCGCCCATTACTTCACCCTCGAGGTCACGCCCAAGCGTTACGTCGATGCGCTTCCCTTCAGTCCGCTTCCCTCGCTGAAGCCGAGCGAGAAGCTCAAGTTCCGCGTCACCGAGCAGATGCGCGAACTGCCCGCCTGACGCACCGCAAGCTCCGGATCTCAGGGAAACGGCGCGACACGCCGGGTTCAGGCGCGCCCTTCCTTCCGCGGCTTCTTGACATGGCCGGATTCGACGAAGCCGACCCGCTTCACCGTCGCCAGGAGTCGGACATGGAGTCCGCTGCCGGACTGCCTGACATCGGCACGCCACCCGAAGTGCGTTCCAGCTGCCGCGTCAGCATCAAGGGCCCGCCAGCGCCATGATCAGGACCGGGGCAGCGCCGATTCCGCGATGCGTGCCCAGTAGCTCGCGCCCAGGGGCAGGATGTCGTCGTTGAAGTCGTAGTGCGGATTGTGAAGAAGGCAGCCGCCCTCGGCGGATCCGTTGCCGATGAGAATGTAGCAGCCGGGCTTCTCCTGCAGCATGAAGGCGAAGTCCTCCGATCCCATCACCGGCTGGTGCGATCTTTCCACGTTCCCTGTGCCGACGAGTCCGGCGGCAACGTCGCTGGCGAAGGCCGTCTGCTTCGCACTGTTGACGGTCGCCGGATAGCGCCGCTCGTAGTGCAGGGTGGCCTCGCAGCGGTGGGCCGATGCGATGCCCTCCACGATGCGCCGCATCGATGTCTCGAGGGCGTCCCTGACCGATTCCTCGAACCACCGGCAGGTTCCCCTCAGGACGATCTCGTCGGGAATGACATTCCAGGTGTCGCCGCCATGGATCTGGGTGACGCTGACGACGACGGTATCGAGCGGCGAGATTTCGCGCGATGCCAGCGCCTGGAGCGCCAGCACCGCCTGGGCGGCCGGGACCATGGGATCGGCGCCGCGGTCGGGCATGGCGGCATGTGTGCCGGTGCCCTTGATGACCACCTCGAATATGTCGAATGCAGCGAGGAACGGCCCCTCGCGCACGGCGAAGCGTCCGACCTCGAGACCCGGTGCGTTGTGCATGCCGTAGACTTCCTCACAAGGAAAGAGATCGAAGAGGCCGTCCTCGATCATCACCCGGCCGCCCCCCTCGTTCTCCTCGGCGGGCTGGAAGATGAAGTGGACCGTGCCGTCGAAGTTGCGTGTCTCGGAAAGATAGCGCGCGGCTCCCAGCAGCATGGCGGTGTGGCCGTCATGACCGCAGGCATGCATCTTCCCGTCGTGGGTCGAGCGGTGGTCGAACTCGTTCTTCTCGTGGAGGTCGAGGGCGTCGAGATCGGCCCTGAGGCCGATTTGCCTCGCTCCGTCGCCGGACCTGAGCGTCCCCACGACGCCGGTGCCGGCCAGTCCGCGATGGACCTCGATGCCGAACGTGTCGAGCAGGCCCGCGACCACCTCGGAAGTCCTGGTTTCCTCGAAGGCCGTCTCCGGGTGCGCATGAATGTCGCGCCGCCAGCGGGTCATGTCGGCCTGCCAGTCCGCGATCCGGTTGATGATGGCCATGGTCCCTCCAGGTTTATGTCAATCAGGTGCCTGGCACGACGAAGGCATCACCGGCCCAGGCGATCACCGGATTGAGATCAAGTTCCGTGATCATATCGCCGAGACACCGAACAAGCACCGAAGAGTGGGTCAGTGCCGTCTCGGCATCAAGGGGTGGAACAGCAAGGATGCCCCGTTCTCGTCGCGCCACGTCCAGTGGAGGGGGATTGTGTTGTGGCCAGGGCCCTGTGCTGCGGCCAAGGCAGCACAGCAGAGTGCCTCTTTGAGCATTTTGCGGCGGATGCGGGGTCTCTTGTGATAGCATAGGGCGCCGCTTGGAGCCGCCGGGGCGACGAAGCGGCGAATCCTGGGACGGTAGGCATGGTGAATCGTTCATTCGAGTATCTCAGGCCCGAGACCGTCGGCGAAGCCGTTGAGATGAAGGCCGCTCACGGAGCCCGCGCCAGATTCTGGGCGGGCGGTACCGACTTGATGCTTCTCTGGAATCGCCGCGAAGTCGCGTTCGACTACTGCATCGACCTCACTTACGTCCCGGCGCTGAGGTATATCGAGAGTTCCGGAGATGCGTTGAGGATCGGCGCCATGGCAAGCCTTGACGACCTTGATCTCAAATCGGATCTCAGTCCGCTTGCCGCGACGCTGGGATACACGGCCCGTCTCATGTGTACGAAGCAGACCCGCACGATCGCGACGGTCGGCGGCAACATGTGCCATGCATCGCCGTCGGCCGATCTGACACCGCCCCTCGTCGCCATGGGCGCCCGTTGCAGGCTCCTCGGTCCGGATGGCGAGCGCGACTTGCCACTTGAGGATTTCCATCTCGGTGTCAACGAGACGGCACTTGCGGATTCCGAGATGCTGACGGAGATCTATGTTCCGGGTGCCGACGGCAAGGTGGCGGCGCACTATGATCGCGTGGCACGGACCGTCGTCGACATCGCCCTCGTCAGTTCGGCCGTGTTTCTCAAGGTTGATGCAGGCAACCGGATCGAGAGAGCAGGCGTGGCGCTCGGTGCCGTGGCGCCGTCGGTCATACGCGTGACGGGAGCCGAAGAGACGTTGTTGGGTCGTGACTTGAGCAGCGTGAACAATGGGGTGACGACGAGTGCCGGGGAGGAAGCCGCCAGTGCGGCACGGGCCATTTCGGATATCCGGGCCAGCAAGGAGTATCGTGAGGACATGGTTGCAACGCTGACGGCGAGGGCCATTCGCCAGTGCATCAGCAGTCTCGAGGGATCCGCGTGATGACCAGATTGAACGTCAATGGCCAGTCATTCGATGTCGACGTCAAGGCACACGAGACCCTTTCGGACGTGTTGCGCAATCAGCTCGGTCTCATCGGAGTCAAGGTATCGTGCGCGGAGGGCGAATGCGGTTCCTGCACGATCCTGGTCGACGGGGTCCCGGCGACGGCATGCCTGATGTTGGCGCTGCAGGGCGAGCGGCACGAGATCACCACCATCGAAGGCATCGGGACTCACCACGATCTTCACCCTATCCAGGAGGCATTCATTGAAGAGCAGGGATTTCAGTGCGGGTTCTGTACCCCCGGTTTCATCATGATGGCCAAGGCCTTTCTCGATGAGAACCCGAATCCCACCGAGGAAGAGGCCTCGATGGCCATGAGCGGCAACATCTGCCGTTGCGGAGCCCATCCCTACATCGTCAAGTCCGTCATGAACGCCGCCGAGAGAATGCGGGAATGACACGAGTTGAAGCGAACAACGGGTACGATCGGAACAACGGCCTAGCGTGCACCTGAATCAAATCCACTCGAACGGGAGTCGGTGACATGAACGTTCTTCACAAGCCCAAGAAGTTCAAGATCGTAGGTCAGGGCATCCCGGTCATAGATGCCCGCGAAAAGGTGACCGGCTCACTCGAGTACGGGGTCGATTTCGTTCTTCCCCGGATGGTGCACGGCAAGATCAAGCGCAGCACCGTGCCCCATGCCCGGATCAAGCGCATCGACGTCACCAGGGCTCTGGCCTTGCCGGGTGTTCTCGGCGTGGTGACCCACGAGGACGCTCCCGGCCTCAACTGGATGGGAGTCTGGGACAACTACCGGGGCCAGATCCTGGATGGAATTTCGCGATTCGTCGGGGATGAAGTCGCGGCGGTTGCCGCGACCTCGGTGGAGATTGCCGATGCCGCCCTTGATCTGATCGACGTCGAGTACGATCCCCTGCCCGCTGTACTCGATGTGGAAAAGGCGCTTCGCGACGACGCACCACAGGTTCGCGAAGAGGGCAATGTGCGTGACGAGTACCGTGTGGTCTGGGGCGACCTCGACGATGGTGAGAGTGAGGCCGACTACGTCATCGATCAGGAGATGCGTTACAAGGCCCAGAACTATGCGGGCATCGGACGCAACGCCTGCATCTGCAATTGGGAAGGCGACCAGGTGACCATGTGGACCTCGTCGCAAACACCGTCAGAACTGCAAACGGGCATTCATCAGGCTTTCGGAATTCCGATGAGCGACGTTCGGGTCGTTGCCCTTCCCTCCGGTTGTTCGTTCGGACTGTGGTGGAGCAACAACTTCATGATGGTGACGGCTCTTCTGGCCAGGAAGGTACGCAAACCGGTCAAGATCGAGTTGACGAGCCAGGAGTGCATGGCCGCCGTGAAGCGCCGCCACATCGAGATTACGCGCGGGCGCATGGGTGTCACGAAGGACGGCACGCTGACCATGGCCGACTTCTCTCACCTGATGGACAACGGCGCCTACGGATTCAAGACAGATGTCTACTTCTTCTGTTGCGACCTCTGGGGAGGGGCCAGGAACGGGGACTACCGCGTACGCGGAGTCAACACCAACCTCGTCACGTCGGGCTGCATGCGTGCTGTCGGCGACATCACGATGGGTCTCGCGGTCGAGCGCCTTGCCGACAAGTGTGCGCAGAAGGTGAACATGGATCCCCTCGAGTTCCGCATCAAGAACCAGATCAAGTCCGGTCAGCAGCTGCGGATGCAGGAACCGCGGCAACACATGAAAGGCAATCTGACGGACTACCTCGACGGCCTGACCGAGGAACAGACGGGCAATTGGCCGAAAATGTTCCATCTCTCCAGCGGTTCGACCCATGAACTTCTTCTCCGGGGTGCGGAGAAATTCCGCTGGCGCGAGCGCTGGAAGGGCTGGGGCGTCCCGACCCGGGTAAACGGTTCGAAGCGCCGGGGCGTCGGGGTCGGCACCGGTGCTCACTGTTGCGGTGTCGAGTTCGGCGGCAACACGTCATCGGTTGTGCGCGTGAATCACGATGGCAGCGTCAACGTCTTCAGTGCCGCCGGACGCCAGGGCCAGGGCAGCGAGACGACCCTTGTCCAGGTGGCCGCCGAGGAGATGGGCGTTCCCGTGGAAAAGGTCAGCATTGTCACAGGAGACACGTATGTTGTGCCGTGGGCTTCGGGTTCATCTGCGAGCACCACGATGTTCCGCACCGGATGGGCGACAAGAGAGGCATGCCGGGATGCAAAGACCCAGCTGCTGAAGATTGCCGCCAGGGAGTTCTTCGACGGAACCGACTTCGAGAAGCTCGATATCGAGGACGGCATCATCCGCGTGGCGGACGACCCGGCTGACAACCGACGAATTGCGATCGACGAACTGATGAACGTCCTCTGCTCGGATTCCCTGTCGCAAACGTCAGTGATCACGGGTCGACCCAATGGTGTCATGCCGCCGACCATCGCCTTTGCGCGACAGTGGGCTGCGCAGTTTGCCGAAGTCGAGGTCGACGTCGGGACTGGAGAAATCAGAATCACGGATTATCTCGCCGGTCAGGACAGCGGCACCGTCATGAATCCCAAGGTGCTGAAGAACCAGGTCATCGGTGGAGCAATCTGCGGTGCGGGCTTTGTCCTTTACGAAGGCATGGAGTTCGACCCGAGCGACGGCCGTGTTCTGAACGACAGCCTGCTTGACTACAAGCTTCTGCGCACCGGTGATTTTCCTTCCGATGCTGAAGTCTTCTTCGTCGAGTCCCAGGATCCGGTCGGGCCGTTCGGTGCAAGGGGTGCCGGTGAATCGCCGGCGGCCGCAGCCGGACCGGCGATCTGTCAAGCGGTGCACAACGCCATCGGCGTTTGGGTGGATGTCCCGATGACGCCCGAAGCCGTGATGCGGGCGATCAATGAGAATGCGGGACCGAAAGCCATGGCATCTTGACGCTTCCGAGGGAGACGGAGCACGGTCTTTCAAGCGGATTGCCCGCAGTGAACACGTGAACGGGGCGTGCTTGCGGCCCTCGGTGGTCGCGGCACCAGGAATTGACGGGCACCGGTCACGGGATTGCGTGACCGGCGCGCCGTCATGAGCGATGTCCTTCAGCTCCAGGACCTGAACCAGACCTGTTCCGGCGGTGTGGCGGCCGTGGTCGATCTGAGCCTGGATGTGCGCCAGGGAGAGTTCATCACCTTCCTCGGTCCCTCTGGCTGCGGCACGACGAGGGCATCGACGGCGATGGCGCCATCGGCCCCGGCGATCACCGGATTGAGATCGAGTTCCGCGATCATGTGTCCAAGACAGTGAACAAGCACCGAAAAGCGGGCCAGCATCTCGGCAAGGGCTCTGCGGTCGCTGGCAGGCCTGCCCCTGACACCGTCGAGCAGACGTCCCGCCCGCAATCCATCGATGAGGTCAAGCGCCGCCTCGGCATCAAGTGGCGGAACGGCAAGGAGGCTGTCGTCGACGACCTCGGCGAGGACACCGCCTGCCGCCACCAGGACCAGGGGCCCGAAGGTCTCGTCGTGAACGAGACCGAACATCATCTCGACCCCGGGGGGCGCCATGGGTGCGACAAGTGCGCGGGGACCGAGCCGCGACGCCATCTCGTGCCAGGCATCGAGGAGGGCGTCCTTGCCCTCGATCCCCAGTCTGACGCCGTCGACGTCGCTCTTGTGATGGTGTCCGGGCATGGCCGTCTTGAGAACCAGCGGGCCGTCGAACCTCTCCGCCGCCTCCGTCACGTCGCTCGCGGCTTCCACGATCACCGGTTCGGTGGTCACGCACCCGAAGTCCCGGGCCAGGGCCAGGCCCTCTGCCTCGTCGAGGGCGCCGCCTTCGGCCAGGCGACTGCGCCAGCGAGCGATGACGGCGTCGGATGGCGGGTCGGGCGGCTGCATGGTCCGGTGGTCACGCAGGGCCAGCATGCGCGAAAACGCCGTCACGGCTGCATCGAGTCCGTCGATCAGCGGTACGCCGGCCGCAGCCAGTTCGCGCGCCGTTTCGTGCACGATGGCGGCGGGCACGCAGTTGGCGAAGCACATCGGCTTGCCGGTGCGCTCGGCGATCGTCCTGGCGGGTTCGATGCAGGGCCTGCGGAAGACGTCGAAATCACGGATGTCCGCGACCCACAGTCCGCCGGCCGAGCCTGGATCCGACATCAGCGCATCCCAGCATTCGACATAGGTTTCCACGAAATTCTTCCCGGTTCCCCAGGCATCGACCGGGTTGGTCGCCTCGAGTCCATAGTCGAGACAGGCTTCCAGGCGCCGGGTCGTGGTCTGCGAGATGGCAGCGAAGGGAACATTGTGCCGGTGTGCGAGATCGACGAGATGTTCCCGCTCGCCGCCTGAATCCGTGAGGGCGACGATGCCGCCCGGCCAGAACCGCCGCGGCTGGACCGCCATCTGAAGCGTGGCGATCAGGGCATCAACGTCATCGACCCTCTGGACGGCGTGATGCCGGAAGACGGCATCGTAGGCGGCATCGTTGCCGGCCAGCGCACCGGAGTGGGTGCGGGCCATGCGGATGCTCTCCGGCGCTCGCGCGACCTTGATCGCGACGACGGGAACCTCGCGCTCCCGGGCTCTTTCGGCCACTTTGCGGAACCCGGCCGCATCGCGGATGGTCTCGAGAACGAGACCGATCGCCCGCGTCGATTCGAGCCCGAGCGCGTAATCCATGTAGTCGCTTGCCGTGACGGTGATCTCCTGGCCGGATGTCACCGTAAGGTTGAAACCCAGCCGGCCATCGGTCTGGAGCATGCCGAGATAGATCGATCCCGACTGCGAAATCAGCGTGACCGGACCGACATCGAGGCTGGAACGGCCTCCCGCCAGCGTCACCTGCACCTTCTCCTGGCGGTTGACGAACCCGGCCCCGTTGCCGCCGCACACCAGAAGGGAGGCCTCGCGGGACTTGCGTTTCAGACGCTCGAGAAGCGGAGGATCCCCTTCATTCGCCAGGTAGCACGAAGCGAAGATCGTCACCGCCTTCACCCCGGCGGCGATCGCCTCGTCGAAGACCCTTTCGAGATAGGGGTTGGAGACATTGAGCATCGCGTGTTCGACCGGCCGGTCGATGGAGGCGATATCGGGATAGCAGCGTTCCCCGTCGATCTCGTCATAGCGCGGATTGACGAGAAAGAGGTCGCCGCTGTGGCCGATCTCGCGGATGGCCCGCCAGGATGTCCAGCCGAAGGACTCGCGATTGGCGGAAGCGCCGACCACGGCAATCGAGCGGGGATTGAGAAGGGGACGCAGACGGTGCTCGGTCATGCCGCGGAGCCACTGGACAGCGCGGGCACCATAGGCGCAATGCGATGCTCCGTCACCATGCCCGGGGTTGCTTCTGATCCGCCCCTGTGCAGCGACGCACCGGCGTGCGCCTCAGCCAGGGATTCCGCCGCAAGGAAGGTGCACCACCGGCGCCAGTTCTCTATGGTCGGTGATGAACCTGGACGAATCCGGAGAGCGTTTCATGAGCACCACTGTCAGAATTCCCGGTCGCGACGTGAGCGGCCTCGAGCCCACGGACTACATTGCTCCCGAAGCCCTGAAGTCCGGCGAACCCAACGAACGCGGACGCAGCTTCTATGCCGACCAGACCGGCCAGCTCGATGCCGGCTACTGGGAGTGCGACGTCAACGAGCATGTCTTCGAGGCTTCGCCCTATGACGAGTTCGTCCATATTCTCGAAGGGGACCTCGAGGTCACGCACGACGACGGCAGTGTCGCCGCGTACAAGGCCGGGGACAGTTTCGTCATGCCGCGAGGCTGTGCCTGCACCTGGAACGTCAAGGCTCCGCTGCGCAAGGTCTACGTCGTGCTGACGGCCAACGACTACAGGGACGGCAGCACCTGACGACTCGCCCGGCACCGCCGGGCCGGTCCTGTCCTCTCAGGATCGACCGCCGCCGATGCTCTTTTTCGCGCGCCATCATCTCGGTGCCGATGCCGCGCTGCTCCTTGTCGAGCACCTGTCCGAGGGCGTGATCCCCGGCCGGGAGCTGTCGGTAGTCCGGGATGCAGCCGGGAACAGATCGTCATGGCGTCCATTCGGCTGCAGCCGATGGCGGAAAGAAGTGCGTGCATCGGTAACCCGGCGTCGCGTTGCCATCGGTCTGCCGGAATTGTGGGGCATGTTCTTGAAGTCGACGGGAGGATGTCGGATGACAGGCAGGCGCGGATGGCCGTGTCGGCCCGTGCTGGGGATCGGACTTGGTGCGCTGGCCGTCGGTGCGTCCTGCGCGTCACCGATGGTCGGACTGGATGGGTTCATCGGGGAACTCGCGGCGAGTTGGCGTCCCCACATTGCGCTCGGTGTTGCGGTCTGCGCCGCGATGGCGCTCATGGTGCGCTTGCGCCTCCTTGCCGCTCTGCTCACGGCGCTCGCCGTCGTGCTGGGCGCGGACGTCGTCCGCACGGAGATGATCTCCGCACAGGCACAAGTGAGGAGCAGCCTGCCGGAAGACGGAGCCCTTCGTATCGCTTTTTCGAACGTCCTGGTCGTCAACGACGACACCGGCCGGCTCGTCGCGTGGATCGAGAAGAGCGATCCCGACATCGTCGTGGCAACGGAAATGTCGCCACGTCATGTCGAGCAGATGGCCGAATTCATGGCGGACTACCCGTTCCGGGTCCTCGAACCTCGCGAGCATCCATACGGCATGGTCGTTTACAGTCGCTACCCGATCTCGAGCGAGGCCGTCACCGAGCTTGCGGATGGCACTCCTTCGACGCCGGATCCGGTCATGGTGACGGTGGGTGTGGAGACCCCCGCCGGCACGCTTCACGTCACCGGACTGCATCCTTGCGCGCCGGTTACACCGCGGCGTCTGGCCCGGCGCAACGAGCAGTTCGCCATGGCCGGCGACATCCTGACGCAACTCGATGCGCCGAAGATCGTGGCGGGAGACTTCAATGCGACCCCGTGGTCGGCAGGTCTGCGGGCGTTCCTCCGGAATACCCGCCTCACCGGTTTCAACACCCGGGCCACCTGGCCCGTCTGGCTCGGTTTCGCCGGCATCCCGATCGACCACGCCCTTGCCAGCCGCGACCTGCGCATCCTCGATATCGAAACCGGCCCCAACATCGGCTCCGATCACCGGCCCATCCTGATCGATGTTGCGCTGGCCGGACCGGAGACCGCTCATGTATCGCCGTAGTTCGGGGCATCGAGCGCGAGCGATGTCGTCGCGCCGCCCGGCGATCGGCCAACGGTGTTCATGGCCCACCCTGATGTCGTCTGGTTCCAGAACCGCCTGGGGAGAACGGCTCACATGCTTTTCGCTCCGGCAGTCTTCAGCTTGGCCATGATTCCATCAATGGTTCACGATACACTGCGACCCGGTCGATGAGGGTGCTCAATAGATGTTTGCCAGGCGCTGGATGACTTCGGATACGGCGTGTGGTGTTGCTTGCCGGGCGCGGACATCGGGGTTTGTGACGGCAGCGGTTCTTGCGACCTGCGCTCTCAATGTTGCCTTCGTCTCGCCCTCGACAGCGCAGCCGTCCTGCGCTGACTGGAACACGAGCGCGTTCTTCGAAGACGCCGCCGCGACGGATGTCGCGCGCTGCCTGGCGGCCGGGGCCGACCCGCAGGCATGGGGTGAGCATGGTTGGACGCCCCTTCACTGGGCCGCGAAAAGTGGCACGACTCCTTCGATTGTCGGGACGCTGCTGGACGCCGGATTACATCCGGGTGCGCGGACCAGAACAGGGATCACGCCTCTGCACCTGGCGGTGGCGCACAGTCCATCGGTTGTCGAGACGCTTCTGGCGGCCGGAGCCTACGTGGACGCACCGGACAACGACCTGTTGACGCCCCTGCACTGGGCCGCGGCAAACAACGCAACTCCCGCGCTCATCGAGGCGCTTCTGGCCGCCGGCGCCGATCCGGAGTCCGTCGGTGACGAAGGCGGCACGCCTCTGGATCTGGCTGCGGCGTACAGTCCGTCGGCCGTGCCTGTGCTGCTGGCCGCCGGCGCCGACGCGGACACGCGGGACCGTTCGGGTTGGACGCCCCTGCACGCGGTGGCGGCGTTCGGCACGACTCCAGGGGTCGTCAGGATGCTTCTGGACGCCGGCGCGGACCTGGAGGAACGCCATGACCGTGGTCTGACGCCTCTGCAGCTGGCGGCGGTGTACAGCACGACACCCTCGGTTGTCGCCGCGCTGCTGGACGCCGGCGCCGATCTGGAGGCGCGAAGCGAAGGCGTGTCGACGCCCCTGCACCTGGCAGCCCGGCACAACGCGACGCCCGGGGTGATCGAGACATTGCTGGACGCCGGCGCGGACGTGGAGGCACGGAGTGAAGATGGCGAGACGCCCCTGCACACGGCTGTTCTGAACAGTTCAATGCCGGAAGTCGTCGCGGCGCTGGTGGACGCCGGCGCCGACCTGAATGCGCGGGATAGTTCGTCATGGACGCCTCTGCGGACGCCATTGCACATGGCTGTCCTGGAGAGCGCAGTTCCAGCGATCGTCGAGGTGCTGCTGGAAGCCGGTGCCGACCCGAACATGCCGGACGGTGAGGGACGGGCGCCGTTGCATCTGGCAATGGAGAGCAGGTTCGATGCGGCATCGATTGTCGAGCTGCTTCTGGAGGCCGGCGCCGACCCGAAAGCGCGCGATCACCATGGAAACACGCCCCTGCACGGCGCCGCCGCGAGAAGTATGTCGACCGTCCATTTCATGGCAGACGCAACCGGACGAAGCCGCAGGATCGTCGAGACACTGCTGGACGCCGGGGTCGATCCGGACGCACGCAATGACGACGGAGAGACGCCTCTGCACCTTGCGGCCGCATTCACCCAAACCGCTCCGGTCGTCGTGGCGCTGGTGAAGGCCGGCGCCGATCCGGGAGCGCGGGATGGAGAGGGGTGGACGCCCCTGCACCGGGCCGGGACCTCCGCGACCGTCCCTGTCGTCGAGGCGCTGCTGGACGCCGGCGCCGATCCGCAGGCACGCACTGGAAAAGGCTGGACGCCCCTGCATAGGGCTGCGGCATTCGCCACAAGCCCCAAGATGTCTGCGGTCATGCTCGCAATGCTCGATGGCGGAGCCGACCCGGGTGCCAGGACGGCGGCTGGCGAGAAGCCATGGGACCTCATAGGGGACGACTCCCCTCTCAGGGGAACGGCTGTGTACAGACGGCTTCAAAAGGAGCGCCAGACGGCTCGACCGGGCGATCGGTCGTTGACGAGCATGCCCGCCATGGCGGCGGACTGCGACGACTGGAACACGTTGGAATTCTTCGAGACGGCGACGCTCGAGACGGTGACCGCCTGCCTCGACTTCTACGCGGATCCGAATGCCGTCGACGGCGGAGACAACACCCCCTTGCACCTTGCGATTGCACTCGGTGGGGATCGCGCCGTCATCGACGCTCTGCTCGCTGCCGGGGCGGATCCGAATTACGGCAACATCGACAGCAATACTCCTCTGCACTTTGCGATCGATGTCTACGAGGACCCCGCCGTCATCGACGCTCTTCTCGCTGCCGGGGCGGACCCGAATGACCCCGACCGTTACGGCCACGCCGCGTTGGGTGTTGCGGCGGTCGACAACGCAAACCCCGCCATCATCGACATTCTGGTCGCCGCCGGGGCGTACCCGAATGCCCGCTACAGAAACAACCCTCCTCCCCTGCTCCTGGCAGCCGACCACCAGAATCCCGCCGTCATAGACGCCCTGCTCGCCGCCGGAGCATACCCGAATGCTCGCGAAGACTATGGCCGCACCCCTCTGCACGAGGCGGCCGGCGGAAACGGGGATGTCACCGTCATCGAGATTCTGCTCGCCGCCGGGGCGGATCCCTATGACCGCGACCAAGGCAACAACACCCCACTGCACCTGGCAGCCGGTTACAACGCAAACCCCGCGGTCATCGACATTCTGATCGCCGCTGGGGCGGACCCGAATGCCCGCGCCGAGTACGACGGCACCCCTTTGCATGAGGCGGCACGGTTCAGCGTGAACCCTGCCGTCATCCACGCTCTGGTTGCTGGCGGAGCGGACCTCAATGCTCGCCAGAACATCTACAACCATACCCCTCTGCACGAGGCGGCCGGCGGAAACCCGAACCCCGCCATCACCCATGCCCTGATTGCTGCCGGGGCGGACCTGAACGCTCGTGGCGAAGAGGGAGACTCCGCCCTTCACTCGGCGGCATACGACAATTCGAACCCTGCCGTCATCGACACCCTGGTTGCCGCCGGGGCGGATCTGAATGCCCGCGACAAGAATGGCGATACCCCTCTGCACTGGGCGGTTCGGACCACCGACAACCCCGCCATTATCATCGAGTTTCTGAGGGTCGGCGCCGATCCGACGGCGCGAAACGACTGGGGGACGACGCCTCTGGGTCTGGCGCGATCGTGGTTGGGGCCGGACCGTACGCCCGCCGTCATCGCGGCACTGGAGCGGGCCGCAGCGGAAACGCCGCCGGAGACCGGCATCTCGCCATAGTGTCACCGGGCGAAAACTGCTGTCGCTCCTGCAGACGACCTGGGCCTTGCCTTCGCCTCGGGAGATGCCAGCGCTGCCCCATCGCCTGATCTTCCAGAGAACTGCGCCAGCGCCAAACCAGACACCAGGCGGAGCATGTGACCGTCTCGCATCCGATGTGTTGTCTACGCCAACCTCCCATCGACCGTCGACGCGCACTGTCGGGAAGGCCACCGTTCTCATGGGCCGGAGGAGGGGGTATGGTCGCCCGGTTCGATTGCAAGAGAACCACGTGACGACTCTCGACGCCGCCCGCGCAGTTCTCAACAGCACCTTCGGCTACGACGACTTCCGGCCCGGTCAGGCGGACATCGTCGCCGCGTTGCTGGCGGGCGAAAACGTGCTGGCGGTGATGCCGACCGGTGCCGGAAAGTCGCTGTGCTACCAGCTTCCGGCGCTGGCGTGCGAAAGCCTGACCGTCGTCGTTTCGCCGCTCATCGCGCTGATGCGCGACCAGGTGGCGGCCCTGCGCCTCAACGGCGTGGCGGCAGGCGCCCTCAATTCGGCGACGCCGCGGGCGGATGCCGCGGCGACGCACCGCCTGCTGCGCGAGGGCCGACTGCGCCTTCTCTACATCTCGCCTGAACGGCTGATGGTCCCGGACACGTTGGAAGGCCTCGCCCGCCATCGCCCGGCGCGCTTTGCCATCGACGAGGCCCATTGCATCTCGCAGTGGGGCCACGATTTCCGGCCCGACTATCGCCGGCTTGCGGAACTGTCGGAACACTTTCCCGATGCCATGCTGAGCGCCTTTACGGCGACAGCGGATGCCGTGACGCGCCAGGACATCGTCGCGCGTCTCTTTGGCGGTCAGGCGAGCACCTTCGTGGCCGGCTTCGACCGCCCGAATTTGCGTATCGGCATTGCGCCCAGAAGGTCCGGGGCGCGGCAGATTGACAATCTGCTGGACCGGCATGCCGGCCGGTCCGGCATCGTCTACACCCTGTCGCGCAAGGAAGCCGAACGGACGGCGGAGCGCATCTCGTCGCGGGGACGGGTGGCCCTGCCCTATCACGCCGGCATGGACCAGGGCGACCGGGACAGGAACCAGGACCGGTTTCTGACCGAGGAAGGTGTCGTCATGGTGGCGACCATCGCCTTCGGCATGGGGATCGACAAGCCGGATATCCGGTTTGTCGTCCACGCCAATCTTCCGTCGACCGTCGAGGCGTACTATCAGGAAATCGGACGGGCCGGACGTGACGGCGAGCTGGCGGAAACCCTCATGCTCTATGGCATGGACGACATCCGGATCCGCCGCCTGATGATCGATGACTCCGACCGGCCCGACGAGGTCAAGCGGGTCGATCACCAGCGGCTCAACGCGCTGCTGGGCCTGTGCGAGACCGCCGGCTGCCGGCGTCAGGCGCTGCTGGGCTATTTCGGCGAGCCTTGCGAGCCGTGCGGCAACTGCGACCGCTGTCTCGAACCCGTCGAGACGGTCGATGGCACGGTGATTGCGCAGAAGGCGCTGTCGGCGGTCCTGCGCACCGGCGAGCGTTTCGGAGCCGAACACCTGATCGCCGTGTTGCGGGGCGAGGAGACGGACAAGGTTCTCCAGCACCGTCACGACAGGTTGGTGACCTTCGGCGTCGGCGCGGACATCGACAAGACGCTCTGGCGCTCCTATCTGCGCCAGCTGGTGGCGGCCGACGTGCTCAAAATCGATATCGGCGGCTACGGCGCCCTGAAGCCGGGGAGCCGCGGCCATGCCGTGCTCAAGGGCGACGAGAGCGTTGCATTGCACGGCGAAGCAGCAGGCCGGCGACGGGAACGGAGCCGCGCCATAGAGGTGCCCGGAGAGGTTGATCAGACGCTGTTGGGCCGCCTCAAGCAGCTGCGACTGGACATCGCCAGGGAGAAAGGCGTGCCAGCCTACGTGATCTTCCACGACCGCAGCCTGATGGACATGGCGTCCCGCAAGCCCCGGAACCTGGATACACTCGCCGCTTGCCACGGTGTGGGCGCCGGAAAGCTGGCGCGCTACGGCGAGCTATTCCTCGCGGTGCTGAACGAGACCGAAGATATCCCGAACCAGGATGCGCAGGCTTCACCAGCCTGAAACCCTCCGTCTCGCACGAAAAAGGGGCCCTGGAAATCCAGGGCCCCGCAAATCGACAGATGTGTATCGTGCACCTACATGCCGAGTTTCACCTCTTCCCACAGGTTGACGTACTTCTCGTCGAACTCGGGGGGAATGGGCGCCAGGATACCCTTCGCTATGAAGGCCTCGGGATCAGTGAGACCGGATTCCGCGATGGCCTCTGCCGTGGCGAGATCGAAGGACTTCATGTTGGAGGCACCATAGCGGTAGTTTGTGATCAGATAGGCACCGGCTTCCGGTGACATCATGGCATCCAGGAAGTCGTAGACGCGCTCGTCGCTGGCCACGCGGCTGCCGGGAGCGGTGAGAACGAAGCCGCAGACCCAGTTGCGCGCCCCTTCCTTGGGCGACATGTACTTGACCGGCAGCCCCTGGTCGGCAACCGTCTTGTAGAGATCGTTCCAGGCGTAGGTCGCCACGAGTTCGCCGGCGACCATGGCCTGACCTGCCTCGGACTGGCTCTCCCAGTAGAACCGCAGCACGTCGCGTTGCTGTTCGAGGAGTTTCCTGACCTCCAGCAGCTGTTCGTCGCTAAGGGACTCCAGATTGGTGAAGCCCAGCACCTGCGCCGCCACCTGCACGCCGGCCTGCGGTGAATCGTATGTCGCCAGCTTGCCCTTGTATCGCGGGTCGAACAGCAGGCTCCAGGATTCCTCCTCCATTTCCACGAGGTCGGTGCGATAGAGGACCGAGGAATTTCCCCAGTCCCACGGAATAAAGAGGTTCTCGCCTTCTTCGGTCAGGGTGGTCCCGATGGTTCTCAGGGCCTCGAAGTAGTCAGGCCAGTGCTTCATGCGGTCCGTGTCGAACGGCACGATGATGCCGGAGGCGTACCACTCCGTGACACCTCCCGAGCAGGGGTGGCCGATGTCGGTCTTGTACCCGGCGAGGATCTTGTTCTTGGCTTCGGTCGTACCGGCGAAGTACGTGATGTTGGGCGAAGCCTCGTACTTGTCCAGATAGGACTGGTGGAACTCCGGGAGTTCGTAGCCGGCCCAGGTGAAGTAGTTCGCTTCCTCCTCCTGCGCGACCGCGACACTGGGGGCAAGAGGCATGGTGGCTACGCCAATGCCGAGTGCGCCGAGCGTGCTGTGAAGAGTGCGTCGATCCATCCTTCCCGAGAGAAGTTGATCGACGGGATCACGTGATTCCATGACTTGTTTCCTCCATACAAGGTTGCGTGAAGGATAGCAGATGCCGGCAAGGAAACCACATCGCGCCCACGCCCGACGGAACAGGGCATGGACGGAGTTGAAGAGATGACCGGGGTTCTGGTGGAGCTGAGGGGATTCGAACCCCTGACCTTCGCATTGCGAACGCGACGCTCTCCCGACTGAGCTACAGCCCCCCAGCGGGAAGCGCCGATGTAGGTGCGATACCCCGGAATGTCAAGGAATCGTCAACCCTTGACGGCATCAGGGAGGGCTGAGCATCAGGTCGAACCGGGAATGCAGACAGGCATCCACTGCGCCTGCAAGGTGCCGCGGTCTGCTGTGTTCTCGAGAGTGACGAAGGCCGTTCGATGGATGCCTTCACGCCCGGCGGGTACGAGCGGGTTCACGGTCCCGCCTTCGACCGTGGTTGATGCGCTTTGTCTGCGGCGCCATCGCTGCCTCGCCCTCACCAAGGCGTCTGGCACCCGTCACCGCCGGGAGGCACTATGCGCACACTCGGGGCATCGTCCCCGGAGATAGGGAGATCTGGTGGTGAACACCCATCGGTACCTGCTGTCGCCCATCACCATTCGCGGACGCACCTTCCGCAACCGGGTCTTCTCGAGCGCCCATGCACCGGGGTACGCGGTGGACGGGCTGCCGGGAGAGCGCTACCAGGCCTATCACGAGGCCAAGGCGAGGGGCGGAATCGGCCTTACCATGTTCGGCGGATCGTCGAACGTCTCGCGCGATTCCGGTTCCATCTACGGGCAGATCTACGTCGGCGACGACAGGGTGATCCCGGCGTTCAGGGAGCTCTCGCGCCGCGTTCACCGCCATGGCGCGGGCCTGATGTGCCAGATCACCCACATGGGCCGCCGCACCACCTGGGATTCCGGCGACTGGCTGCCGACCAGGGGGCCTTCTGCGTTCCGCGATCCGGCCCACCATTCCGTTCCCTATGCCCTGTCCTCGCGCGAAATCGCGCGCATCGTCCGGGATTTTGGCGAAGCGGCGCGGCGTTGCCGGGAAGGCGGGCTCGATGGCGTCGAGATCCTGGCGTCCACCCACCTTGTGGGCCAGTTCCTGTCTCCACTCTCCAACGATCGCCAGGACGCCTATGGCGGCGACCTCCACAACCGGGCGCGCTTCCTCTTCGAGGTGCTCGAGGCCTGCCGCACGTCGGCTGGCGACGATCTTCTCGTCAGCGTCAGGTTCAACGCCGACGAGAGCAACGAGAACGGGCTGGTGGCCGAGGAAGGGATCGCGATCGCCCGCATGATCGGCCGCCACGGTGTCGCCGACATCGTCAACGTCAACGGAGCCTATGGCGGCACCGACATGGGCCTGACGGAAGCCATGCCGGGCATGGCCTGGCCGGTTGCTCCCTACATCGAACTGGCAGGCAGGGTGCGCGAGGCCAGCGGCCTTGTGACACTGCAGGCTGCACGGCTCGCCGATCCGGCGACTGCCGACTGGGCCATTTCGGAAGGGCATGTCGACATGGCCGGCATGACCCGTCCGCACATGGCGGATCCGGATATCGTCAACAAGCTGGCGCGCGGCGAGGCGGAGCGCATCCGTCCCTGTGTCGGCGCGGGATACTGCCTCGACAGGATTTACGGCGGCCGGGACGCCCTGTGTCAGCACAACGTCTCCACGGGCCGCGAGTCCTGGCTCGATTCAAGGATCACCAGGACCGCCGCGCCCGGGCGGGCCGTGGTGGTGGGCGGTGGCCCCGCCGGTCTTGAAGCGGCCCGCGTGCTGGCTCTTCGCGGCCATGCCGTCACGCTCTTCGAAGCCGCCCCGCGGCCCGGCGGACAGGTCCTGCTTGCCGCAGCGGCCGGATGGCGGCGCGACATGATCGGCATCGTCGACTGGCTCGTCGGAGAGGTCGACCATGCCGTCGTCGACGTGCGCACCGGCACATTTGTCGAGGGCGATGACGTCGCCCGCCTCGACGCCGACATCGTGGTCGTGGCCACGGGCGGGGTGCCCGAGACCGATCTTGCGGAAGGGGGCGGTGAGCACGTCATGACGGTCTGGGACGCCCTCGGGGCTGGACACCGGCCCGCCGGGCACATCGTCATCACCGATGTCACGGGCGGCCACGGCGCGCTCTCGCTCGCCGATGCCCTGGCCGATTCTGCGCAAGCCCTCACCTTCGTGACCGCGGACCGCCATGCCGGAAGGGCGCTCGGCGTCCAGAACGTGCCGGTCTACCTGCGCAATCTTGTCGCGGCCGGCGCCGTGATCCTCACGGACAGGGCGCTTGTCGGTGTCCGCCGCCAGGGCAATCGCTTCGTCGCCCGCCTGCGTCACGCCTATACGCGCCGGATCGAGGACGTGGCAGCCGACATGGTGATCGCCGATTCCGGGGTGCGTTCCGTCACGGACGTGTTCGACGACCTGCGGGACCGGTCCGTCAACCTCGGCGAAGTCGATCACGAGGCCCTGGTGGCCATCGCGCCGCAGAAGGTCGTGGCGAACGCCGACGGTGCGTTCCGCCTCTTCAAGATCGGGGATGCCCTGGCGCCACGCGACATTCACGCCGCCCTGCTCGATGCCAACAGGCTGTGCCGGGTTCTGTGACCCGGCGGCACGTCAGTCCATGCCCAGATGGTCGAGTTGGGCCATCACCTCGCGCGAGGAGTTGTCGGGTTCCGGGTCTTCCCATTTGCGCGAGAATGACGGTCTGTGGGCCGTTCCGTTCTGGCTCAACATCATCGCCGAGCGCCGCCTCTCAATTGCCGAAGTCCTGGGGCGCTACTACCATTCCCGCCACGACTGGGACGTGTTGCAGCCAGACGTCGCCGCGGATCTCATGGAGTGCCTGCGCTCGCGTCTCCCCGACCTTCCCGGAAGCACAGCCACCGGACTGACGGTGCCGGCGGCCGACGCCATGGCCGGCATCAGGGCCCGCACCGGGAGCAGACAGCCGGACGTTAACACCTGACTCCGCGGCTTGCCGCGCACGAAGAACAGAGGTACGGTTCAACCGTATTTCTGATATGGAAGACCCTTATGAAGACTACAATTGAGCTTCCCGACGCGTTGATTGAGCAGGCGCGCCGTGTAGCCCAGGGAGAGGGCGCCACGCTTCGTGCGTTGGTTGAAGAAGGTCTGCAGCGCAGCCTCGAGGCCCGGCGACGGGCGGCGCGCCGCCAGTTCGATTTTCCGAGCTACGGCGGCAGCGGTCTCACTGACGAGTTTCGGGGTGCGCCTTGGAGCCGAATTCGCGATGAAATCTATCGTGGGCACGGCGCGTGATCGCCGTCGACACAAATTTGCTCGTCTACGCACATCGCCCGGAAATGTCCTTCCATGAGCGTGCTCGACAAGTGCTGACGGAGGCAGTCGCTGCACCGGAACCGGTTTGTGTTCCCTGGCCCTGTGCCCACGAGTTTCTTGCGGTGGTTTCCGACCCGCGCGTTTTCCGGGATCCCACACCGATTGATGTGGCCCTGGATGCCGCAAGGCGGCTCTTAGCAAGTCTCTCCGGCGGATTCCTGGCTGAGGGTGATGGTTACCTGGATGCGCTCGATCAGATCGCCCGACCGGCCCTCGTGCAGGGTCCGCTCGTGCACGATGCTCGGGTGGCCGCACTGTGTCGGTTTCACGGAGTGCGTGTCCTGTGGTCAGCCGACCGGGACTTCTCGCGCTTCCCTGATTTGACTGTGGTCAATCCACTCCCGAAGGGATGAAGTGGTGAACAGCGCAAGAAGTGGCACGAACAAAGACCATCGAGGCGGCGACGGAGACCGAACTCCAATCGATCTTGAGCGCTACGGTGCGGATGAGTCACGTCTCGGTCTCGACTGCAAGGCGGCGCTCGCACCGCTTGCCGCCGCGGCCGGAGCCATTGCCGGCATCAGGGCCCGCACCGGGCGCAGACAACCGGACGTCACCACCTGACTCCACGGTTTGTTGCGTGAGACCATGTCGGGGCGGCCGGTGTCATCGGGGCCGCGGGCAGTCGTGCGCAGCACGCTGTCGAAGGCTATGGCGGGGATGCCCGCACGTCTGGCCACAGCAGTGCCGGGCCACTTGTCGGCGCGCTCGCCGAGCCATCGTCCACGCGGCTTGATTTGCCGCACGCAGCGGCATGTACTTGGACAGTCGCCTGCTCGACGAAACGGAGAAGCCATGGACCTGGATGTCGAACGCCTCCTCGGCGCCGTGGAGCGCACGGTGTCGTCCCTGGAGCGCGACGGACAGGCCGCGTGCGCAGTCACCCTCGCTCGCAGCTACGCGACGACGGTGGAGGACCTCTGGGACGCCGTGACGAGCGCGGACCGAATCCCGCGCTGGTTTCTGCCGGTCAGCGGCCGTCTCGAACCCGGCGGTCGTTTCCAGCTGGAGGGCAACGCAGGCGGCACGATCAGGCACTGCGAGCCTTCCTCGCATCTCGGTCTGACGTGGGAGTTCGGCAGTGACGTGAGCTGGGTGGAGGCGCGTCTGCGGAACGAAGACACCGGCCGCTCGCACCTTGCGATTACGCATACCGCGCTGGTGTCGGACCACTGGCATATGTTCGGTCCCGGTGCCGTGGGCGTCGGTTGGGAGATGGGCCTGCTGGGGATGGAACTGCATCTTTCGCGGCCGAACGAACCCAAGTTGGACGGGGCAACGTTCCACACGACTCGTGACGGAAAGGCGCTCCTCGTCGGCAGCAGCGCGGCGTGGGGCCGGGCGGCCGAGGCAGCGGGTACGGACCCCGCCGCTGCGCGCGCAGCGGCGCAGCGTACGGCGGCCTTCTACACGGGCGACACGGTCGCGCCGGATTGATGCACGCTTGACGTGTTCCGCGACCCGGAGCGTTGCGGTGACGAGCCGGGGCGCTACCCGCGGCCGGCGAAGGGCGCCGTCGGGCTCTCCGGGCAGGACGGCCGGGGGCGAGAGCACCGTTGAACGGATAGAGTCAGCTCAAACATAGCACTCGCTGTTGAGGGGCCCGTCATGGCTGCAGGAACGACCTACAGATATCGCTTCGAGGTGGACGGAGAGGTCGTGCATAGCGGCATCACGACCGACTTGGTGCGCCGCGAGCGCGAACACCACCCGGAGTGCCTCCACTACGGTTGAGGACACGATCGGCCACGCCTGCGATGGAACCAGGGGTTCCGGCAATCCGGGTTGAAGGCACGCCACGGCCCGGCTTTCGGCGATCACGGTCGTTCGGATTCCGGCAGTGCGACCGTCGCGCGCAACCCGCCTTCGGAGCGGTTCTCCAGGCGGATGTCGCCGCCGTGGCCGCGCACGATGCTGCGCACGATGGCGAGCCCGAGCCCGCTGCCTCCCGTCTCGCGGCTGCGTGACGCCTCGAGCCTCACGAAGGGTTCGAACACCCTTTCCAAATCCCTCTCCGGGATGCCCGGCCCCTCATCCTCGACGACGATGCGGATTGTCTCGTCGTCCTGTTCGATCCGCGCAGTCGCCCGTCCGCCATAGGCGGACGCGTTCTCCAGCAGGTTGCGCAACGCCCGGCGCAGCGCGCTCGCCCGGCAGGCGACCAGCACCCGGCCGGTGTCGGCGACTGCGATGTCATGGCCCAGTTCCGCGAGATCGGCAGCAACGCTGTCGAGAAGTGCATGGAGATCCACTGTCCGCGTCTCTTCGCGTTGCATGTCTTCGCGAATGAACGCGAGCGCGTCCTCGGTCATGCGTTGCATCTCGTCGAGTGCGGCGAGGATCCTCGCCCGGGTCTCCCCATCCTCGACGAACTCGGCATGCAGACGCAGACTCGTGATCGGGGTCTTCAGATCATGCGAGACTGCGGCCAGCATGGCCGTGCGGTCATGCACGTAGCGGTCGAGGCGTTCGCGCATGAGGTTGAAGGCCCGCACCGTTTCCCGGGTCTCCGCCGGTCCCGCCTCGGCGAGGTCCTCCACCGCCTCACCGCGGCCGAGACGCCCGGCCGCTGCCGCCAGGCGCCGCATCGGTCTCGCAATCCGCCGCCCCATGACGACCGCCACGGCCGCAATGCCCAGCGCCGAAAGCAGGAAGACGGCAACGAACGCCACGCCCCAGGCCGGCGCGCCGGGCGGTGGCCCCACCGCCACGTTCAGCCAGCGCCCGTCGCCAAGGGCAACGGAAGCCGTGAACCAGGCAAGCTCCCAGTGTTCACGGTCGCGATCGTCATTGTCGTGATCGTGGTCGTCGTCCCAGTCATCGTCGTCATCCATGTGCCGGGTCCAGAGGGGCGCAACCCGGACTTGCGCTGCGTGTGCACCTAGCGCGACGGAGAGATCGTTGGCGATGGCAACCGAGTGGTCTCCGGAGCCCGCTGCGCCCACGGCGGGCTCACCGGTCAGCGAGAACCGCGCGAGTTCGGTGCTCGCCGCCGCGATGACGGCCTCGTGCAGCGCCGGGGGCGTGCCGGCGAGCAGCCGCGCCACCGTGGCCGTGCGCTGGACGGCGTCGTCCCGGTGTGCGTAACGCAACGCCTCGATGCGCTCCCAGGCGAACAGCGCGACGGCGATGCCCTGAGCCGCGGCGAGGGCGAGCAGCAGCAGCAGCGTGAGCTGGCCGGCAAGGCTCCAGGGCGCGAGT
Source organism: bacterium (assembly GCA_028821455.1). GTDB lineage: Bacteria > Pseudomonadota > Alphaproteobacteria > SP197 > SP197 > SP197. Next base: position 588 of record JAPPGE010000066.1, on the reverse strand, counting down.
CTCATCCGCGCTCCACCGTGCCCGCGAACCGGTATCCGCCGCCCCACACCGTGGCGATCAGCGCCGGGTTCTTCGGATCGCGCTCGATCTTGCGCCGGAGCCGGCTCACCTGGTTGTCGACGGCACGGTCGAAGGGCGCAGCGCTGCGGCCCCGGGTCAGGTCGAGAAGCTGGTCGCGCGAGAGCACCATGCCGGGGCGCTCGAGCAGCGCCATCAGCAGCCGGAACTCGCCCGCGGAGAGCGGTGTCACCACGCTTTTGTCGTCCACCAGTTCGCGCCTTGCCGTGTCGAGCGACCAGCGGTCGAACAGATACCTCCCCGACGGCAGAGGCGCGTGATCGGGCGGCAGGCTCCGTGCCCGGCGGATGACCGCCCTGATGCGGGCGAGCAGCTCACGGGGGTTGAACGGCTTGGCGACATAGTCGTCGGCCCCCACCTCCAGGCCCACGATGCGGTCGGTCTCCTCGCCCATGGCGGTCAGCAGGATGACCGGGATGCGCGTCGTCTCGCGCAGGTGCCGGCAGAGCGCGAGGCCGTCCTCGCCCGGCATCATGATGTCGAGCACCACGAGGTCGACCGCCGCCGCCT
>JAPPGE010000048.1 GCA_028821455.1 bacterium | reverse complement strand
GGAAGATCTACGTCAAGGGCGGGATCATCACCTGGGAGACGCAGCAGACCGACTATCCCCGCACCCGGCCCGATCTGCCCAACCACGAGCCGCGCGGCTGTTCGCGCGGCGCCAGCTATTCCTGGTACATCTACAGCGCCAACCGGCTCAAGTACCCGCTGGTGCGCAGCCGGCTGGTGCGACACTGGCGCGAGGCGCGCAAGACCATGGAACCGGTGGCCGCATGGGCGTCGATCACGGGCGATGCCGGAAAGCGCCGGGACTACCAGCAGGTCCGCGGCCACGGCGGGTTTGTCCGCTCGACCTGGGACGAGGTCAACGAGATCATCGCCGCCGCCAACATCCATACCATCAGGACCCACGGACCTGACCGGGTGATCGGCTTTTCGCCCATACCGGCGATGTCGATGGTCTCCTATGCCGCCGGGTCGCGCTACCTGTCGCTGATCGGCGGCGTCTGCATGAGCTTTTACGATTGGTACTGCGATCTGCCGCCGTCGAGTCCGCAGACCTGGGGCGAACAGACCGACGTGCCCGAGAGCGCCGACTGGTACAACTCGACCTTCCTCATGATGTGGGGCTCGAACGTGCCGCAGACACGCACGCCCGACGCCCATTTCATGACCGAGGTCCGCTACAAGGGCGCCACCACCGTGACCGTCACGCCCGACTACAGCGAGGCGTCGAAGTTCGCCGACATCTGGCTCAATCCCAAGCAGGGCACCGATGCCGCACTCGCCCTCGCCATGGGGCATGTCATCGTCAAGGAATGGCACCTGGCGTCGAAGAGCCCCTATTTCGAGGACTACTGCCGGCGCTACACCGACATGCCGATGCTGGTCACCCTGAGAAAGACGGACGAGGGCTGGGTGCCGGATCGCCTGCTGCGCGCCGCCGATATCGAAGGAGCCTTGGGCGAGGCCAACAACCCCGAGTGGAAGACCGTCGCGGTGGACGCCAATGCGGACGATTCCCTCGTGTGCCCGGTGGGATCCGTCGGTTTCCGCTGGGGAGAGAGCGGCAAGTGGAACATCGAGGAACGCGACGGAGTCCGTGGCGCGGCCACAAGGCTGCGCCTGAGCCTCCTGGATTCCCGTGACGACGTCGTGCCGGTCGGGTTTCCCTACTTCGGCAACACGCTCCACGACCACTTCACGGGCACGGATCACGACGACGTGCTGTGGCGCCATGTCCCGGTGAAGACCGTCACGACTCGGGAAGGCGAGGTGCCGGTCGCCACGGTCTTTGACCTTCTCGTGGCCAACTACGGCATCGACCGCGGACTGGGTGGCAGCAACGTCGCCCGCACGTTCGATGACGACGTGCCCTACACGCCGGCGTGGCAGGAGCGAATCACCGGAGTGGAACGCGGAAAGGTCATCGCCGTCGCCCGGGCCTTTGCGGACAATGCCCACAAGACCGAGGGACGCTCGATGATCATCGTCGGCGCTGCCCTCAACCACTGGTACCACATGGACATGATCTATCGCGGCATCATCAACCTCCTGGTGATGTGCGGTTGCGTGGGCAAATCCGGCGGAGGCTGGTCTCACTATGTCGGTCAGGAGAAACTGCGGCCCCAGACCGGCTGGCTGCCTCTCGCCTTCGCGCTGGACTGGAACCGGCCGCCCCGGCACATGAACAGCACCTCCTTCTGGTATGCCCACACCGACCAGTGGCGATACGAGCAACTGGCGGCCAGCGAACTGGTCTCGCCTCTGGCGCCCGACGGAGAATGGAGCTCACTCAGCCTCATCGACTTCAACGTCAGGTCCGAGCGCATGGGCTGGCTGCCTTCCGCTCCCCAGCTCGAAACCAATCCGCTGGAGGTGACGCGGGCGGCAGGTGAGGATGATCCGGTGGAGGCGACCGTCGCCGGGCTGGCGTCGGGCGAACTGCGTCTCTCTGCAGAAGATCCGGACAATCCGAAGAACTGGCCGCGCAACCTCTTCGTCTGGCGCTCCAACCTGCTGGGTTCCAGCGGCAAGGGGCACGAGTACTTTCTCAAGCACCTGCTGGGAACCAGGCACGGCGTGCAGGGCAAGGACCTCGGAGAAACGGACGGGTGCAAGCCTCTCGAGGTGGAATGGCACGAGAGCGCTCCGGAAGGAAAGCTCGACCTGCTCGTCACCCTCGACTTCCGCATGTCGACGACCTGTCTCTATTCCGACATCGTGCTGCCCACGGCGACCTGGTACGAGAAGAACGATCTCAACACCTCGGACATGCACCCGTTCATCCATCCGCTGTCCGCAGCGGTGGATCCGGTGTGGGAGACCCGCAGCGACTGGGAGATCTTCAAGGGAATCGCGAGAACGTTCTCCGACCTCGCGGAGGGCACGCTCGGCGTCGAGCGCGATCTGGTTCTGGTGCCGACACTGCACGACACGCCCGCGGAACTCGCCCAGGCGACCGCGGTCAGGGACTGGAAGAAGGGAGAGTGCGATCCCCGGCCCGGCAAGACCATGCCCAACATGGTGGTCGTCGAGCGCGACTACCCGAACACGTACAGGAAGTTCACCGCTCTCGGGCCGCTGCTCACCAAGGCAGGCAATGGCGGCAAGGGCATCACGTGGAACACCGATGACGAGGTCGCCTTCCTCAAGCGGCTGAACGGCGAGGTGCGCGCCGAAGGCATCACGCAGGGTCTGCCGAGGATCGAATCCGACATCGATGCGTCGGAGGTCGTCCTGGCCCTGGCGCCGGAGACTAACGGCAAGGTGGCGGTCAAGGCCTGGGCGGCGCTCGGCAAGGCAACGGGACGCGATCACGAACACCTGGCGGCGGCCCGGGAAGAGGACAGCCTGCGCTTCCGTGACCTTCAGGCCCAGCCGCGCAAGATCATCTCGTCACCCACGTGGTCGGGGGTGGAATCGGAACACGTCACCTACACGGCCGGCTATACGAACGTGCACGAACTGATTCCGTGGCGCACGCTGACCGGCCGCCAGCAGCTCTACCAGGACCACCTTTGGATGCGCGCCTTCGGTGAACAGCTGTGCGTCTACAAGCCGCCCATCGACACCAAGACCATCCGGCCGCTGATCGACGAGAGGGACAACGGCCAGCCGCAGGTCGTGCTCAACTTCATCACGCCGCACCAGAAGTGGGGTATCCACTCGACCTATACCGACAATCTCCTGATGCTCACCCTGTCCCGCGGCGGGCCGATCATCTGGATTAGCGAAGGCGATGCGGCCAGGATCGGCGCCACCGACAACGACTGGATCGAAGCCTACAACACCAACGGAGCGCTGGTGGCCCGCGCGGTCGTCAGCCAGCGTGTCCCGGATGGCATGACGTTGATGTACCATGCCCAGGAGAAAATCGTGAACACGCCGGGAAGCGAGATCACCGGGACCCGTGGCGGCATCCACAACTCCGTCACCCGCGCCACGGTCAAGCCAACCCACATGATCGGCGGCTACGCGCAGCAGTCCTACGGTTTCAACTACTACGGCACGGTCGGCTCGAATCGCGACGAATTCGTGATCGTGCGCAGGATGCGGGAGGTAGACTGGATGGATGAGCCACTGCCGGCCCCGGCCATGGAGGCGGCGTCATGAAGGTGCGTGCACAGATCGGCAAGGTTCTCAATCTCGACAAGTGCATCGGCTGCCATACGTGCTCGGTCACCTGCAAGAACGTGTGGACCAGTCGCGAGGGCATGGAATACGCCTGGTTCAACAACGTCGAGACCAAGCCCGGCATCGGCTATCCCCGGCAGTGGGAGAACCAGGATGTCTGGAACGGCGGCTGGGTGCGCAAGAAGAACGGCAGGATCGCCCCCAGAATGGGGGGCAAGCTGCGCATCCTGGCAAAGATCTTCGCCAACCCGGACATGCCGCAGATCGACGACTACTACGAACCCTTCACCTTCGACTACGAGCATCTCCACAACGCGCCCGAATCACGCACGCCACCGACGGCACGCCCGCGTTCGCTGATCAGCGGCGAACGGATGGAGAAGGTGAAGTGGGGGCCGAACTGGGAAGAGATACTCGGCGGCGAATTTTCCAGCCGCAGCCGCGACGTCAATTTCGAGGCGATGGAAAAGGAGATCTACGGACAGTTCGAAAACACCTTCATGATGTACCTGCCGCGCCTGTGCGAACATTGCCTCAATCCTTCCTGTGTCGCCGCCTGCCCGTCCGGCGCCATCTACAAGCGCGAGGAGGACGGCATCGTCCTCATCGATCAGGACAAGTGCCGCGGCTGGCGCATGTGCGTTTCCGCCTGCCCCTACAAGAAGATCTACTACAACTGGCGATCGGGTAAGTCGGAGAAGTGCATCTTCTGCTATCCGCGCATCGAGGCCGGCGAACCGACGGTGTGCTCCGAAACCTGCGTCGGTCGCATCCGCTACCTCGGCGTGCTCATGTACGACGCCGACCGGATCGAGGAGGCCGCATCCGTCGAGGACCCACAGGACCTCTACCAGGCGCAGCTCGACATCTTTCTCGATCCCCATGATCCGGGCGTCATCCGCCAGGCGCTGGAGGACGGCGTCCCGCAGGCCTGGATCGACGCGGCCCAGCGCTCGCCCGTGTGGCGCATGGCCATGGACTGGAAGGTCGCCTTCCCGCTGCACCCGGAGTACCGGACGCTGCCCATGGTGTGGTACGTGCCGCCGCTGTCGCCGATCCAGTCGGCGGCGGAGAACGGGATGCTCGACTCCCAGGGCCTGATCCCGGACGTCTCCCAGCTGCGGATTCCCGTCAGGTATCTCGCCAACCTGCTCACCGCCGGTGACGAGAAGCCGGTCACGCTGGGCCTCCAACGGATGCTGGCCATGCGGATCTACATGCGCGCCCGGCATGTCGAGGGGCGGCGCGCGACGGACGTTCTCGAGGAAGCCGGTCTGACCGAGGCGGATGTCGAGGACATGTACCAGACCATGGCGATCGCCAACTACGAGGACCGCTTCGTCATCCCCACCACCCACCGCGAGTATGCCGAGGAGGCCTTCGACCTGCGCGGAGAGTGCGGATTCAGCTTTGGCGACGGGTGCAGCGGTGGCGGCAGCATCGATCTCTTCAGCCACGACGTCCGGGTGGGACCGAGCGCGGGCGGGCGATCGGGTGTCCATGCCGGTGAACGATCATGATCTACCGTGCCCTGGGCGCCCTGCTGCAGTACCCCGGCCCCGGACTGCTGGAGGCGGCGCCGGAGATCCGTGCGGTCCTGCGTGCCGACGCTCGCCTCTCCGGGAAGACGCTGGATGCGGTCGACCGGCTGGTGTCGCGCCTTGGCACGAGCGAACCCCTGGAGGCGCAGGAACTCTACGTCGGCCAGTTCGACCGGTCGCGCAGCCTCTCCCTCCACCTCTTCGAGCACATTCACGGAGAATCCCGTGACCGGGGCCAGGCGATGGTCAACCTGGCGGCCCACTACGAGGCCGCAGGCTACCGGATCGACGCCAACGAACTGCCGGACTATCTGCCGCTCTTCCTCGAGTTCCTGTCGCTGATCCCGGCCGAGGAAGCGAGAGGCCTGCTCGGCAATGTCGTCCACATCCTCTCGGCCATCCGCATTCGCCTGGAGCGGCGCTCCAGCGACTATGCCGCGGTGTTTGCGGCACTCGAGGACCTGGCAGGCAGGAAGGCTCCCCGCGCCGCGGTGGACGACCTCCTCGAACATGACAGGACGCCGGAAGCCGAGGCGGCTCAGCTCGACAGCGACTGGGAGGAGGTGCCCGCCTTCGCCGGCGACGGGTCATGCCCGGCAGCGCGGGAGACTCTCAACCGCATGGCGGAACTCGCTCTTCCCACCGACGACGCACGGGACGGAGTGTGACGATGGGCGACTGGTTCCACATCCTGGTCTTCGGCTACTTCCCCTACCTGGCGGCGACGGTGTTCCTGGCGGGAAGCCTGATCCGCTTCGACCGCGCGCAGTACACCTGGCGCAGCGGCTCGAGCCAGCTCTTGCGCCGGCGCCAGCTGATGATGGGGAGCGTCCTCTTCCATGTCGGTATCCTGTTCCTGTTTTTCGGGCATTTTGTCGGACTCCTGACACCGAAGGAGATCTACCTCGCCATCGGTCTCACCTCGTCGGCCAAGCAGGTGCTGGCGGTCGTCGCCGGAGGCATTGCCGGAGCCGTGTGCTTCGTCGGTCTCACCATGCTGCTCCACCGGCGTCTCGTCGATCCGCGCATCCGCAGGACGTCGAGCGCCATGGACATTGCCATCCTGGTCATCCTGTGGCTGCAGCTGGTGCTCGGCATGGTGACGCTGCCGTTTTCGTGGGCGCATCGCGAGACCGGCGACATCATGGTGACCCTGTCGCTGTGGGCTCAGAAGATCGTCACCTTCCAGAGCGACGCCGCACTCCACGTGGTCGACGTCTCCTGGGTCTACAAGGCGCATATCGTTCTAGGGCTGACGATCTTTCTCATCTTTCCGTTCAGCCGCCTGGTCCATATCTGGAGCGCGCCCGTCGGCTATCTCGGCCGCCGCGGCTACCAGGTGGTGCGCAGCCGAGACCACAAGCGGACGGCCTGACCCGTGACCGGCATCCGCATCAACGATCACCACATCAGCGAAGACGACATCCTGCGAGAGATGCAGTATCACCCGGCGAAGAGCGCCGAGGCGGCACGCCAGGCCGCCTGCGAGTGGCTGGTGATCCGCACCCTCATTCTCGAGAGGGCACGGACCCTCGGCATCGAGGGTGACGATGACAGCGGGACGTTCCAGGCCCTGATCGAACGCGAGGTGGACGTTCCCGAGCCATCCGACGAGGAATGCCGCCGCTACTACGCCAACAACCGGAGGCGCTTTCGCAGCCCCGATCTGGTCGAAGCGGCGCACATCCTCTTCGCCGCGCCACCCGACGATGCTGACGTGCGCACGGAGAAGGAAGCCGAGGCACAGCGCGCCATCGACACCCTGAGCGAATCTCCCGAACGCTTTGGCGAACTGGCCAGGGCTCATTCGGCCTGCGATTCACGCCACAACGACGGCAGGCTCGGCCAGGTATCGCGTGGCGATACCGTGCCCGAGCTCGAGACCTTCCTCTTCAACCTGGACGAGGGCCAGCTCTCGCCGGTGCCGGTCAGAAGCCGCTACGGCATCCATGTCGTGCGTGTCGACAAACGTGTTCCCGGGCGCCAGCTCCCCTACGACGCCGTCGCCGACAAGGTCGCGGACTACCTGAAGGAGGCTTCCTGGCGCCGCGCCTTCCGGCAGTACGTCCAGCTTCTCGCAGGCAGCGCCAGCATCCAGGGCTTCCAGATCGCCGCCGCGGACACACCCCTGGTCCAGTAGCCGGCGTCCCACGTCTCCCTGGCCGGTCCGCGACACCACCTTGCCGGCGTCCGGCAGGCTGCCGATTGAAACGACGCTCGCGGGTTTCGCGAACTCCCGGTGCGGCTCTCCTGAGCAAGACCTGTTCTGATTGATCCCTCGCTGATCGGCCGCAGCCGCTCTCCGGTGGCGGGGTTGCGTCCATGGTGGTAGCGTCCGCAAGAGACAGGCGAACAGTCCTGGCTGGAGACGTGTTCGCCAGGGTCTCAGAATTCTCCCGGACATCACCTTGACCCGGTCAGAATTCCGTTCGGGAGTGGCACAGTCCATGTTGAGAAACAGTGAATTCGTGCCGCTGGTGGCCCTGCTCATGTCGCTGTCGGCGCTGTCGACCGATGCCATGCTGCCGGCACTGCCGGACATCGGCTCCGAGCTTGGGGCCGCCGCGCGCAACGACGTGCAGTACATCATCACTGCTCTCTTCCTCGGCATGGGCATTGGGCCCCTTCTCTTCGGGCCGCTGTCGGACTGCATCGGGCGCAAGAGTTCCATTCTCATCGGTCTGGTGCTCTTTATGGCCGGCTGCGTCATCTCGATTGCCGCCACGCAGTTCTGGGTCATGATCGCCGGGCGCATACTCCAGGGCGTGGGAGCCGCCGCACCGCGTGTCGTCTCCATGGCCCTGGTGCGCGACCAGTACGAGGGACGCATGATGGCGCGCATCCTGTCCTTCGTGATGGCCGTCTTCATCACGGTCCCCATGGTTGCTCCGGCCATGGGGCAGGGTATTCTGCTCGTCGCCGACTGGCGGGCCATATTCGTTGCCCTTTTCGTCGTGGCGGGCATCGCCGGTCTGTGGCTCATGGTTCGCCAGCCGGAAACCCTGCCCCGCCAGCATCGCCTGCCGTTCTCGGTGACGGCGGTCGCCAGATCAATCGCCATGGTGTTGCGAACCCGCCAGGCACTCGCCTACACGCTGGCGCAGGGCTGCGCCTTCGCACCCTTTGTCGCCTATCTCAGCACCGCACAGCAGATCTTTCAGGTCACCTACGGGGTCGGCCTCCTCTTTCCCCTCTACTTCGCGGGCCTCGCCCTTTCCTTCGGTGTCACCGTTCTCATCAACGGTCATCTCGTCATGCGCTACGGCATGCTCCGGCTCTCCGTCATCGCGGCCATCGTCGTCACGCTTGCCTCCCTCGTCACCTGGGGGCTCATATTCCCCTTCGATGGCGTTCCGCCACTGTGGCTCTTCCTGGCATCGCTGTTGGTGGTCTTCGGCGGGGTGGGGCTGCTCTTCGGCAACCTCAACGCCCTTGCCATGCAGCCCCTTGGCAACATTGCCGGCGTCGGAGCGGCCATCGTCACGCTGATCTCGACCATCGTCGCCGTGCCCCTGGGAGGACTGATCGGCTACCTCTACGACGGCACCCTCTTCGTTCTCATGGGTTCCTTCGCCCTCTCGGGCGCGGCAGCCCTCGCCGCCATCTCCTGGGCGTCACGCCGGTGATGCCCGCCGGAACGCGTTCCGCACACTGGCGGAGGCCTGAGGTTTGGCCATATGAATATGGGCACCAGTCAGCTGCACAATCCCGAGACCGATCAGTCGAGGTCTCCGCTGTTGATCCGCAAGACGTCTTGCGGTCTCTCAGGATGTTGGTCAAACTCGGGTTCCGGTGGAACTGATCGATCTGCATTCGGGCTTCAGCGCTCATCGCCATGGCCCGTCCCTGCTCCTGCTTGCCGCATGGGATTGAACATTCGCAGTCCCCTGAAGTCCCTTTCGTTGTCGGTTACCAGCACGCAGTCGTTCGCCTCCGCCACCGCGGCGAGGATCATGTCGAGCGCGCTGCGTGGTCTGCCCTGGGCTTTGCCCTCCGCCATCAGGCGCGCCCAGACCAAGCCTGCCCTGTCGTCGAACGACAGAATTCGCCCGGCAAAGAGCACTTGTGGCCCTTCCTCACCTGTGAACCAGGCCTCAAGAGCATCCCTCTTCCTGCCGCTCGGTAGTTCAAGAATGCCGCGCCGGATCTCGGCAATGGTCAACGAAGCGACAAACAGGTCTTCGTCTCGCCGGGCCGCCATCCAGTCCAACAGGAGCGCCGATGGCTGCGGCTTGACGGTGTTGCTGATGATGTTCGTGTCAAGCAGGTAGCGTGTCAAAGATCGACTCTGCGCCCCTCAATGCGCGGCCGAGAAAGGTCGAGGTCGGCCCCGACAAGCGGCGAGCGACGCAACGCCGCGAGAATTCCGCCTGGCCTGGACGGGCCGCCCACGACCAGTTCCCTGACCGCAGTTCGCGTCCGCTCCGCTTCCGGCCCGCCTTCCGCCAGGCGACGCGCGAGCGTTCGCAGCAATTCCCGGTCGCTTTCCGGAGCCATCACCTCGAATCGCCTGACGCCACGTTCAACCAGGCGTGCACGGTAGTTCTTGTTCGCCCTTTGCTGTGCCGGACTGGTCAAGGTGGGCTTCCTTTCTATAATTGGCTATATATACCAGCCCCACCTGCCGGGCAAACGATTCTTGGACGCGATACGTGTGGTCATCCCGACCCTGCGATGCGACTGAGTTCCTCGGACCTGAGTGCTCTGGAGATTGACCTGGCACGTTGCCAACAGCTTGCCAAACAGGAAGTACAGCAGGGAGATGCACATGAGAAACGGCCCTTACTCATTGAATTAACGCCTTCATTGCGTGACACTCGACATGGCGGAGGTGGCGGGATTGGTCGCGGACGTGATGGACCCATTCGACGCTTGAACAGGGGCTGCCCCGCCGCAATACCCGCATCGGGGCGACCAAAGGTAGGCTCATTGTTTGCGAAGGCACCCCCTTCGTTCTCATGGGTTCCTTCGCCCTCTCCGGCACGGCAGCCATCGGCGCCATCTCCTGGGCGTCTCGCCGCTGAAACCTCGCCGGAACGCGTGCCAGGCGCTGGTGGTGGCCCGAAGGCCAACCCTTTGAGCACCAGCCGGTAGCGCGATCTGGAGACCGATCAATCAAGGTCTCCGCCATTGATTCGCACGACTTCCTGCAACCTCTCTAACGGCCGAATCAAAGGTATCGTGCCGGATACGCAGGTCACCAAGCACGGTCGTGCGGTCGATTCTGGAGGCTTTTGCACGTGTCTCGATGTATGTGAAGCTGGAACCAACAAGAGAGCGGCGGGCAATGTCGACGACCGACCGCCTTGCGACGGTTTCTGCCACGTTGCAGAGCGGCGGAGGTGACATTCGCCGAAGAACCGCCAGCAGCGTTGTCGGCTTCATTGAGACCGGTCGCTATGGCACTGACAGGGAAGCGACGGCATGAAGATCAAGGACCAGACCGTTCTTGAGGAGATTCTCGCCGGGGAGCGGGCTCGCTTTGTCGAGACCCATCCTCGATTCGAAGCCATGTTTGAGCGGTCCAGGGCATCGTTGCTCAACGGGGTGCCGATGAACTGGATGACCAAATGGGCGACGCCCTTTCCCCTGTTCGCGCAGGATGCCGAGGGTTGTCACGTCACCGATGTGGACGGTCACCACTACCTCGATCTCTGTCTCGGCGACACGGCAGCGTTCTTTGGACACAACCCCGTTCGGCTCACAGATGCCTTGGCTCAGCGAGCCGCGCGCGGGCTTGCGATGATGATGCCGACCGAAGGTGCCATCCATGTCGAGGCCGCCCTCCAGCGCCACTTCGGGCTGAAGTGCTGGCAGATCGCGATGACGGCAACCGATGCCAACCGTTTCGCCATCCGACTCGCGCGGGCCATCACGGGACGGCCCAAGGTGTTGGTGTTCAATGGCGGCTACCACGGCAGACGATCCTCGCCTCGCTCACCATGCTCGCCGCCACGACGACACGCTCGACGAGATGAGCCTCTTCCTCTTGCGCGACCAGCTCGATGCCTTCGACGCCGCCAACCAGCGGCTGACACGCTACGACGACGTCATCAATGCCAGCCTCGCCGACCACGAGGCCCAGATCGAGACCCTGATGCCGATCCACGGCATTGACAGGACATTGGCCTCAACCATCCTTCTCGAGCTGGGCCCCGACACACCTCAAGGCGCCACCTCACCGCAAGGACAGGCCTGTATACCGGGTCAAGCGGCATTCGGGGAGACCGTCCGCTCGTCCAATCTCGGATGTGTTACACAGCGGAGCAGACCCCTACCTTGCTGAAGACGATGACGACACCCGATCGAGCCTCCTTATCCGAAGAGATTGCCTCGTGGGATGGCAAGTCCGTTGCCGCATTGCAATCGACCTACGAGCGCCACTGCGACGAGGTGTGTTTCGTCGCGACGATCCTGGCGCACATTGCAGACGTCCAATTGCAACGGGCGGCGACCTGGCTGCTGAAGAAACACCTTGAGACCGGTTATTCTCTTGGCGCCGCTGACTGCCGCACCATCTTCGGCACGCTGCCCCTTCAAGAACATTGGGAAAGCAAGCTGCATATCCTCCAGTGCGTTTCCTACCTGGATGTTCCCGAGGATGAGAGTGCCGGTCTCGAGAAGTTTCTGGAGACCTGCCTCGAAAGCGACAACAAGTTCGTGAGGGCGTGGACCTACAACGGATTCAACGAACTATCGCTGCGCTTCCCCCGATACCGGGAAAGGGTTGACGGCATGCTCGCCTGGGCCAGCGTATCGGAAGCAGCGTCCGTTCGGGCAAGAATTCGCAACATGACAAAATGGCGCTGAAGTAATCGCCAGGGAGTTTCCGACCGCGTGCCGAAAAGCATGAGAAGGCAACTATTGCCTGACCAGCCGGTTCCCGAACGCCTGGCTGTGTGCGTTGGTCATCACCACCGCCTGACGACGGAATCCATTTGCGAACATTGCCGCGCCAGCATCAACACCGGAGTCTCCCTACGCTGATGTCCATCACCTTCGGTGCACAGGCGGGACCGGCCGACAGTGGCACCCACGGGCGACGTGGGTTGGCGCGGCAGCGCAATGCCTGTCGGTATGGCACCTTTTCGAGGCCTGCTCGACGTTCACTCGCGTTCCGGCTTGCTTGCTGAGCCGCCCCAAGGCGGCCCTTCACACCAGAGTGCTTCGATCTACATCATTACCTCCGTAAACCGCTCTGGCTGCTTCCAACCGAAGCGACAAGGGTTGGGTGGGATTCGCACCCACTGGGATAACGCGCCCTTCCACGGCGCACTGAGCTTTAGGGGTTAGGCCGGCGCTTCCGGGGGTCTCCACGACATTTCGGGGGGTGATGGGTCTGGCGGGTCGTTCGCGCCAGTTGGCCGGTAGCGCGATGCCGGCGGCCTGGAAGACCCGTCCCACCTGTCCCTCGACATGGGCGCGCGTGGAGACGCGCTTGCCGTCCTTCTCGATGGTCGCCTGCCTGCGGGCGGTCGAGATCACGGATCGGACCGTCCCATTCGACGGTGACGGCGGCGGCTTGGCCGAGGTCGGCCAGCGCCTTTCGCGGCACCAGCGCGAGAAACGAGCAGAGGACGTGGCTGCGGATCGCCGCGTCGCAGGAGTGGTGGATCGGCCGCCTGCGCAGTTGCGCCCAGCTAGGCCATTGCCCGAAAGAGGTGGTGCAGGCGCAGAGCGTCGATCGGAGGACCGCGACGCGGCGGCGGTTATCTGGGGTCTGATCGAGCGCATCGTCCTCACCCCGAGCGAGAAATGGGCCGAGATGGACGCCGTGCTGCACGGCGATCTCGGCGCAATCCTCGAACGGGCCGGAAACGGGGGCGAAAATATGAAGACCGACATCCCCATGCCGGAGTTGTCGGTCTCGGTGGTTGCGTGGCTGGATTTGAGAACCTGCGACCTTCAGGACACGAGCCAGACGGCATTGTCGGGGACGCAGGACAGGATGTGGAGTTAACGTATCCTTGACCGATCGTGTGCGCGGCGAACCGGGTGGACAGACAATCCCGTGACCCTTCATGATAGGCACTCACACGGACACCGGGAGACCACCCTATGACCCTCGTTGCGGAACGGTCCAGGACGGCCCACGACCTCATAGCGGAGGGCGTGCCAATCAGGAAGAAGGTGGCATTCACCACTTTCGAGGAGTCGACGGTCGAGGACTGGGCGGCGATCGTCAAGTACGGTGTCCATGAACCCACCCGGGTCCTGGAGCTGTGCCTTGAGCACCTCGACATGCTGCGTGCGCCTGACAACGTCTATCCAGTCGACCGCTACGAACACAGCCTGCAGACCGCCAGCCGCGCCTGGCGTGACGGACGCGATGACGACGACGAATTGATCGCTGCCGCCCTGCTTCACGATATCGGAGACTTCTTCGCCCCTGCCAACCACGGCGAATTCTGCGCCGCCATACTCAAGCCCTACGTGCGGCCTGAAGTCTACTGGATCGTCAAGTACCACGAGATGTTCCAGGGCTATCACTTCTTCCACCATCTCGGTGGAGACAGGAATGCACGGGACTCGCTCCGCGGCCACCCCCACTTCGAGGCCTGCCAGAAGTTCTGTGACGACTATGACCAGAATGCCTTCGACCCGACGTACGATACCATGCCGCTCGAGGCTTTCATGCCGACGCTCAATCGTGTCTTCGAGAAACCCCGCCGCCAGGTCAATGAACGAGTCCAGGACGACTGATCACTCGTCATCCGGTCTCGTGCGCATAAGCCTGTTGTGCGAGACCGGACGGTACCGACGAAGCGCTCCGCCAGGGAGAGCAGTTTCACCGGGGATCCTACAGGCCGGCAGGATCCATCATCCTTCCCCGGCGCTCTGAGGAGTCAAGCCGGCAGACGTCCAGTCCTCGTGCCATGCATGGTGGAGGGAGCGGCCCATGCTCCGCTGACGCCATGGCTTTCAACGGCGTGCATCGAATGACATCCAGCGGCACCCTCCCGGTATCGGGTTTCACGCTGCTGCAGGTGACTGGCGTGTCGGGTGGTCGAGCGACGCCGCAACGGGCAGTGCGGCATTCCCGGTGGCGACGGCAGGCGTTCGCGATCCGAAGGAGCAACATCGATCGGGATGGGCCCGTGATCGGAGCCGACTGCGACGCCGGTCTCCCCCGGACACTCTCCTCTTGCACCGGCAGGCGTCATCCACACGTGAATGCCCCCCGTGGACCACAGGGACGAGCTTATGCGAACGCCACGGGCAGGGTTCGCGGGCCGCGCACGGGGCCGACGGACCAGCGCACGTCGCCTGCGACACGATAGTTCGGGATCCGCTCGAGCCACTCCTCGATGGCGACCCGCATTTCCATGCGCGCCAGGTGGGAGCCAACGCAGCGGTGGATGCCGAGGCCGAAGGCGCCGTGTCGGTTCTCCTGACGGTCGAGCACGACCTTGTCGGCGTCCGGAAACATCGCGGGATCGCGGTTGGCCGCGGGAAAGCACAGCAGCACCATCTCTCCCTTCTTCATCGGACAGCCGCCCAGCTCGACATCCTTGCTGACCTCGCGCGCCATGGTGACCGGCGAATAGGCGCGCAGCAGCTCCTCGATCGCCGTCGGCATCAGCCCCGGCTCCTCGATCAGGCGCCGCCGGTCCTCCGGGTGCCTTGCGAGATGCAGGATCGAGGCGCCGATGGCGCTCCAGGTCGTATCGATCCCGGCGACCATCAGCAGCGTGAGCGTCCCCAGCACGTGCCTTTCCTCGAACGGCACGCCGTTCAGGGAACCGTCCATCATCAACCGGATGAGGTCCGGCACGGGCCCGTCCGGATCGGCCTCGGTCCGGCCCTCCTTCCTGAGAGCGATGTGGTGGCGAAAGTAATCGCGCATCGCCTTGGTCGCGCTGCTGTTGAGCTCGTCATCGGAAGCGCCGACTTCCAGGATCTCGTGGATCCACCGGATGAACAGGTGGCTGTCCCGGACCGGCACCCCGAGCATGTAGGCGATGATCCGCACCGGGATGTGGCGGGCGTACTGCTGAGCGGCGTCGCAGCGGCCGGCGGCGATGAATTCGTCGATGAGCGCGTTGCAGATGCGGCGCGTCAACGGTTCCAGCTTGCCGACCTCCTGCGGCGTGAAGAAGGGCAGCAGCACCTGCTTGTGCGCCTTGTGCTCCGGTGGGTCGGAGGTGATCGGTGGCGACGGCAGCGGCGGGCCGTCGAACTTGCGGTCGCGCAGGACGGCACGGCGCGAGGAGAAGTGCTCGGTATCGTAGGCGATTGCCCTCACGTCTTCGTAGCGGGTCGGCAGCCAGGCGCCCTCGAAGCGCTCGGTCCGCGCGATCGGTCCCTCGCGCAATGCATCCCAGATCGGGAAGGGATCGTCGCGCCAGCGTGCATCCAGATGGTCCCAGTCGGTATGCCAGTCCGTGACCGGCGGCCGTTCGAACGCCGGATCGGAGATCAGGCAGACAGGTGCGTCAGCGCCCGCTTCGGCGGGCGGGGCGGGTTTGCGGTCGCTCATCCGTCATCCTCCACAACCCGGACGGCGTACTCCGGGCAGTTGGCCGCGGCGAGCCGTGCCTTGCCTTCCATTCCCGGCGGCACGTTGCCGTCGGCCAGAGCCGTCGCATGGCCGAATGCGTCCAGCTCGAACAGTCCGGGCGCCAGCGCATGACAGCGACCGTGTCCCTCGCAGCGGTCCCGGTCGATCCGCACTTTCATGGCCCGCTTCCCTTGCCGGCTGTCGGTTCCTGCCCATGTTCCACCGGCCGGAAGGAAAAGAAAAGTGCGCCACCGCCAGACCTCACGGCCCCTGATATCCACCGGGCTGCCGCGCATGCGGTCACGGTGCCCGCGTCTTCCAGGCGTGGGGGTGGGCGTTCGCCCCTTCGTGTCCAGGGCGTTGCCGTTGGTGACAGGGTGGAGCTTTCGCAGCCGCCTTGACCTCGATCACTGATACGGCTGTTCCTGCCGGCACGCCCGCCGCGCTGCGGTCAGTGATGCTTTCGCGACGGTGACGACACCAATAGTCCATTGCGACGGCTCATGGCGGCGGGAAACGGGCTGGCTCCAGGGAGGCGTGAAACCACAGCATGAAGGTCCTGATCGAGTGGACCGGCACACCGGTGGCCTTGCGGACATCGGCGGCATAGGGATCCATGTTCGTGCATTCCAGCACCACGGCGCCAAGATCCGGTGTGGTGCGCTTGAGTTCCATTGCCGCCTCCACCACCTCCGTCCGGGCTGTCTCGACATCGAGGTGCGGGCGGTTGTCGAGCAGGGTTCCGGCAAAGGCGCCGTCTGCGGGAACTCCGGCGATCGGCGTTCCCGCCGGCACGCCGGCCGCGGCAAGATGCGCGGCGGTCAGCGAGTCCTTCGAGACGGTGACGATGCCGACGGTCTTTTGCGGCGGCAGGGTGGCGGCCACGAGCGGCACCTGCATCAGGGACGAGGTGGCGACGGGAACCTCGAGATGGCGCGCCAGACCCTCCTGGAAGAGGGAGAGGAAGCCGCAGTTGGTGGTGATGGCATCCGCCCCGTCACGCACCAGTTCCTTGCCCGCCGCGAGAAAGGCCTCGAAGAGACCGTCGGCGCCGTGCCGCACCACCCGGTCCGGCGAGGCGCCGCGCACGACCCGGTAGAGCACCGGAAAGGGCCAGGTGCCGGCATGGCCCATGTCGCCCGGAATGCGGGGAAACCTGGCGTCGAGCATGAGAATGCCGAGAGCCGCTCCGTAGACGGCCTTGCCCCCCTGGACGATCATGACCTTCCTCCGGTGCTTGACGTTCCCGGAATTTTCGGGACCGTGGCAAGGATGCAGGGGATCGCGGGAACAGGCAACGAGCCCAACGGCGCCGAGGCGCTGGTGCGCCTGCTCGAACTCCACGGTGTGCGGCACGTCTTCGGCCTCGCCGGCGACACCTCGCTTCCCTTCTACGATGCTCTCGCCCGCCTCGCTCACGGAGTCGAACACGTTCTCGCCCGTGACGAGCGCCACGCCGCCTACATGGCTGACGCCTACGCGAAGCTCACGGGCCGCGTCGGCGTCTGCGAAGGGCCGTCAGGCGGCGGCGCCACCTACATCCTTCCCGGAGTCGTCGAGGCCCAGGAGAGCGCGATCCCGCTCGTCGCCATCACAAGCGATGTCGCGCGGTCGTCACGCGGCCGGTTCACCCTCACCGAACTCGATCAGGAGGCCCTCTTCCGGCCAGTCACCAAGTGGAACGCGATCCTCGAGGACGGCGCCGCCCTGCCGCGCGGCGTGCGGCGGGCCTTCCGCGAAGCGGCAAGCGGGCGCCCGGGCGCGGTTCACCTGTCGCTTCCCTTCGATGTCCAGCAGGCGCCGGTGCCGGCCGACGAGATCCGGGCAGACGCCCGGTTTGCCCACCGCCCCGGCGCGCCGGCGGTCCGGGAGACGGAACGCGCCGCCGAGATCCTGTCCGGCGCCGAGCGGCCCCTGGCGATCTGCGGCGGCGGGGTGCTGCTCTCCGGCGCCATGGACGCCCTCGGCACGCTGGCCGAGCGGACCGGAATGGCGGTGGCGACCACGGTGAGCGGCAAGGGCAGCCTTGCCGAAACCCATCCCCTTTCAGTCGGCGTCGTCGGATCCAATGGCGGCATACCGGCCACGCGCGCTGCTGTGGCCGAGGCCGACTGCATCCTCTTCATCGGCTGTCGCGCCGGGTCGGTCACCACGGAGCGCTGGCGGTTTCCGCGTCCCGGAACCCGGATCATCCACATCGATGTCGATGAAGGTGTCATCGGCGCCAACTATGCCTGCGATGCAGCGCTCCACGGTGACGCCCGCCTCGCCCTGGAGGCGTTGCTGCAAGCAGTCGACGGACCGGTCCGCAGCCACGGCGCCCGCCTCGCACGCACGGTGCGGGAAGCCCGTAGAGGCCGCCTCGCGCGCCCGGGCGATGGAGCGCCGGTCCCGCCCGAGCGGATCATGATCGAGTTGCGGCGGGCCCTGCCGGACGATGTCATCGTGTGTGCCGATGCCGGAACGCCCTGCCCTTACGTTGCGGCGTATTTCGAGGTGCGCCAGCCCGGCCGCTCCATCATCACCAACCGCGCCCATGGGGCGCTGGGATACGCCCTTGCCGCGGCGATCGGCGCCGCCATTGCCCAGCCTGAAAGACAGATCGTCGCCGTGATGGGAGACGGCAGCTTCGCCATGAGTGCTGGCGAACTCGAGACCGTCCGGCGCCTCGATCTGCCGATCCTCTTCATCGTTCTCTCCAATGCCGGCTTCGGCTGGATCAAGGCGGGCCAGAAAGCCTCCTTCGACGGCCGCTACTTCGGTGTCGACTTCATGACGACGGATCATGCGGCGGTCGCCGCGGCCTTCGGCGTCAAGGCACGACGGGTGACGGCGTCTCGTGACCTCGAGGGCGCCCTCGAAGACCTGCTGCACCACGATGGACCGGCACTCCTCGACATCGTCACGCAGCCGCTCGAGGAGAGTGCCGCACCGGTGAGCGAGTGGATCGCTTGACGAGGCGGCCTGCTTCTTTCCACCATCCCCGGCACGACCAGCGACGGAACCTAGTGACATGACCCGCCAAGTCCAGTGGCAGGCCGTCGAGCCAGGCAATCCAGTCGCTGGCTATCCAAGATGGCGAACTTTGACGTTGCCCCAATGCTCATCCAAGTATTGCGCCACGAGACGGCGATGACAGTAGTGCGGCTTGTCCTCACTACAGAGCAAACAGCCTTCGGCAATAGCTTCTTTGGATAGCTTACTTTCGATACAGCGTTCACGCATAAGTTCGAGGAACTGCCCCTCGTACTTGTTCCAGTCCTTGTGTTCCTTTCTGTAATCATCGAGCATCTGTTTCGTCGGCGCCAGCTCAGGAAGGTGCAGATAGTCAATTCCGCATATCTCTCTCAGGAAATAGATAAGATCGTCCCGTTTGGCGAAACCTGCCAATTGCGAGACATTGTTCAATCTCACATCGACGATGCGCTTCGTTCCAGATGTCCGCAAAAGATCGAAAAACCTCTGAGCGCTTTTCTTTGTAAATCCAATTGAGAATATGTTCATATCGTCGCACCTGCCTCTTCGGCCGCCAAGATCTCATCTGTGTATGCAACACGCTCTTCTTGTCGAGAGAGCGCTTCCGCCATTAGTTCTTCTTTGCTGAGGAAGAAATCTTCACGCGAAAGTCCAATGACGTCGAGCAATCGTTCCATTGCGTCGCGATGTCGTTCCGAGTGGCCATCGGAGTGAATATGCTCGACGTTCAGGCCCTGCCTGTCGAGAGCGCGGGATACGAGAAGCGTTCGATGGCAATCGAGCGGCTCTCGCTCTGCGCACATGAGCGCGATCCGGTATTTTCCGGCTCCCTTCTTCACGCGATCAATTCCCTCTTGGAACTCGGGTCGTTCAGCGAGGCGCGAGTATTGCACGCGACCGTTCACGTAGCAGGAGGGATCGTCGCAACGGGCACCGAGTTCCCGGCCGAGAAACACATACTTGATGCCATACTTCTTGAGACTCTTGGCCAAAGCATCTTTATTGAAGTGTGGAAAATACCGACTGTACGGAGTTGAACGAACATCCGCGATTGCTGAAATTTTATGCTTGAACAGAAGATCGAGGAAAACTTCCAGAGAATGCGTGGAATGTCCAACCGTGAACAATGCGCTACGATCCGACATGTTCAAATCTCCCTCACTCGCTCAATGATGGCTGCGACAAGCTTGTAGCAGTATTCATCATCAGCGGGTTCACCGAGGCTCACGGTCAGAAAGCTCTCGCCCAGCTCATGATAGCCATCTGGCTTTGCCCGATAGACTTGCTCGTAAACAGGATCGGTCACCCAGATCCGGTAATCAATATTATCGTTCCGGAAATGAGCCTGAACCCGTCGCTTCATATTCCCGAATGCTTCCCCCGGCGCAAAAACGGAGAGCCTGAGGTTCTCTACATGGATAAGGCGGAGTGAACTCGTCAACGCAGAAGCTGAGGCGCGATCGACACGGTCGAATCGCCCGTGAGATGTGCTGCTTGTGTTGAGCCAGAGCGGCCCGTCAGAATCTACTAGCCATTTGAGATCGGCCCACTTGGCCCTTCCCGTCTTCACCCAGTAAAGATCGGGGTCCAACAGCCAGTTTTCCTGTTGATGGCCGTTCGGTTTGGGTCCAAGAAGTGGCACATCCAAGATGTCCATGACTTGCGGATCGCTGCCGTCTTCGTACTGTCGCTCGTACTCTGAGACCTCTTCGTTTGTTCGCGCGCTGACAGGCCTGAGCCAACTTCCCGCACGTTTCTCGACAATTTCCTTTCCTGCAATGCAGCGACCGCTGAGTTTGCGCGAATTGGCTAGGCATACAAGACGCCTATTGACGCTCATGCTCTGCACTCCCGCTCAGCTGTCGAACTGTCACTGACTAGTCCGGTTTGAATGTTAGTGCAACGCGAGCCCACCTCCAAACGAAACGGCCAGTTTGGCGAGACGTCCGCTTCGGAGATCGGCGACATCCACCGGTCCTCACGGGAAAGCGCAGAGACGGCTCGGCGCCGAACCGGACTTCTGGAACGAGAAAGTGGCCGGAAGAGTACGACCTCCATCCAAATCGCGCATGAGGTGATGCGGAGACGGCGGATGGGACTTGAAATCGCGGTGTGGACCCTTTCTGACGTCGGCAACGGCCAAGCGCATCACCAAGGTCGTCCAGTCTGTCGTCCTCCCAACCACCACCGCTTCCCTGAAGGCCGCAATAGAATCCACATGGCGACGGATCATGCGGCCGTTGCCTCGGCCTTCGGCGTCAAGGCACGACGGGTGACGGCGTCTCGTGACCTCGAGGGCGCCCTCGAAGACCTGCTGCACCACGATGGACCGGCACTCCTCGACATCGTCACGCAGCCGCTCGAGGAGAGTGCCGCACCGGTGAGCGAGTGGATCGCTTGACGAGGCGGCCTGCTTCTTTCCACCATCCCTGGCACGACCTGCGACGGGACCTGATGACATGACGCGCCTCCCGGTGGCTGCTGCCGCCGTCGCTCTGACCATGGCCGGCGCCGGTGCCGACGACACGTGGATCATGCCGACGGCCTACGACGAATCCAGCTACCAGACGGAGATCGTCCGGACCTTTGCCGAGGCGGTGAGGGTCTGCACGGCAGGCAGACTCGCCATCGAGGTCCATGCCGGCGGATCGCTGGTCAGCGGCGGCGGCATCAAGCGTGCCGTCGAAACCGGCGACGTGGCCATAGGCGAGCGGCTGCTCAGTGCCCATGCCGACGACAACCCGGTGTTCGCCTACGATTCCGTGCCGTTCCTGGCGACGTCCTTCGATTCCTCGGAGCGGCTGTGGCAGGCGGCGCGTCCGATACTTGAGGAGATCCTGAGCGATGACAATCTCGTGCTCCTCTACTCCGTGCCATGGCCACCCCAGGGTCTCTATTTCAGCCAGCCGGTCGAGCGTCTGGCGGACGTGGCAGGAATGCCCTTCAGGACCTACAACGAAGCGACCGCACGGCTGGCCGAACTGGCCGGCATGGAGCCGGTGCACACGGAGCTCGCGGACCTCGACGGAGTTCTGGCGAGCGGCCGGGTCCGGGGTTTCGTTTCCTCATCCGAAACGGGGTACAACCACAGGGTGTGGGACCACATGACCCACTTCTATGACGCCGCCGCCTGGGTGCCCCGCAACTACGTCTTCGTCAATGGCGACGCCTTCAACGGCCTCGATGACCAGGGGCGAAACTGTCTGCGGTCGGCGGCCCACTTCGCGGAGGTCGCCGGCACGACCCGGGCACGCGAGCTCTCCGGCTGGTATCTCTCCCGGCTTGCCGCCCGCGGCATGATCGTCGCGCCACCCGGTGAGGCGTTGGCGGCGGACCTCGGCCGCATCGGCGCCGTCATGTTCGATGAATGGTCTGCCGCCGCGGGCGAGGACGGCGAGTGGATCATGGAGGCGTTTGCCGGCCGGTAGCGTTTTGGGGGGACGCGGAGGGCCCTCCCCCGCCCAGACCGACCGAGGCCAGTGCCCGTTCCTGGCGTCGGGCGAGATCCTCTTCCCGGTAATCGTCGATGAGGCTGTGGAAGACGCGGTGCCAGTTCACCTCGGCCTTGAGATGAAGAAAGATGCTTCCCAATCCAAGGGCCGCGCGGTCCATGAACACGAACTCCCGCGGCACGGTGACCCCCCCAAGCTCCCGCAGGCGGGCGTGGACCTTCGATGCGACCCGGGTCCCGTAGCGCGATCCCTCGTCCTGGATGATTCGCGGGCGGTTCTCGAGCAGGGGCGCATAGACGAAGGCGGCCCACATGTTGAGGGTGTCGATCACCTCCTCGCTGAGACCCGTGAACCCCCAGGTCTCGTAAGCGTGAACGGCCAGGTCGCGGTCGTCGTTTCCGAGCGCATGATAGAGATCGATCACCCCGGTCACGAAGTGCGGCGGAAAGATGCGGATACAGCCGAAGTCGAGCAGGTGTATGCCCATGTCGGGCCGCACCTTGTAGTTGCCAGGATGGGGGTCTCCGTGGATGACGCCATAGCCATAGAACGGCTCGTACCAGGCCAGAAACATCGACATCGCGATCTCGTTTCGTGACCCGGCGTCGGCTTCCGTCATCGACATCAGGGGCACTCCATCGACCCAGTCCATGGTGATCAGGCGGTCGCTGGAGAGTTCGTCGATGACCGCCGGAACGTTGACCCTGGACTGCGGAGCCAGGATGCTGCGGTAGAGCCGCTGGTGACGCACCTCCCGCCGGTAGTCGAGTTCTTCGCGCAAGCGCTCGGATATCTCCTCGTAGACCCGGCTCGGATCGATCGCCCTGTCGTACCGGCGATAGAGCGAGAACAGCACCTTCAACTGCCTCAGATCCGCCTCCACCGCCGACTGCATGTCGGGATACTGGAGCTTGCAGGCCCGCTCGACGCCGTCCGGCGTGGTCGCCCGGTGCACCTGGCCGAGCGACGCGGCGGCCGAGGCCTGGCGATCGAAGGACGTGAACTGCTTCTGCCAGTCGGCGCCGAGTTCACCGGCCATGCGCCGGCGTACGAAAGGCCACCCCATGGAGGGTGCGTTGACCTGCAGCTTGGCGAGCTCCGTGGCGTATTCCGGCGGCAGGACGTCAGGGATGGTGGCCAGAAGCTGCGCCACCTTCATCAGCGGTCCCTTCAGTCCGCCCAGCGCGTTCTTGAGATTGACCGCCATCTCGGCGCGGTCCGAGCGGCTCCCCAGGACGCGCCCGGTCACCGCCCGGGCACCGACGCGTCCGACCGCCGCGCCGACCCTGGCGTAGCGTGCCGCCCGCCCAGTCAGACGGTTGGCGTCCTTGAGGTCCCTGTCGGTCACGCCGGCAACGCCTCGAGTTCGTCGATCATGTCGCTGATCGACTCGAGTCCCCCTGCCCAGAACTCCTTCCTCGTCGCATCGAGACCGAAGGGTTGGAGAAGTTCGCGATGATGTTTGCTTCCCCCTGCCTCCAGCATGGCGAGGAACTTCTCCTCGAAGCCGGCCATGCCCTGGCGATGGAGCGCGTGAAGGGCATTCACGAGACAGTCGCCGAAGGCATAGGCATAGACATAGAAGGGAGCATGGATGAAGTGCGGAATGTAGCACCAGAAACTGCGGTAGTCGTCGTCCAGGCAGACGGCAGGTCCCAGGCTCTCGCGCTGCGTGGCCATCCACAATTCGCCGATGTCGTCAGGGGTGAGTTCGCCGTCCGCCCGGGCGTCATGGAGCCGCAACTCGAAGTCGCAGAACGCAATCTGCCGCACCACCGTGTTCAGCATGTCCTCCACCTTGCCTGCAAGAATCGTCCTGCGGGCCCGGGGATCGTCCTCGTGCTCGAGGAGATGCCGGAAGGCGAGCTGCTCGCCGAACACCGATGCCGTCTCGGCAAGCGTCAGGGGTGTCGGCGCCAGCAGCGGACCCTGCGGCGCGGCAAGAACCTGGTGGACGCCGTGGCCGAGTTCGTGGGCCAGTGTCATGACGTCGCGCGTCCGTCCCTGGTAGTTGAGGAGAATGTAGGGATGGACCCCGGGGACGGTCGGATGGGAGAACGCCCCGCCATCCTTGCCGGGCAGGACGGGGGCGTCGATCCAGCGCTTCCGGAAGAAGTCCGCCGCGATGCTGGCCATGCGCGGCGAGAATCCACCGAAGGCGCCGAGCACGATGTCGCGGGCCTCGTGCCACCCGTAAGCAGGCTCATCCGCTTCGGGCAGGGGCGCATTCCGGTCCCACCAGGCGAGCGTGTCGCAGCCGAACCAGCCTGCCTTGAGGGCATAGTAGCGGTGGGAAAGACGCGGATAGGCCTCGCGCACGGCGTCGATGAGAGCATCGACCGTCTCGTCCTCGATCAGGTTGGCGAGGTTGCGCGAGGAGACCGGACGGGCGAAGGACCTCCAGCCGTCCTCGATCGCCTTCATCTTGGCGAGCGTGTTCGTGATGTGGGAAAACAGCCTGACGTTCTGACTGAAGACGCGGGCGAGTTCCCGCGCCGTCTGTTTCCTCACTCCGGCGTCGGCCCAGGACAGGCGGTCGAGCGCCTCCGCCTCCGACAGCTCCTCGCCATCGATCGTGAACGTGAGGGCGGCGATGGTCTGATCGAAGAGACGCACCCAGGCGCCGGCCTGCACGACGGCGAGTTCGTTGAGCATCGCCTCGGCCTCGTCGGAGAGCTGATGCGGCCTGAAGCTGCGCAGGGCCTCGAACCAGGTCCGGTAGCGGGCGATACCCGGGTCGCCCAGAAGCCGTGTCACGGCCTCCTCGTCCAGCCTGTTGATTTCCAGTCCCAGAAAGATCAGCGCCCTCATGGCCGCCGTCAGCCGTTCCCTGACCATCTGGTGGAATTGTGCGACACCGGCATCGTGCCTGTTGGCGGCAAAGAGCAGGTCGGCATAGCTCTCGACCCGGCCCATGCCCTCCACGAGAGCCGCGTATCGCTCGATGAGCTCGCCGAAGGCCTGATTCGAAAGCCCGGAGAGACGCTCCCGGTAATCCGTAGCGAACGCATCCGCCTCCCCGGCGAGTCCCTCGAGGGTCGCCAGGATCGCCGGATCATCCGGTCCGGAAAAGAGGTCCGAGAGATCCCAGCGGGGTAGAGTGGATGCCTCGATCACGCCTCGCAGCCCCTGGTTGCGGCGCGCCATCCATATCCCCCGGAGCCGTGCCTGACAATGCCACGGCCGCCGCGAACGACCAGTCGATGTCCTTGCCGGTTCTTCACCGGCATCAGTATGATCCCTGTCTGTCCTGGCGGACGGAGGCGACAATGCAGTACGACACCTGGACCAGCATTCCTTCCATGTTCTTCGACATGGCCGGGCAATGCGCAGGCCGCCCCTTCCTGTGGGCCAAGGAAGACGGCGCATGGCGCCCGAGAAACTGGGAGAAGGTCGCAGAGGACGTGCGCAGTCTGGCTGCCGGTCTGGCGGCTCTCGGGCTGCGGCCCGGCGACCGGGTTGTCCTGGCATCGGAGAACCGACCGGAATGGGCGATTGCCGATCTTGCCATCATGGCGGCCGGCGGCATCACCGTTCCCGCCTACACGACCTATACCCGTGAACTGCACGAGCATGTCCTGAAAGACAGTGGCGCGACGATGGCGTTCGTCTCCGGTGAAGGGCTGGCCCGCACGTTCCTTCCGGCCGCTGCCGCCGCGGAGGTCTCCTGTGTCGTCGCCATCGACACGATCACGACCACCGGTGACGTCAGGGTGGTCCCGTGGTCCGATGTGTCGGCCGACGATACGGCCGGGGTGGAGTCGCGAATCGCCGCCATCGAGCGCAAGGACACGGCGTGCCTGATCTACACGTCGGGAACGGGAGGCCTCCCCAAGGGGGTCATTCTTTCCCACCACGCCCTGCTGTCGAACCTCAAGAGCATCTGGCTGGGCGTCAGGCCCATGCTGTCGAGCATCGACACGTTTCTCTCCTTCCTGCCGCTCTCGCACGCCTATGAGCACACCGCCGGCTTCTTCTTCCCGATCTCGATCGGCGCCGAAATCCGCTACGCCGAAGGCGTCGACACGCTCATCACCAACATGCCCGAGACGCGTCCCACCATCATGACCTGCGTGCCGAGGCTCTACGAGGTGATGCGCCAGCGCATTCTCGCAGGCGTCGCCCGCCAGGGTGGCATGAAGAAGCGTCTCTTCGAGAAGGCCGTCGAACTGGGAAGCAGGCGATACCGGGGGGAATCACTGGGTCTCTTCGAGCGTCTCCTGGACCGCGTGCTCGACAAGCTCGTCCGCGACAAGGTGCGCGCCCGATTCGGCGGCCGCCTGACGGCCATGGTTTCGGGAGGCGCCGCTCTCAATCCCCAGGTCGGAACGTTCTTTTCGGCTCTCGGTCTCACGCTGCTCCAGGGCTACGGACAGACCGAGGCCGCTCCGGTGGTTTCCTGCAATCTTCCCGGACACACCAAGATGGCGAGCGTCGGGAAGCCTCTCCCGGAAGTCGAGGTGCGGATTGCCGATGACGGCGAGATCCTCGTTGCCGGCGGCCTCCTCATGGACGGGTACTGGAACAACCAGGAGGCCACCAGCGAGGTGCTGCGCGACGGCTGGCTCCATACCGGCGACATCGGCGAGTTCGACGATGACGGCTTCCTCACCATCACCGACCGCAAGAAGGACATCATCGTCAATTCCGGGGGCGACAACATCGCGCCACAGCGCGTGGAAGGCATTCTCAACCTGGAGCCGGAGATCGCCCAGTGCATGGTGGACGGGGACCGGCGGCCCCATCTCGTGGCTCTCGTGGTGCCGGATGACACCTGGCTTGCCGGTTTCGCCCGCGAACGGGGCCTCGAGGCCGACCTCGCCAGCCTGGCCGGCGACGGCGCTCTCGACACCGCCATCAAGGAGGCCGTGGACCGTGCCAACGCGAACCTCTCGCCCATCGAGAAGGTCAGACGCATCATGGTGGCGCCGGAGCCCTTCACGGTGGAGAACAGGCTGATGACCCCGACCCTCAAGATCCGCCGACACGTCGTCCGCGAGCGCTTCGGCGCCCGTCTCGACGCCCTCTACGGGTGACGCCGGGCCTGGCTGATCCCCTCCATCCCTTGAAGAAGGAACACGTTCATGAGCCGTTCATTCGAAGGCGTGGCACTGATCGTCGGTGCCGGTGAAGGTCTTGGCGCCGGTCTGGCCCGCCAGTTCTCGTCAGCAGGCATGAAGGTCGCCGTCGCCTCGCGCGATGCCGACCATGCGGAAAGCGTTGCCACCGGGGTTGCCGGAGTCACCGGCGGCCACATCAGGTCCTTTGCCTGTGACGCCACCAGGGAGGCGGATGTCGCCGGCCTGTTCGCCACGGTCACGGGCGAGCTCGGCGCACCGTCACTCGTGGTCTACAACGCCAGCGGGTTCCTGAGACGGTCGATTCTCGACATCGACGCGGAGGAGTTCACACGGCAGTGGCAGGTCACCTGCCTTGGCGCCTTCATTGTCGGCCGTGCCGCGGCAGTGGCCATGGTGGAACGCGGCAGCGGCACCCTGATCTTCACCGGGGCGACCGCCTGCTACAAGGGATCGGCGCACTTTGCCGGTTTCGCAGTGGGCAAGTTCGGTCTGCGGGCCCTGGCGCAGTCCATGGCCCGCGAACTCGGACCGGCCGGCGTTCACGTCGCCCTGGTCAACATCGACGGTCAGATCAACGGCCCCCAGCACGCCCACGAGATCCCCGATCGGGGTCTCGACACGCTGCTCGATCCCGATGCCATCGCCAGCACCTATCTCGATCTCCACGGCCAGCATCCGACCGCCTGGAGTCACGAGATCGATCTGCGTCCGGCCGTCGAACGCTGGTAGTCAGGTCACCAGGTCTCGCCACGCGCCGCGGCCTCGGCGGCGCGGCGTTTCTCTCCGGCTTCGAACTCGGCCACCTTCCCCGGTGACGCCTTTTCCTGGTGGCGCTCCTTGTAGTCGCCGTAGGGCATGCCGTAGACGATCTCGCGCGCCTCGTCGTAGGACATCGTGATGCCGCGGTCACCGGCCTCGGCCCGATACCACTTCGAGAGGCAGTTGCGGCAGAAGTCCGCCAGATTCATCAGATCGATGTTCTGGATCCCGGGCTTGCGCTGGAAGTGATCGCGCAACCGGCGGAAGACGGCGGCCTCGATTTCAGTGCGTGTGGTCTCGTCCATGGATCAGGTCTCCACCTCGGGTGAGCCGTTGATAGAGCGCGTCTTCGGCAAGCAGCGGCCGCAGGACATCCGCGATGATCCCGGCCCAGGTCTCCACTCCGGCATCATCGGCGATGAGGTCCTGGCGGATCTCGAACTGGAGGGCCGGCCGGCCGTCGCGGGTCGCATGATGGGGCATGCTGTAGCCGCGCGGTTCGAGGGCCGAGTAGGGCTCGTTGTCCCCGACGACAAGGTCGCCGCGCTGTCTCAAGGCCTCCAGAGCCGGCAGGGCCATGCGGCCGTCCCGCTCCCACAGGACGCCGACGTGCCATGGCCGCATCTCGCCGTTCATGGAGGGCGTGAAGCTGTGCATGAAGATCACGGCGGGCGGCCTCCAGCGGCCCTCGATGCCGCTGATCATGCGCGATGCGGCTTCGTGGTACGGCGCAAAGCAGTGCCGGATCCGGTCCTCGACATCCTGCGTCGTCGCGTCCCGGTTACCCGGAATGCCGGTGCCGTCGCTACTTTCGGGCACGGACTGCACGTCCCACAGGTACCGGTTGCAGTCGATCACCAGGCGCGAGAACCCCGACATCACGGCCGGCGCGTCCAGCAGGCGGGCGAGGCGCCGCGTTACCGCCGCGGCCCCGATGTCCCAGGCGATATGGCGTTCAAGCTCACCGCCCGGCAGACCCAGCGATGCAAGGGAAGCCGGCACCCGGTTGCTTGCATGATCGCACATCAGAACCGCCGACGCCGCACCCCGGGCGTTCACGATCTCGACAGCCGGCGGATCGTCGGGGGCCAGAAACCCGTGGCCGTTGAGTGCGGACGCCTGATGTTCTGGTTGTTCCCGCGACATGCATGTGACCTATATCAGGCAGCGGCCGCGATCAAGGGTCCGGCCAGGGCAGGACATGCTATGGTGACCGACATGGCAGGCCGCTTCCGGAACCACAGTCCATGAGGGTCCCGACCATTCTGGCTCTTCTCGGCACTGCCCTCCTTACCGCGCTGGCGGCATGGGCCGCCCTGCTCATCATCCCCGTCTGCGATCTGGACCTCGGCCCGCTCGGCCGCCTCGACCACTGTCCCCCGCCGGCCGAAAGATCGACCGAGCTGGAATCGGAGACCGAACGCCAGGCCCTCCTCGCGGATCGGCTCGACGCTCTTCAGCGTCAACTCGCCATGTTTCCCGGTTGTCCTCCCGCGCCTCCACCACCGGAACCGCCCCCCGACCCGGACAGGCTCGATGCCGAGAAATGGCAGGAAGGCGATATCACCCTCCTCGAGGGATGCTGGTCCCTGGCGTCCGACTACAGCGTCGAGGACGTCGAAACCGGAGAGGTCACTGATGTCGAGACGTGGGAGATGCGCTTCGATGGCCAAGGACGCGGTGATCAGGAATTCTTCATGTCGGACGGTCGAACGTGTTCTGAACCCGTCACGGCGGTGTTTGCTGAAGACGGCCGCCTTCGTATCGATGATCGCGACGATGTCCACTGTTCTGATCGTTCTTACGACTATCGTCGAATCATGACCTGTGACCTGGAACCCGGCGGCGAGGCCGCTTGCCAGAACCGACGACCGGAGCTTGGTTGGCGGCGTCAGTTATGTCCGCATCGTCCGGCGCGCATCGCCCTGACGTAGCCCGTGTTCTGTTGCCTCACCAACCGACCCCGTGCAACAAGGCCCGCCATGATCGATGATCCGCGGTCATTCCTGGTATCGCTCTTCCATTCCGCCGTCGGGGCGGCCCGGGCCGAACGATGCATGGAGGGTGCCCTGCCGCCGCCGGTTGCCGGACGGACGGTCGTCGTCGGCGCCGGCAAGGCCGCTTCGGCCATGGCGGCCTTTGTGGAGAACCGGTGGTCGGGTCCCATCGAGGGGATCGTTGTCACGCCCTATGGCCACGGCATGGACACCCGGCGCATCGAAACGGTGGAAGCGTCCCATCCGGTGCCCGACGAGGCCGGCATCGATGCGGCCCGGCGCATTCTGGACCTCGTCCAGGGGCTCAGGGAAGGAGACCGCGTGCTGGCCCTCATCTCCGGCGGCGGGTCGTCGCTGCTCGCGGCGCCTGCGCCGGGCCTCTCGCTCGACGACAAGCGGGCCGTCAACGAGGTGCTGTTGCGGTCCGGCGCCGCCATCGGAGAGATGAACTGTGTCCGCAAGCATCTCTCTGCCATCAAGGGCGGCAGGCTTGCCGCGGCTGCCTGGCCGGCCGAGGTCGTCACCCTCGCCATCTCGGACGTTCCGGGCGATGATCCTGCGGTGATCGCCTCGGGACCGACGGTGGGCGATCCCGGAACCAGACACGACGCCCTTGCCATTCTCGAGCGCTACCACCTCGATGTGCCGGGGCCGGTACGGACCTGGCTCGAATGCGCGAAGAGCGAGACGCCCAAGCCCGGCGATGCGGCTCTCTCCCGGTCGTCCTTCACCATACTCGCCAGGGCCCGGGATTCCCTTGAGGCGGCGGCCGGTCACGCGGTCAGGTCCGGCGCCGGCGTCACCCTTCTCGGTGACGACCTTGAGGGCGAGGCCAGCATGCTTGGCCGCCGCCATGCCGGCCTGGCGAAAGACATGGCCGCAAGCCCGCTTCCCCGGCCACACGTCATCCTCTCGGGCGGAGAGACCACGGTGACCCGCACCGGCTCCGGGAAAGGCGGCCGCAACCAGGAGTATCTTCTGGCCCTTGCCGTCGCTCTCGCCGGCGAGGACGGCATCCATGCGCTGGCCTGCGATACCGACGGCATCGACGGCAGCACCCCTGCCGCCGGCGCCGTGATCGACCCTGGAACCATGGACCGCGCCCGCCGCTCGGGCCTGCAACCGGCCGAAGTGCTGGCCGCACAGGACAGCGGACATCTCTTCCAACGGCTCGAAGACCACATTGTCACCGGACCGACATGCACGAATGTCAACGATTTCCGGGCCATTCTCATCACGTGACCTCCAGGAGGCGCCATGCACAGAAACCGGCAGACCAAGATCGTGGCAACACTGGGACCGGCAACCTCGTCCCGTGACACGATTGCAGCTCTCTTCGAGGCCGGAACGGACGTCTTCCGTTTCAACATGAGCCATGGCGACCGCCACCAGTGGCAGGAGTGGCGGACGACGGTGAGGGAACTCGAGGCATCGTCTGCCCGGCCCGTGGGCATGATTGCCGATCTCCAGGGACCGAAACTGCGCATCGGGGAGTTCCGAGACGCAAGCGTCGCCCTGGAACGGGGCCAGGAGTTCCGCATCGATCTCGATCCGGAGCCCGGCAACGAGACACGTGTCGGGACACCCCATGCGGAGATCTTCGCCGCCACGGGCGAGGGGGACACCATCCTCCTCGATGACGGCAAGGTGAT
The DNA here is from genome assembly GCA_028821455.1 of bacterium. Classification (GTDB taxonomy): domain Bacteria; phylum Pseudomonadota; class Alphaproteobacteria; order SP197; family SP197; genus SP197. Next base: position 25,262 of record JAPPGE010000048.1, on the reverse strand, counting down.
GCTCAGGGTCGTCACTTGCAGCGAGGACCACGTCACGACCGTTGTCGAAGCAGGGGAAGGCCTCTCTGATCACAAGGGCCTCAATCTCCCCGGGGTCCGGCTCCCCATCGCCGCCCTGACGCCCAAGGACAGGGACGATCTCGCCTTTGCCCGCGAACTCGGCGTCGAGTGGATTGCGCTTTCCTTCGTGCAGCGCCCCGATGACATCACCGAGGCAAGGGTGCTTGCCGGTGACGACGTCAACATCATCGCCAAGCTGGAGAAACCCGCGGCCATCGACAGTCTCGAGGGAATTGTCGACCTCGCCGACGGCATCATGGTGGCGCGGGGCGACCTTGGCGTGGAACTCAGGCCCGAAGAGGTTCCCGGTGTCCAGAAACGGGCTATTCGCATGTGCAGGGAAGCGGGCAAGCCCGTGATCGTTGCCACGCAGATGCTGGATTCCATGGTGTTCGCACCGTCACCCACCCGTGCCGAGGTGACCGATGTGGCGACCGCGGTCTATGACGGCGCCGACGCCCTGATGCTGTCTGGCGAAACCTCCGTGGGAGCCTTCCCGGTGGATGCCGTTGCCATGATGGACCGCATCATGTCGACGGTTGAGCAGGACCCGTTCTATGACCCCCAGGCCGGCGCGCCGGAAGCCACCGGGGCCGATGCCATCTCGGCGGCGGCACGCCAGGTCGCCGGCACCCTGGGCGCCAGCGCCATCGCCACCTATTCGGTGTCGGGAAAGACGACGCTGCGGGCATCGCGTGTCAGACCCGAGGTGCCGATTCTCGGCCTGACACCGAGCATCACGGCCGCCCGGCGTCTTGCCCTCGCCTGGGGCGTGCACTCGGTTCACACGGACGACGCGCGGTCGTTTTCAGGAATGGTGGAACGGGCCTGCGTCCTCGCCGCACGGGAGGGGTTTGCGCGAAGCGGGGAGAGCATTGTCATCACCGCCGGGGTTCCCTTCGGCACCCCGGGCGCGACCAACACGCTCCACGTGGCACAGCTCGACTAGTGCGGAATGGCGCCCGGCAGGGTTGCGAGGTCCGGAGTCGTGACGAGCAGAGGGTCGGGGCCTGTGACGACGTCATCATTCTTGTCCGGATAGGGCAGGCTGGAAAGGAAGTGCTGCATGCAGGCGATACGGGCCCGCTTCTTGTCGTTGGACTTGATGATGACCCAGGGTACGGCAGCCGTGTCGGTGTAGAAGAACATCGCTTCCTTGGCCTGGGTGTAGGCCTCCCACTTGGCGCGTGATTCCCGGTCGACGGGCGACAGCTTCCACTGCTTCAGCGGGTCGTTCAGACGGGCATTGAAGCGCCGGGACTGTTCGGTCCTGGTCACCGAAAACCAGTACTTGAAGAGCCTGATTCCGCTGTTGACCAGCATGCGCTCGACCTCCGGGCACTGGCGCGTGAACTCGAGGTACTCCCGGTCGGTGCAGAATCCCATGACGCGCTCGACTCCGGCACGGTTGTACCAGGACCTGTCGAACATGACGATTTCCCCGGCCGTCGGCAGGTGGGCGATGTAGCGCTGGAAGTACCACTGGCCGCGTTCGCGCTCCGTCGGCTTGTCGAGGGCGACGACGCGGGCTCCGCGGGGATTGAGGTGCTCCATGAACCTCTTGATGGTGCCGCCCTTGCCGGCGGCGTCGCGCCCCTCGAAGAGGACGACGATCTTCTGCCCCGATTCCTTGACCCACCTCTGGACCTTGAGAAGCTCGACCTGCAGCCGCGCCTTGCGGTTCTCGTAGGTCTTGCGGTCCATCTTGTTGTCATAGGGATAGATGTTCTCGCCGGTCTCCGACTTCCACTGCGCCATGCTGCTACCGGTCCCGTCTGCCGTCATCTCCCCGTCCCTCACACGATTCCCAGGTGGTCGCCACCTCGCCCCGAACCGATCCACAACATTGTTGTCATGATGCGCCAACATGATGACACTGTCGATTCGCGGACCCTTCGGGAGAGTGGCTCCATGGAGAATCTCGACTTCGGCAGGCCGGGACGGTTCTACAAGGGCAACATCCACACCCACAGCACATCATCGGACGGCAGGCATCCCGCCCGTGACGTCTGCCGGGCCTATCGCGAGAAGGGGTACGACTTCCTCGTCCTGACCGACCATTTCATGGAGGTCTACGGGTTCGGCGTCACGGACACGCGGCCCTTCCGGACCGGCGATTTCACGACCATCATCGGTGCCGAACTGCATGCCCCCGAGACCGAGGCCGGAGAAATCTGGCACATCAAGGCCGTCGGCCTGCCCCTCGATTTCGAGGCGCTGCGCAAGGACGAGACGGGTCCCGAGGTCGCCCAACGGGCCTTCGAGGCGGGCGCCTTCATCGGCATGGTGCATCCGACATGGTACGGACTCACCCAGGGCGACGCCCACAGTCTCCCCTTTGCCCACGCGGTCGAGATCTACAATCACGGCTCCGAGGTCGAGGTCGACCGGGGATACAGCTGGGCCTTTCTCGATGTGCTGCTCAACGAGGGCTGGCGTCTCTCGGGCTATGCCGTCGACGATGCCCACAAGCTGGTCGACGACTGGCTTGGCGGCTGGATCATGGTCCAGGCCGAGGACAATGACCCCGATGCCCTCCTCGCTTCCCTCAAGGCGGGCCGCTACTACTCGAGCCAGGGGCCTGATTTCCACGACATCGCCGTCGAGAACGGCCACATCGACATCCGCTGCACGCCGGCCCGGCGCATCTCCGTCCAGGGCAAGGGGTCGCGTGCCGACTATGTCGACGGCGACGGACTCACCAGCGCCCGGTTCGACACCTGGCGCTTCCGCAACAGCTGGTTCCGAGTCACCGTCACCGACGACGCCGGCAAGCAGGGCTGGTCCAACCCCTACTGGATCGACTGACGGCTCCGCGGCGACAATTCGCCGGGCTTCGGGTCCCCGGCTCACGGCTGGCTGCCACACACGCCTGACGCACCCGCTGGCTTCCAAAAGGGCTGACGGGGAAGCCGGAAGGCGGCCCGTACTGGTACACCACGGTGCCGCGACGCCCGAGGAAGCGCGGCGCGTGGCGCATGACGTGTCGTCGCGGGCGAGCGCGCCGGGAGACACTCGGCACGTCGCGGTGACTTGACCGGACCTCCGGATGAAGGTGGCGCAAGGTGCCGCGAGAGGGGTCTGACCCAGGCCGGCAAGGGAGATCGCTGGCGACCACCATCCTGGTGCCAAAGGGAAGTGAAAGGCCGTGACGGTGAACCCGCATTTGATGGTAGGATGGCCCTCGGACCACACTGAAGGCGGAAGGATTCGACACGGCCCTGCCGCTTGAATAGGGAGGAACCGTCATGGCGGACCGGAACATTGCCAGGTTCGATCCGTCGGCAGCGTTGACGGATATCGTTGGAGCAGTGACTCGCGATGGATGTGCCGTCATAGAAGGCCTCGCCGACAACCACGTCATGGATGCCATCGAGCAGGAGATGGCGCCTCACATCGCCGAAACACCCAAGGGTGACGGAACGATCATGGGTTTCGAGACGAAACGAACGTCGGGCCTCATGGGAAAATCGTCCGCTGCGGGCACGCTCGCAACCCAGCCCCTCGTTCTCGGCATCGTTGACAGCATCCTCGGACCGTTCTGCGACCGGTTCCAGATCATGTCGACGACCACGATCGCCATAGGCCCTGGCGAGACCGTCCAGCCGCTTCATCGCGACGATGGCATGTATCCGTTCCAGCATCCAAATCCTCGCGAGTGCATCGTCGCCACGTTGTGGGCGATGAGCGACTTTACGGACGAGAACGGTGCCACGCGCATGATTCTCGACAGCCAACACTGGAACGACGAACGGCAACCCACCCAGGAAGAGACCATTCCCGTCGAGATGTCACGCGGTTCCGTCAGTGTCTACCTCGGATCGGTCTATCACGGCGGCGGCGCCAACCGTTCGGACGCCGTGCGCACGGGAATGTACATCGGCTACTGCCTGGGTTGGTTGCGCCAGGAGGAGAATCAGTATCTGGCAGTACCGCCCGAGGTCGCGCGCACGTTGCCCCGACAACTCCAGGAACTGGTCGGCTACTCCATTCACCGTCCCTTCCTGGGTTGGTGCGAGCATCGGGACCCTGAGTACCTGCTTGCCGGCGAAGGATCTGCCGATGGTCCGCGTCCGGATACGATTCACGAGGGTGTCTCGACGGTGGACCAGGGTCCCGACGTGCGTCGGGTATGAAAACCACGCGCCGAAGGACGTCTCCTTCGCGCTACCACCTGATTCTCACGAGTTTCGCGCCCGCTACGCCGAGACGCTCGTTGCACGAAAACATGGTACGTTTCAAGAGCTTGATCAGGAGATACGTATCGATGCAAAGGGGCGCGAGTCAGTGTTTCGAAGGCCAGTGCCAGTGTGGAGACGTACGATACAGATTGAGCGGTGTCCCGCTTACGCTGTTCGCTTGCCACTGCACGGAGTGCCAGCGGCAGTCCTCCAGTGCATTTGGAATGGCGTTGTGGATCGCCGACCCGGAGGTTCAGACCCTTACTGGCGAGTTAAAGAAGTGGATACGTCATCTGCCTTCCGGCGGCGACATGGAATGTAGCTTTTGCGCGACCTGCGGCACCCGACTATTCCATCAGATCGTGGGACAGCCAGATCGTCTGAGTTTGAAACCTGGCACCCTATGTGAGGCGAGCCTTCTTCGCCCGGTTGCTCACATCTGGACAGACAGCATGCATCCTTGGATTGGTCTGAATGATGGCATTCAGTATCCACGGAATCCGCCGAGTTTCGAGGCCTGCTATTCCTTGTGGGCTGAGGCGACTGGCTGATCGAGTGGCGTATGCGGTGGAGATCACCCCGGCGCGGCGCGTCAGATCTTTGTGGCGCGTCGAACCCAGACTCGGCTGCTCCCTGATTGCCCAATCCGTTCGGCCACGGGTTCATCGGCGGCATTTGCAGAAAGAATCCTTGAATGCAGAGCCCGGTGTGGCGCCTGGCGCCGTGTCGGGGATCGCTCGTGCGTGGGCTGCGATTGTCCGTGCCGGGGCGAAGAGGAGGTCGACGATCTGTGCCGGTTCAACGAGGTGAATGTGGCCCACCGTGGTCCCGGCCAGGGCAGAATCGGGATTCGAACCGTAGACGACCCTGCCTACAAGGGGGTTGGATCGAGGAAGCGCCTGAGCACGTTGTCGGTGATCCTGGAGACGTTGTTGTCGTAATTGTTGTGGCTGAGACTTCCCGACCATGACATGGAACTGGTCGAGAACACGCCGCCGCCGTTGGGCGTTTCAAAGAACACCATGTCGCCCCGTGCCTGGGGGTTGTCCATGGCGCCGAGGCCGGACGAAACCACGAGGCAGTCCTCGACCGTCGGGAAATAGTGGTTCGAAAGGCCCTCCGAACTTGCGAGCACCAGGGTGTGGGGCGGCGATCCCAGGCTGGTGTCGCAGCGATCGAGTTCGATACCGGCGGCACCGCCTCCGACGACGCCGAAGTTGCCGATGATGTCATCGTCGACACCGTCGAAAATGAAAGCCGCCCTGGGATCATGGCTCCCGGGCTTTCGCCTGTAGTAACCGCAGATGTCAAAGCCCTCGACGGCCATGCCGACGCCCACCAAGCCCCCGGGCGGGCGGCCGATGCGGCGCCATATGCCGCCGTATTCTCCATTGAAGCTGTGGTAGTACTCGCCCGGCGCCCCCGATTTTTCGCGGAATTCGACTTCCGTGCGCCGCAGCTCGATGGCGCCCGGAACCGCGTCGCTGTATGCGACCCGCGAGTAGAAACCGTTGCCGCCCATGTACATGAGTCGCCCCCCGCGGCCGAGGTACGCCTCGACCGCATCCCACATGCGTGTCGAGTAGTATTCGGGATGGGTGCCGGTCATGACCGCGTGGTACCCGTCGATCAGCGGCAGGCCTTCGGCATCCAGATCATCGTCGGTAATCACGTCGTAGTCGTGGCCCATGGCTTCGAGCCAGTCGACGATGTGCAGGTCCGCGTTGAACTGCCAGGGCATGTTTCCGCCGAGTCCGACCCATGAAATGGTGACTCCGGGCCGCATGTTGAGAACCGGACGCAGACGCGACGAATAGCAGACACCGCTGCCGTCGGTGAAGACGTCGTACAGCGAATGCCCGAACTCTGGATGGGAATTGAGGAACAGGTCTTCGGGATTGAGCGACGTGAGATGGCCGGAAAACGCTTCGTAGTCGCTCGCCTCGATGGCCATGTGCTCGTTGGCGTAGGCCCAGTAGCTCGCGGTCGGGATCAGCAGTGCCAGATCCGCGGTCCTGACACCGCGCGGCGGACGCACGAAAAACGGGATCCGGTCCTCGTCGCTGCCCGAGGCGAGACGTGCGGCATAGACGCCGCTCTTCATGGTCTCGGGTATGACAAGTTCGAAGTCGACCTCCCAGCCCGCGTCGTGGATGTCATCCTCATGGAAATGGACCGCACCGTACTGCTCCGGCGCGTGCTGCCAGTTCATCTCCTCTCCGGTCCAGGCGTGGCCGGTCATCGCCCGTGCCGGCAGATTGACGAGCGTGCCGTCGAGGCGATTGGGGGACACATCCTCGATGTGAACCGTCGGAATCGCCCGTGAGAAGTCCCACGCCGCGACAACCGCCGGCAGAAGTCCGGCTGGTATCGGACGCTGCATCAACGCGGTCATCGTTTCGCGGTCCAGCGCACGGTTGGCGACACGCGGACTCTCGATCTTGCCGTTGTAGTGGTGCGCTCCGATCGCTCGACCGCCCGTCTCTCCGTCGTACACCGCGGCGATCATGAACGGTGCCTCGACGGTAACCGGTGCGTTGGTCGCCACGGTCCGCCGGACTTCGGCGGTCGAATCGGCCAGGGGGTACTCGACCGACGGAACCTGGACCACGCATGCCGTGCGGGTTTCGGCATCGAAGCTCGCGCCGACGAAACACCACTTGCGCTCCTGCAGGGGTTTGGCCGTGCTCACGGTTTCGATGTTTCCCTGTCCATCGCCCAGCACCAGCATCGGTGCCGCGTCATCCCCGATCATCAACGCATACCCGCGCTGCTCCGGTTCAGACCAGGCGCCGAGCAGTGCCTGGCGCCCGCGTTGCGGAGTGGTGGGCCAGATCATCGCCTGGAGCGTGAAACTGGACAGCGCGGAAAAGGGCGTCCGGTCGGCGATCTCCGCGTGGGAGCCCGCATGGATTTTCTGCTCGCGCCCGGGGAAGTCGCCCGCTGCCGGCGTATCCAACACCGTCTCCTTGAAGCCGGCGCCCTCCGGATGGAGATCGCCAGAGATCAGCCGCACGACATCTGCCCGGTAGCGCGTGACACCGTCGTAACAGCTCACCATGAAGCCGACGGTATCGCCCGGCGCCGCGCTGATACGATCCGTGTATCCGACGATTTTCTTGTGTTTGATCATTGCCCTCCCCCCTTTCGATCGGACGGATGCTTCAGTCGAGGCATTCGCCGGTCAGCGCTTTCCAACGTCGCCTGAACACCTCCCACTCCGCGTCCTCGGCGCGCGTGAACACCCGGTCTTCGAGAATCTCCACCGGGTCGCCGCGCACCCCGCTGAGCCTGCCCAGCACCCATTCGCGATGGGGTTTGACGCATATCAGAACGTATTTTCCGGGAAACGGTTCTGCGCGCACCACGTTGAGCATCTGCTGGAGGTCGGCGCTGTGGTTTCCCACCGGGTTGGCCCGAAACTCCTCCACCAGGTCCATGCGTGTCGGATCGATCTTGTACATCTTGCCGCCATCCTCCCTTTGCCGCCAACGGCAGACCGGACGGTCCGGATTGGCCTCACCTCTCCCGGGTTCCACCCGTTTCATGATATCGGAAGTCCAGGCAGGAACAGGGCTCAATCGAGACGGTCGGTCCGGGCCGAGTATAACGCATGAGCAGTCTCCGGCATCCTTAGAGATACCGCCCGTGAATGCGCTTTGCGGGTGGTGACGAATAAGATAGACTCGGCTCGCCGACCAATCACCCGGGGAACTGTACCCGGGGTGATTCAGGGGGAGTCGCGTGACAACCTGTTACGAAGGGGACCAGAGAACGGTCCATGGTGCGCACCGCAGGGCCGCCTTGAAGGCGGCGGGTTGCGTCCCTTCGTGCTCGCCTGATCTCGACGTCGGCGCAAACAGCAAACGATACTCGGGGCCCGCCGAAGACGCGAAAGCGCACTCTCCGGCAACCGGGCCGCGGTAACTGCTCGTCAGCCCGACTTTGAAGCGGGCGTCGGCAAAAGGGGAGTTTGTCACCATGCATCTTGCAAAGAGATTCCTGATCACGTTCAGTTTCCTGACGCTTTCCGGAATGATGCTGATTTCCGGTGCCGGTTCTTCCCTGGCAGAAGGCGGGACGATTACCTGGGCCAAGCCCGACGAGGCGCAGTCCCTCGACCCGCACACGGACTTCAACGGCAATACCTGGAAATTCTTCTTTCCGGTCTACGACACGCTCGTGACAACCGGAGAAACCCTCGACATTCAGCCGGGCATCGCCGAATCGTGGGAACAGACGTCTCCCACGACCTACGTCTTCCGGCTCCGCGAGAACGCAGCTTTCTCCAACGGCAGGCCGGTCGTCGCGGACGACGTCGTCGGCAGTCTGAACCGTGTTCTCGATCCCGCCACCGGCTCGTGGTGGGCCGGCACCCTGGGTTCCGTCAGCGAAATCGTCGCGGAAGGCGACCACGAGGTGCGCATCGAGCTTGAAGCGCCGCACACGCAGCTGCTCGCAGCGCTTGCCCATGTCTCCACCGCGATCATACCGATGGAGGAATACAACGCGGGAACGTTCGACCCGACCAAGGAACTGATGGGCTCCGGTCCGTTCATGGTCACGGAACATCTGCAGGACCAGTCCTGGACCTACCGGGCCAACCCGCACTACTGGGGCGAGGGGCTGCCCGTCGCCGACGAGTTGAAGATCCTGATCATCCTGGACGAGTCGGCGAGAATCGCCGCGCTTCGCGACGGGCGTGCGGACGTCGGCACCTTCGTCAATCCGGATCTCCCGGTTCTTCTCCAGGGTGATGAGAACATCACCGTCGTGACGCAGGAAACGGCGAGCTACTACAATCTCGACGTCCATGCCCTGGACGAGGAATCGCCCTTCTACGATATCCGTGTCCGTCAGGCGATGAACCTTGCCCTCGACCGCGAGGAGATCAGCCGAGTGGCGCTTGGCGGCATGGGCGCCGTCGACTACCCGCTTCCGAGGACGTTCTCCTCGTCGAAGGCTTGCGCCGACGTTCCTTCATACTCGGGAACGCGCGAATCGAGGCTCGAAATGGCGCGGGCCCTGATGGCGGAGGCCGGGGCCGAGGGAGTCGAGATCGAGATGCTGACGACATCGGACCTGGCATCGCTCGTGTTGATCGCCCAGGTGATCAAGCAGCAACTCTCCGACATCGACATGAGCGTGAACATCCGTCAGCTCGGTTACGCGGAGTGGATCGACGCTGTATGGGTACGCGGCGATTTCGATCTCAATGTGACCTGGCTTACCGGCTATGGCGATCCGGCGATCGTTCTTGGATCGTGGAACCCGGACAAAACCGGATGGAACGCTCACTACTTCGTCTCGGTACCTGAACTCAACGACAAGATCGCCGAAGCCCAGAGCACGCCTGATGGCGCCGAAAGGGATTCCCTGTTCGCCGAGATCTGCACGATGATCGACGACGGGGCCAACATGCTGGCGCTTGTCAACAAGAACAACGTCATCGCCTACCGCAACGATCTCGTCGAAGTGAAGATTCATCCGGCCGAAGGCTATGAGGACGAGCTGAGGTACATCGAGGAGTTCGCCCGCATCGCACCGTAGGGAGGCCACGTTCGAGGTGGCGGCGTTCCGGTTCAGGGGCACGAGAGAGGCGGAGAATCGGGTTGCGCATCTTTCGGTTCATCGCGTTTCGCCTGGGAATCGCGCTTGTCACCCTGTTCGGGGTCTCCATCATCGTCTTCATGGCCGTCCATTTCGTCCCGGGCAGCTACGAGGACGTTATCCTCGGTCCCTTCGGCACCCCCGAGACGCGGGCGATCGTGAGGGCCAAGTACGGTCTGGACCGGCCGGCGGTCGAGCAGTACCTGCACTGGCTCGCGGCGACGGCGCGAGGTGACTTCGGCACGTCGTTGACCACCGGCCAGCCGGTCGCGGCCGAGATCATTCGCCGTGCCCCGGCGACCATTCAACTCGCCGTGATGGCAACGCTTCTTGCGATCGCCGTCGGCGTGCCCATGGGGATCGCTTCCGGTGTGACGAGCACCAGCCAATTCGGACGCACTGCCGGACGGCTGGTGGGCGCGCTGGGAGCGAGCGTCCCCGTCTTCGTTCTCGGCACCATATTCGTGTTCATGTTTTCCATATGGTCGCTGGGCCTGACGGTCGGCGGTTACGTGCCGTTGTTCGAGGATCCCTTGACGAACATGCGCGCCATGACGCTCCCGGTGGTGACGTTGAGCGTGTTCGGCATGGCGCTCATTCAGCGAACCACTCGCGACTCGGTGCTCAGTGTCACCTCTGAAACACATGTCACCGCCGCCGTCGCGCGCGGCGAAAGACCGCCGGACATCATTCGCAGCCATGTCCTTCGCAATGCGTCCATCCCGATCGTGACCGTGACGACGGTGTATTTCGCCTATCTGCTCGGCGGTGCGATCATCGTCGAGCAGATGTTCTCCGTGCCGGGCGTGGCCGTCTACGTGGTGCAGAGTGTCAGGAACAGGGACTACCTGGCGGTTCAGGCCGGTGTCCTGCTGGCGGCAACCGTCTTCGTCACGATCAACATCCTCGCCGATATCGTCTATGCCCTGATCGATCCGCGAATCGGCGGAAAGAGGAGCCAGTCGTGAGCCTGATTGTCAGGGGCCCCTTCGCCAGCATCCTGGACTTCGCCCGGCGCGACCGCCTGTCGGGCATCGGCGCCGTTCTCTTAGCCAGCCTGGTGCTGCTCGGATTGATAGGACCGGTGCTTCCACTGGGCGACGCCGAGGAGATCGGGGTTGGACCGCGCCTGGCGGCACCGGCGGCCGACTGGCTTCTCGGAACCGACGAACTCGGCCGGTCCGCACTGCCGCGGATCGTCGAAGGGCTTCGCGCGACTTTCCTCCTGGCCAGCATGGCCGTGATCCTCACGGGCATTCTCGGCACCCTTGTCGGACTGACGGCCGCGTATGCCGGCGGAATCGTGGATGTCGCGATCATGCGCCTGGTGGACGTGTTGTTCGCGTTCCCGCCCTTGCTGCTCGCCATCCTGATCGCCGCGGTGCTGGAACCGGGAGGCACTTCGGCGATCATTGCCATCTCGCTGATCACCTTGCCTCTCTTCGTGCGCGTGGTGCGAGCCGTGGCGCTCAGCATCGTCGAGCGCTCCTACGTGATCGCCGCCGAAGTCAGTGGAGCGGGATTCCTTCGTGTCATCGTCTTCCACCTGCTGCCCAACGTGCTCGGCGCCGTGATCGTTCAACTCACCTACGCCTTGTCGATCGGCATGCTGGTCGAAAGCGAGCTGAGCTTCCTGGGTCTGGGTGTCCAGCCGCCCGACGCCTCCCTGGGATCCCTGCTTCGCCTGGGGAGCGTCTATCTTACGGCGGCGCCCTGGCTGGTCTTTCCGGCCGGCCTGCTGTTGGCCGCGGCGATCCTGTCCGTAAACCTGCTGGGAGACGGTTTGCGCGATCTGATGGACCCGCTCAGAGGCCGGTCGCTGCGATGACGTCGCTTCTCGACGTGCGCGATCTCGTGGTGGTCTACGACACACCGCGCGGCAGGGTGGTGGCGCTGGACGGAGTCAGTCTCGACCTGGAAGCCGGCGAGACGCTCGGTATCGTGGGAGAGAGCGGATCCGGCAAGAGCACGCTGGGCCTGGCGATCGGCCAGCTGCTGCCCTGGAATTCCCGTCGCCTGTCGGGAGATCTGAGTGTGCTCGACCTCTCGGTCTTCGGAGGCGATGACGAGCGTCTGCGCAGGCTGCGGCGCGACGTGCTGGGTTTCGTCTTCCAGAATCCCATGACCGCACTCGATCCGACGATGAGGATCGGCCGGCAGCTGGCGCGGGCCATCGGCCCGCGGGCGACCCGCGACAGCGTCCGCGCCTTGCTGTCAAGGGTCGGACTGGCAGGTGCGGGGCGGATCGAGCAGAGTTTTCCCCACGAGCTGTCGGGGGGTATGGCGCAGCGTGCCGCCATCGGGATGGCCATCGCCCGAAATCCCCGTCTGATTGTCGCCGACGAACCCACGGCGTCGCTCGACGCGTGGCTTCGCGACCAGATACTCGAGTTGCTGATTTCGATGTGCAGCGCCACGGGCGCGTCGCTGGTGCTGCTGAGTCACGATCTGCACGTGGTTTCCCGCTACTGTCGCCACGTCGCCGTCATGTATGGCGGCCGGATCGTGGAGTACGCGCAAAGAGAGACCCTGTTTCGCCGGCAGGCACATCCCTACACGCGCGCACTTCTCGAATCGGCACCCGGTGCCGAAGGACCGGACGGGCGGCTCAGGCCGATACAGGGTCTCCCGCCGGTTATCACGGAGAGCAGCAGGGGATGCGCCTTTGCGCCGCGTTGCGGCTGGATGAAGGACCTGTGCAACGACGTGCGACCCGAGATGCAACTCACCCGCGACCGGTCCGTCCTGTGCCACCGTGCCGAGGAGGTGCTGGCATGCCGGTCCGGTGCCTAGGTCAAGGCCGGTGAAACCGCCGGTCATTTACCTGGGGGGCGTATCGGCGACGTACGCTTCGCGGCGGCTTCGGGATTCCGGCAGCATCAGGGCGGTGTCGGGCGTCACGCTCGCAATCGAGCGGGGCCGGACACTGGGACTCGTCGGCGAGTCGGGATCGGGAAAGACGACACTGGGCAAGCTGTGCCTCGGAATGATGCGGCCTGCCGGAGGATTCGTGCAATTCAATGGCGAGCCCCTGCCGCGCAACCGGCACCGTCTCAGGGGGAGCCTTGCGGTGGTCCTCCAGAATCCGGAATGGGCGCTCAATCCGCGGCTGCGAGTCGGTGTCTCCGTCGCGGAGCCGCTTAGGATTGCTCGTTCCCTGCCCTCCGGCGATGTTCCCGCGACGGTCGCGGACATGCTGGCCAAGGTCGGTCTCGAACCCGTCCTTGCCAATCGCTATCCGCATGAACTGTCCGGCGGGCAACGTCAGCGCCTGGCCATCGCCCGGGCGCTCATCACGAATCCGACATTCGTGGTGTTCGACGAGGCCGTGAGTGCCCTGGACGTTTCGATCCAGAGCCAGGTGCTCAATCTGATCAAGGACCTGCAGGCCAGCGAGGGATTCGCCGCTCTCTTCATCTCCCATGACATCGCCGTCACGCGATACGTGGCTCACGACATCGCGGTCATGTATCGGGGAGAACTGGTGGAGCGGGCTTCCGCCAGAACGTTCTATGACAAGCCCAGGCATCCCTACAGCCGGGCCCTGCGGCTGACCATTGCGGAACGTGACCGCGCCGCCTTCACGTTCCGGGGCCAGGTCGAGGGCGGCGATGCGAAAGGCTGCCTCTTCAGCGAGAACTGTCCCTGGGCGATCGAACGATGCGTCGTTGAAAAACCAGTCCTCCGCGAGATCGGGGAGGGCCACAGTGCCTGCCATCGAGCCGAGGACGTCGGCGAAGCGTGAACCGCGGCCGCCGGGTTCGGGTGGCGCAAGCGGCGAAACCGGAGGAGAAGAAAATGGTCGACACCGAACTTTGTTACATGCCGGCGACCGAAGTGATGAAGCGCTTCAGGGAGCGTACATTGTCGCCTGTCGAGTATGTCAACGCGCTCATTTCGCGCCACGAGGATGTCGAGCCCCGGATCAACGCGACAACCCACACATTCCACGACAGGGCCCTGGATCAGGCCAGGGAGGCCGAAACCAGATTCATGCGCGCCGGTTCCCGGATACGGCGGCTGGAAGGTCTGCCTGTGATGATCAAGGACCTGCATGCCGTCAAGGGCCATATCACGTCACAGAGCTGCAGGATCTTCGCGAATCACCGGGATACGCACAGCCTGCCGACCGTCGACCGCCTCTTGCGTGCCGGTGCGATCCTCTTCGCCCGTTCGGCCAGTTCGGAGCTCGGCATCGCCACGGTGTGCCACAGCACCCAGTGGGGCGTCACCCGCAATCCCTGGAACCTGGCCATGAGTCCCGGTGGCTCCTCGGGCGGTTCGGGCGCGGCGCTCGCAGCCGGCATGACCCCCCTTGCGGACGGTTCCGACTATGGTGGCTCGATCCGCGTCCCCGCCTCGGCCTGTGGTGTGTTCGGTTACAAGCCGCCCTACGGCCGCAATCCCCAGGACACGCCGGGATCCTTCGATTCCTATTGCCATTACGGCCCGATGACCCGGGCTGTCTCGGACGGGGCGGCCATGCAGAATGTCATGTCGGGCCAGCATCGCGACGATCTGACCTCGCTGCCCGGCCGGGTTGTCGTTCCGGACAAGCCGGACTCGATCAGGGGCTGGAAAATAGCGCTCTCCATCGATCTTGGTTACAAGCATGTCGACCCCGAGGTGGAGCGCATGACGCGGCGTGCGGCCGCGGTGTTCCGGGACCTCGGATGCGAGGTCGACGAGGTGGACCTCGATTGGACGTCGAGCTCCGTGGTGCCTTGGGAAATCCAGAGCAAGGCGGGGGTGGCACAGTCCCTGGCGCCCCACCTGATGCAATGGCGATACGAGATCCTGGCGGACTCGGTGCGCGACGCCGAGCAGGGTATGGCCTACAGCGCGCGCGACCTGTTTGCCACGCACGCCATACGTGCCGAGATGTGGTTGAAGCTCTCGCCCGTCATGAAGCGTTACAACGTCATGATCTGTCCGACGCTCGGCGTTCCGTCGGTGGCCGCGGACCATTCGATCTTCGAGTCCAGGATGAAAATCAACGGGCATCCGGTCGATCCCTACATGGGCTGGTGCCTGACCTATCCCTTCAATGCCTTGAGCCAGCTTCCCGTGGCGAGCGTTCCCTCCGGCTTCGCCGCGAACGGCGTGCCGACCGGCATGCAGATCGTCGGTCGGCCCTTTGACGATATCAGCGTGTTCCGTGCCGCCCTGGCCTTCGAGGAAGCGCAACCCTGGTTCAGTCGCGACATGCCGAAGCCGCAGTTTCGCGATCCCAAGGCCTGAGGGGAGAACTACCGAACCGACAGGACAATCGCACGTTCATGGCGTTGCGGATGATCCGGGTGGTGCGTGCTGGGGACACTTTGATGTTTGTATCCGGCTTCCATCACCGGTTGGATGCCTAGTCGTAGAGAGCGACGCAGCGAACCTCGATGCTCCAGCGATCAGGCGCGTCCGAAGCCGTGGCCGGATCCTCGAAGGCGCTATGGAAGCTGAAAGTGCACGGATTTCCGGGACATTCAGCGTCCGCCTTCGCGCCTTTCGAGCGCGCCAGTCCTCCATCCGAGTCCCACTGCTTTATCAGCAATGCCTCGTCACGGGTGAGCGCAGGATAGAAGTACCAGCGATGGCTGTCGGCATGTTTCGCCCAGTAGTTCTCGCCAACCCGGTCGCTGTAGTAGATCTCGAAGACCGCGAGATCGTCCGGATCGACAGTGGTCGCGTCACAGAGCGCGAGCGGTTCCCTCGCCACGGGCTCCGGCGCGATGTTCCGCCAGAGATTGATGATCGCAAAGCGTCCTTCGCCCAGAGCATGCGCCACATCGCTCCCGTCCAGAAGCGAGCGGCCCTCGGTGAGGGTGGTGCGATAGGTATCGTTGGCGGTCGGCGCCTTCGCGAGGTCGCGCAGACGCCGCGGGCCGCTGTCCAGTGTGTAGTCGCCATGCACGATGTGGATCGGCTGCTGCACCTGCTGCCCTCCATCAAGGCGCCGCCTGCTCCGGTTGCCCGAGACCGACCGGATGTTGTGGTCGAATGCTCTGACAAGGCGTGCACCGGTCCCTTCCCGAACAATGGCAGCGCAGTGCGGGTAGTAGCGGCGCACGATCAGGTCGTGGTCCAGCCAGTCGAAATCAGGAGTTTCGACGGGACACTTGACCAGCTCAAAGCCGTTGGAATCGAGCGTGTGGGCATGGATACGGGCGTCGTGGACCGGCATCAGCCGTTTCTCCAGGTCGACGCCTTCCCAGGGGCTGTCATTGCCGTCGTTGTCCCGGCGCAAGAACAACCCGCCATTGCCGTGAAGAGAGCTTTCGACCGATTCCGCAAGATAGGTGAGCTCTCCGCTATGCGCGGTGTCAGTCTGTTCTCTCGTTGACTGGTCCATTCGCTCTTCGCCCGTTTCACATGGCCCGGCTCCCGCTCCGACTATCCGGGCAGCGAAGGCATACCGCCCGCCCATTGTGCAGGCAAGCGGAACGACATCAATCCGGGGCGCATCCCTGAAGCGCGGTTCGAGCATCGAAAACTCCGGGTTGCGGGGTTCCGGATCCACCACACCTTCGACACCAGGGCTCACGCGGCAGGTACCAACAAGGCTGGAAGTCCACGCCTGCCAAGACACGCACCGCCTCTTCGACCTCCACCGTCGACCGGATTTCCGCTCCCGATTCGACAATCCGCCCTTTTCGCAAATGCTGGTTCCGCATCACCGTCACCGACGACGCAGGCAAGCAGGACTGGTCCAACCCTGTTGCTGACAAGTGGAATTGTCCGATTTTCGCTGCACAGCAGTTTGACCGAGCCTAGCGTTGCGCCATCTGGAGCGTTACGCTACATATGACGTATGCGGTATGTTGTTGACACCAACGTCGTCATCGCGGCGTTACGATCTCGGCGCGGTGCCAGCAATGCCTTGCTGATCGAGTTGCTGCACGGAAGGGCAACATGGCTCTGCTCGGTTCCCCTGTTCCTCGAATTCGAGGAGGTCATGATGCGCCCGGAGTTCCGGCTGGACACCGGGCATGGCGAACCTGCGCTCACGCGTTTCCTCGCCGATATCGCCTCCGTGATCGAGCCGGTCGAACTTCATTTCCTGTGGCGACCTCAGCTCTCGGACCCGAAGGACGAAATGGTACTGGAGGCAGCGGTCAACGGCGGCGCCGAAGCGCTCGTCACCCACAATGTCCGGCACTTCCGTGAGGCCGCGCACAGGTTTGGAATCAACACCGCGACACCACGCGACATACTGAAAAGGATGACCCGATGACTGCCGCAGTGAAGGCCCGTGTATCCCTGAACCTGCCCGTTTCCCTGAAGGCCGCGGCCGAACGTTACGCTCGACAGGACGGCGTTTCTCTCAACCAGTTCATCGCCACGGCGCTGGCGGAGAAGATCGGGGCCCAGGGCGCCGCTGCGTTCTTCGCGAAACGAGGGCTCGGCGGCGATGCCGCCTCGGCCATCGCGTTTCTGAGGACCGCACCGGACGTCGCGGCAGATGATGGCGACATGAACGGCCCATGAGCGACGGTTCCAATCCGGCGTTCGCTCTTGCGCCGGGCGATGGTGGCGCTACGCACTTTGCCCTCTGTCAAACTGCGAGGAGACAGCGTCATCGCCGAGCTGACGGATACGCCCGGAGTGCGTCGGCGACGCAATCCCGACGGGTCGGCCCTGGAGAACCTCAAAGGGTGGCGAACAGGTCCGCGATGGTGCGGGGGTAGCGGGGCAAGTACGCTGTGGACCTCGGCGCGGGAGTTCGGCCATGGCTTACAGAGACATTCTGGTGCACCTGTCGCGGGACCGACGGTCGCCCGCCCGCCTGGAGGCCGCGGTCGGATTGGCCGAACGCCATGGGAGCCGGGTGACGGGAATCTACGCGCACTCCCGGCCTGCCGCACAAGGGCGCAGCAATCTCATCGCTCCTGCGGACGCTTCCAGGGAACGGAACCGGCAGCGAAGCGATCCGGCAGCGCAGGCCGAAGGAGAGTTCGCCGACCGCATGGCCAGAACGGACGTGCTCCACGAATGGCGGCTTTTCCAGGGCAATCCAATCGAGGCCGTGACAACCTGTGCGCGCTACGCGGACATCACCGTCGTCGGCCAAACCGACAGCGACGACGAAGCCAGCATCACCGGCCTGGTGGACAACCTGGTGCTCGACGCAGGCGGGCCCGTGCTGGTCTGGCCCTACGCCGGTTCGTTCGACACCCGAGCCGAAACGGTGTTGCTGGCATGGAACGGCACCCGCGAGGCGAAACGCGCGCTTTCGGATGCGCTTCCGCTGCTACGACAGGCAAACAACGTCATCGTATTCAGCATCGGCACGGACGACGGCACGCACCTGCCCGGCGCCGATGCGAGCGCGCATCTGGCCCGGCATGGCGTCAAGGCGGATGCCCGGCACAGGCCAGCGTCACCCGACATTGCCGCCGCAGATGTCCTGCTCTCCGCGATCAGCGACTACGGCGTCGATCTCCTGGTCATGGGCGCCTACGGCCATCACCGTCTGCGGGAACTGCTGCTGGGCGGCATGACCCGCGACATTCTGCGGCGGATGACCGTGCCGGTCCTCATGTCCCACTAGACGAGGACGCGTCGCCCTGTCCCACGCGGGTCTGGATCAAGCACCGGATCGCCGTGCGGCGGTGAAATCAAGGCAAAGCATCGGCGTCGCTGGATCTGATCCAAGGGCGCGACCGGACGCAACGCCGGCCGGACCCGGCACAGCCAGGACACCCGCCGATTCCAGAATCCTGCGCTGGACGTCAACAATGGTGTCGGAAACCAGCGATTGTCCGATCTCCCTCAATCGTGTTTCTCATCAGGGTTCGCCGCAGAGGCTGCAAATGTCCTGGAGAGTCCAGCAATCGAACACGGCAGACGGCCTGCCTCCAAGTCTGGCCACATGGTGTTGCCCATTCGCCGAACTTCTGCAGCGGGGTGGCTGGTTTACTACCCTGTTCACGATGGCGATTTAGAGGCCCTTTGAACTACGAGCTTCAGGCGTGAGTCCGAACGCTTCGTCATAAAGGCGCTCGATCCCTTCCGTTTCTTCATCCGTCAGCATCCTGAATTCTCTTTCGCGTGCCCGCCTCGAAAGACGTCCGGCATTCTGATGCAGAAACCGGAACAGCAGGTCGGCGGTGCGATCGGGCATATCGGCGATCGACTGAAGGTGTCTCGTGAATCGGTCGTAGCGCCGGAGAAAGTCCGCTTCGTTGGGCAGGTCTTCCTCGATCGTCGTGCGGACGCATTCGAACAGAAACTCGGCATGGGGCGTGGCGTCGAAAAAACGATAGAAGTCCGCCGTGACGTTGAGCACCCGGACATTCCCCCGTCCTGTCGGCTCCCATTCGATGAGCGGCAAGAGCCGCAGCGAATGGTCCTCCAGGACCTTGCCGTACGCTCCGATCCTATCCAGGATCGCGGCGGATACCGGAAACACGAGCCCCGGCGGGTTGAAGCCCCGCTCTGCCAGGACGTGATGAAAGAGATAGCGGTGGATGCGCCCGTTTCCGTCTTCGAAAGGGTGGATGTACACAAAGCCGAAAGCCAGCGCCGCCGCAGCGATGACGGCATCGAGGGCGGATGCCGCATGCCTGTCGAAGGCGACCATGCCCTCGATCAGGGACGCCAGGTCCTCGGACCGTGCGCCGATGTGGTCGGGGACCGGCGCGCCCGTGTCGCGCTCGTGCTCGCCGATGAATCCGCCTTCGGCGCGCACTCCCAGATGCACGAACCGCTGGTCGCCGATCACGATCTTCTGCAGCCGGAGCAGTTCATCGAGGTCGATGGGTTGCCGGCCGGCCTCACCGATGGCCCGACCCCAGCGCTGAATGCGTTTCTGCGGCGGGCGTTCGCCTTCTATCGCAAAGCTCGACCTGGAGTCCTTCAAGAGCAGGAAAGCGGCTGCGCGGGCCAGCAGGTCTGCCGGCACTGCAGCAGCGACCGTCCGGGCCCGCTCCGCGAGATCAAGGTTCACGAACTCTTCGAGTGCTTGGGTGCGCCGGACGAGCGGGCAGAAAGCCGGTGTGCCCGGCAGGTTGTTTCTGACGCGATGCCGTGCGGAGTTCTCGCCCGGAACCGCCCATTGCTGCTGCGGATCGACGGCCGGGACGTAGTCGCC
This sequence comes from bacterium, assembly GCA_028821455.1. Taxonomy (GTDB): domain Bacteria; phylum Pseudomonadota; class Alphaproteobacteria; order SP197; family SP197; genus SP197. Next base: position 5,327 of record JAPPGE010000048.1, on the reverse strand, counting down.
TCGTGTGGCGCCCGGCAGGTCCAGACGCTGCCCGGTGAGCCACTCGTAGAGAAACCAGAGGCGCCGGGCGTAGCTGCCCGTAGGCGAATCCCGGACGATGGATTCGATCTCGGCCGAATCCACCGCGAGGAAGAGGCGCTTCAGAACGGCAAGATCAAGCCCCTCGTACTTGAGGGCGAAGGTCAGGTGCGCTTTCAGCGTGGGGCGCGGGGCATGGCGAGGCGTGAGCAGGCGCCAACCTCCCTCCTCCAGGATCCTGTGCCGCTCGCCCGTGGCGAACAACGTCCGCGGCAAGGGAACCTGCAGGCTGTAGGCATCAATCAAAGCGGCATAACCGGCCGGCGTCGCCCGTTCCGGCAACCGCCCTTCCTGAAAAACCATGACCGGCCCTGAAAAACGATGTCGTTGCTCAACCCTCATGAAAATCGTTGTTCCTGTCTGAAAGACAAAGCCAACGGCCCGATCTCCTGAAATGTCCTGATACAACGTGAAAAACACTTATACAAGGGCCATTCGGTGAATTCTCTATGTCGTTTGCTATATCTTGCGAATCACAATGACTTCGATACATGCCGGAACAGGTTGTCCAGGATGACGATGTCACCGGGCACAACTCGTCGATCAGCACTTTCTCGACTTAGGCCTCTATGGCCAGGCGGTTGATCGACCCGTCGAGCACGAAGAGCGCGAACCTGCTTGTCTGCTCAAGCCCGGTGACGAAGGTCGAGGCCTTCCCGTGGCCCTGCGGCTGGCCCATGCGCAAACGCCGGCACCGAGCGCACGGTTATGGGTGCGGGTCATGCCGTTCCTGGCCCAGGCCTCGTCGATGAAGACCAGGCGTGCCGGATCGATGCCTTCGGCCGGGCTATGCCGGCGACATGTTCTGGCCGAGGTGCCGGATCATGAACTGCGCAGTCTTCCGCAAGCACTTCGCCCGCAGTGCCGAGCGTTCGGAAGAGAGGAACCGCCGTCCGGCCCTCATGCGCTTCCCGCACTGCCTCACGCCGGAGACCTGTCCGACTCTCCATGGGTTCGCAGGAATTCAAGGACGCTTGCGGAGGGCGGACCGTAGATGTCAAGAAAGACAGCCGGCTCACTCCCGATCACATCGCCTCCGTGCTCGACGCCTGCGGGCGCAAACCAGGCATCTCCTGCGGCGATGTCACGGGTGAGATCGCCGACAGTCAGGCGCATCCGCCCCTTCAGCAGGACGCTCACCTGCTCATAGTCGTGCTGGTGCATCTCGTAAGGCACCCCCGGCTCGTAACGCGACCATGTCAACTGAACATGCTGACCGGTGCAGACGACTCCCCAGTCGAAACCGAGTGAAGGGATGAACGTGGCGGTGGCGCTCATTTCCCGGGCAGTCACGATGGCAGGCTTCGGCATGACGACTCCACAGTCTTCAGACCGGACATTCGGAAGTCCCCGGGAAGCCGGCGTTCCGCTTTCACCCGGCGACCGGATCCCGCCTGCGCCAGGGACGATCGTCTCCAGTCTTCAGGTTCCGGAAGTTGCGACGCGGACATGGCAGCCGGGCGACACTCAGACGTAGCCCTCTGCCAGGTCGCGTTCGAGCAGCGCAGGATCGCGCCTGGCCGGATCTCCCCAGCCGCCCCCGCCTGCGCCCTGGGTGCGCAACACGTCGCCCTTCCGGAGAATTACACCGACCATCTTGCTCTGGAGACTTTGTTCACCGGCACTGTCGGGGTTGTGGATCATTGCCGCGGTGCCTCCCGACTCGCCGCCGTGGAGACCCCAGGGCGCCGTATCGGGGCGAGTCTGCTGACAGTAACCGGTGAGGATGCCGGTACCGGCGATGACCTCGTACTCGCGCCTGATGCCAAGCCCGCCGCGAAACTGCCCTGCTCCGCCGGAACCGGGCACCAGAGCGGTCTGTCGCACCCGCACGGGCGAGAGCGTCTCCATGATCTCGGCCGACAGAATGGCGCAGTTGCCGCCGTGGCTGTCGATGGCGTTGAGTCCGTCGGTGCCCTCGGCGCCACCCATGCCACCGCCAATGATGTCGGCGATGACGTAGTAGGGCGCCGTGCCGTCGTCGTTCGCCATCTCCGGGCGCTCGTCAAAGCCGCCAAGCACGAAACTCGGAAAGCTCGTGTGACAGCCGGCCGCCGCGTTCTCGCCGGCCACGGGCGCCAGCGCCTTCAGCACGACGTCTGCCAGTGCCTGCTGGGTGATGTGGCGCACCGACACGGCCGCCGGTCGGACAGGATCGAGCACCGTCCCCCTCTTCGTGACGACGTGGACCGGGCGGTCACACCCCTGGTTTTGCGGCAGGTCAGGTGCCAGCACGCACTTTGCCGCATAGTGGATCATGGACAGCGTGGAAGACTCCGGGCAGTTGAGCCCATTGGCCCGCTGGGGCTCGGATCCCGAGACGTCGACCGTGATGTCGTCGCCCGAGACTGTCACCCTGGCATGGAGCCTGATCGGTTCATCGGAGGTGACATCGTCCTCCATGAGAACCTCGGCTTCCCAGGTGCCATCGCCGAGGTTCGCGATGGCACGCCTCATGTAGGTTTCATTGTAGGCAAGGCAGGCGCTGCACATCTCGCGGAACCGGGCGTTGCCGTAGCGTGTGGCGAGTTCCGCCAATCGGCGCTCGCCAGTCCGACAGCCCGCGATCTGCGCCCGCAGGTCGCCCGCCGACCCGTGCGGATCGCGCACGTTGGCGGCGAGGATGTCGAAGATCGCCTGGTTGGGTCGGCCTTCTTCCAGCAGCTTGAGAGGCGGCAGGATCAATCCCTCGGCGAAGACCTCCAGGTTGTCCGGCCCCTCACTGCCCGGCACCTTGCCGCCTATGTCGACGTGATGGGCGATGGTCGAGGTCAGCGCCACCAGTTCTCCGTCGCTGAAAACCGGGCTGAAGAGACATATGTCGGGCGTGTGGGTGCATCCCTGATAGGGATCGTTGCAGACGATCACGTCACCAGGCTTCCATTCCTGCGGCGGTATCTTCGCGAACATGTAGCGGATCGCCGTCGACATGATGCCGAGCTGGGCGGGAATGGTCTCGGCCTGCGAGAGCATGTCGCCCTCCGGCGTAAAGAGCCCGCAGGCATAGTCGTACATGTCCCAGATGATCGAGGAAAAGGCAGCGCGCCGCAGCGCCATCGACATCTCCTCGGCGATGCCGTGGACCTGGTGCTGGAAGACGTCACGGCTGATGGGGTCGATCGCGGTCATGGAACACCTCCTTCACTGATGTCTTTCCAGAAGACACGGACTCTCTCAGCAATGGCGATCATCATGCCGCCATGCTGACCCGCAGTACACCGCTGTCGGCCACCTTCACCACCTGACCCGGGAGGACAACGGTGGTGGTGTCTCGCTGGGTGATGATGGCAGGACCAGCGATATCGTGGCCCGGCCGGAGGCCGTCACGGCGAAAGACCGGCGTCTCGACGAAACCCGCCGTGACATCGAGACAGACCTGTCTGTGGCCTGCCGGTTCGGGCGCTTGCGTAGCTCTTTCGGGCGCGGGCGGCATGGCCGCCTTTGGTGTGCGGCCGAACGCCTCCACCCGCAGGTTGACGAACTCGACCGGCACGTCGGGGTCGGTGTGGCCATAGGCCCGCTCGTGGATTTCGTGGAACACAGCGGCGACCTCGTCAGGCTTCCACCAGCCGGCATCGCCCGGTTGCGGCAACGGCACCAGAAGTTCGTGGAACTGGCCCGTGCAGCGCATGTCTGCGAGGTAGCGCAGGTAGCGGTTCGTCTCGGCGATTCCGTCGCGTGCCAGTTCGGCGTCGAGTTCACATGCCATTGCGCCCAGCCTGCCGGAAAGCTCAGCCTCCGGTGTCTTCGCCAGGCTGCGCTGGAATGCGGCCTGGGCGGTGTGCCGCACGTCCGACATGAGCAACCCCTGAGCGGCGTAGACGCCCGGGTGGGCCGGCACCAGCACCTCGGCCATGCCAAGGTCACGCGCCATGTAAGGCGCGTAGATCGGACCCGCGCCGCCAAAGGCGACGAGTGCGAAGTCGCGGATATCAAGACCGCGCTCGACCGAGAGCTTGCGGATGGTCTGTATCATGCCGGCGTTCGCGACGCGCACGATGCCCAGCGCAGCCTCCGCGAGCGACAGCCCCAGCGGTCGTGCAACGTTCTCCGTCACCGCCTCATCTGCAAGCCCCGCATCGAGCAGGACCTCGCCGCCCAGGAACTCTTCCGGATGGAGGATGCCGAGAACCACCGCGGCATCCGTCACGGTGGCGTCTGTGCCGCCCTGGGCGTAGCAGGCGGGCCCGGGTTCGGCGCCCGCCGACTGCGGACCGACGCGCAGCGCTCCGCCGATGTCGACGTGTGCGATCGAGCCGCCGCCTGCCGAGATCGTCTCGATGTCCAGTGTCGGCAATCGCAGCGGCACGCCGCCGATCCGGCGTTCGGTCACCATGCGAGGTTCACCGCCGGCGATTACCGAAAAGTCCGCGGAGGTGCCACCCATGTCGAAGGTCACCAGATCGCCGACGCCGAGTTCCTCGGCCATGTTCGCGCCGGCAATGACACCACCCGCGGGGCCCGAGAACAGCATGGCCGCCGGATTGTCACGCGCCGAACGTGGCGTGGCGATCCCGCCGTCCGACCGCATCAGGCGCAGCGGCGCCGCAACGTTGTCGACCGCAAGCGCCTGGTCGAGCGTCGCGACGTAGCGGTCGACGACGGGCCCGACATAGGCCGCGAGCGCCGTGCTGTTGGCCCGGGGATACTCCTCGATCTGCGGGTTCACGCGGCTCGAAAGATAGAGCGGCACGCCGGGCAACTCCTCGGCAAGGGCTTCCTCGAGCATTTCCTCGTGACGTGCATCAAGGAAGGAAAAGGCAAGGCAGATTGCGACGGATTCGGGTTCAAGAGCCGCAATGGCGGCAGCAACGCGGCGCGTCTCCTCCCCGGTGAGCGGCGTTACGACCTTGCCAAAGGCATCACGCCGCTCGGCGACCTCGACCATGCGCGAACGCGGCACCACCGGCAGCGGCTTGGTCTGGCTCAACCGGTAGAGATGGGGGCGCATCTGGTCGCCGATCTCGAGTATGTCGAGCATGCCCGCGGAAACCGCCATCGCGACCCTGGCGCCGTTTCGCGTGAGGAAAGCGTTGGTTGCAACGGTGAAGCCGTGCACGAAGAGGTCGATCCCGCTCGCAGCGACACCAGCCGTCCCGGCGATACGGCGGATGCCGTCCAGCACGGCATCGGGCCTTCCGGGCGTCGAGGGCACCTTGTCGAGGTGCACGCCCGCCCGGCCGTCGATCAGCACGAGATCGGTAAAGGTGCCGCCCACGTCCACGCCGATGCGGATTCCGCCGTGGACA
>JAPPGE010000099.1 GCA_028821455.1 bacterium | reverse complement strand
TGAAGGGAGGGGCGAGCGATGTGTTCCGTTTGCGGCTGCGGCCATGCTGACGAACGGCATGAGGTGCATGCCCACCATCACCACAAGGTTGATCCGGCACTGATCGAGATCGAGCAGAGCATTCTGTCCGCGAACGATTCCCATGCCCGTGACAACCGCGACCGGCTGACGGGCTGCGGCCATGTCGCCCTCAATCTGATGTCGAGCCCGGGAGCGGGCAAGACGACGCTCCTCGTCGAGACCATCCGCCAGCTCGGGCACGAGCGGGCGATCGGCGTCATCGAGGGAGATCAGGCGACGTCGCGGGATGCCGAACGCATTCGTGCCGGCGGCGTGAACGCGGTTCAGATCAACACCGGGCAGGGATGCCATCTCGATGCCCACATGGTCGGTCACGCCCTGGATGATCTTGATCTGCCCCGGGGAGCCGTCGTCTTCATCGAGAACGTGGGGAACCTTGTCTGCCCCGCTGCCTTCGATCTCGGCGAGACGGCGAGAGTGGTCATCCTCTCGGTCACCGAAGGTGACGACAAGCCGCTCAAGTACCCTGACATGTTCGCCGGGGCCGACCTGATGATTGTCTCCAAGACGGACCTGCTTCCCCACGTCGATTTTGACATAGACAGGGTTGTCGAACGGGCCCGGCGCCTCAATCCCGACCTCCCGTATCTCGCCCTCTCGGCACGGGACGGCACCGGCATGGCGTCCTGGATCGAGTGGATCATGCGCTGCCACGGAGCGGTTCCGTCGCGTGCCGGCGCCACGAAGGCGTCCGTGGCGGCATATGCATGAACTGGCACTCGCCCGCAGCCTCATCGACCTGGTTGACGATCACGCCGCCAGGGCGGGCGCCCGGCAGGTGGAGCGCATTCATGTCCGCCTCGGCCAGCTGTCGGCGGTGACGCGTGCGCTTCATGTCAGCTTCATTCCGGCATCCAGGGGAACACGTTGCGAAGGCGCCATTCTTGACATCGAGGAAGTCCCGCTGACTGTCAGGTGTTCCCACTGCGACGGGGTCAAGACACCTGGCGGTCGCTACAATTTCCGTTGCCCCGATTGCGGCATGCCGACGCCCGAGGTGGTGACCGGCCGCGAAATGCAACTGGTGGCGATCGAACTCGAATTGACACCCCCGGAGCCGCAAAACATGATGACCGAAGACCACGCGGACCAGGGACGATGACGGTACAACACTCCGGCTTCTGGGATTTTGTGCCTCATCAGCACCGGGGGCCGCACCGCGAAACGGCCGATGATGCCCACACGCGCTCGCCCAGCCGGCACAACGGTCCGGTCAAGGCGCCGGGTCTCAACACCTTCATGGGCGCTCCGTACTGCGAACCGGACCGTCACCGTATCCGGGAGGCCGGCGCGAAGATCTGTTTCCTCGGCGCGCCCTGGGATCAGGGCACCATCGTGCGCACCGGAACCTCGAGCGGGCCTGAGGGCATCCGCGATGCCTCGACCCAGTATTTTCCCTACATGTTCGAGTACGACGTCGATCTCATGACCTTCTTCCGGGTGGTCGATTGCGGGGACATTCCCATCGTGCCTGGAAACAATCCTCTCTCGCAGACCTACATGTGCGACTACATCACGGAATGCCTGGAGGGAGGGGCCAAGGTCATCCTCGTCGGTGGCGATCACTCTGTTCCCATTCCCGGTGCGCGGGCGTTGTCTGCCCATCTCGCCCGTCACCGTCCTGCTGCCAGAATGGGTTACCTTCACGTCGACTGCCATCTCGATGCTGCCGTCGACTGGGGCGGGATCGAGATCACCAATGCTTCGGGCCCGCCGATGGCCCTTTCCCTGGAGAACTGCAACGCAGAGAACATGGCGCACATGGGGTCGCGCAACGGCCTCAACCCGAAGGACTGGCTGGACTTCTGGGTCGACAACGACATGCCTGTGATCACCATGGAAGAGGTTGTCGAGCGCGGTATCGATGCCTGCACCCACGACATTTTCAAGCGTGCCTGGAACGGTACCGAAGCGGTCTACGTGTCCTGGGACACGGACTCGCTTGATGCCAGCTGCATGCCGGGAACGAGCTGTCCCGAATGCTACGGGATCAAGGCGCGCGAGGCTCTCGCGCTGGCCAGGATAGCCGGAGAGTATGGGGCCGACGTCCTCGAACTCGCCGAGCTCTCGCCGGTCTTCGATGCCAGCGGAATCAGTACCAAGCTTGCCTGCAATCTGATCTACCATTACCTCGGCAGCCGTGCGCAGACGCTGCGCCGGAACGGCGAGAGCCCCTGAAACCACGGTTGACGTCATGACCGGAGAGGACCGATGAATCCCGCCAGAGCATTCCTGCACCTGTTTTCCCCGCTCGGCGGCGATGATGCCGACAACTACCGATCACCCGGGCAGATTTCCTTCCTGCGCGCGCCTTTCGTGGCCGTTGATCCCCAGGCATTGAGAGAGACGGGTGCGGCCTATGCCTATCTGGGGGTTCCCTACGACGAGGGCAACGTGGGCAAGCCCGGCTGCGAGGACGGCGCCCGGGAGTTTCGCGTCGCCTCCCTCGACTACTTCCCCTACTGGTTCGAGTTCAACGTCGACCTCCAGCACTCCTCGGTCGACTGCGGTGACGTGCAGATGCCGCGGGTCAACCCGGAAGTAGCCCATCAGCGCATCTACGACGCCGTCCGCAAGGTGCTTGAGGCCGGGCTGGTGCCGATCCTTTGTGGTGGTGACCGGTCGATCTCGATTCCGGCGGCAAAGGCGTTTTCCGATCATCTCGGAGCCGGGCGGAAGATGGGTTACATGCATCTCGGCGCTCACCTCGACATGGCCGACACCTGGGCAGGTGAACGCAACGTTTCCACGTGCGCCCTGGCGCGCATCAGCGAACTCCCCAATCTCGATCCCGCGAACCTGGCCCATCTCGGCGCCCGCAATTCCTTCAATCCAAAGGATCACGTGGACCTCGCCCGTCACCGTGGCATCCGTTTCAACCCGATGATTGAAATCCTCGAACGCGGCGTCGACACGGTGACTGACGAGGCCGTCTCCCGCGTGTGGGATGATACGGATGGCCAGTACCTGAGTTTCAATTTCAACGTCATGGATTCATCGGCCGCGCCAGGCGTGACCGCCACGGAACCAGGCGGTCTGGAATCACGGGAAATCATGCGGATTGCCGCCAGAATCGTCGACAGCGGAGGCCCGAGCATCGTTGATGTCACGGAACTCTGCCCGATGTTTGACGTCAGCGGGTCAACTTCGCGCATGGCGGTGTGTGTCGTTCTGCGGATCATGGCCGGTGTGGCTGCCGGCAAGGGCGACACGGTGGACGACTCGATCAGGCGACCGGGCTGGAAGCACGGTTGACGGACGAATGACAACAACGAGGAGACATTCCATGACGGAACTGAAGACCGGCGCTTTGGGTAACGGCCGATTGTCACTGGATCGACGCACCTTCGTGAAAGGTGCGACTGCGGCAGCGGCCGGAACCCTTGTGCCCGGCAGTGTTCTTGCAGACGACACGCTGAACATCCTGGTGTGGTGCGATCACGCGGACCAGAAACTCATCGGACCCTTCGAGGACGCCCACAACGTCACGGTCAACGTCAAGACCTACGAGGGAACCGGAACGGCCCTGTCGATTCTCGAGCAATCGGCCCCAGGCGACTGGGACGTGATCGTCATCGACGCGCCGGATGTACCGCAGGTCGCCGGCCTCGGCATCCTTGACGAGCTGCCGGATGACCTGGCCCCTTGGGACGATATCTTCCCGACACTGCGCAATGCGCCCTATACCAGGGTTGACGGCAAGGTCTACGCGGTCCCGGAGAAGTTCGGCTACTACGGATTTTGCTACAACCGGGACGTGGTCGACGCCGCCGACGTCAGGCGCGGAGACATCGCCTGGAACGACGCCTATAGCGGACGTATCGGCGTCTACGACTACTACTTCCCGGTCCTGCAGATGATCGGTCTTTCCATGGGTTTGAAGCCTGCAGACATCACCGTGGACCATCTCGGCGACATCCGCGAGCGGCTGCTGGCGATGAAACCCAACGTCAAGATGATCGGTGATATCGTCAGCGTGCAGAACGCGCTTGTCACCAAGTCGGTGGATGTCGTTGTCGGCGGCGCCGAGTTCACGGTTTCCAATCTCATGGCGAGCAATCCCCACCTCGACTGGACGATCTCCGATGACGGAGGGCTGATCTGGAACCAGGGCATCGGCATCCTGAGCGACAGCAACCGCAAGGAACTGGCCGCGCTCTTCCTTCAGTGGATCCTCAGTCCCGAAGGCCAGGGTCTCCTGGCGACGTCCGAGTGTTTCTGGGCGATGCCGGCCAACAGCAAGGCGGTCATCTCCGATGCGGAGAAAGCCACCCTGCGGTGGGACGAGCAGGACGATCTCCTGGCGCGTTCCGAGACATCACTGCTGCCCGACCCCGAGATCGACGTCGAAATGCTCGATATCTGGACGGAGTTCCTCCAGTCCTGATGATCGAGTTGCCTGGGGAGGGTACGGAATCTGAATGAGACCGGGAGGAGGCTCACTCGTCCGCTGGGCGGTCTACCCTGCCCTGGTCTATTCCCTGGTCTTCTTCGCCATGCCGTTTCTGGTCATGGTGGCGGTAAGTTTCTGGCAACGTCTGCGTGGCCGTCTCGAGGCCACGTGGACGCTCGCCAACTACGAGAAGCTTGTTTCGAAGGACTATCTTCTCGAAGCGCTCGTCAATTCGGTGGAGGTGACGGTCCTCACCACCGCTGTCAGCGTGCTCATCGCCTACCCGCTGGCCTACGTGCTGGCCTATCGCGTGTCGGCGCGCTGGCAGAAGATCCTTCTCGTCGGCGCCATCATCCCGTTCTGGACGGCCTATGTTGTGCGGGCCTACGCCTGGCTCATCGTTCTTTCGGAAAACGGAATCGTCAACGCCGGCCTCCTGTCCCTCGGCATCATCGATCTGCCCCTTGACCTCGCCTATACGCGCGGTGCCACTGTTCTTGGTTTCGTTCACTTTTTCACCATGTTGCTGACCCTGACGATCTTTGCCAGTCTCATCCAGATACCCGAACACTACCGGATGGCGGCGAGCGATCTCGGGGCATCGCCGATCAGGGTCTTTCTCGTGATCACGCTTCCGCTCAGCCTGCCGGGCGTCGCCGTCGGCGCCTTCCTGACCTTTGTCATCACCATCGGCGACTACATCACGCCGCAGATCCTTGGAGGCAACACGGAGGTGCTGATACCCCAGGCGATCATGCTGCAGATTGCCCGGGCAGCGAACTTCCCGATGGCGTCGGTCATGAGCGTCTCCCTCATGCTCGTCATCCTCGCCGTGTACCTCGCCTCGGCTCGCTACCTCAGGATGGACAGGATATGACGGGGCGGATCGCGGCCTTCATCGTGGAGAGATCGTATCTCGTCCTGGCGATGGCCTTCATCTACCTGCCGGTCATCGTGCTCGTTCTGTTCTCATTCCAGGACGGCGTGTTGCCGGTTCCTCCGTTCGATGGACCGAGCCTGCGGTGGTACGACAAGCTCCTGGGCAACGAACGGGTCCTTTCTGCCCTGGGCAACTCCGTCCTCGTCGCGGTCGTCTCCGCCTTCGTGACCACGGTCCTGGGCTACCTTGCGGCCTATGGTCTCAGCCGTTCTCCCCCCAGGTTTCCCGGTGTGGCACGGTTTCTTCTGATCGCTCCCATCACGGTGTCCTACCTGATCATCGGAATGGGCCTGCTGACGACCTTCAATGTGCTCGGGATCGCCAAGTCCCTGCTGGCCGTCGGCATCGGGCACGTGGTCATCAACCTGCCGCTGGCATTCGCCATCATCTATTCGCAGATGAACGAGAGTCACAGGAACATCGATGCCGCAGCACACGATCTTGGGGCGGGCGACCTGCGGACCATGCTGCAGATCTCTGTTCCCATGATGAGGGTGCCGCTTCTTGCGGCCTTCTGCCTGTCGGCCACACTGTCATGGGACGAGTTCATCATTGCGTTTCTGCTGAGCCGATTCGAGGTGACGCTCCCGGTCATCATCTTCGAAATGCTGCGTGCCGGCCTGACGCCCGAGGTCAATGCGGCGGGGACGATCGTCTTTGCCATTTCCCTCATCGTCATCCTGTCCGCCGCGGTGGCCCTTCTTGCCAGAAGGAAGGAACCGGCATGAGCCTGGTCGAACTCTCGGGCCTTACCAAGACCTACGGCGCCGTGGTGGCGCTCGAGCGCGTCACCCTGTCGATCGAACAAGGCCAGTTCGTCGTGCTTCTCGGGCCTTCGGGCAGCGGCAAGACGACGCTGCTCTCCATTCTCGGCGGCTTCACCAAACCAACATCGGGCAGGGTGATGATTGCCGGCAGGGATGTGACGACCATGCTTCCGGCTCACCGTCCCACGGCAACGGTCTTCCAGGACTATGCCCTCTTCCCTCACATGACCGTGAGAAGCAATGTCGCCTTCGGTCTTGCCACGCGTGGCGTGGCGCGAGCCGAACGGCAGCAGCGGGCAGACGACATGCTCGCCACCGTGGGGCTTGCCGGTCTCGGAGACCGTCGGATCCATCATCTCTCCGGCGGACAGCGCCAGCGCGTTGCGCTTGCCCGCGCCATGATCGTGGAGCCAGCGGTGCTGCTGCTCGACGAGCCGCTCGGAGCACTCGATCTCAAGATCCGCCAGCAGATGCAGGAGGAACTCGTCGAACTGCAGCGCCGGGTGGCCATGACCTTCGTTCATGTCACCCACGACCAGGACGAGGCGATGAACGTCGCCGATGTCATCGTCGTCCTGAACAAGGGGCGGATCGAGGACCAGGGTTCGCCCGAAGGGGTCTATTCGCGGCCGTCGAGCGTCTTCAGTGCGACCTTCATGGGTGACAGCAACATCGTCACCGGAAAGGCCGTTGCATGCGAGGAAGGCCATACACGTGTCGAGACGCCACTCGGTTCCCTGCGTGTCAAGGGCCAGAGCACTGTGGGCGAGCAGGTCCACATCTGCCTGCGCCCCGAACACATCCAGGTTGGCGCAACCGGCGATTCCGGCACCACATGCCTCGGCGAGGCGGTTGTCGAGGATGTCGTCTTCCAGGGAACCCGCCGGCGCTGTCATGT
>JAPPGE010000047.1:18160-191872 GCA_028821455.1 bacterium | reverse complement strand
CTGCTCAATCTCATCCGTGCCGCTGCATGAAAAATCCAAAAGCGATTGCCCTGAGAAAACCTGAGGTGACGCCTAACTTTTCTGTGTTGGCGCTCGCCGCCGTGACGGGAATAGGGTGGCGCCGTCAACCCGTGGATCAAGGAGTCGCACCTAATGCCACCCACGAGGGATGAAGCCATCACTGTAAGCGAGAAGTTTGCGGACCGGGTGCTTTCGATCGAGTATGGCACCTTGCCTCCAGATGTAGTCGAAAGCGCCAAGCGCATTCTCGTCGATGCCCTCGCCTGCACAATGGGAGGCTACGATAGTCCCACGGGTCGCACCGTCCGGGACTACGTGCGCCGTTTCGGCGGGGACGGAGGCGCCACGATTATCGGCACCGATCTGCGTGTGACGCCCAGCGCAGCGATCGTCGCGAACGAGGCGATGCTACGCTACCTCGACTACAACGACGATTTCGATATCTTTCTCGGGCCCAGTATGGTCGCGGGCTGTCACCCCAGCGGTTCGCTTCCCGTTGCGTTCGCTATTGGCGAGACCGAGTGCGTCTCAGGACGCAAGATGATCGAGGCGATCGTCGCGGGCTACGAGATCATGGCCGAGACCATCACCCGTTTCAAGGACACGACTCTCCAGAAGAACGGCTTTCACCACGGCACGGTCCACGCCTTCGGAGGGGCCACGATGGCAGCCTGCCTCTACGGGCTCGACCGCGAGCAACTTGTTAACGCCTATGGCCTCACCGGCAGCCTGAACGCGGGCCTCGACATCCTCGACGCCGATAACGAAGCATATCACATGTCCAAGAATTTTGCTGACGGTGTCATTGCCAACGGGGGCGTAATCGCCGCGCAACTCGCTGCCTGCGGCGGCACGGGAAACGAGCGGATCTTCGAAGGCGATCGCGGGTGGGCCCACTCGCTTCTGGGCGGACGCGAGAACTTCGACTTTGACCGCGACTGGAGCGACCGGTTCCATATCCTCGATACCGAATTCAAGTCTGCCTGTGCAGAGCTCACCACCCGCGGGCACCTGCACGCCACCTGCACGCTGGTGGAGGAGCACGACATTAGGCCGGAGGAGATCGAGAAGATTACGATTCGTTCGAACATGCGTTCCGTTACGCACACTGCTTCGCCGCGCAAGCGCTATCCGGACAACAAAGAGACGGCCGACCACAGTTCGCCCTATCTCCAGGCGATCGCCGTGCTGGAAGGGCCCATCACGCCGAAGTCTTACCGGGAAGAAAACTATCAGCGCGAAGATGTGCGCCAACTCATCGGTCGGGTCGATGTTGTCCACGGACCGGAATTCGACGGCGAGCACACCTCGGCCCATGTGAGGATCGATTTGAAGGACGGCCGCACCTTCCAGCGAAAGGTCACGCGCGAGGAAGTGCTTGAAATGCACGAGGCAACGCAGACCGATGAAGGACTGCGCGACAAGTTCGTCGAGTGCGCTGGAAGCCTGTTGAGTGGCGACCAGATCGACGACGTGATTGAAACCTGCCTGTCGATCGATAGCGCCGACGATGTCTCGAGCCTGTTCCCGAAGCTGAAGACGATCAGCGAAAGCGCGTTCTGAGGTGCCCATGAAGATAAGGGAAATTCGCTGCTACGAAGTCGACCTCCGCATCTCGCTGGGACCGTACAGGAGCGCGAAGGGTTCTGTCGCCACCGTCAAATCCACTATTCTCGCGGTCGAGACGGATACGGGGTTGTTAGGCTGGGGCGAGGTGTGCCCGTGGGGCGCAAACTATCTGCCGGCCCTTCCGCGGGGCGTGCAAAGCGTGATCGAAGAACTCGCGCCTGTACTGATCGGACAGGACCCCCGGATGGTCGAAGCGATCCACGCCCGAATGGATGCCGCGGTCGAGCAGCAGCTCTACGTCAAGACCGGAATCGACTATGCTTGCTGGGACATCCTCGGCCAAGACACGGGACTCCCGATCTACGCCCTTCTGGGCGGAATGCAAACCGAACGCTTGCCGCTCATCGCCTCGGTGCCGGGAAGCGTTCAGGGCATGACGGACGCGGTGGCGCATTATCGGGGCAAGGGCTATCGCCAGTTCTCGCTCCATATTGCCAATCCCGAATGGGACGACTTCGACGCCTATCGCAAGACGATCCTGTCTTTCGACCGGAAGACCTGCGTCATCGTCGATGCCAACCGAAGCTGGAACGTCGCGACGGCACTGGAAATCGCGCGGGCCTTCGACGATCTTCCGATCTTCCTCGAACAGCCAGTCTACGACATCGCTCAGCTCGAGGCGCTCCGGCCGAAGATCGGCTTGCCGCTGATCGCCGATGAGGTTGTCGTGACGACGCAAGATATCGCCACCGTCGCAAGCCGGGGGATCGCCGATGCGGTTGCACTCAAGATCGGTCGGGTCGGGGGGCTATCGAAGGCCCGACGGATCTGCGACATAGCGGACATCTTTGGCATTCCGTATTGGATCAAGGACGTGATCGGGGCAGAGATCGCTACCGTCGCAACTGCCCATCTCGCACACGCAAGAAACCCGAAGCAAATGGCTGGCGCCCTGTCCTGCACCGACATCGTCGATACCGTGACGGGCCGAGTGAACCTCGTTCACGAAAACGGCGAGATGTTCATCCCTGAGGACAAACCCGGGCTCGGCTTTGTCCCCGACGCTTCGGTGCTAGGGGAGGTCGTCGCGCGCTATCGCTGATCTCCGTGCGACATCTCGGGCACCCGGACACCTATAACCGACAAGAGCAAAGAAAGCACCCGTCCCGAACCGATATCGAGGTGGGTTCGAGTATTCCTCGATGATTCGGAAGCGACCTCTCAGCCCTTGAGCCAAACACGCTCGATCGAGCAACTGCCATTGGTTTCGCGTGAGCCATCCGGAACGAGCCCGCCCACCGCCGGACCGCCCACAGATCCGCCAGCGCCCGGTACTCGGAAACGAAAGGCATGATTCAATCGGCACCATGCGCATGTCGTGACAGGTGCCAGAGTTGACCGAAACCACGCCCCCGAGGCGGGAGTGACCTCTAGGCTACCCTTCCAACCAAACCCTTTCGATCACGCGACCACCTGCAAAGGCACGAACGAAATCTTCCCCAAGACCGCCTAGCTTCTCGCCATGCGCATCAATAATGTCTGGAAAAGCATAGACGATGGAGCCTCCCTCGTTGTGCAGGAGTTCCTGCGCGTCCCAGTACATCTGTTTCCGCGTATCGAAGTCCGTCTCCACTTTCGCTGCCGCTATGAGCTGGTCGAATGCTTCGTTCTTCCACTGCGACTCATTGTACTTTGCTGACGACGTGTAGGCGTATGACAGGATTAGATCCGCCGTTGGCCGGGCAGTCCAGTAAGACATGAAAAACAGCTTCTTCATCCAGATGTTGGACCAATATCCATCGGCCGGCGCCCGGGCGATCTCCAGGTCCACTCCCTGCACTTGCTTTAGTGCCTCCTGGTAGATTTGCGCTACATCAATAGCTTCAGAACCGGCCGCCGTGCTGGTGAAAAGCTCCGCAGAATGACTGCCAAGTCCCGACTGCTGAAAATGCCAACTGGCTTTGTCTGGGTCGTACTCGCGCTGAGGAAGCTCTGAATGGAAGAACGGATCCGATCTGGCGATCGGGTGATCGTTCCCCACGTCACCAAATCCGGAAAAGGCCCTGTCAATCGCCTGCTGGCGATTGAATCCGTATTTCATGGACAACCTGAGATGATTGTTAGAATAGGGATCGGCGGTCGCAGTCATGGCGCATGTATAGTTATCCTTTCCAGGCGACACAACGACAGCGATCTCCGGCGATTCAGCGAGCTGGCGCGCAACCTTCCTTTCGACTGAGTTGATCGCGTGGAACACACCCGTCGACAATCCATTTGACCGAGCGGTCGAGTCGTTGACAACGACCAACTCATAGGAATCCACATGTGCGCGACCTTCTTTCCAGTAATTCGGATTTCTTTCTCCGATCGCTCGGACGCCTGGCTCGAATTCAGTTAGCCTGTACGCGCCCGCACCAATAGCGTTATTCCAATCGTCAAATCCGTCCGGAACAATCCCAAGCTTGTAGTCCTCGAAAAAGTAGACAAAATCCGCATTACCGTCCTTGAGTACGATACGCACCTGGTGATCGTTTTCCGCAACGATCGTATCTACACTCGCCAGAAGCGTCGCAAAAGGCGATTGTGTGTCAGGCCCCATGTGGCGCTGGATGGAGTAGACTACGTCGGCCGCGGTCAACGTCTTGCCATTGTGGAACTCAACGCCCTTCCTAATGTCGAAGATCCAGTCCTTTGCCCCCTTGTCCGTTGACCAGCCTGTGGCGAGAGACGGTGTCAATTCCGCAGACGGACTCAATTCCACAAGTGTATCGTATGTCGCGTAGCACATTGCTCGGATCACGTTATCGACGCCAAGCATCGGATCCATGACATCAGTGGCATTGCCACCCTGCATGCCCAGCTTGAGTGTGCCGCCCTTGTTCGCTGCGAATGCACGATTCTTTGCCCCCGCGAGCAACGCCACACCGCCCGCGGCCGCCATACCCTTCGAAAACACTCGTCTTGAGATTCGCGGATCGACAGTAGACCCTGTCAATTGCATCGCCATAGCGTACCTCCCAATTCCCAATTCCTGATCATGTAGCTCCTGGTTGCTGGAACAACATGATCCTTTGAGCCCTTCAGTCAATCAGGAAACTCGACCTCGCCTCAATTAAGAAAATCTGAAACGAAAGCTAACGAAAACTACAGGACCAGGTCCGCGGTCGTGTGCCTAGCAGCTATCACTCGAGTATTGCCGTCAAGATTGTTGGGGCCATTGACCTCAAGGAGGTCCAGCAAACCTACGACGCCTTTCATTGTCTCGAGCGACAGGTACGTTTCGTCACTGCCTCAATTTTTTTGACTACCCAATGGTGGGTTCTCACTGTAGTTTACCGCTGAGACCTGAGGAGGCTCACCAGAACATCGATTCCGGGGGTACAGAATGCAAGACACCGGCGGTCCGGTCGCCGTAGCGTGCTTTCAGATAGTCTGTTGAGTTGTAGCGATAACTCCACGACATCATCGATGAACACGGATGCAACATAGGAAAACAATCAAACCACTGACGTTGTCGCAAAAGATCTTGGCTGATCACAAGATTGCTACGCTCTCAAGGGACGCACAATTGGTCCGCGTCGATCGCCTGTACATGGACGAAAGCTGCTATCATTGCCTCGCCGAGCTGCGTATGCGAGGACTCGTGGTGAAGACGCCGGCTACAAAGTACGCGATGGTGTCGCATTTGGCGCCGACCTTCAATAGAGCTGCCGGAGCCACTGATCCAGAGATCAACACTATCTTTCGGCTGTTAGAGCAATTCGAGGCCGAATACGGAATCGATCTGCTGCATTACAACGACCCTCGCCAGGGAATCTACCATGTCGTAGGGCCGGAACAGGGCATCACGCTTCCTGGGCTACTGGTCGCCGGAACAGATTCGCACATGACCACCCATGGCGGCGTGGGTGCTCTCGGCTTCAGCGTGGGCTATGAAGAAACAATACACATCCTTGCGCACGATGCGGTTTGGTCCTATGCGATGCTGCCGATACTGATCGAGATTTGGGATGAAGTTCCTTTCGGAATGTCTCCAAAGGACCTCTCACTCGATGTGGTGCGGCGAATTGGAGCGAACGGTGGTTTGAACTGCTGTGTTGAGTTTGCGGGATCGGCCGTGTCGCGTCTGTCCGTTGAGGGCAGAATGACACTTTGCAACCTTATGGTGGAAGCTGGAGCGCGGGCGGCCATCGTTGCCCCCGATGACAAGACGATGGACTATCTCCACGATCGGCCAAGCGCACCCAGAGATCAGGATTGGGACAAGGCTCTCGAGTATTGGCGCGGCCTAACTGTGGACTCTGATGCGGAGTTTCTCCGGCGATACAGTTTCTCGGCGGCGGACTTGGAGCCACTTGTAAGCTGGGGAACAACAACTGAACATGTCATACCCGTAACAGGGGTAGTTCCCGAACCATCGACAGCGCCCACCGATGCCGCAGCCGGGGATTGGCGGACTGCACTGGACTACATGGGTCTCCAACCTGGTCGGCCGATTGAAGGATTGCCAATGGACCAGGTGTTCATTGGTTCGTGCACCAATGGACGCATCGAAGACTTGAGAGCTGCCGCAGCGGTCCTAAAGAATCGCCAGGCAGTGATACCTGGCCTCGTGGTGCCCGGGTCGACACCGGTAAAAAAGCAAGCTGAATGCGAGGGTCTGGACAGGATTTTCCTCAATTCCGGATTGCAATGGGGAGAGGCCGGTTGCTCGATGTGTTTCGGACATCACGACAGTATTGTGCCACCCGGACAACGCTGCGCCTCCACAACTAATCGCAGTTTTCCAGGTCGCCAGGGACCTGGAAGCCGGACGCATTTGATGAGCCCCGCCATGGCGGCGGCAGCTGCCGTTAGCGGAAGAATTGTCGATGTCCGGAAAATCAAGCCGGAGGGCCAAGCTTGAAATCGCTGATGATCGTCGGCAAGGGGGTCCCCCTGGATGGCCAAAACATCGATACGGATCAAATCATTCCCGGCCGATTTGTCTACGCGCCACGTGAAACGGGCGAATTCGGTCACCACCTTTTCCATGACCAACGTTACCTCGACAACGGCGAGACGATTTCAACGCATCCACTGAACGATGCTCGCCATGCCGGTGCATCGTTTCTCATCGCAGAGGAGAATTTCGGCGCCGGCTCAGCGCGACCCCAAGCCGTTTGGGCGATCCAAGACTATGGAATTGAAGTGGTTCTCGCAGTCAGTTTTGGGGGCGTTTTCCGGTCGAATTCAAGCCGGCTTGATCTTGTTCCAGCAATCATGAAGAGAGAAGAAATACTCTTTGTCAAAGCTAAAGTGCGAGAAGACCCCGAAGTCGAAATCCGATTAGATTTGAGAAATCTCACGGTTAGCGTTGATCAGGAGAACCTTGGTATCGAAATGAATAAACTCGATGTGTTTCGCCTGACATCGAGTCTCGACGATTTAGCGTTGACCAAGAGATATGGGAGAGAAATACAAGAGTTTGAGCGGGACTACGTCGAGAGATTCTCGTGGGCGTCGTTGCGAAAATCTTAGGGCCCCCGTTTCACAGGTTGCTCTCTTGGCAAAATCGGAAATGATGCTCTCGCCGTGGTTCCCCAGCGGCGATCCGGCTTTGAGATCACTGTAACAACAGCGCCGACCAGATGAGAGGGTCGAATCAGCGATTCAGACAGGAACTTACCAGAGTGGTTTGTGTTTCGACTAAGCCGCAGCGCGCCAAGCCAATTCAAAATGATGCGCCTGGCGTAATTTGCTCTTCGGGCACTCGCCTGCCGAGCTTCATGCCTAAAAGCCTCAATCGGCTATGCAATTCCTCACGGTCGACATGACACTGCCGGAAGTGACGGACACCATCCGTGACGTCTTCGAAACTCGTTCGTGCGTGCATGACCCTCTGGTTGTCGTATACGGTGCACTCACCGACGTTCGCCTGGAATTGGACTCGCAGGGAATGATCCAAGCTCGTGTCCTCCAGCAGCTTGCGCGCCCGGTACACACGCCGGATCTCTGTCTCGGAGCCGACGAACGGGGCCACCGTGCGGGGATGGTAACGAAGCCCGACGACTTGACTATTGGCGTTTAGACGAAACACCGGTGCTTCAACCTTGTAGTAGGCCGCGTCAATTCCCGTCGAGGCGTTCTCGGGAATGTGCCGGTGAAAGGTTAGCGGAACATTACATAGGACATTGAAAGCGTCCTCATCGATTTCCCGTATCCGCTCTGCCAGCTTTAGTCCGTCAACATAGTATGACTGGCCACCGCATGCACGGATCTGTTCCACGCAATGGAAAAATGTAATGCCGGTGGGCGTATAGCGGTACGCGTTATCTGTGTGGGGCGGAATGGCCCCTCTGGAAAGGACTCGGAACCAGGCTTTCACCTCGGACCTGACATCCAGAGTAACCCCGTAGTTCGTATCGTGAAGGTATCCGAACCTCTTGGCCAGGTTCTCAGTTGCGATCTTCGGTGTTCCGGATATGCGCAAGAGGCCGTAGCGGACGATACGCTCCATGGCTTCGTAGCGGGCCTCGTCGTCCGACATTAGCTCGTCGTACGAAGCACGAAGTTCAGCCAGATCAAGAGAAGAATCCCAAGTTTGTATTCGAAGTGGTGCGCTTCGCGGGGCGCCTTCGACATATCGCTGCTCATACAGCCAGACAGGATCATGCACCGATGCGCGACCGTCAGGCCAGTTAAGGCAGACCGATCCGTCCGCTAGGCCGACATGTGTTGGCCGGATGTCGTCGGGGATATCACCCAAGTTCAGCAATCGTTGACCGGTAAGAGAGTTCGCATCCTCGGGGCAGTTCTCGCGCAACCAAAAATACAGAAATCTGCTCGACGCACCATTCGACCAGGTAACCGTCAGCCCCGTTTCGTCCTGCACGACGGATACGGCACGGAAATCATGATCTTCCGATGGAGACAACGGTTCGGCTACCCGGCTACTTGTCATTGCAATCGCTTGTTGGCCCCCCAATTGAGCACTAACCTCTCCGACGACGCATCATTCCGCGTCCCCGGCTCCTATGAGGATCTCGTCACCTTCCCAGGTAAATGTTGTATTCAACCCTTGTGAGTCGCTGATTTTTCGAAAATGCTCGTACACAATTTGACCGCGTTCATCGCTCTGCTTCATCGCGACAGGAGCTAAATCGTCACCGATATAGCAAGGGACATAAGATACCTGTTGAATTGTGTCGTTCTGGATGACGATTTTCGCAATCATTGTCGGTCGGGACTCATGGTCAGGTATTCTGCCGAACCGCTCGACCATTAATGAACCGAATCGGCTCCAGTCCCACAGATAGCTCTCAGGAAATTTACAGCCTGGTTGCTTCGCCGGCGGCTGCCACTCTCCGTGGCAAGCGAAATTGTGCATGCCGTAATAGATCACCTTGCCTTTGTAGACCTCGATACCCTTCGGCAGATGAGCGTGATTGCCGAAAATGACGTCCGCGCCAGCGTCGACCGCCGCATGGCCTACCTCGAACTGGTAGTCGGCGATTATCTCCGGAATGTAGTGGACTCCCCAGTGATAACAAACCACGAGAACATCGACTTCTTGCCGAAGCTGCGTGATGTCGTCTACCATATCGTGAAGGTCTCTCTTGTGCGCGAAGGTATGGATGAGCGGCGGCGTGCCGGGTTGGGGGTCCCACTGTTCGTAGTGGGTAAAAGCGCGCATGGGCACATGCCCCGGACGGACGTCCGTTGCTTCATATCCGCTCGGGCCAATGCAACAATAGGCAAGAAGCCCAATCCTCGTTCCATTCTTCTCAAGAATCGCGGGTCGGCGCGCTTCTTCAATATTCCGGCCAACTCCGAACGTCGTGATCCCCTTATTCTTGCATCTTTCGAGACAGTCGAAGACTGCTTCGTAACCCCAATCCAGCGAGTGGTTGTTCCCGAGGTTGATGGCATTGATGTTCGCATCGCGAATGGAATCGAGCATTGAGGGATCGCTTGGTGGCGCTCCCACCTGAATCTGCCAATACCCGCTGGGATCCTCACACTTGTCCGAATAAATTTGGTCGCAATTGCAAACCGTGAAATCTGCATCGGCCAGAACATGCTTGACACCGTCGAATGCCGTCTTGTGAGTTTCCGGATCCAGAATCACATCACCAACGCCCATGAGCACCACTTTGGACATTCACGTTATCCTCGCGACCGCCGTTGAAGGTCAAGGTTACCGGATGAGAGTTTCCCAATCCAGCAGATAAATTCGCCACCGATCCATAAGTGTGCCTATACTCACGAATGCCTAACCCGCATCCGTCACCAAGGGGAATGATAGCCTGCCAGACTAACCGCTGCGCATTCAGTAGTTCTGTGGTCGCGACTAACAATCCTTCAATGAAGGGCGCTTGCCCCGTCGGCTCTCCGAGCGGTCGGCGACTTGGCTTGCTCTCTCAGGAAATCGGCCATTTCGCGGACTGCCGGGTCGTCCCGCCTGCATTTCTGGATCAGCATCGAATATTGGACGGGAACTGCGATCGACGAACCCAGAGGGTGAGTCAGCCGGGCTCTGGAGGTGATCGTTTCAGTTATGTTTTCGAATAGGAGCGCTATGCCAACATCGTTCAGCGCGCTCTGTATTGTCAGCTCGAAGTTGTCCGTGACGATCCCATGCGCGGCGTCCGTCGGATCGAGGCCGGCGGATTCGAAACAGTGCATCCAATCGGAGTAGTCGAACTCGTGAATGAGGCTGCATTCGCGGAGCCGCGTCACATCCCCCGCAAGTCCGTGCTTTTTCGCGAATGCCTCGCTACACGTTGGTACGCGCGTCATCGTGAGAAACGGCTCCACCGCATAGCCGGCTTTCTCGACATTGCCATACCAGAGCGCGATGTCGAATTCCGCGCGCTTCAGTTCGTCGAACCGGAAGGACGAGTGAACAAACACGCTGACCTGAGCGTCGTCAGCCAGGTAACTTGACAGCCTCCGAGCAAGCCAATGCGAGGCGATGAACGGAGTTGCGAGGATCGAAACGCGATGCCGACGCTGCTCGTAGATTGCGCCGCAGGCGTCTGAAATGTTCCTGAGCGCTTCTGACATGACAGGTAGGAGGAGCTTCCCCTGTTCCGTCAGTTCCATGCCGTTGGTGTGGCGATGGAAAAGCGCTATGCCAAAGTGATCTTCGAGTATCTTGATTGCCCGGCTGACAGCCGGTTCCGTCACGTTCAGGTCCCGCGCAGCGCCGACGACACTCCTGTTGCGGCCTACGGATTCGAAGCTTCGCAGTGCGTTCAACGGAGGGAGTTTGTACATGCTGTACTTTGCCCCAGCGATGACGAAACCATGCGCCACGACAATGCGCCGGGGAAACTCTCGTGTCCATGGGTTCGGCTGATTTATTTTTTGGGGTCGGTTCAGGAATACTGTGTTGAGAAGTCGGCCCGCTGGCAAATAGTAGGCCTACAGGCGCCTCGCGGTCGGTATGCTGACACCGTTCGGCGCTTACACTTGTCCGGCTATCTTTCGTATGGAAGGCGGGATCGACAATGCTTGACGTCGCAACCCTTCACGCCCGCCTGAATGACGCCGAGACCTGTGTTTTGCCCCGCATGCTGGACCGGCAGGCCGCGGAGCGACCGAAAAAGACCTGCATAGTCTTCGAGAGCGGTCCCACCTGGACGTATTCGGAAACGCAGCGACACGCACGAACTGCTGCCGCCGCGCTCGCGTCCCTCGGCGTCGCAAAGTGCACACGAGTCCTAGTCATGCTCGACAACGGGCCGGAAGTCGTCCGTGTTTCGCTCGGGCTTTACTATCTTGGTGCGGTCCTCATGCCGATAAACACAGAACTGCCTGTACCGCTCCTTCAGCGTATGATCGACTATGGCGAGGCGGAGCTGCTCATCGCAGGCTGCGAATATCTTGAGTTGCTAGCGCAGTGTTCGTTCGCGCACCTTGAGCGAGTCGTGGTCGTTGGGCGCGAACTCAGCGCGCGTCCGATCAAAGAAGCTGGCGTCGAGATTCTTGGAGAGGACGTTCTGTCCGCAGAATCGCCGATGCCGTCAGACTGCGATCCCGTGATCGAGCCGTGGGAAACGCACACAGTCTTCTTTACGTCGGGAACGACAGGTGTGTCGAAAGGCGTGGAATGCTCTCACATTCACACAGCCACGATGGCGATCGACGGCCTTCGCTACCTGAACGCCGAAGACACCTTCCTGGCACCGTTCGCCTACTACCACATTTCCGGCGCGTATGTGCCGTGGTCGGTGTTTCACGTAGGCGCCACTATGGTTGTCGTCAGACGTTTCAGCGCCTCGCGCTTCTGGCAGCAGATCCGGAACTACGGCGTGACGGCTACGCTTCTGCTCGGGGTAATGTGCGATTTTCTGCTGAACCAACCGGAGACGGAGCAGGACGCAGAAAATCCGCTTCGCTTCATCGTACAGCAGCCCCTGATCGGCAGCGTTCATGCCTTTCGCAGGCGTTTCGGCGTCGAAGTTTACACGCAATACGACAAGACCGAGACAAGTCCCCCGATCACCTCGGATCTCGTCCGGGACGGCGATGACATCGTAGCCGGATATTGCGGCAGGATCCGCAGTGGTTTCGAGGCGCGGATCGTCGATTCCAACGATTGCGACGTCCCCGTCGGCGAAGTCGGTGAACTCATCGTGCGCTGCGAAGTGCCGTGGGTTATCGCGCCGCGCTACTTCAACTTGCCTGAGGAAACGGTGCGCGCCTGGCAAAACGGCTGGCACCACACCGGAGACCTGTTCCGGCAGGATGGCGAAGAGCGCTTCTATTTCGTGGACCGCTCGAAGGACATGATTCGGCGACGCGGCGAGAATATTTCGAGTTTTGAGATCGAGCGCGAACTAGCGGAGCATCCTCGCATCGCGGCGGGTGCCGCCTACGCCGTACCTTGCCCGGAATTCGAGAGCGAAAGCGAAGTCATGGTGGCGATCGAACCTGAGGATAGTACGACAATTGAACCGGAGGAAGTCGTCGACTTTCTCACCCGCCGCGTTGCGCGCCACATGCTTCCACGCTACATTCGCGTCCTTCCCACACTATCGCGCAACACGACGAACAAGATCGTTAAGACGGCACTGGTCGCCGAGGCTGTCACCGAGGACACCTGGGAACGGCCGTAATCTGTACAGTAACCCGAAAAACGGGAAATGGTGTAATGACTCTCGATATCGAAGCGACACCAATCCGGTCGGGCGCTGCCGAGCAGGTGCTCGATTCGGTGCGCCGCTTCGTCTCGAACGTGATCGAACCACGAGCTGCGGAAATTGACGCTTCGAATGTCTACCCTTGGGACCTTCACGAGCAGGCAGGGGAACTTGGTCTTTTTGGGATCGCCCTGCCGGAAGCCTATGGCGGCCTTGGCCTCGATCTGCGCACGCGGCTCGAGATCATTGAACTCGTCGCCCGGTGCAGCGGCTCTTTCGCGATCATACTTTCGACCTGGCCGGACGCCGTCCATCCAATCGTCGAATGCGGAAGCGAGGAGCTCAAGCGGGAGATCCTGCCGAGAGTCGCAAGAGGAGAGTGGTGCCCGGCGTTCGCGATGTCCGAGCCCTCTGCCGGATCAGATGCTGCCTCAATGAAGGCAGAGGCGCGCAAGACGCCGGACGGATACATTTTGAACGGCACGAAGACATGGTGCACCCACGGCGGCATGGCCGACGTGCTCGTAGTCTTTGCGAAGACCGATCCCAATGCCGGGAGCGCGGGCATTTCCGCCTTCCTCATCCGCAAGGACGACCCTGGTTTCGCGGTTGTGCGGGACGAGGACCTGTTTAGCGTGCGGGGGTCGCCGCAGTCGACGCTGGAATTCTCCGATTGTTTCGTTTCGGAAGACCGGCGACTCGGCGAGGAGGGCGAGGGATTCAAGATGGCCATGAAGGCTCTCGACGAAGCGCGACTCAACGTGAGCGCCAAGGCCCTGGGAGCCGCTCACACCTCGATCTCAATCGCCACGAACTATGCACGGGACCGTCAAGCGTTCGGCACCTCGATCGTCAATCACCAGGGTGTTCAGTTTCTCCTCGCGGATCTCGCGACGGAATATGCGGCTGCTCGGACGCTCTGGCTGCACGCCATCGCCGAGCTGGAACAGCGTCCATCGCGGAGGGCTTCGACGCTCGCCTCCATGGCCAAACTCGCGTGCACTGAAATCGGGATGAAGGCGCCAGTGGAAGCCATCCAGGTTCTCGGAGCGACCGGGCTCTCGACGGAGGTTCCCTTGGGCCGATTCATGCGGGATGCTAAAGCCTACCAGATATACGACGGCACGACGCAAATTCACAAGATGATCATCGGACGTCATCTCGCCCGCGAAGGGTTCGACCTTGTCTGATCTGGCGATCACCGAGGGATCTGTGCTCTGCACTGTCGTCGACGCCGTCGCGAAGGTCACAATCAACCGGGAACGGCGGCGAAACGCCCTCGACCATACGGCCGTCGTCATGCTGTCGCAGCTGTTCGAACGGCTTGAGGCTGCCGATGTTGCGGCAATCGTTCTTACAGGCCAGGGTACGGCCGCCTTCTGCGCAGGGGACGACATCAAGGCGTACAAGGAGCGCGACACGGTGACCTCGCGTGCGCATTTTCGCCGCGGCCTCGGCCTGATGGATCAGATCGCCGACCACTCATGTCTTGTGATTGCCGCTGTCGAGGGGTACTGCGTGGGCGGCGGACTGGAGCTTGCAGCGACCTGCGATTACCGCATCGCGGCGCGCGACGCCATATTCTCTCTCCCAGAGGTCCGAAAGATGGGTGGTAGCCCGACCTGGGGCGGTCTCACGCGCCTGCCGCCGCTCATTGGCCTTGGCCCGGCGAAGCGCCTCGTCCTGCTGGGAGAGGTCTGGACCGGGCAGGAGGCTTTTGACCAAGGGCTCGTCGACCGCGTAACCGATCCCGGCAAGGCAGCAGAAGAGGCGATGCAGTTTGCCGCCGAATTTGCGACCGACATCGAGTCGTCCGTGTTCGCCCGCGCCAAACGCATCATGCATCAGGCTGTTGGCGCCCCGGCCTCAACCATGCACGCCCTGAACCTCACCTGCGAAGAGGTCGATCCCTTCGACGGTCAACCCGATTGATGAAGCAACAAGATCCACGGAACGACATGCCCGGCGCCATAGACAGCCTCTGCAACCATTTCACGCCCGAGAACCTGAAGCGCAATTTCCTCGGCAATCCGCAGGAAGTCGAGACGTTCGAACGCCTGGGACTGATGGACAATCTCAAGGGATTTTCGCCCGAAGAATTCCTCGGCCGGATGACAGCCGCAGGCGTCGACAAGGTGGTCATTACCGCGATCGCATCGTGGTCCTACCTCGAGCAGCGCATGAACGTAAGCACAAGCGTCGAGGAGATCGTCGAGGCGCGAAAGGCCGATCCCGATCGGATACACGGCCTTTTCGGCATCAACCCTATGCAGAGGCTTGAAGGCGTGCGCGCCATGGCCGACGCTGTGGAGACCCATGGCTTCGTGGGCGCGCATATTCACCCGCACGGCTACGACCTGCCGCCGGACCACGCCTTCTACTTTCCCTACTATGCGAAGTGCGCAGAACTGGGCGTGCCCGTTGTCATTTCCATGGGGCATACGCTCGACATGATGCCGATCGAGGTCGGCAGGCCAGTCTATCTCGACAAGATCGCGCTGTACTTTCGCGAACTCAAGATTCTCTGCGCCCACACAGCGTGGCCTTGGGTCGACGAAGCGATCGCCCTCGCCGCCAAGCATCCGAACGTCTTTATCGGAACTTCCGCTTACGCGCCGAAGTACTGGACACCTTCCCTTGTCCAGTTTGCCAACTCGCGCGGCCAGAACAAGGTCTTATGGGGCACGGACTTCCCCGTCATCGACCATGCGCGCGCATTACGGGAAATCGAGGACCTGGGTTTCAAATCGGCTGCGTGTGGCAAGCTCTTGCGCGATAACGCGCTGCAGTTCTTCCCGTTCCAGCGCGCAATGCGGACCGAGTGACAGGGAAGAAATGACATGGACCGAAGAAGCGGCAAACCTGTTGCCATCGTTACCGCCGCAGGACGCGGTATCGGTGCGGAATGTGCGCGGGCGATGGCGCATCGCGGCTATGCCGTTTCACTCCTGTCGCGATCCGACGCAGCACGTGAACTCGCTGAGGAACTGGGCGGTCTTGGTATGTCCGGGTCGATAACCGAGCCGGTCGATCTCGAACGCCTCGTCACGCAGACCGTAGAGACCTACGGACGGCTCGACGCGCTGATACTCAACGCCGGTCACGCGCCGCGATCGACGAACATTGCCGGCACGGCACAGTCACGGGCTTCGTCCTACTCGGCCGACGACCCGTTCGAGCCGATCGAAATCGAAGATGCCGAATGGCTGGCAGGCTTTGACATGATGTTTCTGAGCGCCGTCCGGCTGCTGCGCCTTTCCATCCCGGTCATGCGTCGCCGGTCGGGCGGCTCGGTCGTCCTGATCTCGACCTTCTCCGCTTTCGAACCACGGCTGACCTACCCGGTCTCTTCAGTGACTCGCTCAGCCCTGTCTGCCCTCGTGAAGCTCTACTCCGACCGCTACGGTCGCGAGGGCGTACGGATCAACGCCATTCTTCCCGGATTTCTCGAGAACTGGGATCAGCCCGACGAGGTTCTGCGATCCATCCCACTCGGCCGCCGCGGCGCTCTGGCGGAAATCGGCGCGACGGCCGCGTTCCTCACTTCTCCAGCAGCTGGATACATCACCGGGCAAAGCATCCTCGTGGACGGCGGCGTGAACCGTTCGATTTGAACCAAGCTCCGGGAAGGGGACCGATCCATGAAGACGTTCGTATCGCTGGTGAAGCTGACGACTGCAGGAAAGGCCGAGATCACCAAGACCTTCGAGCGCCGCGACGCCCTGACGCCTGCGATGGAGCGTCTGTCGGTCAAGATGGAGCAGTACTTCATGACACTCGGGGCTTATGATTATGTCGTCGTCTTCAGGGCGCCGACGGACGAGGCCATGGCAGAGTTTCTGCTGATCCTGGGCCGTCTCGGCGCCGTCGAGACGACCACTATGGTCGCGCTCGACGCAGATGCCTATGGCGGACTGATCGAGCGCCTGAGCAATGCAGAATGAATGTTAACTGACGGTACCGCCGCACCCAAAACAATGGCGACGCAGGTATTGAAAATAACTGAATTGCGCCGGCGACCGGCAACGTTGGAGACTGGCACCGGCGAATTTGCTTGAACGGAGACACCGATGAAGGGAACCGCCCTTGTTACGGGCGCCGGTGGCGCCATGGGCAGTGCTTGCGTGGAGCGCCTGTCGGCCGACGGCTTCGACATCGCCGCATTCGATATCGACGAAGACGGGCTGGCGAACGCACGAACGCAAGCGACAACACGGATAGAGACGTGGGGAGTCGATCAGACGGACGAAGCCGCCGTCCGTTCTGCTGTGGCCGCAGCCGAAGACCGTATGGGTCCGATCGCAGCCTTCGTCAACACGACCGGATGGTGCATGGGAACCCGCTTCGAGGAAGAGACTTCGGACTACTGGCACAAAGTGATCGCAGTGAACTACTTGGCCGCGCTCTACGTGACCCACGCGGTGCTCCCGGGCATGGTCGAACGGAAGACGGGCAAAATCGTCTACATTACCTCTGATGCCGCAAAAATAGGCACTGGTGGCGAAGCTGTCTACGCCGGCGCAAAGGCCGCCGAATGCGCTTTCGCCAAGAGCCTCGCGCGCGAGAACGCACGCTACAACATCAACGTGAACTGCACAGCGCCGGGCCCCACAGAATCGCCGCTGATGCGGGATGTCGAGGAACAGAACCCAGAGATGGTCCGCCGCATTACCCGGCAGGTGCCCTTTCGGCGGCTCGGACTCCCCGAGGAACAGGCCTCGGTCGTCAG
This sequence comes from bacterium, assembly GCA_028821455.1. Taxonomy (GTDB): domain Bacteria; phylum Pseudomonadota; class Alphaproteobacteria; order SP197; family SP197; genus SP197. The sequence continues at coordinate 174,424 of JAPPGE010000047.1, read as the reverse complement.
CTTCCTCGTCTCGGACGACGCGCGCTGGATCACGGGCCAGGTCATCAGCGTCAGCGGCGGTCTGACGATGTGCTAAAGGGACCGTCCAGTCCGGTCTAAACGGGCACGACGGCACCGCAAGACGGAGCAATGGCCTTGAGCGACGAAACGAGACGACGCCGAAGGGGCGGACAGGCGGGACGGCGTCGGACCCAGACCGATGCCATGGAAACTGAGGCACCGTTGCGCCGCGGTCTGGACAGCGGCGCAATGCAGACGCTGTCCGATCACGAGAAAGCGAAAATCCACTCCGCCGCACTCGACGTCCTGGAAACCGTGGGCTTCGGCGAAGCCCCTGACTCCACGCGCGATTATCTTCTGGCGGCCGGGTGCTGGATCACTGATGAAGGTCGTGTTTGCTTCTCCAGAAGCCTTGTCGAGGACACCATCGCGCGTGCGCGGACATCGCTCACATTCTTCGGACAGAACCCAAGGCATGACTTCGATGTGAGTGGCTCGAAGACATACTTCTCCACAGGCTGCGGATCGATTCGAGTGGTCGATCCGGAATCGCGCGACATCCGACCGGTAACTACGAAGGACGTCTACGACTTCGCGCGGATTGCCGACACGCTCGACAACATCCACATGTTCCACCGGCTTGGAACACCGACGGATCTCGAAGATATCGACGATGTCGACATTAACCTCTGCTATGCGGCGGTTCGCGGCACCAGCAAGCCGGTGAGTACCTCGTGGTTCAACGGCGAGAACGTCACTCGATCGATTGAGATGTGTCACTGGATTGCGGGAAGCGAGGACGGGTGGCGGCGTCGCCCGTTTATCCTGAACACCTGCACCTTCGTGGTGCCCCCTCTCAGGTTTGCCCCAGAGTCCTGCTTGGGCCTGGAAAACGCGCTCAGGGGCGGCATGCCCGTACAGCTGACGAGCTCCGGGCAGCAAGGTGCCACCGCACCGGTTTCGGTGGCCGGCACAATCGTGCAGACGATGTCGGAGGTGCTTGGCGGGCTCGTCTACGCTCACCAAGTGGTGGACGATCCGCAAATTCTGCTTGGTACCTGGCCCATGGTCTCTGATCTCAGGACGGGCGCGGCGACGATCGGAAGCCCCGAACAGGGGATCGTTTCTTCGGTTTCAAGCCAGATGGCGCGTCACTACGGACTGCCGAACGGCACGATCTCGGGCGGCACGGATTCGAAGCTGCCCGATACCCAATCAGGGTTCGAGAAGGCCATCCAGCACACGCTGGTGGGTAACTCCGGCGGAAACGTGCTGTTCTGCGCCGCGGGTGCACTTGCAGGTGGTCTCGGATGCAGTTTTCCCGGACTGGTCATGGATAACGAGATTATCGGCGGCGCGCTCAGGGTGGTGGAAGGGTTCGAATTGAATGACGACGAGCTCGGCGTCGAAATCATTCGTGATGTCTGCGTCGACGGACCGGGTCATTACCTGGGCCGGCCCGAAACACTGGCGCGCATGAAGAATGATTTCTTCTACCCCGCACTGTCGGACCGAACGAGCCTCAACGACTGGCCCGGCGTCGGCAAACCAACGATGCTTGAAAACGCATACAAGCTGGTCGACAGCATTCTACACACCCACTTTCCGACCCATGTGCCGGAGGTTGCTGATCGGCAGATCCGCGAAAACCTGAGTATTGCCCTTCCCGAAGAGGAATGCCGCCCCAAGGTGGCCTGACGGTTTCCGAAGAAGACCACGTCTCGATCCGCACCCCCTTTGTCACCAGCGTCTGCCTATGGTCGAGAGCCCGCGGCAGCGGTGGGCTCTCTCGAACCGCATAGTGACGGCGTTCAAGGTCGACAGCGACACGGTGTTCTGGAACCGGTCACTGATGGGGTTCGGGGTCAGGGTGAATCCCTCGAGCGACAATGTGTACGTCGCCCGGGCGCGGGGCCCAAAAGGGCGGAAACGCGTGACGGTTGGACGTCACGGCGTGATCGGTACCGCCGAGGCGCGCCGACGGGCGGCTTCCATCATCATGCGCATCAAGCTGGGCGAGGAGCCGATGCCGCCGCTGGCAGCCCGGATCCCGGACGGCCCGACGGTTGCCAATCTGGCAGAACGCTGTCTGGAGGATCATGTCACCGTCGATTGCAAGCCGACGACGGCGCGCGATGCCCGCTGCGTAGTCTACCGGTACATCCTGCCCGCGCTCGGCCGGCTGTCGCTCGAGGCAGTGGAACCCGGTCAAGTCGAGAACCTGCACCAGTGAGTGGCCTGCAGTCCGGCGACGGCGAACAAGGTCCTCTTGCACATGTAAACCCAGGCCGACGACTGGGGGATGGTTGAGGACCGGTTCAACCTTTGCCAATCGGTTCCGAAGTATCCCGAGCGCAAGCGGAAACGCCGCCTGAGCGGTTCCGAACTTGATCGCCTCGGGCAGATGCTGAACGAGGCGGTACTCGTCGGCATATCGGCCACAGTGGCGGCAGCGATCCGTCTCACGATCGAGACGGAATGTCGCAGGAGCGAAGTACTGACCATGCGCAGGCAGATGTCGGCACCATACAGCGGAAGATCCGTTTACGCGACGGGAAGTCTGGACTTCGCGCGGTTCGGGTGTCGCCTTCGACGATGCTCATGTTGGAAGCTTTGCCGTGTAAGGCGGACAACCCCTGGCTCTTTGCGGGACGCATATGAGTGGGGTCGACGAGGCCTGGCGCATCGTTCGGGAGCTGGCGGGGCTCCACGACGTGCGCATCCGCGACATCCGTCACAGCATCGCCTCGCGGTCGCTTGCACCCGGCGAAGGGCTGCCGATTGTCGGCCGACCAGCCATGGTCGGGACACGACGCCCGCACGGCTGATGTGTCGAGAGGGGACGTCGCGCTGGTCGTCGATACCTCGTGCGGCGGCCAAAATACAGGTGGCCGGCACATCCCACCAAGTGTGGGATCAAACAAGGGAGGAAAAGTAGAATTGTATCAAGACCGCGTTATAAATCAATCGGTTATGATAGAATAGTGGCGGATGGGGTGGGATTCGAACCCACGAGACGCTTTGACGCCTGCCGGTTTTCAAGACCGGTGCCTTCAACCACTCGGCCACCCATCCAGGGGATTGTTCCTTAAGGGGCGTGTGGTGCCGCGGTCAAGGTGACCGCCGCAGGAAAGCGATGAACAGCAGCGAGGTGGCGAACATGATGAGGCTGTAGGTCGCCGCCGGGATGACGACGGGCCCGGCGCCAAACAGCAGCACGGCAACCGCGATGGCAAGCGTGCCGTTCTGCAGACCGCACTCGATCGAAATGGCGACTCTTTGCGCCTTCCCCGATGCCAGGGCCGTGGCAAGGCCGTAGGCGAGCGCCATCATGACCACGTTGAGGACCAGCGTGACAAGGCCGGCGTCGGCGAAATAGGGAACGATGTTGTCACGTTCCTGGAAGATGGCCCCGGCCAGGACCAGAATGAAGAGAACCGTCGAGATACGTCGCGACCACGGTTCCACGGCCTGCGCCAGACCCGAGGCAAGGCGGCGCAAGGCGACACCGAGCACCACGGGAACGGTCACGATGACAAACACGCTGAGAGCCGTTTCGGCGACCGAGATGTCGCCAGGATCATCAGAGCCCATGAGATGCTGGTAGGACATGACCACTACCAGTGGAATGGTGATCACGCTGACGAGACTGATGATGGCAGTGAGCGAAATCGACAGGGCCACGTCACCGCGGGCGAAGGATGTCAGGAGATTGGATGTGACCCCGCCCGGAGCGGCAGCGATGATCATGACGCCAAGCGCAAGTTCCGGCGACAGCGGCCACAGGCTAATCAGGATCAGGGCGACAAGCGGCAGGAGAATGATCTGCGAGAAGGCGCCAACGAAGAAATCCTTCGGTTGCCTTGCCACCCGTGCGAAATCACTGAAGGTGAGGCCCAGGCCCAGCGAAAACATGATGAACGCCAGAGCAATCGGAAGAATGACGTCAGTGACGATCCCCATCTCACCCTCCATCCGGTTGGCCCGATGCTAGTGGATTGCCGTTCCACGGGCAATGCAGCACCGTCATTGCTTGTCGAAACACCCGAGAAGCGGCACACTCTGTCGCCGTGGCCGGCCTGCCTGGAGAAGCATGCAGATCACCTTCAAGCTCTTTGCGTCTTTGGCCCCCTATCTTCCTGACGACGCATACAAAAATGCGGTCCCACTCGAACTTGACGAGGGCACCACTATCGGTGCGGTCCTCGACCGGTGCGCCGTTCCACGTCAAATGTGTCACCTCGTTCTGGTCAACGGCTTCTTTGTGCCACCTTCAGCACGCGAGACGCGGGTCCTCGTGGACGGTGATACCCTGGCCGCCTGGCCTCCGGTCGCCGGTGGGTGATGGGGCACCAGGAGTGGTCGCAAAGGACATGGCGATCACCCCCGGTGAGTTTCGTCGCCTGCTTCCACGGCTGGCCCGGGGCATGGCCTGCGTCACGGAAGAAGGACGCGTGCGTATTGGAGAGGCGGGTAAGGGAATTGTCATCACAACCCGGATACTCGAACCGCGCCGCATTGCCGGTCTCGTTCTTGAGCGGTGCCGGGTGGAACTGGCGTTCAGCGGCATGGATGGAACCGAGGTCGCCGCATTCCTGGCGCACTTTGACCGCGTCTACCACAAGGGGGGAGGATAGGACGCCTACACGATCCGGCCGAGACGCACGGCGGTCTTGCCGGGCAGGGGCTCGCGGGCCGGCATGACCAGAACACAGTCAGGGTAGGGAGTGCGAATGGGGCGATCGCCGTCATGGGCGATCAGCGTTGCCTCTTCCGGGATGACCTCGAACCCCTGGAAGGTGCGCACGAACCGGAAGTCGTCGGTTTCGATGGTGACAGGATCGGTCACCTCGACAAAGAGCTGCGGTTCATCCTCTTCCTGAGGCAAGCAGGCGTCGGCAAAGCTATCCGGAAGAATGCCAAAGTGCCGGAGAAAACGCAGTGACGTCTGAACGGCGATCTCCGTCGCCTGGGTATGAAAGTGATAGCCGCACTCCACAAGACAGGCGCTCTTCGGGCTCTCCGCATCGTCGAATTCGGCAAAGTCCCGCACTCTCTTTCCGGCATCATGACCCCGGTCCATGACGACGTGGCGTGGTTTGCCGATGGCCGTCGCCAGGGCGCGGCCCTTCGCTCTCCGACCGGCCAGCAGCATGGCGGGTTGCGGCAGATCGACCGAGTGAATGTCGAGGAGATGGTCGGCGGCTGCGAACACCTCGCGCATGGCTCGGGCACGGGTCAGTTCCCGGCTCGTCCTCGGGCCGTCCAGGGTCTTCTGATCCCACAGCCGGTTGAAATCCTCGTCGACGAAACGGGATGCATAGGGATTGGCAGCATCGAAGGTCTCGTAGGCCGCGACATTGGCAAAGCTTAGAGTGAGCCGGCCCCGGTCCGGTCGCACATCGTTCTCGAACAGGTATGTCAGTGCGTGGGCGCCACACAGTTCGTTGCCGTGGGTCAGCGCATTCACCATTACGTGAGGGCCCGGAAGACCGCTGTCGAAGGTGGTGACGTAGTCGATGCCGGTGTTGCCCTTGCGAAAGGCTGAAATGTCACAGGGCAGAAGATGGACTCCAAGGTTGGCGTCGGTGCCGTTGTTCATGTGATGAACTGCTCCTTGAGAATACGTTCCTCGAGATTGTGTTCGGGATCGAACAGCAACCGCACGGAGCGTTTCCTGTCCGGTGTCACGTCAACCTTGACGACGTCGCGAACCTCCGCGGAATCCGCAACCGCACTGACGGGTCGCTTGATGTGATCGAGAACCTCGAAGCCGACACCGGAGTCGTCCGGCAGGATGGCGCCCCTCCAGCGACGCGGGCGGAAGGCGCTGATCGGAGTCAGGGCCAGCGTGTGAGACCCGATGGGCAGGATCGGTCCGTGGGCGGAGAGATTGTAGGCGGTACTGCCGGCGGCGGTGGCAACCATGACGCCATCGCACATCAGTTCGTCCATGCGCACGATGTCATCGATACGGATCCGTATCTTCGCCGTCTGGCTTGTTTCGCGGAACAGCGAAACCTCATTGATGGCCACAGCCTCGTGGCGAACTCCCCCGACATCGATGGCGGTCATGGAGAGAGGTTTCAGAATTGTCGTCCTGGCGGCGTCGAGTCGTTCGACCAGATCTCGGGTCGCAAGAGTGTTCATCAGGAAGCCGATGGAACCCGTGTTCATTCCGTAGACCCCCACATCGCGGTCGAGATAGCGATGCAGGGTCTCAAGCATGAATCCGTCGCCACCCAGGGCGACAATAACCTTGGCATCGTTGACGCCCGAGCAGCCGTAGAGCGCGACAAGCTCGTCACGTGCCCGTTGTGCGCGAATATCGGTAGACGCAACGAAGGCGATGTCCGGCCTTTCCAAGACCCTGCTTCCCCGATGTCGTGACTGGCACCCACCAGGTGCCGGCGCAAGCGTTACAGGATGGCTCCTGGCATGTCCAACGAAACAGCGTGCGGGATGAAGCCGTCCCGCTTCCCAGGGAGGCCCCGGCACAATAGGTTCTCGATGCTGCCGCCTCCGGACCTCATTACCATGCCGCGCTTTGCCGCCAACCTTTCCACCATGTTCACGGAAGTACCCCTTCGGGAGCGGTTCGCGCTGGCCGCCGACGCAGGGTTCGAGGCCGTCGAGATCCAGGAACCCTATGGCCTTCCGGCTGCAACGGTTGCCGGGACGCTGAAGGAATGTGGTCTCGATCTGGTACTCGTCAACGCGCCTGGTGGCGAGGCGGGACTGGCGGGCCTTCCGGGTTTCGAGAGCGAATTCGGCGCAAACCTGAAGGTGGCGCTCGACTATGCTGCCGTTACCGGCACCGGTCTTGTCCACGTTCTGTCCGGAGTCCTTCCGCCGGCGACTGCCCTTGAGGCCTGTGAAGAGGTGCTCGTCGACAACCTCCGCCTGGCATCCGCCGAAGCGGCCGCTCTTGGCATCACGCTGCTCATCGAACCGATCAACGGACGCGACGTTCCAGGATACATCCTGACACGTCAGGATCAGGCGCGACGCGTGGTCAGGACCGTGAACCGGACGAATGTCAAAATCCAGTTCGATTTCTACCACTGTCAGGTCACTGAGGGGGACCTCTCCCGCCACTTCACCGAACAGTTGCCCTTGATCGGGCATGTCCAGATCTCGGACAACCCGGGCCGGCATGAACCAGGCACTGGCGAAATCAATCACGACTGGATTTTCGATCTGGTCGATCGCAGCGGATACGGGGGCTGGGTGGGGGCAGAGTACACACCCGCCGGCACCACGCAGGAGAGCCTTGGCTGGTTTGCGCCCTGGCGCAGGCGCAAGGTGACGTGACTCCTACACGGAACACCCTGCTTTCATGCCTTCGAGGACCGCTTCCTCGCAAGTTCTGGGGCTGAGGCAGTCGCCAATCTCGAGGTATGTTCCGGACCAGTCCGCAAGTTCTTGGGCAAGCGTGGTATCGGGCATGTGACCGACTGCTGCGATCACGGTGTCGACGGATTCAATGAGAATGATCTCGCCAGAGGTGACATGCTGCAGCCAGGTGCCCGAGGAGTCCGCGCCGACAAGACGTACGTAGGGGACGATCTCGACGCCAAGACGGTTGAGATCACCTGCCCAGCGGTCGCGCACATACATCTGGATCATCTGACCCGGCATCGTGCCATTGACCGCCAGAGTCACCTGACATCCTTCCCGGGCGAGTTTTTCGGCCAGTCCCATGCCCGTCCAGTCGCAGCGCCAATCGGCGATCACGACGCGGGAACCGACTGAAATCTCGCCACGAATGACCTGCCAGGCGTCCACAAGCATGGCCTGGCCATCGTTTTCAATGTCAGGAACGAGCGGCGTTGCGCCCGTCGCCACGATCACGGTGTCGGCACCCCAGTCCTCAATCGTCTGGCGTGTCACCCTGGTGCCCAGTTTCACCTCGACTGCGTGGCATGCCATCTCCCGTTGAAGATTGGTCACGATGCCGCCGAATTCGGCGCGTCCGGGCAACTCCTGGGCCAGCAGAACCTGGCCTCCCAGACGGATTGTCAGTTCGGCAAGAATGACCCGGTGGCCACGTTCCGCGGCAACGGCTGCAGCCTTCATGCCCGCCGGCCCGCCGCCTGCCACGACCACGGTCTGCGGCATCCTGGCCGGAGACTTGCCGGCGTACTCCAGTTCCCGCCCGGTTTCCGGGTGCTGGATGCAGGAAATGCCATGGCCGGTCTGCATGTGGCCGATACAGGCCTGATTGCAGGCAATGCAAGCACGGATGTCATCGATGCGCCCGGAACGCGCCTTGCTGGCCATGTCAGGATCGGCAATCTGGGCCCGAGTCATCCCCGTCATGTCGGCCTGGCCGGTGGCGATGATGGCTTCGGCGTCCTGGGGCTGATTGATCCTGCCGGCGACAAACACCGGAATCGGCACCAGCCGCTTCACGGCGGCGGCCAGCGGTGCCAGGTAGGCGTTGGCGACATTCATCGGCGGCACCACGTGGATCGATCCCCTGAGACCGGTCATGGAGCCGGCGATGACGTTGATGTAGTCGAGGGTGCCCGCGTTGCCGAGCCGTCGGCACACCTCGAGCAGTTCCTCGGGGTCGTTGCCTTCGGTTTCCATTTCGTCACCGGAGATCCGCATGCCGACGACCATCGACGGGCCTGCATGGTCACGTACGCAGGCGATGACCTCTTCAAGGAACCGCATGCGGTTCGCCAATGATCCGCCATAGGCGTCCTGGCGTCTGTTCATGGCTGGATTGAGGAACTGTGCCGGCAGAAGGCTGTGGCTGGCGAGGATCTCGACGCCGTCCAGTCCAGCCCTCTTCATGCGTCCCGCGGCAATGCCGTAGGCTCTGACGAGTTGGCCGACCATGGAGAGCGACAGGGCGCGGGCAATGGTGTGGGAACGTTGCGTCTTGACCTGGGAAGGGCCAAGTGCGACGCCGTGGCTGCCGTCGGGGGTTGTCACGCCATAGGCGCCGGGATGACCGAGCTGGCCGAAGATCATGCATCCGTGGCGATGGACGGCATTGGCGGTACGCCGGTAGGGCGTGATGCAGGCGTCACTGGAGGCATCGAGATTGCGCCAGCCGCCGCTTGCGTGGACCCTTGCCGCTTCGGTGATGATGAGGCCTGCGCCACCCCGCGCACGGGCTTCGTGATAGGCGACAAAGCGCTCGTCAGGCAGCATGTCCGCATCGAGCAGGCAGGTCATGTGACCGGTCGAGAAGATGCGGTTGCGAAACGTCTGCGACCCGACGCAAAGAGGTGAGAAAAGGTTAGGGAAACGGTCCGCCATGGTGCCGTTTCACCCGATCAGCTGGTGTTCAGGCGGCTTCGCGCTGACGCTCCCGGAAGGCGGCGATGACATCGTGGCTGCTGCACCTGGCACCGTGCTGGAGATACTCCATCGCCCTGAGAGAGGCGTTGTGGGCCTCGAAGCTCGAACCGCCGACGCAGTCCTCCACGACGTGGGCATGATAGTCGTGCTGGTGTGCATCGACGAAGGTGTAGTGGACACAGACATCGGTCAGGCCACCGCACAGGAAAAGCGTATCGACCTTGAGTCCCTTCAGCAGGATTTCGAAGTCGGTTCCGAAGAAGGCGGAATAGCGGCGTTTCGGGATCAGGTAGTCCACACCCTCGCGATAGGGCAGGCGAACGTGAATGCGCGTGCCCGGATGTCCTTCGACACAGTGCACACTTTCGTCGCCGTCGAGCTCGCGTCCGAAATCCACGTGATCGGGCCGGTGCACCTCGATGATGTAGATGACCGGTATGTTGCTGGCACGCGCAGCCTCGATGAGCGGGATCACGCGGTCAACGCGCTCCTCCTCGCCGCCCATGCTGGGAATGCCGCCGTCATCGTCTTCGGGACGCCCGGTTCCCATGATGTCGACAATGATGAGGGCAGGGTTGCCTTCGGTCAGAGCTGCCATGTCATCCTCCCTCGGCGTTCAAAGTTGAGATCACGATGCAAATTCTACCCTGTCACCCACCCTGATGGAACCGGACTTGAGAACACGGCAGGTCACGCCGCCGCGCCAGTCCACCGCAAGGGCCTGGCGCAGGCCTGCGGCCTGTTCTTCCATGCGGCTGCACGGATCGGTTTCACCGGTAATGGCGAGTTCCACATCACCGATCTGAACGGTTCGGCCGAGCTGGCCTTCGACACGAAGACCGGCAATGAAAATGTTGGACCGCCGCGTTGTCCACGACAGGCGTTCTCCCAGTTCGCTGCATGCCGCATCCCAACTTTCCCGGGTCAGGATGGTGACCTGCCGGTCGCCTGGTTCGCCACGCAGATCACCCTCGACTCCGGCATCGACACTGATCGTCGTTGCTTCGACCTCCTCCATGGGCGCTCTCGATGCGCCACGCCGTGCTATGGCAACTATGGTTCCAGACATGCGCGTTCACCCCCGTGTCACGGCGTCCTTGTGGCATGGACAATCGCGGACGACAAGGATGCAGCACTCGAACGGGCCCGGATGGCCTATGATGGGGACGTCAGGGAAGGGAGCGACCCATGGAGAAGAACAGCAAGGTGGTGATGGCAAGGCGCCCCCATGGGCTGCCAAAGCCGGATGACTTCAGGATTGTCGAGGAGGATTCCGGCGATCCGGGTCCGGGCGAGGTGTTGTCCCGTACCATCTATCTCTCCCTCGATCCCTACATGAGGGGAATGATGGATGACGCCGAGTCCTACGCGGGACCGATGCAGATCGGTGATGTCATGATTGGCAGCACGGTTGGCGTGGTGCTGGACTCGCGTCACAAGACATTCAGCACCGGTGACATTGTCGAAACCCAGGGTGGATGGCAGTCCCACGTGCTGGCGCACGGCCACACACTCCGGAAGGTTGATCCCTCTCTGGGGCCCGTCAGCACTGCCCTTGGAGTGCTGGGCATGCCGGGACTCACGGCCTATCACGGCTTCGTCGACGTCTGCCGTCCGGTGGCCGGGGAGACTGTCTTCGTGTCGGCTGCATCCGGCGCGGTCGGCGCCACAGTCGGACAGATCGCGAAGATTTTCTCGTGCCGCGTGACCGGATGCGCAGGATCCGACGACAAGGTTGACTGGTGCCTCCAGGCTTGTGGATTCGATGCCTGCTTCAATCACAGGAAGTCCACCGATCCGCAGCGGGAAATCGTCGCCATGTGTCCCGAAGGGATCGACATCAATTTCGAGAATGTCGGTGGGCCTATCGCGCGGGCGGCGATGATGAACCTCAACGAACATGGCCGCATGGCGGTCTGCGGTACGATCTCGAACTACAACGCCACCGGCCAGGACCTGGTGGAGGACCATCTCTGGTGGCTCATTGTGCGCCGTATCCGCATGGAGGGCTTCCTGGTAACGGATTTCGCCAAGCGGCACGACGAGGCGCGCCGCAGACTGGCCGGCTGGATTGCCGAGGGCCTTCTGGCGTGGCGCGAGGACATCGTGCAGGGGCTCGAAAACGCACCGGCGGCGTTCAATCGCCTGTTCGACGGCAGCAATTTCGGCAAGCTGCTCGTCCAGGTGAGCGACAATCCCGTGGCTTGACCCGGAGCGGCGGTTGTCGATCTGCCCGGCGGGCACTGTCGTGACGTCACGTGACGCGGTCGCATCCGGGCGACCGGGAAAGGGCTGCGGGCGGAACGACGGCATGCCGTCATGGGAATGTGTCGGTTCCAGGCCGGGGAATCAGCCGGAGTCGGTGGTGGCGTCCGATCGAGTGACCCGAAGAGTCCCTAGCGCCTTTTCGACCAGAAGAGCAGACGCGCGAGGGTGTTGAGCCGCGATCAACTGGTTCGCAGGAACCGCCTTGTCCGGTTGCACGGAAGCCGTGCCGACTGCATGGTGGACCGGTCTGTTGACCTGGAATTTTTCCCACCATGAATGAATCCCCGAAACTGATGAGGACCTTTCCTGCCGCTCCGGGCGAACAGGTCATCCTCGCCAACATGCAGAAAGGGCCATTCAACCGATGGGCCTTTCGCAACATGCGCCGCATGCTTCCCACCGGGCATGTCTGGCGCGGCGCCGGAGCGGCGCGGCCGCTGCAGCATGAGGCGGTGTGGCTCGACGATATCGAGTTCGAGGACGCCGAGGGAGCCGTGACAACCGTCGGCAGGACGATCGAGACCGGGTACATGGACGGTCTTGTGGTGCTCTGCCAGGGGGTTGTTGTCACCGAACGCTATGCCGAAGGCGTGGCTCCCCATGAACCGCATCTCCTCATGTCGGTGACCAAGTCCTTCACCGGATCGCTCACCGGCATCCTTGTCGAGCGCGACCTCCTTTCACCCGACGACCTCGTCACCGACATCGTTCCCGAGGTCAAGGGTTCGGCATACGAAGGGGCCCGGATTCGCCATGTTCTCGATATGACCGTGGGCATGGATTTTGACGAGGACTACGACAATCCCGTGAGTGACATGGCGGGCCTCGATGCCGCTTCTGGCTGGCGTCCGGCCATCGAGGGAGCACCGGACAATCTGCGGGAGTACATCGCCACAATGCGTCCCGCCGGCCGGCACGGCGACGTCTTCCACTATGTGTCGACCAACACCGATCTTCTGGGATGGGTTCTGGAGAGGGTGTCGGGAACGGACTTTGCCACGCTGCTCAGTCGGGAAATCTGGCAGCCGATGGGGGCGGGCGACGATGCCTACATCACGCTCGATCGGCTCGGGGCGCCACAGACGGACGGCGGTCTGTGCGTCACCACGCGCGACCTTGCCCGCTTTGGCCAGCTTCACCTCCAGAACGGGGTCATGGACGGCCGGCGCATCATTCCTGAATCGTGGATCCGGGACTTCAGGGAGAATGGCGACAGCGACGCATGGGATCGTGGCTCATTCGCCGAGATGATGCCGGGATGCCATTACCGCTCCAAGTGGTACTCGGACCTCAATGATCCCCACCGGCCCTTCTTCGGCATCGGTATCCACGGTCAGATGCTCTTCGTCGATCCGGTTGCCGGTGTCGTTTGTGCGCGCCACTCGAGTCATCCCGCCCCGGCGGACGAGAAGTTCTTCAATAACATGGAGCGTTCGTTCAAGGCCATCGCCCACGCCCTTGCCACGTGATCATCGCCATCTGTCATGTGACGGAAGAGACACTCGCCCGGCTTTGCCGGGGGTGCCATCAGAGGCTGGCGAAGCGGTCGAGGTGCCAGTCGATGTCGCCAAACAGGCGATGGATGACGCTCAGTCTCTTGAAGTGGTGGCCGGCTTCGTAGTCCTGGGTCATGGCAATGCCGCCATGAAGCTGCACCGCTTCCTGACCGACCAGGCGCCCGGCCTTGTCGCATTGCACCTTCATGGCCGATACCGCCCTTTGCCGCTCGACGGCATCGGTGGCATCGACATCGCCCATGTAGACAGTTGTCATCGAGCGCGACTCCTCGAGAGCCACGAACATGTCCACCATGCGATGTTGCAGGACCTGGAACCGGCCGATCGGCTGACCGAACTGTTCGCGGGTCTTCGAATAGTCAACCGTGAGGTCATTGAGGCGGGACATGAGGCCGAGTGATTCGGCACAGACGGCCGCGGCGGCCCGATCGACGACTTCCGCGATCACTGTGTGGGCTTCGCCGGCTACGCCGAGCAGACGGCCTGGAGCATCGTGGAAATCGATGTCGGCGGCTCGCCTGCTGTCATTGGTCGGATAGGCGCGCCTGGAAACGCCATCGCCTTCGCCGTCCACCAGGAAGAGGGAAAGACCGCCCTGTTCCCGGGTGCTGCCCGATGTTCTTGCCGTCACCACGAGTGAGTCGGCGGCATCGCCGTTGAAGACAAGGCTCTTGCGACCGTTGAGAGCCCAGCTGCCGCCCGACCGAGTGGCGCGGGTGGTCACGTGATCGATGCGGTAGCGCGAGCGCGGTTCGGTAAAGGCGAACGACAGCAGATGATCACCGGTCGCTGCCCGGGCGATGATCTCGGAGCCCTCATCCCCGCCACCGGCGATGGCGATGGCCTTCGCTGCCATCACGATGCTGGGGAGGAACGGTTCGACCACGAGGCCGCGTCCCAGCCCCTCCATCAGGAGGGCGACGTCCCGGGCGCCGCCGAATTCGGAATCCAGGCCGACGCCAAGCCAGCCGAGTTCGGCAAACTCCTTCCACAGCGTGCGGCTGAACCCTTCGTCCTCGGCAACCGATGCGCGATGACGTTCGAAGCTATACTCGCGCTCGACAAATCGCTCGACGCTTTCCCGGAGGAGCAGCTGCCCCTCGTTGAGCTCCAGATTCAGCATGTCTCTAGAGACCCAGTACGTGCTTGGCGATGATGTTCTTCTGGATCTCGTTGGATCCGCCGTAGATCGTCACCTTGCGGGTATTGAAGTAGTCGGGTGCAACGGGTGCTGCATAGTCGGGTCCCAGCGGTTCCTCGTTCCAGCCCTCTTCGAGGGCCCTTGGCGCATAGGGCAGCACGTAGGGACCGGCGGCTTCCATGGCGAGTTCGGTCATCAGCTGATCGATCTCGGTGCCACGGATCTTGATGTAGGAGGCTTCATTGCCGGGGTCCTTGCCGGCGGCGACGGACGACAGCAGTCTCAGCATCGTCGATTCGAGAGCCATGATCTGGATCTCGGCATCGGCCATCCTCGCCCGGAACCCCGGATCGCTGTCGATGCCCTGGTCTCCGGCGATGTGACGCAGGCGCTTCATCTGGCGTTTGGCCTGGGGAATGCCCGCCATGTTGAAGCGCTCGTAGCCGAGAAGGAACTTGGCATAGGTCCAGCCCCTGTTCTCCTCGCCGATGCGGTTGGCGGCAGGAACGCGGACATCATCGAAGACCACCTGATTCACTTCGTGTCCACCTTCCATGGTGATGATCGGGTGGATGGTGATCCCGGGCGATGTCATGTCGACAAGGAGGAATGTGATTCCCTCCTGTTTCTTGCCTTCGCTGGAGGTACGCACCAGGAGGAAGATCCAGTCGGCAAAGTGGGCCATTGTCGTCCAGGTCTTGGTGCCGTTGACAACGTAGTGGTCACCGTCGAGGCGGGCCGCCGTCCTCAGGCTGGCGAGATCCGAGCCGGAATTGGGTTCGGAGTATCCTTGAGCCCACCACAAATCGCCCGCCAGGATGGGAGGCAAGTGCTGGCGCTGCTGTTCCCGCGTGCCGAAGGTCCAGACCACTGGTGCGACCATTTCGGGACCGAACGGCACCGGTGGCGGGCAGCAGGCCTCGCCGGTTTCCGCTTCGAATATGTAGTGACGCACGGGCGTCCAGTCGCAACCGCCATGTTCGACCGGCCAGTGCGGACAGGACCAGCCCTTCGTGGCAAGTTTGCGGTGCCAGTCGACATAATCCTCCTTGCCTATACCAAGGCCTTTCTCCATGCGTTCGCGCGAGCCCGGGTCGCACTCCCGCTCGATGAAGTCCCGAAGTTCATCGCGAAAGGCCTCGTCGGCGTCTGTAAACGTCATCTGCATGCGTCCGGCATCCCCATTCCTGACCACGGATTTGAGTGGACAATCTAGTATGGCGTGGCAACGATGCGCAATGACGGGAGAGAGGGCGATGGGACTCTTCGACCTGACGGGGAAGGTGGCTGTCGTCACCGGCGCATCGCGGGGAATCGGTCGCGCGATGGCTCTGCGCATGGCCGACGCTGGCGCCCGTATCGTGGTGTCGAGCCGCAAGCTTGACGCGTGCGAAGAGGTGGCCCGGACGATTCGCGAGGCCGGCGGGGAGGCAGCCGCAGTGGCCTGCAATGTCACCCACATCGACCAGCTGGAACACCTCGTGGCAACGTCAATCGACGAGTTCGACCGGATCGACTGCCTTGTCGGCAATGCCGCCGTCAATCCGCACTATGGCCCGATGACCACCATCGGCGAGAGCGCTTTCGAGAAGATCATCAACTGCAACGTCAGGGCCAACCTGTGGCTCGCGCGACTGGTCCTCCCCGGCATGGCCGAACGCGGTGGCGGCACCATCATCTACGTTTCATCGATCGCCGGCATCAAGGGGACCGACGACATCGGTACCTATGGCATCTCAAAGGCGGCCGTCATCGCCATGGCGCGCAATCTTGCGGTCACCTGGGGAGAACACGGCGTTCGGATCAACACCATCGCTCCTGGTCTTGTACGCACGGACTTTGCGAAAGCGTTGTGGGAGAATCCCGAACGATTGGCCAGGGTCGAGGAACACTATCCCATGAGGCGCATTGGCGAGCCCGATGACATTGCCGGCACGGCGGTGTTCCTCGCGTCGGACGCCGGGCGCTACATTACCGGCCAGACGATCGTGGTGGATGGCGGTGCCACCATCGCTGCGGGACTGTGAGGGGAGGCCACCGACATGGCTGAATTGAAGGCAACGTTTGCCGCCGGATGTTTCTGGGGACCTGAAGTCCGGTTCAGGGAGATCCAGGGTGTCCGTGATGCCGTCGTCGGTTACACGGGCGGCCACCTGGACCACCCGACCTATCACGAGGTGTGCACGGGGAGTACTGGCCACGCGGAGGCCGTTCTGGTCACGTTCGATCCCGATGTCGTGAGCTACCGCGAGTTGCTGTCCCACTTCTGGGCCATGCACGATCCCACCACGGCCAACCGGCAGGGACCGGACATCGGCACCCAGTACCGTTCGGCAATCTTCGTTCACGATCATGATCAGCGCGAAGCTGCCCTTGCCTCACGCGATGAAGAGCAGACCCGGCGACGCGACGGACGCAGGATTGTCACCGAAATCTGCGATGCCGAAACCTTCTGGATGGCTGAGGACTACCATCAGAGATTCATGGAAAAGCGCCAGCAACACTTTGGTTTGCGGCGCATGTTTGGTCACTGACGGCTCGTCAGTTCCTCGCACTTGGCAATCAGTGCCCGTACCCGGTCACCCATGATGGCAAAGCGCTCATCGCTTGTCTGACCCCTCAGGTAACGGACGTAGATCTGCTGGATGATGACAGCGATCTTGAAGGTGACGAAGACCTCGTACCAGGCAAACCTCGAGACATCGAAGCCGGTGAGGCCGGCGTAGAGATCGACCAGTTCGGAGCGTGTCGGGAAGCCCGGTTTGTCGGTGGGCATCCAGACCGCCTGTCGCCAAGTCGCGCTGTCGCTCTCCTCGGTCCAATAGGCCACGAGATTGGCCAGATCGAGCAGGGGATCTCCCCGCGTGCACATGTCCCAGTCAAGGACCGCCATGGCCTTCGCCAGGTCGTCCCGCGCCACCAGGATGTTGTCCAGCTTGAAGTCGTTGTGGACCAGCGTCGCCGCGCCGGAGGCCGGCCGTTCCTCGCGTATCCAGCGGACCAGAACGGAAGCGTCCGGAGAGGCATCATCCAGCGCGGCCTCCCAGCGACCGGCCCAGCCCTCGACCTGACGGTCCACAAAGCCATCAGGCCTGCCGAGATCACCGAGACCGACCGCATCGGCGTCAATTCCGTGCAGGCTGGCAAGAACCTCGGCGACCATCGCGCCAATGCGTCGGCAGACTTCCGGCTTGCCGTCGGTGATGTGGGGATTGGTGGCCCGCAGCACCAGACCGTGGCGCCGTTCCATGACATGGAAATCGGCGCCGAGAATGGTGGCGTCGGTGCACAGGACGTAGCTTCGGGGCGCCAGGTCCCACGCCTGCCACAGCCGCGAGAGAATGCGATGTTCGCGGCGCATGTCGTGGGCAGAAGGCGCAACCGGCCCCAGTGGCGGACGCCTCAACACGTACTCCCGGCCGGCGAAATCGAGGAGATAGGTCAGATTGGCGTGACCGCCGCCAAACTGGCGAACGGTGAGCGGCCCTTCAGCTCCCTCGAGGTTGTCACGCAACCAGGGTTCGAGACGTTTCAGGTCGAGCCGTTCCTCGGGCCTGACCTCCATGGTCTCGGGATCATGGAACGTCATCGTCAGGCGTTCAGCAAACCTCGAAGAGACCCGCCATGCCCTGCCCCCCGCCGATGCACATGGTGACGACGACATGGCGCGCCCCACGGCGGCGGCCCTCGATCAGGGCATGTCCGGTCATGCGTGCCCCGGACATGCCATAGGGATGGCCGATTGAAATCGAACCACCGTCGACATTGAGACGGTTGTTGTCGATCCCGAGCCGGTCCCGGCAGTAGAGCACCTGCACAGCGAAGGCCTCATTGAGTTCCCACAGATCGATGTCGTCGATGGCAAGATCGTGACGCTCGAGCAGTCTGGGCACGGCAAAGACCGGTCCGATACCCATTTCATCGGGTTCGCATCCCGCCACTGCCATGCCCCTGTAGACGCCCAGGGGCTCCAGGCCGCGGCGTTCCGCATGACGCCGCTCCATGAGGACGAGAGCCGAGGCCCCGTCCGACAACTGGCTGGCATTGCCGGCGGTTATGGTCTTGTCCTCGCCCATGACAGGCACCAGTCCGGCCAGGCCGTCGAGCGTGGTCGAGGGGCGGTTGCCCTCGTCCCGGGTGAGCGTGACCTCTTCCTCGGAAATCGCTCCGGTATCCCGGTCCTTCACGAGCTTGACGGTGGCCAGTGGAACGATCTCGTCGTCAAACCGCCCTTCCTCCTGGCCTGCCGCCGTGCGCTGCTGGCTTTGCAGGGCATAGGCGTCCTGTCTTTCGCGGCTGATCCCGTAACGTTCGGCCACGATATCGGCCGTCTCGATCATCGGCATCCAGAGTTCCGGCTTGTTGTCCTCGAGCCATTCTTCCCGGGCGCGATGGTGGTTCATGTGTTCGTTCTGGACGAGGCTGATCTGCTCGGCTCCGCCTGCAACAGCGACATCGACGTGGTCGACGACAATTCGCTGGGCGGCGCTGCTGATGGCCTGGAGCCCCGAACTGCAGAAACGGTTGATCGTGGCTGCGGCCGTGGTGACCGGAAGCCCGGCACGAATCGCGGAGAGTCTGGCCATGTTGTGTCCGGTGGCGCCTTCGGGAAGGCCGCAGCCGATGACAACGTCCTCGACTTCGACGCCCTCCACACCGGCACGCTCGACCGCGTGGCGGATGGCATGGCCGGTGAGGGTGGCGCCGTGGGTATTGTTGAAGGCGCCCCTGTAGGCCTTGCCGATGGGAGTGCGGGCGGTGGAGACGATTACGGCTTCACGCATGGCGATGGTCCCTGTCATGATCCTCGAATGTGCGGCTGGAGGAAGCGAGCTCCTTCAGAAGCGATGATGGCGCCCACTGCGGGAAGCCGAGTTCCCTGTGGTAGCGGCAGACCGCCTCGTGGATGCGATCGAGACCGACATTACCGGCCCAGTGCATCGGTCCACCCCTCCAGGCCGGGAACCCGTATCCGTTGATGTAGACAAGATCGATGTCGCTGGCCCTCAGGGCATGCCCTTCAGCGAGAATGGTGGCGCCGATGTTGACCAGGGGATAAAGGCATCGCTCGAGAATCTGTGCATCCGAAAGGTCAGGTGGGCCAAGACCGAAGTGATGGCGGGCGGCCTCCATCAGATCATCGATCTCCGCATCCGGAGTCGGGGTGCGGCTGCCTTTCTCGTAGATGTAGTAGCCCCGCCCGGTCTTCTGTCCGAAACGTCCCTGTTCGCACAGACGGTTGGCGATCCAGGAGCCGCGGCGCTCGATGGCGGTGCCGCCACCGGCGTCCTTGCGCTTGCTCCAGCCGATATCGAGTCCGGCAAGGTCCATGACCGCTAACGGTCCCATGGCCATGCCGAATTCAAACATCACGCGATCGATGCGTTCGGGCGCAATGCCCTCCTCGACCATGAGTGACGCTTCGCCGAAGTATCCCTCGAGCATGCGGTTGCCGATGAACCCGTGGCAGACGCCGGCAACGATGGGAAGCTTGCCCATCCGGCGTGCCAGGGCCATGACCGTGGCGAGGTTCTCCGCAGAGACATTGGCGGTGCGCACCACCTCAAGCAGGCGCATGACATTGGCCGGGCTGAAGAAGTGCGTTCCCAGGACACGACCGTGGCGGTCGGGCATGGCGGCGGCGATGTCATCGATATTGAGATAGGAGGTGTTGGACGTGAGAATGGCATCCGGCCGTGCCACGCGGTCGATCTCGGCGAACACCGCCTTCTTGACCGCCATCTCCTCGAACACGGCTTCGATGATGACATCGGCGTCAGCGAGATCCTCCATGGCGATGGAGGGCGTGATGAGGGCCATGGCGCGGTCGTGGGCCTCCTCGCTCATCCGCCCTCTCGACACGCTGGCCCCGTAGTTGCGCGAGATGACCGCCATGCCGCGTTCGAGGGCCTCGGAATTGCGTTCGACAATGGTGACGGGGATACCGGCATTGGCGAAGTTCATGGCGATGCCGCCCCCCATGGTGCCAGCGCCGACGACGCCTGCCGAAGCGATCTCGCGCAACGGGGTGCTCTTGTCGATTCCCGGAATCTTGCCGGCTGCCCTCTCGGCGAAGAACACATGGCGCAGTGCCTTTGATTCGTCCGAGTGCACGCATGCCTCGAAGATACGGCGTTCCTCTGCGATGCCGGCGTCGAAATCGAGGTTCACGGCCGCCTCGACGCACTCGATACAGGCATAGGGCGCGCGCATGCCGCGTGCCCGGCGGGCAATCTTCCCGCGCATTGCGTCGAAGATGGCAGGGTCATCGAGGTTGACGGGGAGGTCGCGCGCGAGCCGGTGCGGGCCACCGGAACGCGCTCTCTGTTCGGCGAAGCGGCAGGCGCCCTCGACGAAGTCATCCTCGATCAGGCTGTCAGCTATGCCGAGTTCCACGGCTTGCGGCGCCGTGACCGGAGAACCGGTAACGATCATGTCGAGCGCTGCCGCCACTCCGGCAAGGCGGGGGAGGCGCTGCGTGCCGCCCGCACCCGGGGGGAACCCGAGCTTGACCTCGGGCTGGCCGACCCGCGTGCCGGGCGAAACAACCCGGTAGTGACAGGCCATCGCGACCTCCAGCCCGCCGCCCAGGGCATGGCCGTGAATCGCGGCGACAACCGGCTTGGAACTGTCCTCGAACGCACGAATCACATCGGAGAAATTCTCTTCGCCCTCGGGCCAGGGCAGCGAGAAATACCGGATATCGGCTCCGGCGATGAACCCGCGACCGGCGCCGACAAGAACAACGGCATCAACTTCCCGGTCACGCGATGCGCGGGCGATGCCTTCGCAGATACCGCGGGGTACTCCCGGGCTCATGGCGTTGACCGGCGGGTTGTTGACGGTCAGAACAGCAACGCTCCCGCGCCGTTCGTATTCAACCAGTGACATGTTCATCCCCCGTGAATCCCCGCCGGATGGCGATACTGCACAAGACCGGAACCCTTCTGCAATCGTTCAGAATTGTGTTCATATATTCCATTGGATAACGGATCATTGTCATTTCATGCATCATGTTTTGCAAGCTCCATCCTGGAGATCGCGGCGCGATGGACTTCATCAGGTCCATCAGCAAAGCGCACGGTACGAGCGTACATCCAGGCGTCTGCCAGGATCGTGTCCTGGGAAATGCCCATGGCGCCATGGGCCTGGATGGCGCGGTCGGCCACACGCTGGCACAGGTTCGGGGCCACGACCTTGATGGCCGCGATTTCGCTTCGCGCCTCCTTGTTGCCGACCCTGTCCATCATGTCGGCTGCATGAAGCACGAGATGGCGCGCCATGTCGATTTCAATCCTGCTGTCGGCAATGTCCGCACGGATCGTGTCGCGGCTTGCCAGGGGGCGGCCGAACGCGACCCTCTCCTTGACCCTGCGGCACATGATGGCAAGGCAGCGTTCCGAGAGTCCGATCAATCGCATGCAGTGATGGATGCGGCCAGGTCCGAGGCGGCCCTGTGCAATCTCGAAGCCCCGGCCCTCGCCAAGCAGCAGGTTCGACGCCGGCACGTGGACATTGTCGAAGTCGATCTCCATGTGGCCGTGCGGTGCGTGGTCGTTGCCGAAGACCTTCATGGGGCGAATGACCCTGACACCAGGGGTATCCATGGGAACGAGAATCATGGATTGCTGCCTGTGGCGGTCGGCATCGGGGTCGGTCTTTCCCATGACAATCAGAATGCGGCAGCGCGGATCGCCAGCCCCGGAGATGAACCACTTGCGCCCGTGGACCCGGTACCCGTTGCCGCGACGTTCAATGCGCGTGCGGATGTTCGTGGCGTCCGAAGAGGCCACGTCGGGTTCGGTCATGGCAAAGGCTGAGCGAATGGTGCCGACGAGCAGTGGTTCGAGCCATTCCTGTTTCTGCTCGTCGGTTCCGTAGCGTTCCAGGACCTCCATGTTACCGGTGTCCGGCGCCGAACAGTTGAACGCTTCAGGAGCGATGGGGCTGCGCCCCATGAGTTCGCACAGGGGTGCATAGTCACGGTTCGACAGACCGTAACCCCGTTCGCTGTCGGGCAGAAACAGGTTCCACAGGTCTTGCGCCCGCGCCTTCGCCTTGAGTTCCTCGATGACGGGCGGCGCCTTGGTCCAGCCGTACTCCCGCACCTGTTCCTTGTAGAGCGCCTCGGCGGGATAGATGTGCTCGTCCATGAACGCTGCCACGCGCTCGAGAAGCCGTTCGACCCCGGAGGTCTGTTGAGAGGGCATGACTCTCCTTCCAGTTGATCAGGCGGTAGGCAGGACATGATCGCGGAAACGCTCACGCAACTGCAGCTTCGAGACCTTTCCGGTCGCCGTGTGGGGAAGGTCGTCCACGAACACGATATCATCCGGCATCCACCACTTTGCGATTCGTCCTTCGAGGTGGCGGCGGATGTCATCGGAGCCCGCGGTCTGGTCCGGGTTGAGGACGACGATCAGCATCGGACGTTCCTGCCAGCGTGGATGGGGCATGGCAATGGCCGCGGCCTCGGCGACCGCCGGGTGACTCATCACCTCGTTCTCGAGATCGATCGAACTGATCCACTCGCCACCGGACTTGATCATGTCCTTCGTGCGGTCCGTGATCTGCAGCATGCTCTCAGCGGCGAGCGTCGCCACGTCGCCGGTGCGGAACCAGCCGTCGTCGGTGAAGGCTGCGGACGTCGCTGCATCGTCATTGTAGTAACTGTCGATTACCCATGGACCGCGGCACTGGAGCTCCCCCTGGGCGATACCGTCAGCGGGCACGGGTTGGCCATCGTCATCGACGAGACGCAGTTCGACACCGAAGAGGCGTTGCTGACGCAGCTTGCAGACGTAGCGTTCATCGCCTTCGGCGACATCGAGGGCGCTGCCATAGGCGCCACAGGCGCACACGGGACTGGTTTCCGTCATTCCCCAACCCTGCAGGACCTCGACGCCGTACTCTTCCTCCCAGGCCCTGAACATGGAAAGTGGAGCGGCGGCGCCACCGGTCAGAAGGCGGGCAACGGTGGAGAGTCCCTTTCCGGACTGGCGCAGCCAGGCCAGCAATCCCAGCCATATGGTGGGCACGCCCAGCGCCAGCGTCACGCCCTCGGATTCCATCAGCTGATGAAGGCTCTCGCCATCAAGCCTGGCACCGGGAAGAACGAGTGACGCCCCGCAGATCGGCGCCGCGTAGGGCTGGCCCCAGGCCTGGACATGGAACATCGGCACCACCGGCATGACCACCGCTTCTCGGTTGAGGGGAAAGATGCCCGGCGCCAGGACGCCCAGGGCGTGAAGAACGGTGGAGCGGTGGCTGTAAAGCGATCCCTTGGGGTTGCCTGTCGTGCCCGACGTGTAGCACATCGCCGCCGCGGTGTTTTCGTCGAGGCAGGGCCAGTCGAAGGTCTCCGGCATGTCTTCGAGAATTTCCTCGTAGCAGATCGCTTGCTCGAGCGACGTCCGGGGCATGTGCTCGCGGTCGGTCATGATGACGACATGACGCACGCCGGCACACCTGTCGGCGAGCTGCTCGACGAGCGGCACAAGATTGAGATCGACGAAGATCGCCCTGTCATCGGCATGGTTGACGATGTAGTCGAGCTGATCGGCAAACAGTCGCGGATTGATGGTGTGGCACACGGCGCCAATGCCGGAGACACCGTAGTAGAGTTCGAAGTGCCGGTAGGTGTTCCAGGCGATGGTGGCGACACGGTCGCCGTCCCCGATGCCGAGTTGTCCGAGAGCATGGGCCAGTTTGGCAGTTCGCCTGAACGCATCGGCGTAGGTGTAGCGATGGATCGGCCCTTCCACGGTGCGGGACGCGATCCTGGATGCTGGGAATGCCTCGGCGGCATGGCGTAGAATGTCGATGACCAGCAGGGGCCTGTCCATCATTCTCCCGGAGAGCATCGCTTTCTCCTCCCAAGTTCGAGCCGCGTCGCGCGGATCATATCAAGCGGCAGGGGTAGCGCCATCACTCTCCTTCGAGCGATGGTGGCAGCTTGCGACACTGGGGACATCGGGGCCATGCAGGACATATTCGCACAGGGTTTCAGGGAGGCATCGTACTGGTGGGACCTCGCGCCCCGCCCCCGGCTCGATGAGCCGGCGCCGCCCGACAGCACGGATGTCGTCATCATCGGTTCCGGCAATGTCGGACTGTCGGCGGCACTCACCCTCGCGCGAGGAGGCCGCGATGTTCTCGTTCTCGATGCCGAGGCAGCAGGTCATGGCGCCAGCACCCGCAATGCCGGCTACCTCGGCCGCACGGTGTGGTTCAAGTACGGCGACATGGTCAAGCGAATCGGCCGGGAGGCCGCCGGCGACATCGCCCGCGAGGCCGCCACGGCCCACGACTTTGCGGCAGGCCTCATTCGCGAAGAGCAGATTGCCTGCTTCTACCAGAACACCGGCCGTCTCATCGCCGCACCCTCGAGGAAGGTGTACGAGAAGCTCGAACGTGACCTCGAGATGATGAAGGCCGACGGGGTTCCGGTGGAGGCCGACATGATCCCGCCCGACAAGCTGAGAGAAGAAGTGGCGAGCGATCTATACCATGGCGGCCAGGTGCTGCACGGCAACGGCCTCATCCATGCCGGACTCTACCACCAGGGCCTGCTCGACCGCGCCCGCGCCCAGGGCGCGACCGTGATCGGCTACTGCCCGGTGACCGGGGTCGAACGGCAACGCCAGGGATTCGTCGTTTCCACGGCAAAGGGCAGGGTGGCGGCGCGTGACGTCATGGTGGCCACCAACGGCTACACGCCGAAGGCCCTTCCCTGGCATCGCCGCAGGGTCGTTCCGGTCCAGGCCTTCAACGTCGTGACCGAGGCCATCGATCCGGTTCTCATGAAGACGGTCCTGCCCCGGGGGCGGCCGATGATCGAGAACCGTAACTCGCCGCTGTGGTTGCGGCCGACCGAGGACGGGACAAGGTTACTGTTCGGCGGGACCACGGGAGAAGGGAGCACGTCGACCCCGGACAAGGCGCGGCAGCTCCACGGAGAGCTGTTGCGGGTCGTTCCGGACCTCGAGGGAACGAAACTGACACACTGCTGGAGCGGACAGGTCGCCTTTCCCTTCGACTTCCTGCCCCACAACGGATTTGCCGACGGCATCCATTACGCCATGGGCTGGTGTGCGTCCGGCGTGCCGATGGGCTCCTGGCTCGGACACAAGACGGCGCAGCGCATTCTCGGTGACGGCGATGCCAAGACGGCGCTGACGGACAGGCCCTTCCGCACCATACCGTTCTACCGTGGCAATCCATGGTTCCTGCCTCTCATCACTGCCTGGATGAGGCGCGCCGACCGAAAACTGATGCGCGACTGAACGTCGATCCCCGATTGACACATTCCATGTGCATCGCTGTCATGCACCGCCGTTTTGGTCACTTTGCCGGCGCTTGAAGTATCCGGGTGCAGGGCTGCAACTACCGCCTTCAGCGATCGGGCGATTCCATCAACCGACCCTGACATTGCGATGGCATGACAATTGGCAAAATCAGATTAATGACATGACTGCAAGGGTGATTCTTGACGTCAAGGTCAATTCTGGCGCAGGGGATGAAGCGGAATCGGCTCCCCGAAAGGGGGCTTCCTTGAGGTTCGACTCCTGCCCGTACGCAGCGGGGTGCCAGTGCTTCCCGCCCGGAGGCCGCTCCCGCGCTCCAAATGTTGGGATCAATCAATGAAGAAATCGAGACATGAAACTGATGGAGGCAGTCCGTCACCCTCCGATCTGGCGGCTGGAGAGCCGGAAGTGACTGATACTCTGCAGATGTCACGCGAGGAAATGATCGATCTCGGACGCAAGGTGGTCGACCTCGTTGTGCAACGGATCGAAAGCCTGCCTGGCGAGAATGCCTGGGAGGGCGAGTTTCGCCAGGTGCTCGAAGAACAGTTGAGGGAGGACCCGCCAGAGTTCGGCCGACCGGCTGCGGAGGTGATCGAGAGAGCTGCGCGTGATGTTCTGCCGATCACGGCGCGCAACGATCACCCCCGCTTCTTTGGGTTCATCCCCTCATCGCCCACCTGGCCCGGCGTCCTGGCCGACTTCATGGCCGCCGGCCACCACATCAACCAGTGTACCTGGCTGGTCGCCAGCGGCCCCAGCCAGCTGGAACTGACCGTCATTGACTGGTTCAGGCGATGGATCGGCTATCCGGAAGGCGCGGGAGGGCTTTTCACCAGCGGCGGTTCGGCGGCAAGCGTCGATGCCTTTGTCGCGGCGCGCGATGCCGCCGGCCACCCCGAACGCGCCTGCGTCTACATGAGCGATCAAAGCCACAGCGCGCTTCCCCGCGCGGCAATGATCGTGGGCATTCGACGCGAGTGCATCCGCAAGATTCAAAGCGATGCGAACTTCCGCATGGACATGGACGCCCTCGTCCGCGCCGTGGCCAGGGACCGCGATGCCGGCCTTGCCCCCATTGCCGTTGCCGCCAATGCCGGCACAGCGAGCACAGGCTCCGTCGACCGGCTCGAGGAACTGGCCGACTTCTGCAGGGCACAAGGACTGTGGCTGCATGTCGATGCCGCATACGGCGGCTTCGCGGTGGTGACGGAGCAGGGCAAGCGGCACCTGCGCGGGATCGAACGTGCGGATTCTATCGGGCTGGACGCCCACAAGTGGTTCTTTCAGCCCTACGAAGCGGGCTGCCTGCTGGTGAAGGACGAGAGCACGCTCCGGAACGCATTCATGATCGGGTCCGATGTCCTGCAGGACACGGTATGGGGAGCGAATCACCCCAATTTCTCGGATCTCGGCCTGCAACTGAGTCGCTCGGTGCGCTCCCTGAAGGTCTGGGTGTCGGTTCAGACCTTTGGAATGGCGGCGTTCCGGCGCTCCATCTCCAGGGGAATGGAGCTGTCCGCACGGGCAGAGACGTATGTCCGCGGGAGTCCGGTCCTCGAGGCCATGAACGCGGTCACCCTGGGGATCGTCTGTTTCCGGTTCAATCCGGCGGACGATGACCTCGACGAAACGGTACTGGACAAGGTCAACAGGGCCTTGCTCGCCCGCATGTTCTGGGATGATCCCGCGTTCATTTCCTCCACGTTGCTGCACGGGGTTTTCTCGCTCAGGATGTGCATCATCAACCACACCACGACATGGGACGACGTGCGAGAGACCCTGGAAGCTGTCGAGCGCTTTGGCAAAGAGACGTTGTTGAAGGGTGATTCCCTCGCGTGATGACGCGGTTTGTCACGTACCGGATTCCCTCCAGTTCGGTACGGCGCGCACCGTCCTGCAATGAGCTTCATCCGTGGTCGCCTCGTAGTCCGGCGCTGTAGGTCCACCTTCCAATGACATCCGGGCGCACCCGCTGGGACATCGTGGCCCTTGCTCTCTCGGCCGGCTACATCGTGGGAATGCAGGTCGGCAAGGTGCCGCCAGCGCTGCCGATGCTGCAGGCCGAACTGGATCTGTCCCGTGTCATTGCCGGGCTGGTCGCGTCGTCGTTCTACGGCATCGGTGCCGTATTCGGCGTCGCCTGCGGATTGCTGATCGACCGTTCGGGCGCCAGGCGGATGATTGTCGCGGGAGGTGCTGTGATGGCGCTTGCCAGCCTCGCGGGCGGGTATGCCGGGAACGGGACGCTGCTGCTGGCGACCCGCATCGTCGAGGGTTTCGGCTTTGCCACCATCACGGTTGCTGCGCCCAAGCTGATCATTGCCGCTGCAAGCACCGGCATGCGCCGTTTCGCCCTCGGCGTCTGGGGCACGTACATGCCAATCGGCATGGCGCTGTCGCTGTTGATCGCGACGGCACTGCTGGGCTCGATCGGCTGGCGTGGCCTGTGGTTCCTCAATGCCGGGCTGATTGTGCTGTTCCTGCTTGCCTTCTCCTGGCGGACGACGCCGGTGCTCTGGCAGGCGCCGTCGAGCATCGGCGCAGCCGGCGACGATGCTGGCATACGCACGACACTGTCGCGGCCGGGACCCTGGCTGTTCGGCGTGTGCTTCGTGCTGTTCTCGATCCAGTGGCTGGCAGTCATGACATGGCTGCCGACATTCCTCATCGAGACCCAGGGGCGCTCGCTTGCCAGCGCCGCCCTCTTCACTGCATTCATCGTCTCCGTGACTGCGCTCGGCGCCGTAGCCGGCGCAACGCTCATGCACCGCGGCGCCGAGCGCTGGCTGCTCATCGGCCTTGCCCACGTGGTCATGGGCATATGCGCGGCAACGCTCTTCGCGCCCTTCACAGCCGATGCTGCCAAGATCCCGCTCGCTCTCGCATTCGCCCTTGCCGGGGGTCTCTTGCCTGCCGCCTGCCTGGAAGGTGGCGCTGCACACGCACCCAGTCACAAGCAGGTGGCCACGGCGAGCGGTTTCGTGGCACAGGGCGCCGCACTTGGCAGCGTGCTCGGCCCGCCTTTGCTGGCCGCGGTGACGGAGGTGGTCGGCGATTGGGCAGCGGCGTGGTGGACCATGCTGATCTGTCCCGGCGTCGGTCTGGCGGCAGTCATCGCTGTGTGGAAGGCGGATGGACACCTCGCGCAATCGACGTCCGGCAGGTGATACAATCCTTCTGAACGTGGAACGCACGCGCTTGCCATGCGCCTGGGCGGCGGAATGCTGCGTGATTGAAACGCTCGGGAGCGACTTTCCCGTGGTGTCGATTTCTGAAGACAGCGCCGATGTCGTGCCATCCGGCGACGGGTCGGTGTCTGCGGGCGAACATGGGTCGACGCGTCGCACGGGTTGGGCGACTCCCGGGCAGCGCACTCAAGGCTGTCTGAGTGACGCGATCTGGGCGTAGACGACACCGGCCAGAATGACGAGGCCGCCGGCGATCTGTGCGGGTTGCGGAATGGCGCCGAACCAGGCAGCGAGACCGATCGCGGCGACCGGCACCAGGTTTCCCCACAATGCCATGGGCGTCACGCCCAGCCTGTTGACCCCGACGTGCCACATGAGGTTGCCGAGGGCGATCGGCACGACACCGATGGCGACGGCGAGAGTGATCGTTGTTTCGGTCAGCGGCGCGTGCAGGGTCGCGAGTCCGGACGCCCAGGCGATGAACACAGCCACTGTGAGAAGGAGGCTTCCCGGCAGGATGGTGTAGGCGGCGATTTCCGTCTGGCTGAATCCCTTGAGCCACCTCTGTGCGGCGATCGAATGCCACGTCCAGGTCACAAGGGCGAGAAACATGAACCCTTCGCCACCCGTCATGCTCGCATTCGAGAATTCGTGAACCTTGACAATGAGTCCGCCGGTCACCGCCAGGGCGATACCGATGATGATGCCCCGGGCGGGTGAAATGGCGAAGAACACACGGGCAACCACGGCCGCAATCAGGGGCGCCATGGCATAGACGATGGCAACCGCAACGGATCCGGCGGAGAAGACGGCGAGCGTGGTCAACAATGACGCGCAGAACGGTCCCATGAACCCGAGGATGGTCATGCGCCGCCAGGGCAGCGCGCGATGGATCGGGAAGCGCCGCGTGCGCATCCACAGCAACATGACGAGGAGAGTGGCTCCGATGATCTGGCGCGACAGGGTCGTCGAGAGGATGTCCCAGTGACCCAGCAACTGCTCGATCAGGGGAAAGTTCATGCCCCAGGCAACCACGAGGACGAGTGCTGCCCCGTTTCCGGAGAACAGCGCGCTGCGGTTGGGGGAGGGCGCCTGCGGCGCGTTCAATCAGGAAGCGTCCCCGCCCGGCGCCACCAGAACCCGGTCGCGCTTCACGTGATCCACCGTATCGAGCGTCCTGGCATAGAAGTGGCCGGCGTGAACCGCCGCGGCGATGGTCTGCGGCGCCTCGCAGTCTCCAATGCGGCGCACGCTCTTCAGACCGGCGCCGGCATGCTCCGCCTGACGGTCCATGACCCCCTTCCACAGGTCATCCGCTGGTTGGCGGGACGTGACGACGACGATACTCCTGCAGGGAATCGCGACATCCTTCGATCCCGAAGCGTGGGCAAGAACCGCCTCGCTGCCATCGAAGGAACGCAGCAGACGCGATGTCAGGGTGACGACACCAATCTCGATGAGGCGGGCCTCGATACGTCCCTGATCGAGTGTATGGGTACACAGAGGCGACACGATTCCGGAGCTGGTGGCGACGACAACGTCAAGACCGCGTCCGGCAAGCGTCTCGGCGATGACACCGCCCATGTAGAAGTGATCGTCGTCATAGACCAGCACCGGGCCGTCAATGGGCGTTCCTTCCATGACGTCGTCGGGCGTGATGACGCCATCGAGGTCATGGCCCTCGAATGGCGAGAAGCTGGAGCGCCCCCTTCCGTCGCGCCGCCAGGTCGAGCCGGTGGCGATACACACGTGTCCGAAACCAAACTCCAGAACCTGCTCGGCGTTCAGTCTGCTCGACCGGTAGATCTCCACATTGGGCAGTTTGTCGATCTGGCCCAGTCGCCAGTCCCTGACCCTCGACCATGTTGAAAGGCCTGCGAGGGTCGCCTCCCGGCTTACCCGTCCTCCGAGTTCGGTGGTGGCTTCGGCGAGCGCTACCGTGTACCCCCGGCGCCCGGCCGAGAGAGCCGCTTCAAGTCCGGCAGGTCCGGCGCCAACCACCAGCACTTTCTCATCAGACGAGGCTCCGGCAATGATCTCGGGATGCCACCCCCGTCGCCATTCCTCGCCCATGGTCGGATTCTGCGTGCATCTCAACGGCACGCCCAGGCCGTTGCTGAGGATGCAGATGTTGCAGCCGATGCATTCGCGGATGTCTTCGAGGCGACCGTCACGGATCTTGGCCGGGAGAAAGGGATCGGCGATGGATGGCCGGGCGGCGCCGATGAGGTCCATGAGTCCCTTGTTGATGACCGACACCATGCGGTCCGGCGAGGTATAGCGACCCACCGCCACAACCGGCTTGGTGGTCACCTGTTTGACGAAGGCAATGTAGTCTTCCTGGGCACCCTCTTCGGCGAAGCGTGCGGTGCGGGCGTCGGCCGGAAAGTTCGCGATGTTGACGTCCCAGAGGTCCGGAAGCTCGGCCACGAACTCGACAAGATCACGTCCTTCGCCGTCGCACGTGATGCCCATGTCGGTATCGAGGTTGTCGACGGCAAAGCGCAGCACGACGCCGCACCGGTCTCCGACAGCCTCCCGGGTCTCTTCCAGCAGCTCGCGGATCAGCCGTGCCCGATTCTCGAAGCTGCCTCCGTACTCATCGCAGCGCTGGTTCTGGACGGGCGAAAGGAACTGGGCCGGAAGATAGCCGTGCGCCGCATAAACGTAGACCAGATCGAATCCCGCTTCCCGGGCTCGAAGGGCCGACAGACGGTGCAGACGGCGGAATTCCCGGATGTCGGCCTTGTCCATGGCCCTGGTCTGCGTGAAGCCATGCCACACCGGCATGGACATCGGAGCTGTCGGAATGACCCGCGTGAGAGCGTTGTTGGAGGAATAGCCGCCGTGCCACAACTCGACTCCGGCAAGCGAACCGTGCCGGTGTACCGCCTCGACCATGGCGGCCTGGACGCTGACATCGTCGTCATCCCACAGGGTGCAGTAGTGGTGGCCGAAATCGTCTGACGAAGGATCGATGGAGCAGTATTCGGTGCACACGACACCCCAACCTCCTTCGGCCTTGATCCCGCGCATGGCATTGAGAGTCTGCGGCAGGGCAAATCCCATGCCCGAACAGTGGGGCACCTGATAGAACCTGTTGGGAGCCGTGACCGGTCCGATGGCAATGGGTTCGAAGAGGATGTCGTAGCGGCTGTCCCGTGCCATGACTGCGCTCCCCCTGGCGACGATCGGTTCATGGTATCGCGCCGTTTCAGTCTTGTCAGTGGCGCCTGTCGTGGCAGAGTGCCCCGCCGGACGACGGAACGGGGCGATCATGGAACGGTCCAGCGTGACGGAACTTCTGCAGGCGCTGGTCAGGATGGACACCCGCGACCCTCCTGGCCGCGAAATCGACATGGCGCGGGTTGTTCACGATCGCCTCTTGGAGGCAGGCCTCGAGAGCGTTCTCGACGAATTCACCTCCGGCCGGGCCAATGTCGTGGCGCGGCTCCAGGGGAGGGGAGAGCGGCCGGCCCTCGTGTTCTCCGCCCACTTCGACACCGTTCCGCTTGGCAACGAAGACTGGACCCACGATCCCTTCGGCGCGGCAATCATCGATGGCGTCCTTTATGGCCGCGGTGCAGCCGACATGAAGAGCGGCATGGCCGCGATGATTGTCGCCGCGGAATCGCTTGCGGCCGGACCGGCGGCGCTCGCAGGTGACCTTGTTCTTGCCTTCACCGCCGGGGAAAGCTCGAACTGTCTCGGCGCCGCCGAGCTCTCGCGGTCCCGCGCTCTGGAAGGTGCCGGAGCGCTGCTCGTGAGCGAGCCGACGTCGATGGAGGTGCTGCTGGCGGAAAAGGGCGCCCTGTGGCTGCGTCTGACCGCCCGTGGGTCATCTGGTCATCCGTCGGCCGAGGAGGGATCCCGCGGCAGTGCCATCGAACGCATGGCGGACGTTCTGTGCGACCTGCGTTCTCTCGACTTCAACAATTGCCCACATCCCCTTCTTGGTCTGCCGACCGTGAGTGCGGGGCGCATCGAGGGCGGAACGGTGGTGAATCTGACCCCGGACAGGTGCGAAGTCGACATCGACATCCGCACGCTGCCGGGCATGGTGGCCAACGAGGTCGAGAAGCACCTTCTCGATCATGTCGGCCATGACCTCGAACTCGAGCGCCTTGATCACAAGCCGGCCGTCGAGACCGCAGTCGATCATCCCTTTGCACGCCTGTGCCTTGACGTGGTCTCGGCTGAACGAGGAGTACCGGCTGAGCCTGGCGGCGCGTCCTACTATTCCGACGCAACTATCCTGTCGCCTGCGTTTGACCTGCCCATGGTCATCATCGGCCCGGGGCGCCTCGGCATGAGTGGCAGGACCGATGAACACGTCATGGTGAGCGATGTCGAAAGGGCGGTCGAACTCTACCGCCGCATTGCCCTGGCCTGGCTGCAGGCGTGATCAGTATCCCCTGGAGGGATCGACGACATTCTTCAGCGCGATACCGTTGATGTAGCGGTCGAGGTTTGCCAGAAACACCTCGATGGCATCGTGGATATAGTCTTCCCAGGTCATCATGATTCCGTTGTGCGGCGTGATGTGCACATTCTCCATCTCCCAGAGAATGCTCGTTGCAGGCAGCGGTTCGGTTTCGAAGACATCCAGGGACGCAGCCCTCACATGGCCGCTCTCGAGAGCGTCCACAAGTGCCGCCTCGTCCACCACCCCGCCTCGCGACATGTTGTGAATCATGACTCCGGGTTTCATCGCGGCGATGGCCTTTTCACCGATGAGGCCCCGCGTGGCTTCGGTGAGCGGTGTGACGATGATCACGTAATCCGAAAGGCAGAGAACATCGTTGATGTCCTCGGGGCGCACCACGCGTGAGACTCCCGGTACGGCTTCCACGCGGGCCTTGACGCCATGGACCGTCATGCCCAGTGCTCCCGCGATCCGCGCGCACGCCTTTCCGATCCTGCCGAGACCGACGACCGTCAGCGTTCCTCCCGTCGAGCGTAGCGCATCGTGCCCCTTCCAGATCCTTTGCTTCTGCTGGTCGTGATAGCGGAAGAAGTGGCAGGTCATGGCGATCAGCCGGGCAATGGCGAACTGGGCCATGGCCTCATCCTGAACGCCGGCGGAGTTGCACACGACCACCTGCGCCGGGTCCCAGGGAACAAGGTGATTGACGCCAACACCCGAAGCATGAACGAACCTGAGGGACGGCTGGCTGAACAGGATGTCGCGCGGGAAGGGTCCAGGCTTGAATCGCTCGGTGTAGGCGACATGGGGGTCGCTCGCGATGGCCTCCCCAAGCATGTCAAAGTCCGCCACCGTGGTCATCTGCAGACCGGAGAACCGGGATTCGATGGCGGACACGACAACGTCCGGGTCTTCGGCCAGAACCAGAAGTCGCAGGTCATCGGACACGAGCTTTCTCCATTATCCGGGACATCAGGTTGGGGGATCAGAATCCGGAAGGCGGCTGGAAACCGCCGAACTCGCGCTCGATCAGGCGGGCCGCCTCGATTGTCGTGAGATCTCCCAGCCACGGCCCGGTGATCTGGATCCCTCCCGGCAAGCCGTCGCGACTGATGCCGGCCGGGGCCACGGTTCCCGGAAGCAGGGCCATGAGGCCAAATCCGGCCCAGAACATCTGGTCGGTGGTCGGGGCCTCGTGGCCGTTCACCGGAATCGTGCGATCATGCCGCTCGCCGGAGTGATCATGAGGGAAGGCCGTGGAAGCAGCGACGGGCGAGATCAGAATGTCCCAATCATCGAAGAACCGGTGCCAGGCCCACCGGATATGTTCACGCCGTTCATTGAGCGCCATCCACTCGCGATGGGTCATGGTGTTGCCGCGGGTCATCAAGGCAAAGTAGCTGGCATCACCGGGGTCAAGCCGCGCGCGCGCTGCCTGGAAATCCTCCAGCCTGTCCTGCGGCAACCGGGCGCTGGTGGCGGCGCGAAGCAGCTGAATGTAGGTTTCGTGGGCATCGCGCATGTCGATGTCGGGCCGCGCCGCATCGCTGAGAGTGGCTCCCGTGCGGGCAATGCCATCCACCAGGTCCTGCAGCATGTCGAGGTAGGGTCCGTCCACCTCGGACAATCCGCTTTCGAGCATCACGGCGACGCGCAGGTCTGCCAGTTTGCGGGCGCGGCGGGCGGGAAGTTCGAGTCGCCAGCCGGCGGCATCGAGCACATCCGGCCCTGCCAGGACGTTCAGCGCCACCTCGAGGTCGCCCGCTGAACGCGCCAGAGGTCCGATCACGGCCATGTCGGCTCCGGTGAGGACTCCGGGCAGGGCTTGCCCCCGGGGCGGGCAGATTCCGAAACTCGGCTTGTGACCGAAAACACCACAGTAGTGGGCCGGATTGCGTATCGACGCACCGATGTCGCTGCCGGTTTCGATGCCCGTCAGTCCGGCAGCCAGGGCGGCGGCAGAGCCACCCGAGGATCCTCCGGGCGTCCGTCCGGTATCCCAGGGGTTCGAGGTGATTCCGTAGATGTCGTTGAAACTCTGCCAGTCGGCAAGATTGAGCGGGACATTCGTCTTGCCAAAGAGAGTCACGCCGGCGCGTTTCAGGCGCTCCACGGCAACGCAGTCATGTCTGGCAACGTTGTCCCGAAAGGCCGGATCTCCCCACGTGGTGGGAGCACCGGCGACGTCAAAGCTCTCCTTGATCGTCATGGGCACGCCGTGTAGTGGCGGCAAGTCATCACCGGTGACGGTTCGTGAATCCGCGGCCCTCGCTGTTTCCAACGCCCCCTCGCGATCCTGCCAGATCACGGCATTGATAGTCGCATCCAGGGTATCGATTCGTCCGAAGTAGAGCTCCAGAAGTTCTACCGCACCGATTTCCCGGCGCCGGATCATGCCGGCAAGATCTTCCGCCGACCGAAATGCAATTGTCATCTCAGGTGTCATTCGCCATGAGCCAGGAGGCTCCCTCCTCGACAGCAATGATGGTCGGCCTCGATGCTCCCAGAGCCCGGGTGACGGCATCCGCAAAGCCGTCAAGACTGTCCGGACGTACGGCATGGGCGCGACAGGCGCGGGCGAGCATCAGGAAGTCCGGATTGCTTCCCTCCACTCCTACCCGGTGGATGCCGCGGCCGTCGAGATCATCCTGGATCTGCTTGAGGCCGCCGTTCTCCCAGATGATCACGGGCAATGCCAGCCCGAGATCACTGGCAACCATGAGTTCGGGCATGGTGAACATGAAGCCGCCATCACCGGCCATGGCGACGACAGGTCGCTCACCGGGTGCGCGCATGGCGCCGATGGCGTTGGGAAGCGCACAGCCAAGGGCACAGTATCCGGCAGGGTAGAACCACTGGCGGGGTGCGAAAACCGGAAAGGCAAATGCCCCGGTGTAGACCAGCTGGCAGGCATCGCCGGCGAACACCGTGTCACGCGGCGTCGCGGACCGCAGACATTCCAGGAGTCTGACATGCTGCTGCTCGGACGCGGTCAGGTTGGCCATCATCGTGGACCGGATATGCCTGACGGAACTCTCGGTGCTGCGGCGCACGGAGGCGCCATCATGGCCTTCGAGCAGGGAGGCCAGACGTTCGATCACGGGGGCGGCGTCGGAAATGATGGCAAGATCCGCTGGATAGAGATCGTTCATCTTGCCTGGATCGATGTCGACCCTGACGAGACGGCCATTGATGTCGAGACGTTCGACAAAACTGTCGGTCTCGGAGAGTTCCGTGCCGACCGCAAGGATGGTGTCGGCCTGCCCGAGGAATCGGCGGACTTCCTCGCGGACCGTGCTGCCAGAGAGACTCAAGGGATGGTCATCCGGAACGATTCCCTTGCCGGCGGTGCTGGCGATGACTGCCGCGCCGAGAGATTCAGCGATCCGGGTGAGTCCTGGCCCCGCTTCCGCCGCTCCGCCCCCGACCATGATGACGGGTCGTGTGGCGGCACGCAGCATTGCCGCTGCATCTTCCACCAGGCCTGCGGCTGGCCCGGGTCTTGAGGGCAGGGGCACCGGTTGCCAGTCATCGCCGACCTCCTGACCGAGAACATCGATCGGGATCGACAGATGGACCGGCCGGGGTCTCTTGCCGGCGAAGATGGAGAAGGCCTGGGCCATCAGTTCGGGAACATCCTGCGGCCGGTGTGCCGTGGCGCTGAGAGCCGTCAGGGGCCGCGTGACGTCCCTTTGTTCGGTGATCTCGTGGAGCACACCCCAGCCCTTGCCGATGGTCTCGCTCGATGCCTCCGCCGAGAGCAGGAGAAGGGGCAGTGAATCGGCCCAGGCCTGGCCGACAGCGGTGGCGGCATTCGTCACACCGGGCCCGGAGATGACCAGTGCGACTCCCGGCTTGCCGGTGGCCCGGGCATACCCCTCGGCCATAAACCCCGCCCCCTGTTCATTGCGCGACTGCACGTGCCGGACCTCACCGGTATCGAGACCCCGACAGAAGTCGAGAGTATGGACACCGGGAATGCCGAAGACCTCCCGGACGCCGTAGTGTCCGAGGAGTCGGATCGTCGCTTCACCGCATGTCATCCGGTTCGTCATGGACTGCTTCTCCATCAGGCCTCGAGCTCTGCGATAATGGCGTCGGTCATGGCGGCGCTTGAAAGCCTGCCTCCGAGATCCCGTGTCCGGGCGCCCGCCTCGAGAGCGGTGGTCACGGCGCCTTCGACGGCCCTCGCGATGTCCGCACGGCCGAAGGCGTAGTCGAACATCATGGCGACCGACAGTATGGCACCGACGGGATTGGCTATTCCCTCGCCGGCAATGTCCGGGGCCGATCCGTGGACCGGTTCGAAGATACCGCGGACCCGCGTGGCGTCATCGGGAAATCCGGTCAGGCAGGCGGAAGGCAGCATTCCGAGACCGGCGACAATGACGCCGGCCTGGTCGCTCAGCATGTCACCGAAGAGGTTGTCGGCCATGATGACGTCAAACCGGCCCGGATCACGGGCGAGCTGATAGCTTGCGTTGTCAGCGTAGAGGTGTTCCAGGGTGACTCCGGGATAGTCCAGGGCGACCTCCGAGACCACCTCGCGCCACAGCACGTGCATTTCCATGACGTTGGACTTGTCGGCCGAAACAAGATGCCGGCGCCGTCTTTCGGCAAGACGGAAGCCGACATGGGCGAAGCGGGCGACCTGATGCTCGTCATAGACACCGAGATCGTATCCCCGCCGAGGGGCCTGCGGCGACCGGTCGACCCCCCTCTCCGCCGAAAAGAAGTTGCCACCGGTCATTTCACGCAGCACCAGCACATCGGCACCGTCCGTCAGGCCTGGCCGATAGGGAGTCAGGGGTTCGAGACAGGCAATCGCACGCGCCGGGCGCAGGCCGGCAAAGGTGTCGAGTTCCATGCGCAGCTGCATGAGGCCGTCCGACATGGCCGCCTCACCGGCAGGGCGGATGTGATCCCATCGCGGACCCCCGGTGGCACCGACGAGAACGGCGTCAGCCCTTCTGGCGTGATCGAGAGTTGTCTCCTTGAGGAAGGTCCCTGCTTCATCGTAGCAGGCGCCGTGCAGGAGATCCTCGGTGATGTCGACGCGAGTGTCGCTGTCGCACGCCTTCTCGACAACCTTGAGCGCGCAGCCGGTCACTTCAGGCCCGATGCCATCGCCACCCAGGGCGAGCAGGTCGAGGGTTTCCGGCATGCCTGCCATCTCCAGCACTGTCCGCCGCCATTGGTAGCAGACAGCCAGCCATGCAGACAGCCTGCCGTGACAGGATCCGAGATGGATGCCTGACCGTCGCTGAAGCCTTGAATGCGCCCGTTTTCACCCCATATCACCGGGTGCGACCGTCCCTTGCCTCTTGACGGAAGACCAGACGGAAGCAAAAGGGGTCCTGCCTTCGGGGGGACCGTCTACACATACCGCTCAACCGGAGGATATGTACGATGACACGCTTCGATTTTTCTCCCCTGTTTCGTTCGACCGTCGGCTTCGACCGCATGATGAATCTGCTCGAAGCCAGTTCCCGCACAGGCGAAGACGGGTATCCGCCCTACAACATCGAGAAAAAGGGCGACAACGACTACCGTATCACCATGGCCGTCGCCGGCTTCGGCGAGGATGACCTCACGATCGAGGTCAAGGACGGGACCGTGACGGTTTCCGGCTCGGTCAACGCCAATGGCGACAAGGAGCGCACTTATCTCTATCGCGGCATCGCGGGCCGGAGCTTCAAGCGCGCCTTCCAGCTGGCAGACCATGTCCATGTGTCCGCAGCGGCACTGGAGAACGGACTGCTTCACATCGACCTCGTACGCGAGGTGCCGGAGGCTCTGAAGCCGCGGACGATCAAGATCGCGACGGG
Organism: bacterium; assembly: GCA_028821455.1. Classification (GTDB taxonomy): domain Bacteria; phylum Pseudomonadota; class Alphaproteobacteria; order SP197; family SP197; genus SP197. Next base: position 135,429 of record JAPPGE010000047.1, on the reverse strand, counting down.
CCAGGACCCGCGCCAGATCGAGAACCCGCGCCAGGCGGCCTGACGCCTCCGCTCCATCCTGCATCAGGGCGCCAGGTGCTGCGCCTGGCGCCCTGATTGCTTATCGCTCCGAAGGGTCGCCGAAGGCGCGGCCCCTGACGAGGGAGTCCTTCCCGAATCTTTCGCGGACGGCATCGAGCGCCTCGTCGACCCGTGCGTTCGACTGCTTTCGCGCGTGATCGAAGAGGTCGCCAAACGCGGTGTCTCCGGACTCGACGAAGTCGTGAACGCCGATGCCGATCAGGCGGAAGGTCCGGCCATCGGTTTCACGGGCCAGCAGTCCCTCGCCGACGAGAAAGATCTCCTCGGCCGACCGGGTGGGATGTTGCAGGTGGCGGGTGCGGGTGATGATCCGGAAGTTCGAAGTCTTCAGCTTGAGCGCGACACCCCTTGCGGCCAAGCCGGCCTTCTTCATGCGTTCGGCGACGTTCTCCGAGAGCTGCCAGAGTACCCTGCGCAATATCGCAAACTCCGCCGTGTCGTCATGGAGGGTGGTCTCTGAAGAGATACTCCGGGTCTCTCCTTCCGGTTCCACCGTTCGATCATCTTCACCCCGGCTGAACTGGAAGAATCGGTGACCAATCTTGCCGTAGCGTAAGACCAGTTCCGCTTCATCGATGCGGGCAAGATCGCCGATCAGGGTGATGCCGTCGCGGGCCAGGCGGCGGCGGGTTGCATCGCCCACGCCCCAGAGAAGGCTGACGGGTTTGTCGGCAAGAAAGCGTCGTGCCTCACCACGACCGATGATCGCAAACCCACGAGGCTTGTCGAGATCGGAGGCGATCTTGGCAAGAAACTTGTTATAACTCAGTCCGATGGAGACCGTGATGCCCAGTTCCTGTTCAATCTGGTTGGCCAGGCGGGCAAGCGTCTGGGCGGGCGAACCACCGTGCAGGGCCCCGGTTCCGGAGAGATCCATGAACGCCTCGTCGATGGAGAGTGTCTCAACCAGCGGCGTAACGTTCTGCATCATGGTGCGGACTTCTTTTCCCGTCGCGACGTACTTTCTCATCTCCGGGGCAATTACATGGGCCTCGGGACACAGCTTCAGAGCTCGGAACATCGGCATGGCCGAGCGCACGCCGAAGGACCGGGCAATGTAGCAGCAGGCGGCAACTACCCCGCGATGGCGGCCGCCAACGATCACCGGTAAATCGGCAAGTTCCGGCCGATCCCGTTTCTCGATAGTCGCATAGAAGGCGTCGCAATCGAGATGGGCGATGGCAAGGTCATCAAGCTCCCGATGGCGCACGATGCGTCGTGACCCGCAGGCATCGCAAGTCTCGAAACCGGATTGCAGCCGATGGCCGCATGTGCGGCAAAGGGACTTCATGTGACAAGCATAAGGCATCGCGCACGCCGTTGGCCAAAATCCACGGGGTGCCCACGCGTCTTGCGATGTCCGTGTCGTGCTAACATGACGCAGTATCAGGTACAGAAGGCCGCCGACCGTGTCCTACCAGTTTGTCTATGTCATGAAGGGTCTTACCAAGACCTGGCCTGGAGGCAGAACCGTTCTGCGGAACATCTGGCTCTCATTCCTGCCTGGCGCCAAGATCGGCGTACTCGGGCCCAATGGCGCCGGCAAATCCACGCTGCTGAGAATCATGGCCGGTGCAGAACCGGACTTCGATGGCGAGGCCTGGGCGGCTGCCCAGGCAACGGTTGGGTATCTGCCCCAGGAACCGGAGCTCGACCCCTCGAAGGACGTCATGGGCAATGTCATGGAGGCGATGGCGGAAACGAAGGTCCTGCTGGAGCGTTTCAACGAGGTATCCGCGCGCTTCGCCGAACCCCTTGACGACAACGAGATGAATGCGCTGATCGAGGAACAGGGCGAGATTCAGCAACAGATTGATGCCGTAGGCGGCTGGGACCTTGAACGCACGCTGGAGATCGCCATGAATGCGCTGCGCCTGCCGCCGGGCGATGCCAATGTCGGGCATCTCTCAGGGGGCGAGAAGCGGCGGGTGGCGCTGTGCCGCCTGCTCCTGCGGAAACCCGACCTTCTTCTCCTTGACGAGCCGACCAACCACCTCGATGCCGAATGTGTGGCATGGCTGGAACGCCATCTCGCTGCATATGAGGGAACCGTCGTGGCGGTGACGCATGATCGCTATTTCCTGGAAAACGTGGCCGGTTGGATTCTTGAACTCGATCGCGGTGAAGGCATTCCCTTCGAAGGGAACTACTCGAGATGGCTGGAGAGCAAGCAGGAACGGCTGCGAAGGCAGGGCAGGGAAGAGGAGGCACGGCGGAAGGCGCTTGCGCGTGAGCTGGAGTGGGTTCGCTCGTCACCCGGGGCAAGACGCACGAAGGGGCGGGCGCGCCTGGGCGCCTATGAGGACCTTCTTGCCGAGAGCCGCAACCGGGCGGAAGGACCGGCACGTGGTCGCATCGCCATCCCGCCGGGACCTCGCCTCGGCGATCTGGTGATCCGTGTCGAGGGACTGTCGAAGGCCTTCGGTGACCGGTTGCTCATGGAGGGCCTCGAATTCACCCTGCCCCGAGCCGGAATCGTTGGCGTCATAGGCGCCAATGGCGCCGGCAAGACGACACTCGTGAAGATGCTGACCGCTCGCGACACGCCGGATGGGGGATCCATCGCCATCGGCGACACGGTGGTCACCGGCTACGTTGACCAGGACCGTGATGACCTCGATCCCGGAGCGACAGTGTGGGAGCAGATCACAGGCGGCGCCGAGACACTGCCCATGGGCGCAATGGAGGTGTCGAGCCGCGCCTATGTGGGTGCATTCGGATTTCGCGGTCCCGACCAGCAGAAGAAGGTCGGCGAACTGTCGGGAGGTGAACGCAATCGCGTGCACCTCGCTACCATGCTGAAGTCCGGAGCCAATGTCCTCTTTCTTGACGAACCGTCCAACGATCTCGATGTCGATACCCTGAGGGCCCTCGAGGAGGCCTTGATGGGCTTTGCCGGATGTATCGTGATCATCAGTCATGACCGCTGGTTCCTCGACCGCCTTGCCACCCACATCGTCGCCTTCGAGGGTGACAGCCACGTCGAGTGGTTCGAGGGCAACTACGAAGCCTACGAAGAGGACAGGATCAGGCGACTGGGAGCGCACGATCCCCGCCGGATCAGGTACAGGCCGCTGACACGGTGACAGGACCTGCCAAGTCGACAACGGGGAATGGCAGCATCTGTCGTGTCATCGAGGTGCACGGCATACTCGTGACCGTGGAACTGGATGGTGGCCCGGTACGCTGCGCTCCACGCCCGGGCATCAATCCCTATCCGGTGGTGGGCGACCGGGTGCTCGTCACGACGGGAACCAGACCGCCGAGGATCGACTCGGTCCTTGAGAGACGCGGGGTGCTGGCTCGCTGGCGACGTGATGCCAGCAGGCGATCTTCCGGGAGTGCCACGGAACACGTTCTCGCAGCCAACGTCGATCACGCCCTCGTCGTCGTCTCGGTGGCCAATCCGCCGTTCCATCCGCGTATCATCGACCGCTACACGGTGATCGCCGCCAGAGGTGGTGTCGGGGTCATCGTCGTGCTCAACAAGATCGACCTCGAGAGGCCTCGTCCGGATCTTGCCGAATACCGCAGGGCGGGACTGACGATTGTTGAGGCTTCTGCGGCGACCGGGGAGGGACTCGACCGGCTGGTCTGTTGCATCGAGGGACAGACCGTTGTCCTGACCGGGCCGAGCGGTGTCGGAAAGTCCTCCCTTGTCAACGCGCTGACCGGCTCGCGGAGCGCCCGCGTCGGAGGTCTCGGCGGTCGGCGGCGGCAGGGGAGGCACACCACCGCCCGTTCATCGCTTTATGACCTCGGTGGCGGCACATCCCTCATCGATACTCCGGGAATCCGTTCCCTGGGCCTTGCCGGCATCACCCGCGAAGAACTCTCCGCGCTGTTCCCCGACATCGATGAGACCGGCCATCGCTGCCGGTTCCGTGACTGCACTCACGACCACGAACCGGGATGCGCCGTGCGTGTGGCGGTCCGGTCCGGGGCTATTCCGGCAGGCCGCATGGAGACCTACCTGCGGCTGCTGCACGATGAGGAGTAGAAGGTGAGCAGGGCATCCATGATGCGTCTGGTGTCGGAGTAGGCTGAGGCGTTGGTGCTGTGGCGCGGACCGGCGACATTGAGAGTCTGCACCCCATGCCGCTCCATCCAGCTCCGGCAGACGGCGATGGCATCCGGGGTCTCGTCTGGATGCACCACGAGGCAGGGTTTGCCGGATGCCAGTGCCAGCCTTTCGGTGAGCGCGGTACCTCCTGTCAACGGCCGACGCGCCACGATGAGCGTGGCGTCGGAATCGCGCACGTTGAAGCGCGTGCGCTGGGTATAGTCACGCCGGGAGGTCTCGGTCAGTGGGTAGCGGTCGTCTATGGCGCCGTCTTCAGCCATTCGGCCCCTGGGACACCACCCGCCGACCGGCTCACCACTGGACAGTGCGGCATCGAGTGCCGCCCGGTCGGCGCCCGTCTGCCCCCCGGAAATGATTTTCAAAGCAGGAAAACGGCAAGCAGCACGAGAATAACGGCACATGACACCGTCGACGCCACGGTCAGGCGCATGACCCGCTTGTAGGTGGAAAGGTGTTCGCTGTTAGCGCGTTGCCAGTCGGCGATGACTTCGGCCATGGATGATTCCCGATCGGACTGTCTTCACTCGCGGTGCGGACTGTATCGGCAGGGGGGCCTTCGCTCAAGCGCGGGGAAAGGTCGAATCGCGCTGCCCCGGTCACGGCGAAATGTCGAACGGCCGGATCACGCCGGGAGGGCCGAGACCGGGCGCTGTTCCAAGGCCGATGGAGTGCGTTCCGCACGATGGCACCAGAGCAGTCCACCGCTCATTGTGCGGGATTCTCCTGGCGACTGGATTGCCATCCCGGCATCGCTACACTCAACCGACCCAGTATCCGGGATGCCAGTTCATGCTGACCGTGTTGCGCCATCTCCCGCTTCCGGGACTGTTCGCACTGTGGATGATCGCATTGCCTCTTGCGCCTGCTGCCGCACAGGAGACTGTCGACACCATCCCCGAACTCGTGTCCATTCTCGAGGATCCCGTCAAGCGCCAGCAACTGATCGACAGACTCAATGCACTGACATCGACCGGAGACGAAGCCCCTGGACAGGAGAACGGCTCCGGTATCTCCGGACTCGATCAGAGACTGAAGGACCTCCTGGCGAATCTAGATGATGGCAGACAGTTGACGGGCTGGATCATCGATAGCGTGTCGCGTCAGGATTTCGGATCCAGCCTCTTCCGGATCGCGGGCCAGGCCGGACTCGCCCTTGCCGCTGGCATCCTCGCCTGGCTGGCATTCCTCGGTTTCACAACTGCTCCGCGGAAGAGGTTGCAGGAGGACGAGGGCGGAAGCGTGATGGAGCGGCTGATCGATGCCGGGTCCCGATTTCTGCTTGAAATTGCGCCGGTCATGGGCTTCCTCCTTGTGACCTGGCTTGCCACCTTCGTTCTGACGCCTGACGCCGTCGCCATGGCCGTCGTCTTCACGGCAGCCACGATCACCGGACTCTACGCCATTGCCGTCGTTCTGGTCCGCGTCATCCTGTCACCGCTGCGCCCGACCATCCGGCTGCTCCCGATTGCCGATCGCGAGGCGGCCTACCTGGTGGTCTGGTTCAACCGCTTCTGGGGAGTTGGACTCGCGGGATTCCTGGCCACGGACCTGTTGCTGACGATGGGTGCACCCGTAGCGAGCGTCGACTCTCTGGTGCGTGTCGTCGGGCTGGTCCTCGCCATCATGGCGATTGTCGTCATCCTGCAGAACCGGGCTGGCGTTGCTGCCTGGATCGGCGGTGGTGCGGATGGCCGGACGCACTTCATGCGTTCTCGCCTCGGTGATGTCTGGCATGTCGTGGCCGTTCTTGCGGTTGCCATCACCTTCACCGTGTGGGTCTTCGAGGCACGCTCGGGCACGATGTTCATCCTCCATGGCCTTGCCTTCACGTTTCTTGCCGGACTGGCCGGAGCATTGGCCAGCACCCTGGCGCGGCGAACCCTGTCGAGGCTCTTTCGCATTGGTGCTGACCTGCGGGAGAGATTTCCGGATCTCGAGCGGCGCAGCAATCGCTATCTCTATCTTGTAGGCGCCCTTACCAATGTGGTGATCTGGACGGTCGCCATCATCGCCGCGCTGGAGAGTTGGGGAGTCGAGGCGACGCACATTTTCCTGTCGTCCGAGGGGCTCGATCTCCTGGGGAGGCTGATAGCGATCATCGTGATTGTGGTGATCGCCGTGCTGGCCTGGGAAGTCGGCGACGGTGTCATCGCCAACCAGCTCAGGCGCAGTCACGGGGAAGGGACCAACCCGCGAGTCCTCACCCTTCTCCCACTGGCGAGGAACATTCTTGTCGTGGTGATTGGCAGCGTGGCCGTCATGACGATTCTCGGAGAGCTCGGACTCGACATCACTCCATTGCTCGCAGGTGCCGGCGTGGTCGGGCTCGCCATCGGATTTGGCGCCCAGTCCCTCATCAAGGACATTATCACTGGCACGTTCATCCTGTTCGAGAACCAGTTCACGGTGGGTGACTGGATCGAGGCCGGCGGCAAGATGGGCGGAGTCGAGAGCGTGTCCGTGCGCACGGTGCAGTTGCGCGACCTGAGTGGCTACGTACATACCATTCCCTTCGGGGACATCTCGTCTGTCACCAACATGATGCGGGACTTCGGCTACGCGGTGATCGACATCGGTGTCGCCTACCAGGAGAACACGGACAAGGTGATCGATGTGGTGCGGCGGATCGACGAGGAAGCACGCAGCGATGACACACTGAACGAACGTCTTGCCGGAGACCTCGAGGTGCTGGGTGTCAATGATCTGGGTGATTCGTCGGTGACCCTGAGGTTCCGGATCCGCACTCTTGCCGGGTATCAGTGGGGCGTACGCCGCGAGTACCTCAGACGCCTCAAACTGGGATTCGACGAGGCCGGTATCGAGATTCCCTATCCGCACATGACGGTCTATTTCGGCGAAGTCCGTGGCGGCCGAACATCGCCGGCCTACGTCCGTCTCGACTCGGCAGGGGAGGCCTGAGTGCCGGGATTGACAACCTGCTCCCCGGCGCGCACACCCCCTGGTATGCTTGGCAGGCATCGGGGACAGTGGTTGTGAAGTCCTTCGCCTTTCTCCTGATCCCGGATTTTTCGATGATGGCTTTCGCTGCCGCCGTCGAGCCGTTGCGTTCGGCCAACCGCATGAGTGGCGCCACCCATTACCGCTGGACGTTCATCTCGCGCGACGGCCGGCCGGTCAAGGCCAGCAACGGCATGGAGGTCGTGCCCCATCATGCGATGAGCGACGTTTCCGCCTGCGAGACATTGTTCGTCTGTTCGGGAATCGATGCCCAGAAGTTCGCTGACAGGTCAGTCATGGCCTGGCTGCGCAAGCTGGCGCGCCAGGGCACCGTCATGGGAAGCCTGTGTACAGGGACGCACATTCTTGCCCGCGCCGGCCTGATCCGGGGGCATCGCTGCACCATTCACTGGGAAGATCACGAGAGCTTTACCGAACTCTATCCGGACATCGAGGTGACTGACGACCTGTTCGAGATCGACCGCAACAGGATCACATGCTCGGGCGGAACGGCCTCGCTCGATCTCATGCTTCATCTCATCATGCTCGATCACGGCGTCGAACTGGCCGGCCGGGTTTCCGAACAGTTCATTCACGAGAGGATCCGGCAATCCGATGACCGGCAGCGGATGGCGCTCCATTCACGCACCGGGGTCAGTGATGCGAAGGTTCTGGCCGCTATCGATGTCATGGAACGCAATCTCGAAGAGCCGCTGACGATTCCCGACATCGCCAGAAGCGTGAGCCTTTCGACCCGGCAACTGGAACGCCTGTTCACCAGACACCTGGGGCGATCCCCTTCACGCTACTACCGGGAGCTTCGACTGCATCATGCCCGCCTGATGTTGCTGCAGGGATCGACTTCGATCCTGTCGATCGCCCTTTCCGCGGGATTTGTGTCAGCCTCGCATTTCAGTCACCGCTATCGCGAACTGTTCGGTCGTCCGCCACGGGAGGAGCGGCGCGGTGTTGCCTGATTCACTACGACTGCCGGTGGCGGTGCTCGCCTGCAGCACCCTCTTGCTGCTTTTCATGCCTTCAGTCCGGGCTTCCGGGTGGGAGGAGTTTCTCGCCGGAGTGCGCGCGGAGGCTTCAACCGCCGGGATCAGTCAGCAGACCCTTGATGCGGCACTTTCCGAACTGGAGCCTGATGCGCGGGTGATCGAGCTCGATCGCCGCCAGCCCGAAGGCGTGTTGACCTTCGACGAATACATGGAAAGCCGGGTGCCGGAGTCCCTGATCGCGAGGGCGGCGGAAAAGTACGCCGAACACCGTCCGCTTCTGGAGGCGATCGCCGCCCACTACGGATTCGACGCCGAGTACATCGTCGCCATCTGGGCCGTTGAAACGAGGTTCGGGAGCTATACCGGCGGTTTTGACGTGATTGCCGCTGTGGCGACCCTCGCCTTCGATGGCCGGCGCAGTACCTTTTTCCGCAATGAACTCCTCCATGCCCTGACGATTCTCGAGGAGGGACATATCGCCCGCACCGACATGACGGGATCTTGGGCGGGCGCCATGGGTCAGAGCCAGTTCATGCCATCGAGTTTCAACCGGTTCGCAGTGGACTGGGACCTCGATCGGCGTCGTGACATCTGGCGGAACCGGGGGGATGTCTTTGCTTCGATTGCCAACTACCTGGCGCGTGCGGGATGGCAGCGAGGCATGCCGTGGGGTGGTGCGGTTACCGTGCCGTCAGGATTCGACTTCACGCGTGACGACGTCGCGCCCCTTGAAACGTGGCTTTCTCGGGGCGTGACGTGGCAGGGTGAGACTCCCGTCCTTCCGCTGGACGCCGCAGCATCGCTCGTCTCGCCCTCCGGCACCGATGGACCTGCCTTCCTTGTGTTCGACAACTACCGGGCCATTCTCAAATGGAACCGATCCGACTACTTCGCGATGTCGGTGACCGCCATCGCGGATGCGCTTTCCCGACAGTCATGACGCCCGGGCGCTGGGCTGGCATCGCGCTTCTTGCCCTTTTCCTGGCGGCCTGTGCCGAGATCGACTTTGCCGCCACGGTCATGAAGTCCGGCGGTCAGGAGGCACGGGGGCACTACAAGGTCGGGCAACCCTATGAAATCAAGGGTGTCTGGTACCACCCTGCGGAGGATCCCTTCTACGACGAGGAGGGAATAGCATCCTGGTATGGAGAACCCTTCCACGGTCAGCTGACCGCCAACGGTGAAATCTATGACATGAACGAACTGACGGCGGCTCACAAGACGCTGCCCATGCCCGTCTACGTCAAGGTCACGAATCTGGAGAATGGACAGAGTCTTGTCCTCAGGGTCAATGACCGCGGTCCCTTCATTGCCGGGCGTATCATCGATGTGTCGCGCCGAGGCGCCCAGCTGCTCGGTTTCGAAGAGAAGGGGACGGCCCGGGTCAGGGTTCAGGTGGTTGACCAGGAAAGTGGCAGGACCTGGGCCGAGCTCGGTCGCGAGCCAGTGGGGACAGACGGTGCGCCAGCACCTGCCATCGATCTGATCCATGAGGATCCGGGTGGTGGTCTGTTCGTCCAGGCAGGCGCCTTCACAAACGCGGCAAACGCCTTCGTGGTGAGCAACGCACTCGTCGGCACCGGCGATATCCATGTCATTCGCGCCGTGATTGACAACCAGGTCTTCTACCGAGTCCGTGTCGGTCCCTTCCTCGCTCGCGGCCAGGCCGATCGCATTCTCGAGCAGGTGGTGAATCTCGGCTATCACGATGCGATCGTCGTCACCGCCATGTGACCGTACCAGCGTCCCGATGCCCGAGGTGGGTTCAATTGGCGGCCCGGCCAGACATGGAAGAGCAAGAGTCCGGGATTCTCCGTTCAATACGCTGATTAGCGGTCTTCTTCACAATGTCACCGGACATTCTCCATTCCCGAGAACTGCCCAGGCGGCTGGCACCAGCCGTCCGGTCGAACGACGGGGCAGGACCAGCAACAAGAACCTTGAGGTCGTTCACCTTGCGCACGTGCCTGCCCAAGTGCCGAACTTCGTCACTTCAATGAATGTGCAGGATCATTCGCTGCCGATCTTGCAGGGGTCGCTTGTGCCCGCCGCCGAATGTCCGACCGGTGCTTGCGGTGGGCACCTGAACTCCTGATGAGCATCACGAGTGTCGCCTGGCAGGGCTGCAAGGAGACGACTTGAGGAATCCTGTCACAGGAATGCCGCACCGCGTTGCCAGTAATGTTCGTGGTATCGACGCGCGGCAGGGGGAAGCGGTATCCTCGCACCGCGCCTCGGTGACGACACCGGCTTGGACGTGTCCCTGTTGCAGTGCTGAGCGGAAGGCTATCCATGATCTGGCGAATCCTGATTTGTCTCGTTGCCGTTGTCGGTCTGTCGTCGCCACTGGCGGCGTTCGAGATTTCGGCGCGTGAGGCCATCCTCGTCGACGAGACGACCGGCACAATTCTCTATCAGAAGAACGCCAACGCACCGACCGAACCCTCATCCATGACCAAGCTGATGACTGTGTATCTCCTGTTCGAGAAGCTCGCGTCGGGAACACTCACTCTGGAGGATACCCTGCCGGTCAGCGAGAAGGCCTGGCGCAAGGGTGGATCGAAAATGTTCGTCGAGGTCGGCGACAGCGTGATGGTCGAGGACCTGTTGCGGGGAATCGTTGTCCAGTCAGGCAATGATGCATCGATCGTGGTCGCCGAGGGACTGTCCGGATCCGAAGGCGAATTCGGCGAACTCATGACTGAACGCGCCCGGGAACTCGGCATGAACGGCACCACGTTTCGCAATTCTTCGGGTTGGCCCGAAGAGGGACATGTGACGACCGTGACCGATCTTGCCCTTCTCGCAAGCCGAACGATAAGGGATTTTCCGCAATATTATCATTACTATGCCGAGACGGAATTCACCTACAACAGCATCCATCAGACGAACCGGAATCCTCTGCTCTACAGTGGAGTTGGCGCTGACGGCCTCAAGACCGGCTACACCCGTGCGGCAGGATACGGCCTCACGGCTTCCGCAACACGGGGAGACCGTCGATTGATCCTCGCCGTCAACGGGTTCGAGAGTGCCACGGCCCGGGCCCGGGAATCCCAGGCGATCATAGAATGGGGATTCAGGGAGTATGACGCCTACCATCTCCTGGGTACCGGTGACGAAGTGGGCACGGCAAGGGTCTGGCTTGGCGAGTCTGATACGGTGCCGCTTGTTCTGGCGGACGATCTGGTTGTCACCCTGCCTCGAGCAACCCGGGACTCGCTCGCTGTTCGCATCGTCTACGAAGGACCGGTTCCGGCGCCGATCGAAGAAGGTCAGGAGATTGCCCGACTGGTGATCGAGGCTCCAGGTGTGAGCACCGTCGAGCAACCTCTGCTGGCTGGCCGTGATGTCGGGAAACCTTCCTTGTTGCTGAGGATGGCGACGGTTCTCGGCTATCTGATTTTCGGCGATGCGGGCGCGCTTTGAGACAGGGCAGGCTGATCACCCTTGAAGGCGGAGAGGGGGCCGGCAAGTCAACCCAGGCCCGGCGTCTGGCATCTTGGATCGCCGGTACATATGACGTCGACGTTGTGGTCACGCGTGAGCCTGGTGGAGCACCGGGCGCCGAGGCAATCCGGGAACTGGTCGTTGCAGGAGCCACGGACCGGTGGGATCCGGGAACCGAAGTTCTCCTTCATGTTGCAGCCCGGCGCGAGCATGTCCTCAGAACAATCTGTCCGGCCCTTGCAGAGGGTCGCTGGGTGATCAGCGATCGATTTTCCGACTCAACACGGGCCTACCAGGGGGTAGTGCAGGGTGCGGGCCTCGAATTCGTTGACGACATCAGTCATCTCGCCATTGGCAGCATGGTGCGGCCGGATCTCACGTTCTTGCTCGATCTTCCGGTCGGCATGGGACTTGCCAGAGCCGAAATCCGCGGGACCACCAACCGCTACGAGCGTATGGGGGAGGCTTTCCACGAACGCTTGCGCGCCGCATTCCTCACCATTGCCAGCAAGGAGACCGATCGCATCAAGGTCGTGGATGCCTCAGGCAGCGAGGATGACGTGGCCCGGCGTCTTGGATCAGAGGTGTCGCGAAGATGGCCAATTCCATGACGAGCGGTCAGCAGGTCGACGGAGGAGGGGCGTCGGGCGTGTTCTGCCGTCAGCTGCCGTGAAGGACGATCCGGTTGACATCCGCAAACATCCGGACTTCCCGGAACTCCCGGTTCCAGCTCCCTGGGCGAACGAGGAACTCATCGGACATGATAAGGCCGAGCGCCGGCTCGCAGGTCTGGTGGCGGACGAACGCATCGCGGGCGCCTGGATCATCGGTGGCAAGGCGGGTATCGGCAAGGCAACACTGGCCTGGCGCCTGGCCCGGCATCTCTTGTGCGGTCCAGGCGAAGATCTGTTCGGAGAGTCGCCGGCAACCCTGGACTTCAATGCCGGCGATCCCGCTGCCACCTGGATCTCGGCACGGTCACACGGCGATGTCCTCGGCATCGAGCTCACGGTGGGTGAGCGGGGAAAGCGCCGCCAGGAAGTCATCGTCGACGATGTGCGCCGCATCAGGCCCTTCTTTGCCCGGACCGCCGGCAACGATGGCTGGCGGGTCGTCATCATCGACGACGCCGATCTGATGAATTCGAGTGCGGCCAACGCCGCTCTCAAGGTGATCGAGGAGCCCCCTCGTCGCGCGGTTGTATTGCTCATCTCCGCGGTACCGTCCTCCTTGCTGGCTACCATCAGATCCCGTTGCAGAAAGCTCCCCCTTTCCCCGCTTTTGAATGAGCAGGTGGAGCTGTTGCTTGAACGGTTTCTGCCGGATCTGGCGGCGGAAGAGAGGGACTCGCTGGCGCGCCTGTCAGATGGCAGTCCAGGCCGCGCGCTGCTGCTGGCCGAGAAAGACGGTCTCGCCCTTTATCGCGAGATGATCGGCCTGGTTGCCACGGCTCCGGACATTGATCCGGCGGCACTCCACCGTCTTGCGGAACGCCTCGGCAGGCCCGGCGGCGAGGCATCCTGGAACCTGGCATTCGATTTCCTCTCGAATTGGTCCGCAGCGATGATTCGCAAGGCGGCCACGGGGCAGACCGCGCCACCCGTCCTGCCGGAGGAGACCGAGGCGATGGCGCGCATCGCCGGTGATCCCGCTCTTGAACGATGGATGGCCGTGTGGGAAAAGGTCGCGCACCTGCGTCGGACGGTCCAGTCACTCAATCTGGATCGCAGGCAGTCCATTCTGTCGGTATTCGGTACCCTGCAGGCGGCTGTCAGGACCTGAGACACCGTCATCCGCCAGGTCGGGGGGGCGATGAGGCATGCGCGACAAGTTCTACATCACGACGCCGATCTACTACGTCAACGACAACCCGCATATCGGGCATGCCTATACCACGCTCGCCTGCGACGTGATGGCCCGTTTCAAGCGTCTGGACGGGTATGACGTGCTGTTCCTGACAGGAACCGACGAGCACGGCCAGAAGGTCGAAAAGGCGGCGCGGGAAGCCGGCACCGATCCGGCGGCGTTTTGTGACGAGGTTTCGGAGAACTTCCGTACCCTGGCCAGGGAATGGAACTTTTCCAATGACCAGTTCATCCGGACGACGGAGGAACGCCACATCCGCTCTGTCCAGGCGTTGTGGCGGCGCCTTGAGGAGGCCGGCGAGATCTATCTGGGGACCTATGAAGGCTGGTACGCCATCCGCGATGAGGCGTTCTACACCGAGGACGAACTTGGCGTGGACGACGAGGGCCGCAAGGTGGCCCCTTCGGGCGCTCCGGTGGAGTGGGTCAAGGAACCGAGCTACTTCTTCCGCCTGTCCGCCTGGCAGGACCGCCTTTTGAAGCTCTACGAGGACCGGCCCGACTTCATCTTGCCCGAGGTGAGGCGCAACGAGGTGGTGAGTTTCGTCAGCGGCGGACTCAACGATCTGTCGATTTCTCGGACGGGCTTCACCTGGGGCATCCCGGTTCCGGGCGATTCCCACCATGTCATGTACGTTTGGATCGATGCCCTGACAAACTACATCACGGCAGCCGGATATCCTGATGAAACGGGGGAGTCATTCACGTCCTGGTGGCCCGCCCTGCACATGGTCGGCAAGGACATCCTGAGATTCCACGCGGTCTACTGGCCTGCCTTTCTCATGGCTGCCGGCATCGATGTGCCCAGCCGCGTCTTCGCTCATGGCTGGTGGACCAGCGAGGGTCGGAAGATCTCCAAGTCCCTGGGAAACGTCATCGTGCCGTCCGAAATCGTTGCTCGCTACGGGCTTGACCAGGTGCGCTATACGCTGATGCGCGAGGTGAATTTCGGCAACGACGGCGACTTCTCGCATCGCGGCGCCATGCTCCGGTGCAACCATGATCTTGCCAACGACTACGGTAACCTGGCACAGCGTGTGCTGAAGATGATTGCCCGCAACTGCAAGGGGAGGGTGCCGTCACCTGGAACGTTTCAAGAGCAGGACCGTGAGCTCCTGGCACAGGGCAGGGGCCTCGTCGATCGCCTTCGCCGGCACGTCGATGTTCAGGCTTTCCAGCTGATGTTGCGGGATATCTGGGAGGTCATCGGCGCTGCCAACCGCTACATCGATTCCGAAGCGCCGTGGAAATTGAAGGCCGCGGATCCGCAACGCATGGAGACCGTGCTCTACTGCACCGCCGAACTGATCCGCATCCTCGCATTGCTGACCCAGCCTGTCATGCCGCAGTCATCGGCCCGGCTCCTCGACCAGCTCGCCGTTCCCGGCAACAGGCGCGATTTCGCCTCGATCGGCGAGGATCACCGCCTGCGGCCAGGCTGCCCGTTGCCCGAGCCTGAGGGCGTGTTCCCGCGCCTTGCCGAGAGCACGTCGTGATGCTTGTGGACAGCCATTGCCACCTCGATTTCCCGGACTTCGCCGATGAACTCGACGACGTCATCGCCCGAGCCAGGAATGCCGGCGTCTCGGTCATGCAGACGATCTCGACGCGCCTCAGTCGTTTTTCCGAGGTGAGGGCGATCGCCGAGGCGCACGAAGGCATCTATTGTTCAGCCGGAGTCCATCCCCACCACGTGGCCGAGGAGGGAATCCGGGCCGAGAGCGAGATCACCGCTCTCGCCGACTGTCCGCATGTCATCGGAATCGGCGAGACCGGTCTCGACTACCATTACGACAACAGTCCCCGCGAGGCCCAGCGGAAGAGCTTCAGAGAGCATGTCAGGGCATCGCGCAGCACTGGCCTGCCGCTCATCGTCCATACGCGCTCTGCTGATGAAGACACCATGGCAATCCTTGAGGAAGAAACGGAAACGGGGGGTTCCTTTCCAGGTCTCATTCACTGTTTCAGCGCCAGCCGGGATCTCGCCCAACGCAGTCTCCGGCTTGGGTTTTCCATCTCGATATCAGGGATTGTGACCTTCCGGAACGCTTCCGACCTGCGTGACATCGTCCGGGACATTCCCTTGGATCGGCTGCTGGTCGAGACCGATGCGCCGTTCCTTGCTCCCGTGCCGAAACGTGGCAAGCGCAACGAGCCGGCACTCGTCGTCCACACGGCCCGTTGCGTTGCCGAACTGAAGGAGGTGTGCGAAGGCGACCTCGCCGCCATCACGACCGACAACTTCTTCCGCCTGTTTCGTGCCGCACAACGTCCATAATGTTCCATAATATGCCTTATGCGACTTTCTCCACTGGCTCGACGTTGCCCGTCCGTGACGAACGTTCCGCCGCCAGGGTTGCGGCAACCGCAGCTGCGGCGTCTTCCGGCCGGCCGATCTCCGGAGTCGTGCCATCCAGTGCTGCACGTGCGAAGTAGGCAAGTTCGTCCCGCAGCGCTCCTCCCCTGACACCATCGAACATCGGCCAGTACGTCGTATCCGGGCTGGCGAGTTTGCTGGAATCGACGATCGCAAGATTGGGGAACGTGTCCTGGACATGAATGATTCCCTCGCTGCCGATGATCGCCAGGCGCTCGTCGATATCGAATGGTGTCTGTTCTGGCATACACATGGCGGTCTCCATGGTGGCCGTGGCGCCACTTGCGAATCTGTACATGGTCTGGCCGACATCCGGATTCTCCAGGCCCCTGACAGTGACCGTCTGACAATAGGCAGAGATGATGCGATCACCGGTCAGCCAGAGCATGAGGTCGGTGTCGTGAACACCATCACCAACGACAGGCCCGATCTTGCGGATGATGTCGTGTGTCCATGCCAGGGGAATGTTCCGTCTTGAACTCATGGCGACGATCCTGCCGATCCGGCCGTCCTCGATGGCTTGTTTGGCCATGCGGTAGCGCGGATTGAAACGGCAGATATGCCCCACCTGCAGGATACCCCGGGCCGAACGCGCCGCATCGAGGATCCTCCTGCATTCGCCGAGGTCCATGGCCATCGGCTTTTCGAGAAAGACGTGCTTGCCGGCCTCGAGGGCGGCGTACGCCGGTTCCACATGCTGATGCCACTGGGTGACAATTGAAACGGCGTCAATGGAGGGATCAGCGAGGATCTCGTGATAGTCCGTTGCCGTCTTCCCGACACCGAATTTGGCCGACATCTCCTGCAGTCGATGCGGACGCCTGGTGGCAAGGGCAACGAGTTCCAGTTCCGGAATGCCGGCGATGGCCTCGCAATGAATTTCGCCAAACCAGCCGAGCCCTATCACCGCAATCGTCAATCTTTCCATAGTGTTCCCCTTCCTATTTCACCTTGAGTTCAATAGTCACGCGTCAGACTTTTCCGTCTTCGTGGCGTCATGGTTCTCCGGCAGCAAAGTTGGTAGTCTGTTGCCGAAACACCTGAGGGAGATTGTCCGATGAAACAACCGGAACTCAACCGCCGCACGCTCATGGAAGCCACCGCGGCGATGTCGGCTGCGGCGATGGTGCAGTCGTGGATGACGCCGGCACAGGCTTCCGTCACGCCTGATCGGACCCTGCGCATGCGCACCAACCGCACCATCGTGTCGACGGACCCGGGCTACATGGTGGGCGGCATGGAAACGGTCCTGCAGTACGCCTGCCTGGCTCAGCTGGCAACCTTCAACGATGGGCCGGACTGGTCCTGGTCGCCCAGCGAATTTGTCACGCATGTCGAGCAGGTGGATGCCCAGACCATCGTCTTCGAACTCAAGAAGGGAATTGAATGGCACGATGGCACGACCCACGAGGTCATCAGCGAGCTTGATGCCAAAGACGTCAAGTTCTCGCTCGAGCGGATCAAGGAGTCCGAGTGGAAGGACAAGGCGGCGACACTCGATCATGTCGAGGTCACGGGATCCCATTCCGGCGTCATCCATCTCAACCAGCCCTTTGCTCCGGTCTGGTACACATGGCTGGCATCCGGAACCGGCAACATCCTGTGCCGCAAGGCGGTGGAGGCAGCCGGCGGCAAGTACGACGGCATCTTCAACTTCTATATCGGCCCCTTCCGGGTGAAGGAGTGGTCTCCCAAGCAGTTCTATGAACTCGAGGCCAATCCGTTCTGGACCGGAACGCCCGCCGCCATCAACACCGTGCGGTTCATCATCATCGAGGACGAGAAGACGGCTGAAATCGCCTATGAAGCCGGCGATGTCGACTTCACCCACATCAGTACGGACACGCTGGCCCGCTACCAGACCGACGGAGCCCCGGACGACACCATTCTCAAGGTCTATCCGGGACTGTTGTGGACCTGGATGGGGATCAACACCGAACATCCCAAGCTTCAGGATGTCCGCGTGCGCAAGGCCATCCAGCGCGCCATTGACGTCGATACCATCCTCGAGGCCGCCTATGCCGGCGTGGCGCCGAAGTCCCACGGTATCGTGCCTCCAGGTGTCATAGGTCACCGCGACTACAGCAACTACAGCTATGCACCGGACGAAGCGCGGGCCCTGGTTGCCGAGGCTGGCGCCGAGGGCCTTCAGCTGGAGCTCAAGACGATCAACCGTACAGACCGCATGGCGGCAGCCACGGTCATCCAGGCCAATCTGGCGGATGTCGGGATCGAGCTTGATGTCATTCCGCTGGATCCGGGGCCCTTCTGGAACCTGGGACTGGAATCGTCGGGAGACGACTGGAAAGACCTGCAGTTGTGGATCATGCGCTACGGTGACGCTCCGGACCCCAGCCAGATGTCGCAGTGGTATGTCGAGGCCCAGGTCGGGGTGTGGAACTGGGAACGGTGGAAGGATTCCGAGTTCGACGCACTCTTTCTCGAAGGCCTTGGCGAAACCGACGTGGCGCGACGCGAGGAGATCTACCTGCGCATGCAGGACATCATGGAAGACACCGGCGCCTATGTGTGGATCACGCATGAGCCGGTGGGCATCATCCATCGTGACGATCTCTCGCCGTCGATCCGGCCGAGCGGCTGGCAGTTCTACATGCAGAGGTTCGCCTGGACCTGATGCAGGGGTGCAGTTGCAGGAAACGCCCGGCGCTTCCAGCGCCGGGCGTTTTCGGTTGACCGGCAATGCATCGCGGCGGATCCATTGCCCGGTTGCTCGACATCATGGCGCGTCTGCGCGATCCCGCTACCGGTTGCCCGTGGGACGTTGAACAGTCCTTCGCCTCGATCGCTCCCTACACCATCGAGGAAGCCTATGAGGTTGCCGATGCCATCGACAGGGAGGACTGGCCGGCGCTGAAGACGGAACTGGGCGACCTGCTGTTCCAGGTGGTGTTTCATGCCCGCATGGCGAGTGAGCGCGGCCTCTTCGGGTTTGACGAGGTCGTCGAGTCGATCTCGGAGAAGATGGTACGCCGTCATCCCCATGTCTTCGCGGATGGAGCGGATGTGAACTCGGCCGCCGAACAAACGGTGAAGTGGGAAGAACTGAAGGCACAGGAACGCCGGGACCAGTCCCGGGCCCGGGGCGCAGACGTGTCCGCGCTCGATGGAATCAGCGCCAACCTCCCTGCCCTCACCCGCACTCGCAAGATCCATGACCGGGTGGCGGGCCAGGGGTTCGGTCTCGCTTCGCCAGGCGAGGCGCTGGAGGATGTGATCTCTGAAGTCGAGGAGCTTTCGCAGGAGATTGCAGACGGTACACCCGAACGCGTTGCCGATGAACTCGGCGATGTTCTCTTCGCCACCGTCAATCTTGCCCGTCATCTCGACGTCGATCCCGAGAGCGCATTGCGCCTCAGCGCCGCGCGCTTTGAGAAACGCTTCCGTTTCATCGAACGCCGCCTCAGCCGTGACAACCGGACGATCAGTGACTGCCCGGCGGACGAACTTGATGCGTTGTGGACTTCTGCCAAGGACGAGGAAGCCGCCAACAGGTAATTGTCGGCCACGCATTGAGCGATGATCACGCCGCTTACTGGCGGCACGAGGGAGCCGGACGAGGGAAATGCTTGTGGAAGCGGCCGAGGTCGCTGGCCTGGATGCGGACCTTGAGATGGATGTCGTGATCGCCATCACTGCGTTCCACGACTTCGGCGTGGCGATAGAGATAACCGATGGCGGCGCCATCCTTGACGGGTACGCTGAGTTCGACGAGGCGTTGCCTGCCGGCCAGGCGACGGGCAATGAGGTCGACAAGATCGTCGAGCCCCTCCCCCGTCCGGGCCGAAATGACGGCTGCATCGCCCTGGCGCTCGACAATCGCGTGCAACCGTGACGCGGAGTCGTCATCGAGCATGTCACGTTTGTTGTAGACGGTGACCATCCTCTCGGACGCGTCGAGTTCGTCGATGCCAAGGTTTGCCAGCACGGCCATCACATCGGCGGCCTGAAGTTCGTGCTCCGGGTGGTGCGCGTTGCGCACGTGAACGATGAGCGAAGCCTCCGTCACCTCCTCAAGGGTGGCGCGAAACGCGGCAACCAGGGTCTCGGGAAGGTCGGATACAAATCCGACGGTGTCGGAAAGGATGGCACGCATCCCGCGTCCGAGGTCAAGAGCCCGCATGGTAGGATCGAGTGTGGCAAACAGCCTGTCATCGGCGTAGACGCCGGCCCCGGTCAGGCGGTTGAAGAGGGTTGATTTGCCGGCGTTGGTGTAACCCACCAAGGCGACGGTTGGCCACGGCGCCTTGCTCCGGGCATTGCGATGCTGGCCACGCATGGCAGCGACGCCATCGAGCTCACGACGCAGCCGCGCTATGCGCTGGCCGATCAGACGACGGTCGATCTCGAGCTGGGACTCGCCAGGTCCGCCCACAAAACCCAGCCCGCCACGCTGGCGTTCCAGATGGGTCCAGCTCCGCACAAGACGGCTGCGCTGATAGGTGAGCGCCGCCATCTCCACCTGCAGCACGCCTTCGCGTGTGGCGGCACGGGCACCGAAGATATCGAGAATGAGCCCGGTTCGATCGATGACCTTGGTCTGAAGCTGCTGTTCCAGATTGCGTTGCTGTACCGGCGACAGGGCCGTGTCGACAAAGACAAGGTCGATCGACGCCGAAGCGACCTGGAACTTGAGCTCCTCAACCTGCCCCTTTCCCAGGAACGTGCCCGCCCGGGGACGCTTCACCGGAAGGACACGTGCGTCTCGGACCTCGAGATCGATGGCCCTTGCAAGGCTGACCGCTTCCTCCAGAGCCTCGGGTCCGTTGCGTCGGCCTTGCCTGCCGCCGAGCGAGGGATGAATGACGCTGGTCCGCGTGATTGCGGCGTCGTGCGATGCCTCAGGCATCGTCGCGCGTCTCTCCTTCACCGGCGAGCTGCAGGTTCACCAATCCCTCGGGCATGACGGTCGACACCGCGTGCTTGTAGATGAGCTGCGAATGGCCGTCCCGTCGCAGGAGCAGGCAGAAGTTGTCAAACCAGGTGATGGTGCCCTGCAGTTTCACGCCGTTCACGAGATAGACCGTCACCGGAGTCTTCGATTTGCGAACGGCATTGAGGAACGTGTCCTGCAGGTTCTGCTGTCTCGTCTGTGCCATGATACCGGTATCCCGCATGCTGTTCCTTTACGTGCGCCGCGACCATGGAGGATGGCGGCCCGTGCCTCGCACCCCAAGACTACACGCGAATGGCCGTCAGGAAACCCCGCGCGGCAGCGCCGGCCGGCGCGCGAAGTCGAGGTAGGCATCGAGCAACCGGCAGGTCACATGGCCGGGATGGCCGTTGCCGATGACGGTCTCATCGATGCGCGAAACAGCCTTGACCAGGGAAGTGGTACTGGTCAGGAAGGCTTCACGGGCCTCCTTCGCCTCGGCCACGCTGAAAGGACGCTCGACAACCTCGATTGACAACTCGCGAGCCAGAGCCATCAACCGCTCGCGGGTAATGCCTCGCAGGATCCCGTCCGCGACCGGCCGTGTCACAAGACGCCCGCCGGAATCAACGATCCAGGCATTGGAGGCGGCGCACTCTGTCACAAGTCCGTCCCCGTCGACGAGCCAGGCCTCGTAGGCTCCCTGCCCGGCTGCCCTTGTACGGGCCAGCACATTGGGAAGAAGGGAGACGCTCTTGATGTCGACGCGTGCCCAGCGCGTGTCGGGGAGCGTGATGACCTCGACCCCTGAAACGTCACGCGACGTCGCGGGCAACGTCAGGCGCCGTGCCGTGCACACCACGCCCGGGGCGAGGGACGCGTTGTCGAAGACGTGGTTGCGAGGCGCCGTGCCTCGGCTGATCTGGAGATAGACGATACCGTCGACCACCCTGTTCAGGTGGATCGTGCGATTCATGATGTGGGTCAGAACGCGCCCTGTCATCGGTCGGGGAATGTCGAGTTCGACGAGCGAGCGATTCAGGCGCCGGAAATGATCGTCAAGGTCGATCAGATGGTGGTTGACCACGAGTATGACTTCGTAGACTCCGTCGGCAAAGGTGTGGGCGCGGTCATCGATATGAACACTGGCCCGGGAATGGGCGCAGTACCGGCCATTTACATAGGCGATGCGCGACATCTCAGAAGAACTCGAGGCCCACGGAGAGGAGTTTCTCGACCTTGCTCATCAGGTTGGTGCTGGCGAAGAGAACCACCCGGTCACCGACCTGGATCCGCGTGTCACCGTGGGGAACGATGACTTCCTGACTGCGTACGAGAGCGGCGATGAGGATGCCTCTGGCGAGGTGAATGTCGCGAATTTTCCGGTTCGTGATCCGGGTTGTCTCAAGGGCTTCGGCCTCTATGAACTCACCGGCGCCCTCGTGAATGCTGTAGACGCTGCGAACGCGGCCGCGGCGAATGTGCTGGAGGATCGTCGAGACCGTGGAACCCCTGGGATTGACCACAGAATCGACACCAAGATCCTCGACCAGGGGGTCGTAACTCTCCGAATTGACCAGTGTAATGGCCCGTTTTGCACCAAGCCTCTTGGCGAGGAGCGACGAGAGAATGTTGACCTCGTCATCATTGGAAACGGCAACCACTGTTTCGACATCCCCGGCGCCGGCTTCCTCAAGGATCTTGCGTTCCAGCGCATCACCAAGCAGCACCGTCGTTCGTATCAACTGATCGGCGACCTCACGGGCCCGGCTCTCATTGATCTCGATGACCTTGCAACGCACTTCGGCATGGTGCTTTTCCATCTCGCGCGCAACGTAGAGGCCGATGTTGCCGCCGCCTACTATGATCACCCGGCGGGCTTCCGGTTCCTCATGGCCAAAGACGGACATCGACCGGTGCATGTGGTCGCTTGAGGTGACGAAGTAGACGACATCCCCAGCGCGCATTTCCGTCCGGCCCGTGGGAATGAACAGTTCGCCATGGCGCACGATGCCGACAACAAAGACCTTGAGGTTGGGGAAGAGTTCCGTGAGTTCCTCAAGGGGCGTGTCAAGGATTGGGCAATCGGCATGGCATCGCACGGCAATGGCGCGCACCCGGTCATCGGCCATCGGCACGATATCGATTGCGCCCGGTACCTCGAGACGCCTGATGATGGCGCGTCCCACTTCAATTTCCGGCGAGATGATGACGTTGATGGGCATGTGATCCCGGCTGTAGAGATTGCTCCACGCGAGATCGAGATAGGACTGGTGACGCACCCGGGCGATTTTTGTGGGTACTTCGAAGATGGAATGCGCCACCTGGCAGGCAATCATGTTGACTTCGTCGGCGTAGGTGACGGCAATCAGCATGTCTGCATCTTCGGCGCCGGCGCGCTGGAGTACCGGCGGATGGGCAGCAAATCCCACCAGTCCTTTCGCGTCAATGTTCTCCGTCACTCTGGCGATGCGGGAGGCATCATTGTCGATCACCGTGACGTCGTTGGCTTCCTCCGCCAGTCTACGGGCAATGTTGTAGCCGACCTGTCCGGCTCCACAGACAATCACACGCATGGCACTCAGACTCCGGCGTCGCGTTCGGTGACGCTGACACCCAGCGCTCTCAGTTTCCGGTGCAACGCGGACCGTTCCATGCCGACCGCCGCGGCCGTCCGCGAAATGTTGTTGCCGAAACGCGCCAGCTGGGTCAACAGGTACTTGCGTTCGAATGCCGCCCTTGCCTCGCGCAGTCCAAGGGACATCACCTCGCTCGAATCGTGAAACAGGACCGGGGCCGGGCTGGTCTGCCTCACTTCGCCGGGCAGCATATCCACCGTGATTGCCCCGTCCTTGCCTTCCGGAGTCATGATCAGCAGGGATTCGATCACATTGCGCAACTGGCGCACATTGCCAGGCCAGTTGGCCATCAACAGGGCCATCTCGGCATCGCCCGTCAGTGTCCGGGCGCAGAGACCCTGCTGACGCACGGCTCGCCTGATGAAGTACTTCGACAGCAACGCCACATCTTCCCGTCTTTCCGAAAGTGGCGGGACATCGATCGACACGACATTCAGACGGTAGTAGAGATCCTCGCGGAAGTGACCCGATTGCACCGCTGTGGTGATGTTGCCACTCGCGGATGTGAGGACCCGCACATCGGCCCTGACCGGCGTGTCGCCACCCAGCCTGGTGAACACCTGTTCCTGGAGAGCTCTCAGGATCTTGCCCTGCGTGGCCAGCGGCATGTCCGGAACATTGTCGAGGAACAGTGTGCCTCCGTTGGCGCGCTCGAACACACCGTGGGTGATGACCGGTACGCCGGGTGAGGTCCGGGTTTCCCGTCCGAAGAGCTCCTCCTCCACCCTCTCGGGCTCCATCGTTGCGGCATTGATGGCAACGAACGGCCCACCTGTGCGTGGCGACTGCCGGTGAATATGCCGTGCCACGAGTTCCTTGCCGGAACCTGCAGGGCCCGTGATCAGGACTCTGCTGCCGGTGGGCGCAACCCGGGAAATGGCCTCGCGCAACTGCACCATCGCCCGTGACTCGCCGACGAGATCGTCGAGAACACGGGTGGAACGCCGCAGTTCCTCGTTCTCGCGACGCAGTCGTGCTTCGTCGAGCGCCCGCTTGACCACCAGGAGCACCTTGTCGGTCTGAAGGGGCTTCTCGATAAAGTCGTAGGCGCCGATCCTGGTGCACTTGACAGCGGTGGTGATGGTGCCGTGACCACTGATCATGATGATCGGCATGAATGGATGGTGGGCGACGTAGTCGCGCAGCAGGTCGACACCATCGCGCCGTGACCCGCGATACCAGATATCGAGGATCAACAGGGAAGGCACCTGTGCAGCGATCTCGGCATCGGCGGAATCGGGATCGGACGCTGTGCGTGCCTGATAGCCCTCATCCTCGAGAACATCGGCCAGCGCGCGACGGATGTCGCGCTCGTCATCAACAATGAGGATGTCATACTTCATCAGCCGTCGTTCCGTTCCAGAGGCAGCGACAGGATCACCGATGCACCGCCTTCCTCCCTGTTCTGCAAGACGAGGTCCCCACCGTGGTCCCTGACCGTCGATCGTGCAATCGTCAGACCGAGGCCGTAGCCGTCATCCTTGCCATGGGATTCATGCGGTTCAAGGAGTGTCTCGGGGCGCTCCACGGGAAAACCCGGACCATTGTCCTCGATCCTGATAACACACCATGCGCCCTCTTCCGCAATGGTGACCTTCACGACGTCGCCCTCCTGTCTCTCCACATCGTCCATGCGGAAGGCCTCCGCTGCGTTCTTGACGATGTTGAAGATGGCGGCACAGATCATGTCCCCGTCACAATGCACGACCGGCGGGGTCTCGGGATAGACGCGCTCGAAGACGACGCGGGTGTCGGAAATCTCCTGAAGCCGAATGGCCTTTTCGACAATGTCAACCGCACTTTCCGAAGACATGATGAGTATCGGCATCCGCGCGTGGCGGGAGAACTCGTTGACCACATTGGTCATGTGCATCGCCTGTCGCTTGATGGTGTCGGTGAGTTCCCGGAACACCTCGGGCGATTCGGTGATGGCGCCTGCGAACTTGCGTTCCAGCCGCTCGGCGGAAAGCGTGATGGGCGTCAGCGGATTCTTGATTTCATGGGCCACCCGCAGTGCCACGTCACTCCACGCTGCCTTGCGCTGTGCAAGCACGAGCGGCGTGACGTCATCGATGGTCATCACGAACCCGCCCCGTCGCACGTGTCCCTCCGGTTCACCCGCGACATTGCCGATACGCACGAAGAGCCGCCGCAACCCGGCGTCGTTTTCGAGGTTGACGCTGCCCGATGCCGCACGCGCCTTCATGGCCTCCACGAGAAGTCCGGCCGCCTCGGGCATGGTGTCGATGAGGCTCGCTCCGACCAGATCGCTCTCGGTCACATTGAGCAGTTCCAGCGCCCGGCGGTTCACCAGTTCGACAATCCCGGCATCATCGAGTCCGATGACACCCGCACTGACGCCGGAGAGGACCGATTCAGTGAAGCGCCTCCGAGCCTCGAGATCCTTGTTGGTCTCAATCAGGGCATGACGTTGCTCGGCGATCCGGTCGGCCATGCGGTTGAAGGCCTGGCCGAGCAAGGAGATTTCGTCGGATCGTCCACTCAGTGACACGCGCACGGAAAGGTCGTCCTGGCGAATCTTCTCGGCAGCATTGGCCAGTGCTACGACCGGGCCCACCAGGCGAGAGGCAAGCTGTAGCGCGAACCACACTGCAACGAACAGCAGGAGAAGGGCGGCGACGGCATAGAAGAGGGAGAAGGTCAGTTGCAGGCTGGTTCGCTCCAGCGCGAGTTTTCTGTAGGAGGATGCGACCGCAGACACCTTCCTGGTGCTTTCGATGACGTCAGGGTCGACACTGCTTCCCGCCAGCAGGTAGGTGCTGCCCCGACTGAGGCTGACGAGCGCGCGCACCCTGTCCCTGGCGCTTGATTTCAGAATGACGGCGTCACCTGCGTCGGCACGTTCAATCTCGTGCGCCGTGAGAGGTTCCATGCCGAGACCCGTCGAAAGAGAACCCTGCATGATGATCTGGCCAAGACTGCTCAACACGACCCATTCGGAGATGCCTCTCACGCTGGCGCGCTCCTCAAGGTAGGACGTGAACTCCTCCATGCTACCGCCTGACTTCGGAACGTAGAGATGGAAGTCGCGGGCGAGCGCGAGTGCGCCGGACCCAAGGGCAATGCGGTGTTCTTCCAGGTAGGCATCGGCAATTCTGGTCGACTGGGCAATGGCGGTCTGAACCCGTTCATTGAACCAGGAGTCGATGCCCATGTTGAAGAAGGTGGCCGATGACACGCCGATGAGAACGGCGGGAATGGTAGCCGCCAGACCGAATGCGGCAACCAGTCGTGCCTGCAGTCTTGAACCTGTCATTCCCTCCCGGCGCTGCGACCACATGTCCGCAAGGCGGCGGATGATGATGACGGCAAAGGCAAGGAGGAGAGCCAGATCGATGTTCAGGAGAACGATGAGGGTGTTCTGGTCAGGTTCGAACGGTCCCGAACCTGTAAGTGCCCCGTAGGTCGCAAGACCGGAAAGCACTGCCATCACCGCAAGAGCCACGTTGACGATCCGGCTGCGTGACCACCGTCCCGTCGGCTTGCGGAACCAGCCGAGCAGCCTGGGCAGTTTCGCTCTGATCGGGTTGTCCGGGGAGTGCCCGCCGGTCGTCTCGAGACTCATGGATTGAGGTGGAGCCCCCGAAAGCAGCCCCGACCATCATACAGTCGCCGCCACGGACATGCACCCTGCCGCCAGCGGCTATCCGATGACGACGTCCGTGACGAACTTGACTCCGGGATAGGCGAGAGTCATCAGGAGATAGCCGGTCAACACCAGACGTGCCGCCCTGCGGCCCCGTGTTCCCCAGAGCTGGCGGGCTACGAGAAGCATGGCAATGACGGCGAAGGCGGCGGCTGTAAAGACGATCTTGTGGTTCATGCCGGTGATTGCATCCGCCGACGAGGTGGCCGCCAGCCCTGTGGCGATTCCAGCGGCAAGGATGATCTCGCTTGTCACCAACAGGCGGAACTCGAGTCGCTCACAGTCGGCCAGGGACGGCAACAATGGCGTCAGCCGCCCCGGCGTGCGGCGCTTGAGTGAGCGTTCCTGGAGAATGACGGCGAAACCTGCGATCGCCGCCATTGTGAGAAACACGTAGGTGGTGACTGACAGGATCACGTGAAGGCCGATCCAGTCCGAGACGGAATCGATCCCGGGAGACCGGGTCGCCTCTGCCTGGTTCCAGGCCAGGGCCAGAACCGCCATGACGAGGATCCAGGGACCGAGGATGGCCCCCAGCCGCCAGAACTCCGGAACCAGGAGCGAAAGGACAAGGAACAATACCAGACAGGCTGATACCGTCAGCCAGATCGCGGGCCCGAATCCGGTGGACCAGGAGTCGCTGAACTGGGCCGCTGTCCACGCCGTGGCGGCAAGCGCCGCCATTCCGAAGGCACACCAGAAGTACAACCCCTTTTCGAAGCGGCCCAGAAACGGCAGCACGCCCGCCGGAACCAGCAGAACAGGGACCAGATGGTGCCAGAAGATCATGGAGGCATCCTCGCCAATTCATCTCGCTGCCGCAATCCCACGCATGCCATGAGGGCCCCTCTGCGGGCGGTTTCACGCAGAGCGTGAACGCGCTAGGTTGCCGGCATGGGCAAGTCGGCGCATTCGATTGCTGCCGTCGTCGTGGCGGCCGGCCGTGGCGAGCGTATGGGCGGACCGGTACCCAAGCAGTACCGGTCCCTGGGCGGTCGCCCGCTAATCCACTGGTCGCTCAGTCGTTTCGTGGCGCACCCGGCAGTTCACCCGGTTCTCGCCGTCATTCATCCCGATTTCGCGACTCTTCACGAGGAATCTGTCGCCGGGCTCGATCTTCTCCCTGCCGTCTACGGCGGCGCCACACGCCAGGAATCGGTGCTGAATGGTCTCGAGGCCTTGCGCGTTCACGCACCTGACTTTGTACTCATTCATGATGCGGCGCGGCCTTTCGTCAGTGACCACCTTCTCGATGAGGTCGTGCGGACTCTCCGGGAGCAAGAATGTGGCGTCATTCCGGTGACCGGCATCACCGATACAGTGAAGTACCGCTCGGGCAACGAGGTGACAGGAACCGCAGACAGAAACCGGCTCGTTTGTGCGCAGACACCCCAGGGATTTCCCTATGTCGGGATTATGGCGGCCCACAGGCAAGTTGACGGCCGGACATTCACCGATGACGCCGCGGTTGCCGAAGCCGTCGGCATGACTGTCGTTACCGTCAACGGCGACCGGGCCAACATCAAGATGACGCATCACGAGGATTTCTCATTGCCCTTCAACCAGACCGAAGTCTCAACCGGCACGGGCTATGACGCCCATGCGCTCGTGGACGGCGATCATGTCATGCTGTGCGGCGTGCGTGTCGACCACGATCGGACCCTCGAAGGCAACACGGATGGCGACGTCGGGCTCCACGCCCTGATCGACGCCATTCTCGGGGCACTTGGATGCGGTGATCTCGGACAACATTTTCCGGTGGACGACGCCAAGTGGCATGGGCGCCCTTCGGGCGACCTCGTCAGGGTGGCACGGGATCTGATGACGGAATGCCACGCAATTCTGCTTCATGCCGATATCACCCTGATGTGCCAGAGACCGCGGCTCGCGCCGCACCAGGAGGCGATGCGCCACAAAGTGGCGAAGCTTCTTGGTGTCGGGGAACAACGGGTCAACATCAAGGTCACGTCCACCGATGGGCTCGGATTCCTGGGCCGTTGCGAGGGCATCGCCGCCGCGGCTACGGTTACCCTTCGCCGGCCGCTGCCGTGACATGGGCCACAATCCGGCAATGACGGGGTTCGCGCCGTGGGTGGCGACCCTGGGAGGCGTCGGCCTCCTTCGTCCGATGCCTGGAACCCTGGGCTCCCTGGCAGCCCTGCCGCCCGCCTTCCTTGTCATGTGGTTTGCCGGACCATGGGCAGTCCTTGCGGCGTCATTCATCCTTCTCCTGGTGGGGTTCGCATCTGTCCGGCATGTTGCCGGCGCGATGGAGGCAGGAGCGGACCCGGACCGCGCCGACATTGTCATCGATGAGGCGTGTGGCCAGTTCCTTGCTCTCACGCCAGCCATGTTGTCCCCCGTCCTGTGGATTCTCTCTTTCGCCTTGTTCCGACTCTTCGACATCTGGAAACCCGGACCCATTCGCTTGATCGAGCGGCGCTTCAGGGGCGCCTGGGGTGTCATGCTGGACGACGTGGCCGCAGGCGCTGCGGCGGCGGCATGCGTCTGGGCATTCTCCCTGACAGGATGGACCGATGTTTGATGCGGCAATTCTCGATGCCGCCGAGCGCGTTCTCGACCTCTGCCGGCAGCGCGGGGCGATGGTTGTCACCGCCGAGTCCTGCACCGGAGGTCTGCTCGCCGGATCACTGACGGCCGTCGCCGGATCCTCCGACATCGTCGACTGCGGATATGTGACCTATTCCTGTTCCGCCAAGACCGCGCTTCTCGGAGTGCCTGCCGCCCTCATCCACGCGCACGGCGCGGTCAGTGCCGAGGTGGCGCGGGCCATGGTCGACGGCATCCGCAGCCATCATCCGGAGCGCATCGGAGTTGCCGTTACCGGGGTTGCCGGTCCGGGCAGCGATTCCCAGACCAAGCCCGCAGGACTTGTGTACCTGGCGGCGGTTGCTGACGGAGACATCGTGGTCGCGGAAAACCGCTACGGCGACATCGGGCGCCACGCTGTCAGAATGGCCTCGGTACGCGATGCCCTGATGCTCATCGCGAGCTGTCTTCGTCCCTGATCGTCGGACCGTAGAGGTCTCGGGCCCGGTCTTCGAAGGAACGAACGAGACGCCGGGCCGCCTCAAGGTAAAGGACTCCGATGGTCCGTTGCAAAAGACGCGAGTTGAACTCGAAATCGATGGCGAATTCGACGAGACATTCCCCGCCTTCCCGGGGAACGAAACGCCAGCATCCCTCCATCTTCCTGAACGGCCCCGAGGTGTAGGCCGTGTGGATTTCCCGGCCGGGCACCAGGGTTACCCTGGACGTATAGCTTTCCCGGATGAGGCGAAATCCGATCACCAGATCGGCCCAGAAGACATTGCCGTCGCGTCTGGTGACACGCGCCGCCACACACCAGGGGAGGAACTCGGGATACCGGCCGACATCGGCCACCAGGCTGTAGAGCTGATCAGCCGTCCACGGCAGGAGCTTCTGTTCGCGATGCCGGGCCACCATCAGCCTCCGGCATGGCGACGTGCCTGCATGATGGCAAAGTCCCGACCGGCATGATGGGATGACCTGGTGAGCGGACTGGCGCTCACCATGAGAAAGCCCCGAGCCCGGGCAACCGCCTCCAGTTCCCGGAACTCTTCCGGCGTCCAGAAACGGTCGATGGCATGGTGGCGTGTCGTGGGCTGCAGGTACTGCCCGACCGTCAGGAAATCGACATCAGCCTGTCGCATGTCGTCCATGACCTGCATGACCTCGTCCCTGGTTTCGCCAAGCCCCACCATCAATCCCGACTTGGTGAAGATCCCTGAATCGATCTCCTTGACACGCCACAGCAGGTTGAGGGACGCGAAGTACCGTGAGCCGGGCCTCACCTCGCGATAGAGTCTGGGCACAGTCTCCAGGTTGTGGTTCAGGACGTCAGGACGCGCCGCGACAACCTGCTCGACCGCCCCCTCCTTGCGCAGGAAATCGGGGGTCAGGACTTCGATGGTCGTGGCCGGAGATACCCGCCGTATCTCGTTGATGCAGGCGACAAACTGCCCTGCCCCACCATCATCGAGATCGTCCCTGTCCACCGAGGTGATGACCACATGCTCAAGCCCAAGGTCGCGGATGGCTTGTGCCAGACGCCGTGGCTCGTCGTCATCGACCGGACCGGGCCGGCCCGTGGTGACATTGCAGAAAGTACAGCCCCGGGTGCAGATATCGCCGAGAATCATGACGGTGACATGTCTCTTCGACCAGCACTCCCCGATGTTGGGACAGGCGGCCTCCTCGCAAACTGTTGCCAACCCAGCCTTGCGGACGAGCTGGCGTGTCGCGTGGTAGGCCGGTGATCCCGGCGCCCGGGCCCTGATCCACTTCGGTTTGCGGGGCACGGCGACAGGGTCCCTCCACGCCTTTTCCGGGTGGCGTTCACGAATGGGCTGGATGCGGGAGAGCCTGGTCATGACACGTCAGATGTGAAGGGCGCGGCCATAGGCCGCGAGAACCGATTCACCCATCATCTCCGACAACGTCGGATGGGGAAAGATCGTGGCCATGAGTTCGGCCTCGGTGGTTTCAAGCGTGCGGGCAATGGCAAATCCATGGATCAGTTCCGTGACTTCGGCGCCGATCATGTGGGCGCCCAGAAGTTCGCCGGTATCGGCGTCGAACACGGTCTTGACCATGCCTTCGTCGTCACCCATGGCGATGGCCTTGCCGTTGCCGAGGAATGGAAAGCGCCCGACGCGCACGGCATGCCCAGCATCGCGGGCAGCCGCTTCCGTAAGGCCGATGCTGGCAATCTGCGGATGGCAGTAGGTGCAGCCCGGAATGCTGCCGGTGTCGAGTGGTTCGACATGATCGAGACCGGCAATCCTCTCGACAGCGATGATGCCCTCGTGGCTGGCCTTGTGGGCAAGCCAGGGGGGACCGGCAAGATCGCCGATGGCGAAAACCCCCTCTTCTCCCGTTTCCAGCCAACGGTTGACGGCGACATGGCCTCCCGAGACAGTGACACCCGTACCCTCGAGCCCGAGGTTTTCCGTGTTGCCGACAATGCCGACGGCGAGAATGACGCGTTCGGCCGCCAACAGGTGTTCCTCGCCGGCATCATCCGCGATCCGGACCGTAGCGCCTTCCTGTGATGTGGTGACCTCTTGCACGACGCTTCCAGTGTGAATGTTGATTCCCTGTTTCTCGAATGATTTTCGCGCGATGGCGGATATTTCCTCATCCTCAGAGGGAAGTATGCGGTCGACCACCTCGACCACCGTGACCCCTGCTCCCATGTCGCGGTAGAAGCTTGCGAACTCGATGCCGATGGCGCCTGAGCCTATGACGATGACCGACTCCGGCATGGTCTCGGGCACCATGGCCTTGCGATAGGTCCAGATGACTCTTTCGTCGGCCTTCACTTCGGGAAGCTCCCGGGGACGCGCGCCCGTGGCAAGGACAATGTGGCCGGCTTCCAGCAGCGTCTCGCCAACGCGGACCGTTCCTGGTCCCGCCAGTTGCCCCTCGTCATTGATGATCGTCACCGAGTGCTTGGACAGCAGGTGCCTGACACCTTGCGAAAGACGGTCGGCCACCTTGCGGCTCCTCCCGACCACGGCTGCAATGTCAAAGCGCGGGCTGTCGATGTCGAGGCCGAAGGCGTCGCCATGACGTGCCAGGCGCATCACTTCCGCCGAGCGCAACAGCGCCTTGGTGGGGATGCATCCCCAGTTGAGGCACACGCCACCGAGATGCTCGCGTTCGATGACCGCGACCGACATTCCGAGCTGCGCAGCACGGATGGCGGCAACATAGCCTCCCGGTCCCCCACCGAGGATAGCAAGGTCGTATCGCGACTGGGCCATCGGTTGATCCTCTACAAGAGCAGGGAAGTCGGCGATTCGATGAAGTTCCTGAATGCGTTCAGCAGGGCCGCGCCGGTTGCACCGTCGACAACCCGGTGATCGGCGGAAAGCGTCGTGCTCATCAGGGTCGCCACGGCGAGTGCTCCATCCCTTGCCACCGGTCGCGGATAGCCCGCACCGACTGCCAGAATTCCGGCCTGCGGCGGATTGATGACAGCATCGAACTCCCTGATTCCGTACATGCCGAGATTCGACAGGGTGAAGCTCCCGCCCTGGTACTCCTCCGGCATGAGTTTTCCACTGCGGGCCCGATCGGCCAGGTCCCGCATGGCGGTGGCGATGTCCAGGAGACTCCGGGAGGCAGCATCGCGGATGACAGGAGTCACAAGTCCGCCATCGACAGCAACGGCCACGGAGAGATCGACATGGGCAAATCGCCGGATGACATCGCCTCCCCACTGGACATTGGCGTCAGGAACGTCCCTCAAGGCCAGTGCAAGCGCGCGGATAATGAAGTCGTTCACAGAGACCCGATATCCCGCAGCGTTGATTTCGCGCCGTGCCTCGAGCAATCGATCGATGTCGCAGTCCAGCGACAGGTAGAAATGCGGGATGGTCTGTTTGGCTTCCTGCAGGCGCTCGGCGATCACGCGGCGCATGCCCGTCACCCTGATCTCTTCCCAGGCGCTCGCGATGGCCGGAGATGTGGCAGGCACGCCGGCCTTCAGGGCCTTTTCGATGTCGCGCTTGATGATGCGGCCGCCCGGGCCACTGCCCGTGACATCGTCGAGCGACAGCCCTGCCTTCAACGCCATGCTGCGTGCAAGGGGACTGGCGGCTCTTTTGCGGCCGCTCGAAGCCGGCTTGCCGGGTCCGTCCTGGACGACCGCTTTCTCCGGTTCGGAATCGGCCTCTCCCGACGCAGGGCCGGATGGCAGCGGGACGGCTTCGATGCTGCCGGGTTCCTCCTCGAGAGCTTCCTCGCCCTCTTCCAGAATGAGGGCGATGGCCTGGTTCACCGGGACATTTTCGGTTCCCTCCGCGACCAGAATACGGCCGACGGTTCCATCATCGATGGCCTCGACCTCCATGGTGGCCTTGTCGGTCTCGATCTCGGCGAGCACATCACCCGAAGTGACGGTGTCGCCCTCACTGACCAGCCACCGCGCCAATGTGCCCACCTCCATGGTGGGTGAAAGCTGGGGCATGGTGACGGTGATCGGCATGTCGGTCTCCCTCAGCCGCAATTAGACATAGCAGACCTCACGCACCGCCCGGACGACCTGGTCCGCCCGGGGCAGTGCCGCCTCTTCCAGGTTGGCAGCATAGGGCAATGGCACGTCCGCTGCCGACACCCGAGCGGGCGGGGCGTCGAGATGATCGAATCCCCCGTGACAAACGGCGGCGATCACCTCG
The DNA here is from genome assembly GCA_028821455.1 of bacterium. Taxonomy (GTDB): domain Bacteria; phylum Pseudomonadota; class Alphaproteobacteria; order SP197; family SP197; genus SP197. Next base: position 101,190 of record JAPPGE010000047.1, on the reverse strand, counting down.
GCGCCGATCCCGGCAAAGGCCCATCCCTCCTCGACCATCACAAGCCGGTTGGTGCGGGCGATGGAATCGATGATGGTGGCTATATCGAGGGGACGTATGGTGCGCAGATTGATGACTTCGGCCTCGACACCTTCTTCGGCCAGAATGCCGGCCGCTTCGAGGGCACGGCTGACCGTGATCGAGTAACCGACAACCGTGACATCCCTGCCCGTCCGCTCGATTGCTGCCTTGCCGATGTCAAGGACGACATCTTCGTCACCGACGTCGAATGAGACGCCATAGAGGATTTCGTTTTCGAGGAAGATGACCGGGTTGGGGTCCCGTACGGCGGCCTTGAGGAGTCCCTTGGCATCCGTGGCCGACCACGGTGCGATGACCTTCAGCCCGGGAACATGAGCGAACCAAGATGCGTAGTCCTGGGAGTGCTGGGCAGCCACCCGTGCCGCAGCGCCGTTTGGCCCTCGAAGGACGATGGGGCACCGCACCTGGCCGCCAGACATGTAAAGTGTCTTGGCCGCCGAGTTGATGATCTGGTCCATCGCCTGCATGGCGAAATTGAAGGTCATGAACTCGTTAATGGGTCTCAGTCCGGCCATGGCGGCGCCGATGGCAAGGCCGGCGAAGCCGTGCTCCGTGATGGGCGTGTCGATGACCCGGTCGGCGCCAAACTCCTCGAGCAGACCCTGGCTCACCTTGTATGCGCCCTGGTACTCTGCAACTTCCTCGCCGATCAGGAGAACCCGGTCGTCGCGCCGCATTTCCTCTGCCATGGCATCGCGCAGGGCTTGACGCACTGTCATCTCGACCATCATGCGCTCCCGCCGTCTGCGTCGACCATGACGTCGGTCATGAGTTCGCTGATATCGGGTTCCGGACTTGTCTGGGCGTGTTCAGCCGCCTCCGCCACGGTTTTCTTGACGTCCCTGTCTATGGCCTTCAGTGCCGCATCGTCGATGGTGCCACTCTCGACGAGCCGGGCCCGCAACTGTTCGATCGGATCCTGCCGCTCACGGACCTTCTGGACTTCGTCCCGGGTACGGTACTTGACCGGATCCGACATCGAGTGGCCCCGGTAGCGATAGGTCTGCATCTCGACCAGCATCGGACCCTCGCCGTCGCGCACCCGTGCCACCAGATCCCTGGAGGCCTCATGAACCGCCACGACATCCATGCCGTCGACCTGAACGCCGTGAATGCCGAAGGCTTCACCACGATGGCAGAGTTCCGTTCCCGCCTTGGCGCGGCGAATGGCCGTTCCCATGGCGTACTGGTTGTTTTCAATGACGAAGATCGCGGGCAACTTCCACAAACTCGCCATGTTGAAGGTCTCGTAGACCTGTCCCTGGTTTGCGGCCCCTTCACCGAAGAAGATCAGGGTGACGTTGTCACGCTTCTGGTACTTCTGGGCAAAGGCAATACCGGCGCCCAGCGGAACCTGGGCGCCGACAATGCCGTGGCCGCCATAGAATCCGCGTTCCATGTCGAACATGTGCATGGAGCCGCCCTTGCCTTTCGAGACACCGGTGCCACGGCCGGTCAGTTCGGCCATGATGGCTGCGGGCGGGATACCGCGCACCAGGGCGTGGGCGTGACAGCGGTAGCTGGTGATCACGGCATCGTCCGCCCTGATCGCGGCGTCCATGCCGACCACCACGGCTTCCTGGCCAATGTAGAGATGGCAGAATCCGCCGATCAGCCCCATGCCATACATCTGGCCCACCTTTTCCTCGAAACGTCGCACCAGAAGCATGGTGCGATAAAAATCCACCAGGAGTGCGGGATCGTCTGCAGGTGCAGCGGACATCATGCCCTCCCGCGACAGGACGGAACAGAACGGTGGCAGGGCAGGAAATCAGTCGAAAGCGCCATCATCGCTTCTCATAATCACGAGCTCATGGGGATGCGCCAGATTGAGGGTCCGGCGCGCCTGTTCGTCAAGCATGTCCCGATCGATACTCGGTGGGTTGAGAAGCGTGACATGGTTCAACAACCTCTGCTCCACGGCAGTCAGACGCACGCGCTCGGCTTCGGCCCGTTCGATCTGCTGTTCCAGGGACATGATCGCGAGAATGCCGTTTTCACCCTGGATGGCATGGTAACCAAAGTAGACGACTGCAAACATGCCAAGAAGGCAAGGCAATGAACGAAGGGTCGAGCGGAAGCGTTCATGCAGGCCGCGCATAGCGTCAACAAAGCACAGCACCAGGAAGATTGTCAAGCTCGTCCATGGTCAGGCGCTCGATCAAGGGTGCCCGGACCAGAGGGCCCCGGCATCAAGTTCTTCTTCGATTTTCAACAACCTGTTGTACTTCGCCGTGCGATCGGAACGCGACACCGAGCCGGTCTTGATGTGGCGGCATCCCAGACCGACGGCAAGATCGGCGATGGTGGTGTCTTCCGTCTCTCCGGAGCGGTGAGACATCACGGTGCGATAACTTCCCTCGTGCGCACACGCCACCGTCGCCATCGCTTCGCTGAGTGTTCCCACCTGGTTGACCTTGACGAGAATAGCATTGGCCACTCCACTCCTGATGCCCTGTTCAAGGCGACATTCCCTTGTCACGAAGATGTCGTCCCCCACCAGCTGGACCCTGTCGCCCAGTTCCTGTGTCATCGCCTGCCAGCCTTCCCAGTCATCCTCCGCAAGGCCGTCCTCGATGGAGGCGATCGGGTAGGACTCCAGAAGGTCGCGGTAGAGTTCGATCATCCCGGGTGCGTCGAGCTTGCGACCGTTGGCGCTGAAAACATAGCGTCCGTCACGCCAGAGTTCGCTTGCGGCGGGATCAAGGGCAAGGAAGACATCCTCGCCCGCGCGGTAGCCCGCGCCGTCGATGGCGGCCATCAGAAGGTCGAGGGCCTCCCTGGCATCCGAAATCTGCGGCGCAAACCCTCCCTCGTCACCGACATTGGTCGAATGACCCCGGGCCTGGAGCGTGTGCTTCAGCTGATGGAAGATCTCGGAACCCGCACGTACGGCTTCCCTGAACGAGCTGCATCCGGCTGGCAGGATCATGAACTCCTGGAAGTCGAGAGCATTGTCCGCATGGGCGCCACCGTTGATGACATTCATCTGTGGCACAGGCAGCCGACGCGCCGTGAGGCCGCCGACATGACGCCACAGGGGAACGCCAGCCTGGTTCGCTGCCGCATGGGCCACGGCAAGGCTGACGCCCAGAGTGGCGTTGGCGCCAAGGCGCGACTTGTCGGGTGTGCCGTCAAGCGACACCAGGCAGTCATCGACCTCGCGCTGGCAATGTGGGTCCATGCCGCGCACCGCATCAAAGATGTCGCCGTTGATGCCGTCGAGGGCCTTCAGCACGCCTTTCCCGTGAAAGCGCGTGCGATCACCATCGCGCAGTTCCATGGCTTCGTGGGTTCCTGTCGAGGCGCCTGAGGGAACCGCAGCGCGTCCACTGGCGCCGTCTTCGAGAAGGACGTCGACTTCGACGGTCGGATTGCCGCGGCTGTCGAGGATTTCCCTGCCGCGAACGTCAATGATGGCAGTCATGGTCATCCCCTCATTGTTCCTGCCGGTGTCGGCGCGGCGCGTTGTACAACTCTCGTTCCTGAACCGCACTTGGTTGCTGGCTGTCAACCCCTCCGTCCCTTCGTGAGGGAATCGATAGCCAGGAGGCGGTCGAGAAGGGCAGGCATGTCATCAAGCGCCATCATGGTGGCACCGTCGGAAGGCGCCCGATCCGGTTCCTCGTGGGATTCCATGAAGACCGCCGCGACACCGACGGCAACGGCCGCCTGCGCCAGGAGTGGGACATACTCCCGCTGACCGCCGCTGGCGCCGCCCCTGCCCCCCGGTTGCTGGACCGAATGGGTGGCGTCGAACACCACCGGCGTCCCACCTTCCGCAAGTTGCGGAAGGGCGCGCATGTCGGACACGAGCGTGTTGTAACCGAAACTTGTGCCGCGCTCCGTCACCATGACATGAGGATTCCCGGATGCCGTGATCTTGTTCACCGCATGCGCCATGTCCCAGGGCGCCAGAAACTGGCCCTTCTTGACATTGACAATCCTTCCGGTCTTCGCCGCGGCGACCAGGAGATCTGTCTGCCGGCACAGGAATGCCGGAATCTGCAGGACATCGACGGCGCTGGCAACTGCCCGGCACTGGTCGGGCAGGTGGACATCGGTGAGAACCGGGCAGCCCAACCGGGACCGCACGTCATCCAGGATCCGCAGACCCTCTTCCATGCCGGCACCACGGGCACCATCGAGACTCGTCCGGTTGGCCTTGTCGAACGAACTCTTGTAGATGAAGCCGATGCCCCGGCGGGTCGTCATGGTCACCAGCCGTTCCGCCACGAGGAACGCATGATCGCGATTCTCGATCTGGCAAGGTCCCGATATCAGGACGAACGGAAGATCATTGCCGATCGTGACGGAACCGGCTCGCACATGACGCCCACTCATCATGGTTCAGACCAGCCTCGATTGTGTCACGGCTGCCTCGATGAAGGAGGCAAAGAGCGGATGCGGATCGAAGGGTCGCGACTTGAGCTCCGGATGAAACTGGACCCCGACAAACCAGGGGTGATCGCCCAGTTCGACGATCTCCGGCAGCTGGCCGTCCGGTGACAGGCCCGAAAACACCAACCCGTGCTCTTCCAGGAGGACACGGTAGTTGATGTTGACCTCATAGCGGTGCCGATGCCGTTCACTGATGAGGTTCTTGCGGTAGATGTCGGCAACCCGGGTGCCTTTGGCGATGGCGCAGTCGAAGGCGCCAAGACGCATCGTGCCCCCGAGGTTCCCGTCGCCAGTGCGTGTCTCGACCTTGTCGCCGTCGGTCCATTCCGTCAGCAGGCCGACCACCGGATCCCGCGCCGGTCCGAACTCCGTCGAAGACGCCCCTTCGATTCCGGCCATGTTCCGCGACACCTCGATGACCGCCATCTGCATTCCGAAACAGATTCCGAAATAGGGAATGCGGTGTTCCCTGGCGAAGGAGACGGCGGCGATCTTGCCGCGGGTGCCACGCGAGCCGAATCCTCCGGGCACCAGAATGCCATCCACCGAGTCAAGATGAGCTACCGCGTCCTCGCGTTCGAACACCTCGGAATCGATCCAGCGCAAGCTGACCCTCACACGGTTGGCAATCCCTCCGTGCGCCAGCGCTTCGTTGAGTGACTTGTAGGCGTCGGCCAGACCGGTGTACTTGCCGACGACGGCGATGGTGACCTCGTCTTCCGGACTGCGTATGCCCTTCACCACCTGGCGCCATGACTCGAGATCGGGAGCGTGCTCATCGCTCATGGCGAAAGCCTTCAGAACTTCTCGGTCCAGACCCGCCTCGTGATAGGAAACGGGAACCTGGTAAATGGTGTCGACATCAAGCGCCGGAATGACCGCCGACTCGCGGACGTTGCAGAAGAGTGCAATCTTGCTGCGTTCACCTTCCGGTATGTCGCGTTCGCAACGGCAAACCAGGATGTCCGGCTGCAGGCCGATCGACCGCAGTTCCTTGACGGAATGCTGGGTTGGCTTGGTCTTGAGTTCGCCGGATGCCTTCAGGTAGGGCACCAGGGTGTGGTGAATGAGGATCGAATGGTGCGGGGGAAGCTCCTGCACCATCTGCCGCATCGCCTCCAGGAATGGCAGCCCCTCGATATCCCCAACCGTGCCGCCGACCTCGCACAGGACGAAGTCGGCTCGATCGGTATCCGCCCGAATGTACTCCTTGATGACATCAGTGACGTGGGGAATGACCTGGACGGTACCACCGAGATAGTCTCCACGCCGTTCCCGGGTCAGCACATCGGAATAGACCCGTCCGCTGGTCACCGTATCCGAGCGACGGGCCGGAACGCCGGTGAACCGTTCATAGTGTCCAAGGTCGAGGTCGGTCTCGGCGCCGTCATCGGTGACGAACACCTCTCCGTGCTGATACGGGTTCATGGTCCCGGGATCAACGTTGAGATAGGGATCGAACTTGCGCAGCCGAACCGAGTAGCCGCGGGACTGCAGAAGGGCGCCCAGCGCGGCCGTCGTCAACCCCTTGCCGAGGGAGGACACCACGCCGCCGGTCACGAAAATGTATCGCGTCATGGACGCCCAACGTAGCACACGGCCCTGCCGGACAAAGTGTCAGGGATCACGCCTGCTGTGGAAAAATGGTCCGCCGTGCCCCCGGGCGTCATTCCGAAGTCGGTACGGTGGGAATGGTCTCGACCGGCGCCGGTATCTCGATCTCATCGACAATCGAGATGCTCTCGCCACGATCTGACACCATGATGCTGAGCGCCAGGCTCGAGATGAAGAAGAGCGTGGCTGCAATTGCCGTGGCACGCGTCATCATGCTTGCCGTGCCGCGCGCGGACATCAGTCCCTGCATGTTGCCGCCGCCGCCCATGCCCAGTCCACCGCCCTCACCCCGCTGCAACAGGACGAGTCCGACAATGGCCAGGGCGAAGAGCACATGCAGAATGAGAAGGATGGTCTGCACGGCAGGCCTCACACACGTTCACCGCGCCGCTGATGTAGCACAGCGCTCCTGGCAGTGCCACTCACTTCAATCCGGCGCGCCGTCAGTGGCGATCTGCCAGAATATGTCGGGGTCGAGACTGGCGCCGCCGACAAGCAGGCCATCGACATGTTCGATGGCGAGAAGCTCGCGAGAGTTCGACGGATTGACGGAGCCGCCGTAGAGAACACGAACGCCGTCCCCCAACAGTGCGCTCAACTGCTGCTTGACCAACCGGTGCATGGCAACCACATCGGCCGCATTCGCGGTATCGCCGGTGCCGATGGCCCAGACAGGCTCCCAGGCGATGACGGTATTGGCCGCCGTGGCATCCGCCGGCAGCGAACGAGCCAGCTGGCCTGCCGCTGTTTCAAATGCCTTTCCCGCCCGTCGCTCATCCCGGTTCTCACCAATGCAGACAATGGCGATGAGACCTGCCTGATGGGCGGCCACGGCCTTTCTCATGGCGTCGTGGCTGCTTTCCCGGTGAATCGTCCGGCGTTCCGAATGGCCCACCAGAACATGGCTGCACCCGAGGTCCGCCAGCATGGTGGCAGCGATGTCGCCGGTGAACGCGCCATGCGTCGCGTGATGGCAGTCCTGGGCACCCACGAGGATCCCGGCATTGCGAAGCGGCTCTGCCACCGTGCCGAGCAGCGTCGCCGGAGGACAGATGAGGACATCGCAGGGAAGGCCGCTTGCCGCCTTTTCGGCAAGTCGGCGTGCCTGGTCCCGTGCCCAGGCCAACGTGCCGTGCATCTTCCAGTTGCCTGCTATCAGTGAACGCATGAACGCCTTGAAACCTGTGAAGCGCCCTTTCAATAGTGCGATGCCGGCCCCGGAACAAGTTTGTCGCGCAGTCCGAACCTGCGTGTCAGACAACACGGTTGTTCAGGCTCGCCGGTGAACCTAGAATGAAACGTTGCAAGTCGTGATCTCTCCATGCTGACCAAGCTTCGTGAAGGCGCCTCGTCGTGGCCCGCCAAGGTGATATTGTGCGTCGTCGCTCTCAGTTTCGTTGGCTGGGGCGTCGGCGACATCTTCGTTAGCCGGGGAGAGACCACGGTTGCCGAGGTCGGTGACGACGCCATCGACGTTCGGGACCTGCAGGTGGCCTACCGCAATCGTGTGCGTTCCCTGCAGACCAGCGGTGTCCGGATCGACCCTGGTACCGATCTGGCGCGCAATCAGGCAAGACTGGCTCTCGAACAGCTTGTTCAGGACACGCTCCTCGATCAGGCGGCAGGGACATTCGGCATCACGGCAAGCGACGCTACCCTCAGGGCCGCGATCGTCAACAACGAGATGTTTCATGGTGTGTCAGGCAACTTTGACAGCAACGTCTTTGCCGGCGTCCTGTCAATGAATGGACTCACCGAGGAAACCTATCTCGCCAGTCTCTCTCGCGGCATCGCCCGCAGCCAGCTGATCGCCAGCCTGGGTGCGCTGCCCTCCCTTCCCGATGAACTGGTTCGCAGAATCACGCAGTACCGTCAGGAAGAGAGAACGGCGGAACTGGCGGTCATTCCCAACGATGTTCTGGTTGCCCGGCCCGAACCGCAAGATGCAGAGCTGGCGTCGTGGTTTGCCGACCGGAGCGGAGCATACGACGCGCCGGAGTACCGTTCAGCGTCCTATCTTCTGATTTACGCCGAGGACATTGCCGGGACGATCGAGATAGCACCCGAAGAGATCGAGGCGGCATACGACGCGACGCCGGACCGGTGGGTCGAGCCGGAGCGCCGTCTGGTCAGACAGGCCCGCTTCGCGACACGCGAGGAGGCTGAGGAGAGTCTCGCCACGGCCTTTGAAGAGACCGCGCCCGGACAGAGCGAAGCGCGGTGGCTGCGTCGCGACGATCTCCTCGAGGAACTGGCCGAACCGGTGTTCGCCGCCACCGTCGGCGATACTGCAGGCCCCGTTGAATCGCCCCTGGGAGGCTGGCTGACCTACAGGATCGACGAAGTTGAAGCCCGGGTCGTGACATCCCTGGAGGAGGCGCATGACATCATTCGTGGCGAGCTTGCTCTCGCACAGGCACGCTACGCCCTCTTCGACCTTGCCGACGATCTCGATGATCTCATTGCCACCGGTGCCTCGCCTTCGGAAATGGCTTCAACCCTGGGCCTCGAACTGAAGACAGTAGAAGGGGTGTCGGCAAGTGGCCTGACCCGGGATGCCGGTTCCCTCCAGATCGTGCCTGAAACGCCCGAGTTTCTGGAGGAGGTCTTTCTTGCCCACCTCGACTTCGTCTCGACAGTGCTTGAAACCGACGACGGCGGTCTGCTGGTAGTCGAAGTGACGGAGATCGTGCCGGCGCGCGCGCGCACTCTCGATGAGGTGCGGAACGAGGCTCTTTCGGACTGGCAGGCCGAGCGCCAGACAGAACTGGCAACACGAGAAGCGGACCGGCTCGCCGGCAGCGCCGGCTCGACGGGCGATCTCAATGATGTCTTTGGCTTTGCCGGTGTCACCTTCCTGGTGACAGAGCCATTCATGCGTCACTCCATGCCACCGGTCGCCAATATTTCCTTCGCGACGGTTGAAGCCCTCTTCGACGCACGACCGGGTGACACGGTGGTGCGGACTTCCGAGGATGGCAGTCACCAGGTCGTGGCCCGCCTGGTCGATGTTATCAATGCAGTGCATTCTCCTGAGGACGTATCCGCGGTCGGTGCCAGGCTTCGGCAGGGAGTCATTCGCGACATCAGTGAGGGACTCGTTTCGAGCCTGCACGACGACGTGACGGTCAGCATCAATGACGAGATGATCGATCAGTCATTCTGAAATGGCAGAATACGATCCCGACTATCCGCTGTTCGAGGAACAGTATCGAAGCGCCGCACCCCAGGTCGTGTGGACAAGACTGGTGGCCGATCTCGAGACGCCGGTCTCGGCGATGCTCAGGATTGCCGGATCGCAAAAGAACACCTTCCTGCTGGAATCCGTCGAGGGAGGTGAGTCGAGGGGGCGATATTCAATCATCGGAATGCGCCCCGATCTCGTCTGGCGGTGTCACGGCAACCGGGCGGACATCAACCGCCGCGCGCGTTACGAACCGGATGCCTTCGTCGAGGAAAATGTCGGCGCAATCGAATCCCTGAAACGCCTGGTCAGGGAGTGCGCAATTCCCTTGCCGGAAACCCTGCCGCCCATGGCGTCAGCGCTGGTGGGCTATGTCGGGTACGAGATGGTGCGCCTCATGGAACGCCTGCCGACCACAGCTGCGAGGTTTCTCGATGTGCCCGACGGCCTGCTCATTCGCCCGACGATCATGGCCATCTTCGACAATGTGGCGGACGAAGTCACCATCGTCACACCGGTCTGGCCGGCGGCAGACATCCCTGCCCGCGCTGCCTATGCAAGAGCATGTGAACGACTCTCCGATGTCGTGGCGGACTTTGATCGCCCACTCCCTGCCAGCGGTCATGCGATCAGTGATGATGGTCCGGCGGAGGCGATTTCCAACACGCCCCACGAGCGATTTCTTGAGATGGTGGAGAAGGCCAAGGACTACATTAATGCTGGCGATGCGTTCCAGATCGTGCTCTCCCAGAGATTTGACCTGCCCTTCACCCTGCCTCCCTTTGCCTATTACCGGGCGCTGAGACGAGTCAATCCTTCGCCATTTCTGTTCTATCTCAATTTTGACAGCTTCGCGGTCGTCGGGTCGAGCCCGGAGATACTGGTGCGGGTGAGAGACGGCCGCGTGACCATCCGTCCGCTCGCGGGGACCCGCCGGCGGGGACGTGATGCAGCCGAGGACCAGGAACTCGGCGACGAACTGCTGGCGGATGCCAAGGAGCGCGCCGAACACCTGATGCTGCTTGATCTTGGACGCAACGACGTCGGGCGCGTTGCCAGGATCGGCAGTGTCCAGGTGACCGAGAGCTTCCAGATCGAACGCTACAGCCATGTCATGCACATCAGTTCCAATGTCGAGGGCGAGATGAAGGATGGATGTGATGCCATCGATGCCCTCATCGCCGGATTTCCGGCCGGCACGGTGAGCGGTGCTCCGAAGGTGCGCGCCATGGAGATCATCGACGAGCTCGAGACGGACCGCCGTGGTGTCTACGCCGGAGCCATCGGCTATTTTTCGGCAAACGGCGCCATGGACACCTGTATCGCGTTGCGCACGGCGATCATCCGAAACGGTGTGCTTCATGTCCAGGCTGGCGCGGGCATTGTCGCGGACAGCGAACCGGAGGCCGAGCACGTGGAGTGCCGCAACAAGGCACGCGCCCTCCTGAGGGCGGCCGAGGAAGCGGTGGCTTTCGCCAGCCAGACCCGGGGCTTCAACCCGAGGCAGACCTGACGCATAGTCCATCGATGCCGACCTGGCCAGTTTTCCCCGGCGGTAAGAGGGTGACCATGCTTGTGCTGATCGACAACTATGACAGCTTCACCTACAACCTGCTGCACTTCCTGGGAGAGTTGGGTGCTTCGTGTGATGTCCGTCGCAACGACGCGATCACCGTTGACGAGATCATGGCCATGCGACCACGGGGCATTGTCATATCTCCCGGACCGTGTGACCCCGACCGGGCCGGTATCTGCCTTGAACTCGTGAAACGCTCGGCCCGCGAGTCTCTGCCCCTGCTTGGCGTCTGTCTTGGACATCAGGCAATCGGTCAGGCCTTTGGCGGAACCATCGATCGCGCACCCCGTCCCATGCATGGCAAGATTTCAGTCATCGAACATGATGGCAACGGCATCTTCGACGCCATCCCCTCGCCGCTTCGTGCGACACGCTACCATTCACTGACTCTTCGCCCCGGGAGCGTACCCGGTTGTCTTGAAGTCAATTCCTGGACAGAAGACGGAGTCATCATGGGTGTGCGCCACAGGGAATTGCCGATTCATGGCGTCCAGTTCCATCCCGAGAGCATCGAATCGGAACATGGTCATGGCATTCTCGGGAACTTTCTCAACATGCTGGAGACGGGAGAACACACGTGACGGACGAATCCCAGGGTCTCAAGCCATGGATCGCCCGTGTTGCAGGGGGCGCGACTCTCGACGCGGAAGAGGCCTCCCGGGCTTTCGATGTCATCATGTCCGGGGATGCCACGCAAGCGCAGATGGGCGGTTTCCTCATGGCCCTCGCGGTCCGTGGCGAGACGGTCGCGGAACTCACGGGCGGAGCGCGCTCCCTGCGCTCACGGATGGTCCGCATGTCTGCACCCGAAGATGCGATGGACATTGTCGGAACCGGAGGCGACGGCAAGGGAACGCTCAACATCTCCACTGCGACGGCACTCGTCGTCGCTGGCTGCGGCGTCACCGTGGCAAAGCACGGGAATCGGGCTGCATCATCACGCTCGGGCGCGGCCGATGTGCTCTCGGCGCTCGGCGTTGACCTCGCTGCCGATCACGAGACCGTGCAACGCGCCATTGACGACGCAGGCATCGGCTTCATGCTGGCGCCACATCATCACGGTGCCATGCGCCATGTCATGCCGACCCGGCAGGAACTGGCCGTGCGCACCATCTTCAATCTCCTTGGACCGCTGGCCAATCCGGCGTGTGTCGGTCTCTATCTCATGGGTGTTGCGGCGGAGGAGTGGATCGAGCCATTTGCCGAGGTGCTGCGGGAACTGGGAGCCAGGAGTGCCTGGGTGGTCCACAGTGCCGATGGCTGCGACGAACTGACACTCACTTCGGACAATCTCGTGGCAATCCTGGACAACGGAACGATCCGCACCACGAGGGTGAGTGCGGCCGATGCCGGCCTGGAAGCGGCCCCGTTCCAGGCTATTGCAGGTGGCTCGCCCGAAGAAAACGCTGCGGCTCTCAGCGGCCTTCTCGAAGGCGAGCCGGGCGCTTTCCGCGATACCGTGCTTCTGAACGTCGCTGCATCGCTTTGCGTTGCGAAACGGGCATCCTCCCTTTCACAAGGGGTGGCACTGGCCCGCGCGTCGATCGACAGCGGTGCTGCCCGGCAGGCACTCGAGCGCCTGGTGGCGATTACCGGCGGTAACGCCTGACCGCCATGTCGGATGTTCTCGAACGCATCTGCCGTGACAAGCGGAACCATGTGGCGCACCGCAAGACATGCCGGCCGCTCGCGGACCTCGAGGCAACGATCCGCACTCTGGCCCCACCTGCCGGGTTTGCGGCAGCACTGGCAACCAAGGCTGCGGACGGTATCGGGCTCATCGCCGAAATCAAGAAGGCCTCGCCCAGCGCCGGGTTGATTCGGGAGGATTTCGACGCCGGAACCATCGCCGACACCTACAGGAAGGCAGGAGCTGCCTGTCTTTCCGTTCTGACCGACACACCGTGGTTTGCCGGCAAGGATGACGATCTCCGGGCTGCCCGTGACTCCAGTGGCCTGCCCTGCCTGCGCAAGGACTTCATGGTCGATCCCTACCAGGTGACTGAATCGAGAGCCATCGGCGCCGACTGCATCCTCATCATTCTTGCCGTCGTCGACGATGCGCTTGCCGGAGAACTCGTGTCGGCAGCGAGGGACCATGATCTCGATGTGCTTGTCGAAGTTCACGATCGCAGCGAACTGGAGCGGGCCCTCATCCTCGATACCAGGCTTGTCGGCATCAACAACCGCAATCTCAGAACGCTCCGCGTGGATCTCCAGACGGCTCTCTCGCTCTGCCCCCTTGTGCCTCCGGACCGGGATGTGGTTTGTGAAAGCGGGCTCAGATTCCACGGAGACCTGTTGACCATGATGCGGGCGGGGATCAGGCGTTTCCTGGCTGGTGAACACCTCATGCGCCAGGCTGATATCGGAGCCGCCACGCGGGCACTCCTCGGCGCCTCGTCGTGACACGCTCCACCTGGCTGCATTGGCACAAGGAAACCATGCGATGAGAGATTCACTGACCCATCTCGATGCCAGCGGAAATGCACGCATGGTTGATGTCTCGGCCAAGGCAGTGACCGAGAGGGTGGCGACGGCCCGAGGCCGCGTAACAATGGATCCGCGCACACTCGATCTCGTCGTCGCCGGCGACGCGCCCAAGGGAGACGTGCTCGCAGTGGCCCGTATCGCCGGCATCATGGCGGCCAAGAAGACATCGGAGATCATTCCGTTGTGCCATCCCCTGGGGTTGACCTCGGCAAGCGTCGTGCTTGAACCAGACACGGAGCGCTCGGCCATCACGATCGTCGCCACATGCCGGGTGACGGGCAAGACCGGAGTGGAAATGGAAGCTCTGACAGCTGTTTCGGTGGCGGCATTGACGGTCTATGACATGCTGAAAGCCGTTGACCGGCGCATGGCGATCGACGGCATCCACCTCGTCGAGAAATCGGGCGGACGTTCCGGCGATTGGCGCCATGATCAGCGTTGATGAAGCCGGAGCACGCATTCGACGGAACCTGGCGAGGGTTCCCTTCGAGGAAGTGACACTGTCACAGTCTGCCGGCCGGGTTCTGGCCGTCGATGTCGTTTCCGCTGTTACCAAACCTCCTGCCGCCGTCTCGTCCATGGATGGCTATGCGGTGCGAGCCGTCGATGTTTCCACCGTCCCGACCACTCTCGACATCGTCGGCGAGGCTCCGGCGGGCCATGCCCTGACCGGAACCATCGGGCCCGGCGAGGCAGTGCGGATCTTCACCGGCGGCGTGTTGCCGGTCGGAGCCGACAGTGTGGTGATCCAGGAAAACACCGTCCGTGACGGATCAAGGGTAATCGTTCAGGAGTCGGTTCATGAAGGCAGATTCGTGCGCCAGCGTGGTCTTGATTTTGCCCAGGGCGATGCGGCCGGACTGGCCGGACGCCTTCTGGGACCACGCGAGATTGGCCTGATCGCTTCGATGAACGCTTCCTGGGTCCAGGTCGCCCGACGACCGAGGATCGCCATCATGGGCACCGGCGACGAACTGGTGAGGCCGGGTGATGTTCCACGTTCCGACCAGGTCGTCAGTTCGAATTCTCTGGTACTGGGAGCGCTTGTCACCCAAGCGGGGGGCGAAGCGGTCAGCCTTGGCATCGCCCGCGACAACAGGCAGTCCATACTCGACTGTCTTCGCCACGCGGCCGGAAGCGACATGCTTGTCGTGACCGGCGGGATGTCCGTGGGCGAACACGACCTGGTCCGCAAGGTCATGGAAGATCAGGGCATGGACCTTGACTTCTGGAAGGTTGCGATGCGACCGGGCAAGCCACTGGCCTTCGGCCTCCTGGGTTCCATGCCCGTTCTCGGGTTTCCCGGCAATCCCGTTTCCACTCTGGTGTGCGGACACCTGTTCCTGCGTCCGGCCATACACACCATGCTCGGTCGCGTCGATGGCGATATCGGGAAGGAACCCGCGGTCACCACAACCGATCTGGCGGCCAACGACGAGCGGCAGGACTACCTGAGGGCGACCCACACACGGAATGCGTCCGGCCAAATCGACGTGACGGCATTCGACAGACAGGACAGTTCCATGGTGGCGGTGCTCGCCTCGGCATCCTGCTTCATCATTCGTGCACCCCACGCTCCCGCCGTTCCTGCGGGTGGCCAGGTGACCATCCTGAGACTTGACACATAAGGTGAACTTTACTAGAACAAATGGCAACATCTCTCTCGTGCAAGGCGATCTGGACATGTTGACACCCAAACAGCAGGAGCTGTTGCTCTACATCAACAGCCGTCTGACCAAGGACGGCATTTCGCCCTCCTTCGAGGAAATGAAGAACGCGGTCGGTATCAGGTCAAAATCCGGAATCCACCGCATGATCAAGGCTTTGGAAGAGCGCCGATTCCTCCGGCGCCTCCCCTATCGTGCCCGGGCGCTTGAGATCCTGAAAATGCCGCCTCAACCCCACAACCAGCGTGACGTGTCCGGAAGCATGGGAGCCATGTTTGGCGACTCTCCGGCAGCGTCCAATGACAACACCGTGATGTTGCCTCTGCACGGCAGGATAGCCGCCGGCACGCCCATCGAGGCACTGCGTGATCCCAGTGGAAATGTCGAGGTGCCGGCAGGCATCGTTGGCGCGAAAAAGTGCTACGCCCTGGAGATCGAGGGTGATTCCATGATCGGCGCCGGTATTCTCGATGGTGATACGGTCATCATCGAGCACGCCGAAACGGCAGAGAATGGCACCATCGTTGTCGCCCTGATCGATGAGACCGAGGCGACACTCAAGCGGCTGCGCCGATCCGGCAGGACCACTGCGCTTGAGGCATCCAATCCGGCGTACAGCACAAACCACTATGATTCGGATCGCGTCAGGATCCAGGGCCGTCTGGTGGGCCTGTTGCGTCGGTACTGATGCCTTCATGAACATTGTGACACGATTTGCCCCGTCTCCGACGGGGGCCCTGCACATTGGCGGCGCCCGCACGGCACTGTTCAACTGGCTTTACGCCCGCCACTGGCACGGTTCATTCCGGCTGCGCATCGAGGATACGGACCGCAAGCGATCGACGCAGGAGTCGGTCGAGGCCATCTTCGATGCCCTCGACTGGCTTGGAATCGACTGGGATGGAGATCCCGTATTTCAGTTCGAGCGTTCGGCCCGCCACCGGGAGATGGCCGAGGGCCTGCTTGATTCCGGCCATGCCTACCGCTGTTACATGACCAGTGAGGAATTGCAGCGCGCCAGGACACGCGCGAAGGATGAGGGGCGCGCATGGCGTTACGATGGAGCCTGGCGTGACAGGAATCCTTCCGATGCCCCCCCTGGGGTTGCTCCCGCAATCCGGTTGAAGGCGCCGCGCGAGGGACACACGGTCATCAATGATCATGTGCAGGGAGAGGTGGCGATTGCCAACGCCGAACTCGACGACATGGTTCTCCTGCGCGCCGACGGCACCCCGACATACATGTTGTCGGTTGTCGTCGATGATCATGACATGGATGTCACGCACGTGATCCGTGGTGACGAGCACCTTGTCAACGCAGCCCGCCAGAGCCAGCTCTACCAGGCACTCGGTTGGGCGGCGCCGGAGTTTGCCCACATCCCCCTGATTCACGGCGCCGATGGAACCCGCCTGTCGAAACGCCATGGCGCAACCGGCGTCGCACACTATCGCGAGGAGGGATACCTCGCCGATGCCCTCATCAACCACCTGCTGCGCCTGGGATGGAGCCACGGTGACGAGGAAGTGATATCAAGGGAAAGTGCGGTTCACTGGTTCGATCTTCCGGCGGTCGGCAAGTCCCCTGCCCGCTTCGATCCCGAGAGGCTCTCCACTCTCAACCGGCACTACATCAGGAATTCCGACGATGCGACACTCGCCCACCTTGCCGTCAGCCATGTCGCCAGCCGGTTGGCACGGGATCTTGATGACGACGAGGCAGCCTTGCTGGTGAAGGCGATGCCGGTTCTCAAGGAGAGATCGAAAACCCTGGCGGAACTGGCCAAAAGCGCCTGTTTTCTCTTTGATGCACGGCCTCTGCTGATCGATCCTAAAGCGGCGAAGGCACTCGGAGGCGATGCCGCAATGCGCCTCGCCGACCTGTTGCCACGGTTCGATCGCCTTGAATCATGGGATGTGACATCACTTGAATCGTGCGTGCGTGCATTCAGCGAAGAGCAATCCATTTCGTTGGGCAGGGTGGCCCAACCACTCAGAGCCGCCCTGACCGGCAGCACCGTTTCACCGCCCATTTTCGATGTTCTCGCACTCCTTGGTCGCGACGAGTGTCTTGCCAGGATCAAGGATGTCACGCAGGCCGCCCGTCCCTGAGCGGTCAGTGCTCCGCATCGCATTTCCATGTTACAAAATACCCGTATCTTCAGGAATATGCGTAATAATTATCCTCTGTTATCTTACGGCGAGACCATGTTTGCTTGACGGACAAGCCTCGCAGTTGCTATAGACGGTGCCCCTGAGGGCAGTATCGACGGGTGGCGTAACCGAGGGCAGGCGCTCGAGCACAAGGGGAAGAGAGAATGTCGGGATTTGCAACACCTGCCCTGCCCGGGCCAACCCCGGACGGTTTTGTCTACGTCACTGATCCCGAGACCGGAGAACGCCTCGCCAAGCTGCCGGTTCTTCGCGGTACCAGAGGCCCCGATGTGATTGACGTGCGCACGCTCCATGCGCAGAGCGGCATGTTTTCCTACGATCCCGGATACATGGCCACGGCAAGCTGCGAATCCACCATCACCTACGTTGACGGTGACAAGGGTGAACTGCTCTATCGTGGCTATCCCATCGAACAGCTTGCGGAAAAGTCCAACTTCCTGGAAGTCTGCTACCTCATCCTGACCGGCGACCTGCCGGAACGAGAGGCTTTCGAGAAGTTCAGTCATGATGTCACCCACCACACGATGCTGCACGAACAGGTGAGTTTCCTGTTCCGTGGTTTTCGCCGGGATGCACATCCCATGGCCCTGATGGTGGGTATCGTTGGCGCGCTTTCGGCATTCTATTCGGAAAGTTCCGACGTCGCGAGCGAACGCCAACGGATGATCTCGGCCTACAGGCTCCTCGCCAAGATGCCGACCATTGCCGCCATGGCCTACAAGTGGTCGATCGGCCAACCCTTCATGTACCCCATGAACAAGCTTGGCTATGCCGAAAACCTTCTTCACATGATGTTTGCGGTGCCGTGCGAGGACTACACGGTCAATCCTGTCCTGGCACGAGCAATGGATCTCATCCTCATCCTCCATGCCGAGCATGAACAGAATGCTTCCACGTCAACGGTTCGCCTGACCGGTTCATCGGGTGCCAACCCCTTTGCCAGTGTCGCTTCGGGCATTGCCAGCCTCTGGGGACCTGCCCACGGCGGCGCGAACGAGGCGGTGCTGCAAATGCTGGAGGAAATCGGCACCTTCGACAGAATTCCGGAGTTTCTCGACCGGGCAAAGGACAAGGGCGATTCGATTCGCCTCATGGGTTTCGGGCACCGCGTCTACAAGAATTACGACCCGCGTGCCAAGATCATGCGAGAAGCGTGTCACCAGGTTCTCGATGAACTTGATGTGCGCGAGGATCCCCACCTGAAGATTGCCATGGAACTCGAAAAGATCGCTCTCGACGATGCCTATTTCGTCTCCCGCAATCTCTATCCCAATGTCGATTTCTATTCCGGGATCATTCTCAAGGCCATGGGCATTCCAAGACACCTCTTCACGGCCGTCTTTGCCGTCGCCAGAACGGTCGGCTGGATTGCACAGTGGAACGAGATGCACGTCGATCTGTCACAGCGCATCGGACGCCCCCGCCAGATCTATACTGGCAGCCAGAGGCGCGATTACGTCGACATGGGCGCCCGCTGAAACTCAAGCAAGCGAGACAAGAGGCATGAAATACCTGCACACCATGGTACGAGTCAGGGATCTCGATGAATCGCTCGACTTCTACTGCCGCAAACTCGGACTCGTCGAGATCGATCGCCACGAGAACAGCGCCGGACGCTTCACGCTGGTCTTTCTGGGCGCCGAGGCAAATCCCGATTCACAGGTCGAACTGACGTGGAACTGGGATGACGAGGAGTACACCGGCGGACGCAACTTCGGCCACCTTGCCTACGAGGTGGATGACATTCATGAGATGTGCAGCCGGCTGGCAGAGAACGGGGTCACCATCAACCGTCCTCCACGTGACGGAAGGATGGCATTCGTACGTTCTCCCGACGGCATTTCCATCGAACTGCTGCAGAAGGGTGCCGCACTCGAACCCTGTGAACCCTGGGTCTCCATGCCGAACACGGGCGCGTGGTAACCAACTGACCTGGCCGGACAGCCATCGAGGCTTGACAACATTCCAGCATGATTGGGGCGCGGTTCCATTCGGTCGAATGCCCAAGCGCCCCAGTTTTCGTCCGACCCAGGTACAACGCGAAATCCTGCGCAAATCTGACGTCCGTTCGAAATCAGCTGATCAGCCGAGTCCGAAGTCATCCCGGAAGCGGTCGATCTGATGCATCCGCTCATGCAGGATGGTTACGATCCCGATGTCACCACTACAAAGATGACGCCAGTAGACGAAATGGCGCTCGTAGCGAAAGAAGTACCCGTCGACACCAAACTCGGCCGGGATGGGCTTTGACACGACACCGTGCGTGGCGATCTTGTCGAAGGCCGCGAACAGGCCGGTGATGTATTTCTCGGCCTGATCCTCACCCCACCTGTCGCGGGTGTAGCAATAGATGTCATCGAGGCGATGGGATGCTCCATCCTGGATACGGATGGCTGCCACGGGTCAGTTCCGGTTCCGCGCAATGGTCTCGGCTGCGGTCAGTGGCTGATACGTCTTTTCAGGTGCTGCGAAGGCATGGGTCAGTTCGGTCTTCAGTCGGTCGAAGGCTTCGGCTTCAGCCCGCTCCTTGTCACGCCTGATCAAATCGCGGATGTACTCGCTAACGTTCTCGAAGGACCCGTCGTCACCGACATTGGCCGACACGAAGTCGCTCAGGGCCCCACCAAGCCGGACGGTCATCGTGGTCGATCGGGACATAGCGCGGCATCTCCTATTCTCCTTGTATTCAAATTAATCAAAAACGAATACATTGCAAGCCTTCGGTGACCCGCCTTCCCACCCTCAGAGCATCATCGGGCCGGTCTGCGCAGCAGTGTGGCGGCCCGCAAGCGCAAGAACGACATCCAACATCAGAACGGGGCGATTGACCTGATCACCACTCGTACGCGAACCGACAATCTCACGATGCGTTCGCTGGCGCCCGTCCGGCACATTGCCATCTTGATCGCTCGATGTGTTTCGCTCGGTTCCTGCAGGGCTCGGCACGTGGCGGTCTTCTGATTCAGCTGACGGCGGGTGACCTCAGGCTGTCACCATCCTCAGGATGTAGCGCAGAAAGTCGAGGTTTTCCTTTTCCAGCCAACTCAGTGGCCCGGGTTCCGCTAGCGGTGCCTGCACGCCCTCCCAGAGAGCTTCGACCACAACACGGTCTTCCTCGTTGGTGGCGTCTAGGAAGGCCTTCGCTTCCTCAAACCGAGCATCATAAACCTCCTGATCAGCCATGACTTCGGGGGCAAACGCAAGGCCGTAACGCACGTCGATCTCACCAGGATTCCTGGGCTGCAGACTCAGATACCACAGATGATCTGGGGCAAGGACGAACATGTGACAGGGAAAGACCGTGCCCAGAACCGATGTCGAGCGAGCCCTGCCTTCCAGTCTGCGGTTCTGAGGATGCGCAGTTCCCACCGGGGCATCGGGGGTCTTGGAGAACCACTGGTGGGTGAACGCCGCTTCGTCGTCACCGAAGCATGTTTCTTCAACCGGGAAGTATGCGCCCACCGTCCGGCGATGCGTGACCGGAAGGTGATAGCCCTCCATGAAGTTCTCCGTGAGGAGCTTCCAGTTCGTCTTCCAGACATGGTCCTGCCTGTCGACCTCGACATAGTCGGCCGCATGATAATCGGCGATCACGCGTTCGAGCCCCGCAAGCCTCTCCTTCGGGGTCGGAATGTCAGCATCCAGCGTGACGTAGATCCATCCCTGCCAGACCTCGCAGCGGACCCGAGGCAACGAGATCGCTGAGACATCGAAGCCCCGGGTCCTGTCCATGTGGCGTGCCTCAAGCAGGCTGCCATCGAGGTCGTAGGTCCAGGCGTGGTAGGGACAGACGATACGCCGGCACCGCCCGGAGCCCGAGAGAAGTTTCATCATGCGATGACGGCAAACGTTCGAGAGAGCCTTGAGCGAACCATCCTTCTGGCGCACCACTGCAACGGGTTGCGCTCCGATTCTCCAAGTGAGGTAGTCACCGGGCCGCGGGATGCTCTCGGCACGCCCGGCGCAGTGCCATTCCCTGGCGAAGATCCGCTCCAATTCGAGATCGAAGAACTTCCGGGAAGCATAGACCTCGCCTGGCATCGTCGCGGCATCGGCGAGATCGCGCTTGGCCAGGCTGGACAGCTTCTCGACAAGGGCTCCGGTGTCATGGGTGAGCATGGTGCCACCGCTCCAATCGCCTGCGCGCCCATATCAGACGAGGCATGGCTCCCGCAATCGATTGTTGCTCCATGAGCCTCATCTCGGTCTTGTGAACTATGCCATGATCGCCCCGACAGCGCACGATGGATGAAGACCTCGACGTCTCCCCCGACCTGCGTATTGTGTCATCAGGAACCGTCACAGCCGGCCACGTACCGCGTACCGCACACAGAGGCGCCAGACCGCACACCTGGAGGCCAGGTGGTTGAATGTGCTTTCGATGTCGGATGGTTGAGCAAGACCATTGCAGTCTCCGTCACGATCCGTCGGCGGACCCACGTTTTCAGACGAGCTCCAGGATGGCGCGGGCGGCGACAGCAGATGAGGGTCCTTCGGGATGACGCAGGGACCGCATGACATTGGCCATGTGCCGTTTCTGGGTCCCGCCCTCCCGGGGGTCGTCGAGGATGCGCCGAAGGGCGTCATGTATGGCATCGGCACGACACTCGTCCTGGATGAACTCGGGAGTAACCCCCTGTTCCGCGATGATGTTCACCAGAGAGGCGTACCGGACGGTGACAAGGCGGCGAACGATGGCAGCCGTAAGGGGATTGGCCCTGTAGGCGATGACATGGGGGATGCCCAGAGATGCCAGCTCCAGCGCCACCGTTCCCGACACCGCGACTGCTGCATCGGCACCCGCCATCACCCGAAGGCGCCCTGCGCTCGAGCGTTCCATGATCTCCACGGGACAGGACCAGGAACGCGTGCCATGGCGGACGTCGGCGACGACATGAGCAACGGTCGGTATGACCATCCTGGCATCCGGGATGTCGCGGGCCAGGCGCTCTGCCACCTCGCGGAAGATTGGCAGATGACGTCTGATTTCTCCCTTGCGGCTACCGGGAAGAAGGACAATGCATGGTCCCTTGCCGTTGGTACAGGACGAGCATTCGTTTTTCCCGTCAGCCAGGGGATGACCGACATAGACTGCATCGACGCCGGATCCCTCCCAACAGGATAGCTCGAAGGGAAAGAGCAGGAGCAATCGATCCACGACAGATGAAACCTTCTGGATTCTCGATGGCCGCCAGGCCCAGACCGTGGGCCCGACATAGTGAACGACAGGAAAGGGAGCCGGGTGGATTCGCTCGGCCAGGCGTCGGGAGAATGCCTGGGAGTCAATTGTGACGAGGACATCGGGACGTGTGGCACACAGATGGCGCGCAGTCTGCGCCAGGCGCCGCAACACCCTGGCAAGACCCGGTACCACCTCGATCAGCCCCATGACCGAAAGTTCCGACATGGGATAGATCGATGCGAGGCCCTCCTCCTCCATCTCTGGTCCGCCGACACCGGCAAAGCCGACGGTACCTCCGGTCTCCCTGACGAGGGCGCGCATGAGCTCGGCGCCCAGTGCGTCTCCGGAAGGTTCGCCGGCCACGAGATAGACCAGAGGTCCCGTCATGTTCCCTTGTCGTGGCGTGACAGCGAGGTGACGAAGAGATTGTGACGGTTGGCAGCAGCGATGGTATTCGGGAGATCGACGATGAGCGATCTGCCAGTCTCGACGGCAATGCCGCTGAAACCCGCGTTCACGCAGGACGTCACAGTCCCGGGACCGGTAACCGGCTGATCGGCGCGCAACTCCTGGCCTTTCTTGGAGAACTTGACGAGAACCGGCCCTGTTCCCGGTCGGGCAAGCTCCCCTGCCCGATTGATGAGGGCGTCAGTTCCCTCGTCGGCCTCGATGCCGAGGACAATCTCGTTCTGCACCACGACTGCCTGACCAACATCCGCCAGATCAAGGGACTCGAGGACCGCCATGCCGCGCCGGATGTCCGCCGTTTCTCTGGAATCGGGAGCCCGATCGCTGAGAACGCCAGGTGGTGCGACGATATCCTCGAGAATGTCGGGAATGCCAATGACCCGGAAGCCTTCTTCCTTCTCGAGAAACCGCACGATCGCGGAAAGAAGACCATCGTCTCCCTTGGAGAAGGCGCCGCTCGCAAGAAAGCGTGCAGCACGCCCGTCCGGCACAAGTTCACCCAGCGTCGGCCTCGTAACAGGTCCTGCAAGAACGACCTCCTCCACACCCTCGCGGCGCAGATGTTCGAGTGCCTTGCCAACCGCGCCCATGCGAACCCAGGCATGGTCGAATGTCTCGACGACATCCGGTTCTGCTTGTCCCTTGAGGGCGATGATGAAAACCTCCCGGCCTTCTTCAATGGCGCTGCGGGCCAGAAGACCCGGCAAGGCGGAGCCGCCGGCAACAATGCCGAGCTTAGGAGGCATGTCCGTCCCGGGGCTGGCACAGACCCCGTGAACTCTTGGTGCGCATGAAACGCAGGATCAGGTCAATGGGCTGACAGCCCTCGAACTCGTCCTCCACGTCGGTCATGCGTTCCCAGAGCGTGCCTTCGTCGGCAAACAGCAGCCGGTAAGCCCGACGCAGCTTGTTGATATCGTCCTTGTCGAAACCATGACGGTCGAGGCCGACGAGATTGAGGCCACGCAGACTCGCCCGATCGCCGGTCACGGTACCGAACGGGATCACGTCCTGTTCGACTCCGGACATTCCACCGACCATGGCATAGCGGCCGATACGCACGAACTGGTGCACGGCCGACAGGCCACCGAGAATGGCATGCTCGTCCACCGTGACATGGCCCCCAAGTGTGGCGTTGTTGACCATGATGACCCTGTCGGCAATCCGGCAATCATGGGCGACGTGAACTCCGACCATGAAGAGGCAGTGGTTGCCGACTTCCGTGACCATGCCGCCCCCCGATGTGCCCGGGCTCATGGTGACGTGTTCACGTATCGTGTTGCCTTCGCCAATCACCAGCCGGGAGGGTTCGGAACGGTACTTCAGGTCTTGGGGAATCAGGCCCAGCGAAGCGAAGGGAAAGACCTTGGTTCCTCTGCCGATTGTCGTGTGACCGCCGACCACGACATGGGACATCAGTTCGACGCCTGGTCCCAGCGTGACGTCGGCACCCACCACACTGTAGGGGCCTATGATCGCGTCGTCGGCGATACGGGAACCGGCATCGACGATGGCCGTCGGATGGATGGTCGCCATGATGTGCGTCAGTGATCCAGAATCATCGCCGAGAAACTGGCGTCGGCCACGATCGAACCGGCGACCCTGACCTCGGAACTGAACTTCCAGACCATGCCACGGCGCTGCACCTTGCGGACGTGAACCTCCATGACGTCGCCTGGTGTGACAGGCTTGCGGAAACGCGCCTTGTCGACCCCCATGAAATACACAAGCTTGCCCTCGAACTCCTTGCCCAGCGTTTCGACGACCAGGACGGCTGCCGACTGAGCCATGGATTCAATGATGTAGACGCCAGGCATCACTGGATGACGGCCGAAATGCCCCTGGAACTGCGGTTCGTTGATCGAGACATTCTTGATGCCAACGGCACTCTCGTTGCGCACGACGTCCACGACGCGGTCGATCATGAGGAAGGGATAGCGGTGGGGAATGAGCTCCATGACGCGCTCGATATCGATCACTCTGCCGCCCGATGGTTGCGTGTTTCTCTCGTTGCTGTTCATGGTGTCTTGTTCTTGTGTCTCGCCAGACGCCGGAGCATGACCTGCAGGCGCCAGAATTCCCGTTGGGGAATGGCCGGTGCTCCAAGATAGGTTCCACCCCCTTCGAGGTCACTCGCCGCCGAACTGTTGCCGCCTATCCGGGCTCCCGACCCGACCTTGACATGATTGGCCACTCCGGACTGGCCGCCAAGCATGGCGAAGTCGCCGACAACGGCGCTGCCCGCGAGGCCAACCTGTCCTGCAAGGATGGCATGGCGCCCGACTTTCGCGTTATGAGCGATCTGCACCTGGTTATCAATCATGGCGCCGTCGCCGATCACGGTGTCGCCGAGGGAACCGCGGTCGATCGTGGTGTTGGCGCCAATCCCGACATCATCACCGATAACGACACGTCCGACATGGGGAAGACGGACTGCACCATCCGGTGAGGCCGCGAACCCAAATCCTTCCGTGCCCACCCTGGCACCGGATTCGATCCTGACGCGATTGCCGATGACGCAGAACATGAGGACCGCTCCAGGCCCAATCTGGCAGTCGTCGCCAATCCTGACATTATGCTCCACCACACACCCCGCCCCGACGCTGCACCTGGCGCCAATCTCGGCACCGCTCCTGATCACGGCGAATGCGTCAATCCTGGCTCCCTCGCCTATGCTGGCACCGCTCTCGATGAAAGCCTTGGCGGAAACACCCGGCTCGACGGCGGGGTCCGGGTAGAACATCCGGGCGGCCCGAGCGAAGGCGAGATAGGGGTTGTCGCTGATCAATGCGATCACGCCCTTTGGCGCCCGGTCGCTGTGTTGCTCGCGGACAAAGCAACCCCCGGCGCGGGTTCCGGTGAAGGCTGCGACATACTTCACGTTGTCGAGAAAGGTGAGGTCTGCGCTCCCGGCATCCGCCAGTCCTGCGACATCGTGAAACAGCCGAGACGCGTCATGGCGGCCCGCGACACGGGCGCCGGTCGCCTCAAGTATTGCGGCGAGGGCAAAGGGTCCCTTCCGCCTGAAAAAACGGGTATCCGCCACGTGCGAATCAGCCATCCGGCGCCGGAACGACAGGTATTCCTGAAAGGATCGCGTCCAGCTCCCGCAACACATCGTCCGAGATATCGAAGCTGCTGTCGGCAACCAGATACTGGCGGCGGTCCAGCACCAAATCGATGTGACGCTCGAAGATCAGTTTTCCAAGAACTTCCAGAATGCCAGAATGCAGCTGTTCCATTGCCTTGAGATAGGCTGCATCAAGATTGCGCCGCCGGTTCTGGAACCTGGTCTGATAGGCGGCGGAGTCCTGCTCTATCTCCTGGCGCTGCTTGTCGTAGCCTTCCTGGCTCAGAAGAGACTCCTGTTCCTTCAGTGAACGCAGGCGCTCACGGATTTCCCCCTCTACGGCGTTAACCTCATCGGCCAGCTCCTGGCGATAGTGAAAAATCTGGCTTTCGATCGACTTTCCGGCACTCGACTCCTGGCGAACCCGCTCAAGATCGATGATGGCAATGGTGGTTCCGACGTCACCGGCAGCCGGTGCTGCGAGAAACACCATGCAAGAAAGGACGAAGAGTCGACGGAGATGCGCTGGAATGATCATCAGAACGCCAGTCCGATGGAGAATCGGAAGAGTTCCGTTTTGTCGTAGTCTTCCTTGAGAAAGGCCCGGGCCCAGTCGAACTGCATGGGACCCAGGGGAGAATAGTATGACAAACCTACACCAGCGGAGGCGCGAGGCGAGGCATCATCGGCCAGCGAGGGACTGGTCTCGTCGATGTCGAAGAGACTTCCCCAATCAGTGAACGTGCGCCCCAGGACACCAAGTTCCCGCGGCAGGCCAATGGGGAATTCCATTTCGCCCGTTACGGTCCAGTAAATGTTGCCGCCGAGTGCGTCCGACGTGCTGGTGTCCACCGGACCGATACCCGATGGCTGGAAACCCCTGAAATTCGATCCGCCAAGAAAGAACCGGTCGGTCAGACGGATGTCCCTGCCAAGAAGGCTTGTGATGGCGCCGCCATCAGCGCGCACGTTGAACGTCCAGTCAACGTCCATCGGATAGAAATAACTGAATCCCCCGGTGTTGCGGGCGAAGGCCGTGTCACCACCCAGCCCGGCCAGGTCGGTGCCCTGATAGATGAGATAGCCCGACGTCGGGCGCAGCACATCGTTTCGCAGATCGTAGTCGAGACGCTCGCCGATAAGTGACACCGTCGACCTGCCCTCTTCCGCCCTGATCAGTTGCGAGGCATTCAGCGGTACCCGCTCGACCAGCGAGGTTCTGAATGAATAGGAGACTGTCTGTGCAAGGTGCTCGGTCAGGGGATAACCGAAGCGCAGCACGCCACCGATGTCTTCCCGAAAAAAGGACGACTGGGACGCCAGATCCCGCCGGACTCGAAAAATGTCAAATCCCGCGCTCAGTTCGCGGTCAAGGAAGTAGGGTTCGGTGTAGCTGAAGTCAATTGTTTGCCGACTGCCGGATGCGGTCAGGTCGAGTCGTATGTGTTGCGCGGTGCCGAGCAGGTTCCGTTCGCCCACGGAGACACCAATGAGCGCATCGTCAACCGATGAGAATCCGACGCCGAATGACAGTTCGCCGGTGGCCTTCTCCTCAACCGTCACCTCAATGATGGTTGCGTCCGGGCGGCTTCCCTGGCGGTTCTCGATGAGCACGCTGGCAAAGAAGTCGAGGGCCCGGATGTTGCGTTCCGTGCGCTGCACCAGAGCGGCGTTGTACGCGTCGCCTTCAGCGAATTCGAATTCCCGCCGAATCACTTCGTCGGTGGTACGAACGTTGCCGACAATGTCGATACGCTCAACGTAGAGCTCGGGACCCTGGGCAATGACATACGTGATATCGATGAACGCGTTGTCCACGTCCCGTTCGATGTGAGGCCTCACATCAACGAACGGCTGTCCCACGCGGCCCAGTTCAAGCGTCATCTCGACAACGTCGTCGTCGATGGCACTGGCGTCATACCAGTCGCCGGACTCGACATCGACAAGATCCTCGACAAGGGCAGGGTCGACCGTCGGCATTTCGCTGATGACTGACACCTCGCTGACTTCATAGCGGGGTCCTTCATCGAGAGTAAACGTAACGAAGAACTCTTCGCGGTTGGGAGCCAGTTCGGCGATGGCCGACACCACCCTGAAATCGGCATATCCCTCCGCGAGGTAGTGGCGTCGTAGCAGTTCCTGATCGAAAGCCAGGCGGTCCGGATCATAGGTGTCATCAACCGTGAGGAAACGATACCAAGCACTTTCAACCGTGAGAATCACGTCGCGCAACGTGCCGTCCGAGAAGGCCTCGTTGCCGATGAAGACGATTTCGCGAATGATCGTCTGCTCGCCCTCGGATATCTCGAAGATGAGATCCACCCGGTTTTGATCCTGCTGGATGACCTTGGGTTCGACAACGGCATTGAAGCGCCCGACACGACGATAGATCTCGGTGATTCGGGCAACATCCGCCTGTACCTTGGTCAAGGTGAAAACCGTGCGTGGTCTCAGCTGGATCTCCGCCTCGAGATCCTCCGCATCGAGCCTGAGATTCCCCTCGAAGGCAATCCTGTTGATGATCGGATTCTCGACCACCTCGACGATCAGCCTGGAACCGTCCCGGCGGATGGAAACGTCGGCAAAGAAACCTGTATCGAAGAGGTTCTTGACAGAGTCGTCAACTTCGTCGAGGTCATAGGCGTCGCCCACACGGATGGTCATATAGCTGGCGACAGTCGCTGGTTCGATCCGTTGGTTTCCGGAAACGACAATCTCCGTTATGACTTCCTGGGCATGGAGATCCTGGGCGAGAATCCCCAGAATCAAAGGAATGGTCGCAATCAAGCGCCTGAGCGATGCCATTGATCCATTCCTCCCCGGTTCACGAAGCCAGTTCGCGAAACATGTCAAACAGCCCCAGCCTGAGCAGGTCGTTGAATGTCACGAACAGGAACAACGCCCCCACGAGCCCGATACCGACAAGCTGGCACAATTCCTGGGCACGTGCTCCCAAGGGTCTCCCGAACAGGAATTCAAATGTATAGAACATGAGGTGGCCGCCGTCGAGAAGGGGTATGGGAAAGAGGTTGATGAGCCCCAGATTGACGGACAGGATGGCCATGAAAAGAACGAGACTGGCCACGCCCAACTCGGCGAATCCGGCTGACACATGAGCGATGCCGAGAGGTCCTGCGAGGTCGCGACTACTCTGTGAGCCTTCAAAGATCTTGCCGAGGAAGTCAAAGATCCGAAGGCACCATCTCCAGGTTTCGCGGGCGCCCTCCCACAGCGCCTCGGCAGGCCCGAGGCGTTCGACAACGATGTTGGCAGCCGTGAGCATGATGCCCAGCCGTCCCGTTTCGCGCTGGTTGCCGAATCCGTCATCCTCCATGACGATGTCAGGAGCAATGACAAGATGCACGGTTTCGCCATCGCGCAATACAGTGAACACGAGCGGGACACCCGGGTTCGTGGAAACCATGAACTGGAGATCCTGGAAGGCCTCGATCGACGTGCCGTCAATGGCGGTTATGAGGTCGCCAGCATGCATGCCCCCTCTTTCTGCAGCACTTCCTTCAATGATCTCGCCCGCCCGGGGAAGTGTCTGATTCTGCCCCACCACGAAGAACAGTCCGGCAAAGAGAACGATTGACAGAATGAAGTTGGCCAGCGGCCCTGCGAGCACGATGGCGAAACGTTGTCCTACCGACTTCGTGTGGAACGAAACCGCGTACTCTTCCCGGGAAAGCTGTGCGCTGTCGCTCTCGGGCGCACCGTGGCCGAACATCTTGACGTAGCCGCCCAACGGCACGAGCGACAGCCGCCAGCGCGTTCCCGCCCGGTCCGTCCAGCCGGCGATCTCCGTCCCGAACCCGATGGAGAACACTTCGACACGAACCCCGTTCCTGCGGGCAATCCAGTAGTGGCCCAGTTCGTGAAAGAACACGATGACCGTAATCACCACGAGAAAGGGCCAGATGCTGTTGACGATATCCATCATGGTGCCCGTTCTGACCTCTTGAGGACCACCTCCTCGGCTCGACGCCTTGCCTCGCCATCGGCCATGATAACGGCTGCGATATCATCTGTCGCGACGGTCCCGACACACGCCAGGGTGTCTTCAACGACTGCAACGATATCGAGAAAGCCAATGCGCCGGTCGAGAAAGGCGGCGACTGCAACTTCATTGGCGGCATTGAGGGTCACGGGTGCCGAACCCCCGGCGCGTATGGCGGTTCGCGCCAGAGAGAGTGCAGGAAACCTGTCTTCGTCCGGCAGTTCGAAGGTCAGCTGTGCGGTGGCCGCCAGATCGAGACGCCTGGACGATGCCTGGATGCGATCTGGCCAGGCCAGCGTGTGGGCAATCGGGGTGCGCATGTCGGGAGCCGCAAGGCCTGCCAGGACAGACCCGTCGCGATAGGAGACAAGGCCGTGGACAATGGATTCGGGATGAACGATGACGCCGATCTTCTCTTCGCCGACCGGAAACAGGTGGCTGGCCTCGATGATCTCGAGGGACTTGTTCATCATGGTGGCCGAATCGACGGATATCTTGCGCCCCATGCTCCAGTTGGGATGGCGTATGGCCTCTTCCGGAGTGGCGGCTGCCATTCTGGCGCGTGTGGCGTTGCGGAATGGTCCTCCTGAAGCGGTCAGCCAGATTTTCTCGATGGCATCGATCCTGTCGGCGTCAAGAACCTGGAAAACAGCATTGTGTTCCGAATCGGCCGGCAACAGAACACATCCGCTTTTCTGCGCTTCCTCGATCATCAGCTCGCCGGCGCACACGAGGGCTTCCTTGTTGGCAAGCGCCACCACCGTGCCCTGACGAATGGCAGCAAGGGTGGGAGCAAGACCTGCGGCGCCAACAATGGCCGCCATCACCCAGTCGGCATCCATTCGAGCCGCCTCCTCCACGGCTCCCGGTCCCGCGCCAACGCGGGTCGGCGTGTCGGCGAGCTCGTGACGAAGCTCTCCAAGGAGACGCTCGTCGGCAATGGCGGCGTAGGCCGCCCCCGTGGACCGGGCGATTGCCGCGAGTTCCTTGACTTTGGTACGGGCCGTCACCGCCTCGATGCGGTAGCGGTCACCGCCACCGTTGATGAGGTCGAGTGTCGATGCACCGATTGAACCGGTGGCGCCCAGAATTGACACTCGGCGTGGCTCAGGGGATGGCGGCATTGTCCACCTCCAGGGATATGATCGTCCAGACCACGGCAAAGACAGGCGCAGCGAAGACGAGCGAGTCTAGCCGATCCATGAGGCCGCCATGGCCCGGAATGAGGCTGCCGGCGTCCTTGACCTGCCACCGCCTCTTGAGAGCCGACTGCACGAGGTCTCCGGACTGCGCGGCAAGGCAGAGGACGACACTCAGCACGAGCGCCACTGTCCATGTCTGCTGGATCATGACCGCGGTGCCAACCCCGGTGGCAACGGATGCCAGGAAGCCTCCGATAGCCCCTGCCCATGTCTTGGCGGGGCTGACGGAAGGATACAGCAGGGGCCCACCAATGATGCGACCGACAACGAAAGCGGCGGAATCCGATGCCCAGATGACAAGGAACATCCACAGCAGGACGAGACTGCTTCCGTCAGCGTTGCGCATCCACACCAGCGCCACCATGGGAATGCCGACATAGGCCATACCGGAGATTGCCCAAGGCATCCTCGCCTCATGTCCCTTCACAAGGAGATAGAAAGCGCTACCGACCATGCCGACGGCGAGGGCATAGAAAGCCATCACCAGATTCTCCTGCCAGCCAATGGCGATCCAGGAGGCAATGATTGCAGCAGCGGAGAAGAGATATCCCGGAGTGGCGGACAGCCGGTACCACTCGTGAAGCAGCACGCCGGCAAGAACAAGTGCTGGCAGGGCAAACCACATGCCACCAAGTTGGGTGATGAGCACAGCAACGGCAGCCAGAACGGCGGCCGAGAACAGCCGCCGGACCGCTTCAGCGGGGCGCCGTTCAGGAGGTTTTGACAGCGCCGTATCGTCGGTCACGGCGGTGAAACTCGCTGACGGCAGCCTCGAGATCGTCTCGGCTGAATTCCGGCCATGGTACATCCAGAAACACCAGTTCCGCATAGGCGCCTTGCCAAGCAAGAAAATTGCTCAGGCGCTGTTCACCGCCGGTTCGGATGATGAGATCCGGATCCGGCAATGTCGAGGTGTCAAGGTGACGGGCGAAACCCTCCTCGTCGAGCATGCCGGGCTCAAGACCGCCCGCAATGCAGTCCGTGGCAAGGGCGCGCGCCGCCCGGACAATCTCGTCGCGGGCGCCGTAATTGAGCGCCACCGTAACCGTAAGGGCGGTTCCACCCGCCGTCGAGCGCTCCATGTCGGACATGAGACCCAGAACGTCGCGATCGAGACCCGAACGATCGCCGATGAACCCGACTCGAATTCCCCTGCTGACGAGTTCGTCCTTCTCGTTGCTGAGATGATACCGCACAAGACTCATGAGATGGCCCACCTCCCGGCCAGGCCGGCGCCAGTTCTCGGAAGAGAACGCAAAGACGGTGAGGTAGGGAATGGAAAGTTCGATAGCCGCCTGGAGGATGCGGCGGACGGACTCGGCTCCGGCGCGATGTCCCTCCTCCCTCGGCAGGCTTCGCTGGCTGGCCCATCGGCCATTGCCATCCATGATGATGGCGACATGACGCAACAGCCGCCCGTCATGATTACAAACGGCGACCATCAAGACTCAGACTTGCATGATTTCGGTCTGCTTGATGTCAAGCAGCTCGTCGACGCGGTCAATCTCGGCATCGGTCAGTTCCTGGATGACACCGGTCCGTTGATGCAGTTCGTCCTGAGAGATTTCGCCATCACGTTCCAGACGCTTGAGCCGGTCGTTTCCGTCTCGCCTGACATTGCGAATGGCGATCTTTGCCTGCTCGGCATACTTGCCGGCAATGCGCGTGATCTCGACGCGCCTCTCCTCGTCGAGTTGCGGAATGGGCACGCGTACCGTCTGGCCGTCGCTCTGGGGATTGAGCCCCAGGTCGGCATTGCGGATTGCCTTTTCCACGGCGTTGACGAGACTTCTGTCCCACACCTGCACTGTCAGCAGTCGTGCCTCCGGCGCACTCACGCTGCCAACCTGGTTGACGGGCATGCGGCTGCCGTACGCTTCCACCATGACCGGGTCCAGAAGACTGACCGAGGCCCGGCCGGTACGCAGGCCTGCAAACTCCCTGCGCAACACCTCCAAAGCGCCTTCCATGCGGCGTTTGAGATCCTTAACCAGATCATCAGCCATGACCCTCTCCCTCCTGCGTCGAGATGATCGTGTATCGCCCGACTCCCTTCAGAACTGCCGAAAGCCCTCCCGGTTCGTGAAGCGAAAAGACAAGACACGGAAGATTGTTGTCCCGCGCCAGCGAAATCGCCGCTGCATCCATGACCCGGAGGTTCTGCACCAGCACGTCGTGGTAACTCAATCTGTCGTATCGTACCGCATTTCTGTCCGTAGTCGGATCGGCAGAGTAGACACCGTCGACCTGGGTTGCCTTGAAGAGCGCATCGCAACCGGTCTCCACAGCCCGCAGTGCCGCAGCCGTGTCGGTGGTGAAATACGGGCTCCCCGTGCCCGCGGCAAAGATGACCACCCGCCCCTTGTCAAGGTGGGCAACGGCGCGGGTCCGCGCATAGGGTTCACAGATTGTAGGCATTGGTATGGCGGAGAGGACTCTGGTCTCGAGGCCCTTGCCGGCGAGTGCGTGCTCGAGAGCCAGCGCGTTGATAACCGTTGCCAGCATGCCCATGTGGTCGGCGGACACCCGCTCCATGCCTCGGGCGGCACCGGCCACACCCCTGAAGATGTTGCCCCCGCCAATCACAATGCCAATCCGGGTCCCCGTCGCGACGGCCTCGGCGATATCATCGGCAATGCGCCCTGCCTCTCGTGGATCAACACCGTGCTCGCCCTCACCGATCAGCGCCTCGCCCGACACCTTCACGAGGACGCGTCTGTAGTGAGGTTGGCATTTCATGCGCTGGTCTGCCGGCACCGGATAGGGTCGCCGTCACCTCCCGCTGGCTGCGGCCGCGACCTCGGCGGCGAAGTCGCTTTCCTTTTTCTCGATTCCCTCACCAAGACCGTACCGCACGAAACCGGCTACCTCCACCGACGCGCCCAGTTCACGGGCAAGATCTTCCATGACCTTGTCCACCCGGCTTTCGCCATCGATGACATAGACCTGTTCCATGAGAACGACATCCTGGAAGAACTTGCGCAGACGGCCTTCGACCATCCGTTCCACGATGGCCTCGGGTTTGCCCGACTCGCGTGCCTGCTCGGTCAGCACCGCGCGCTCGCGCTCGACCAATGCTGGATCCAGGGCTTCCGTCGTCACCGCCTCGGGTCTGCTTGCAGCGATATGCATGGCCAGTTTCCTGCCCGCATCATGCAGGATTTCACGATCACCGGTCGATTCGAGGGCGACAATCACGGCAATCCTGCCCATGCCCGGGGCGGCCGCCGTATGGACATAGTGCGCCACGGTACCATGTGTCACACCGAGCACATGGGATCGCCTGATCTGCAGGTTCTCGCCTATGGTCGCCACCAGGTCGGTGAGACGTTCCTGAACTGACACGGTCGAGCCCGGCCACGCCTTTCTGGCCAGGGAATCGATGTCACCCTGACTGTCAAGCGCGAGGGTTGCCGCATGGCGCACGAAATCCTGGAACATCTCGTTGCGGGCCACAAAGTCGGTTTCAGCGTTGATCTCGACCACGGCCCCGTGGCGTCCATCTTCTGAAACAGCAGTTGCCACGAGGCCCTCGGCGGCTACCCTGCCGGCCTTCTTGGCTGCTGCGGCCAGACCCCTGCTGCGCAGCCAGTCCACGGCGGCCTCCATGTCACCGGCCGTTTCCACCAGCGCCTTCTTGCAGTCCATCATGCCGGCGCCGGACCTGTCCCGCAGTTGCTTGACCAGCGCCGCTGAAATAGCCGTCATTGTTCAATCCTCGGCAGTTCTGCTGCCTCTTGTGGCTGGGCCTGATCAGGCGCTTGACCCTGTGACGGTGTATCCTGCGTATCCGGCGCTTCCGGCACTTCGACCTGCGGTTCCTGATCACTGGGTTTCACGTCGTCTTCCGCGTTCTCCCCGGTCGCTTCCGTATCGATCGCGGGCTCGTCGACCGTGGCACGGGCACCAAGATCCTCACCGGAGGCCGCCAACTCGGCTTCAATTCCATCGAGAACAGCACGGGCGAAGAGGTCACAGTAAAGCGTGATCGCGCGAATGGCATCGTCATTGCCGGGAACCACGAGATCGACCACATCGGGATCGCAGTTGCTGTCGATGACGGCAACGATGGGAATGTTGAGCTTGCGCGCCTCAGATATGGCAATGTCTTCCTTGTTGGTGTCGATCACCACAAGGATATCGGGAAGTCCCGCCATGTCCTTGATGCCTCCGAGCGCGCGCTCGAGCTTGTCGCGTTCCCGTGTCATGCGCAGGACTTCCTTCTTGGTGAGGCCGGTGATGTCCTCGCCGAGACGTTCTTCAAGGTCGCGCAACCTCCTGATGGAATTCGATACGGTCTTCCAATTGGTCAGCATGCCGCCAAGCCAGCGGTGGTTGACGTGGTACTGGCCGCAACGTTCGGCTGCCTCGGCAATGGCCTCCTGGGCCTGGCGCTTGGTGCCAACAAACAACACCCTGCCTCCTCCGGCGACGACATCGCGAACTCTCTGCAAAGCATGCCGCAGCATCGGTACCGTTTGCTGGAGATCAATGATGTGAACATCGTTGCGTTCACCGAAGATGTAGGGTTTCATCTTCGGATTCCAGCGCCTTGCCTGATGTCCGAAGTGAACACCGGCTTCCAGCAGCTGGCGCATGGTGAATTGCGGCATTGTCATGGCATCTTGCTCCTCTTCCGGTTCTGCCTCCGCGGACCGGGACCGGACGGGCCGGCACCGGAAAGATCTGGTCCGCGTGCGGGTTGGATCAATGGGCGGTATTTAGACCGTCACCACCCCGACATCAAGCTTCAGGCCGCCTCCACCGAGCGGAGTCCCGGCAAGGCCTCGATCTGGGCTTTCAGACCAGGCGAGAGGGAAAACCGCCTGGGCAGAACAATATCCACCACCTTGCCACTCAGGGCGGCATAGGAAAGCGTTATACGCCCCTGTCCGGGTTCGGCGTTGTCGAGAACCTGCTGCAGGGCGACGACTGATTCGCCTGCATCGATATGAAGGACAAAGGCCTTGAGCGATTTCGATACCATCTCGTCGAGACGCACGATGCGACGCGCCGAGAAACGCACATTCTCGCCATCCACACGGCCATCGACTTCGAGAAAGAAGGGCCCTGGCCCGTCGAGTTTGCCGGCGCAGGCATCGAGCGTATCGGAAAAGACGACGATCTCGTAATGTCCGGAACGGTCCGAGAGTTCCAGAAAGGCATAGCGGTTGCCCCTGGCGCTCGTCCTCTCGCGCCTGGCAACCGGCACACCGGCGAGCCGGAACGGCCCCGTGTCGTGTTCACGGGCAACGTCGAGGGCGTCTGCGTGCGTCAAGACACCCAGCCTCGTCAGTTCGCCATCGTAGGCCTCCAGTGGATGGGCCGACAGATAGAAGCCGATCGCTTCAGCTTCAGCCTTGAGGGCATCGGCCGGTGTCCATGCCAGGGCATCGACGAGTTCTGGGTCACGGGCATCGCCGTCGTCACCGAACAGGTTTTGCTGCTTGCTTTCGCGTTCTGCAACAATGCTGGCATTGAACTGGACCAGACGGTTGATGTTGGCGACGACCCGGGCCCGGTTATCGTCGATGCAGTCAAAGGCGCCGGCACAGGCGAGCATTTCCAGTTGTCGCTTCTTGACAACGCGCGTATCGAGTCTCGAGGCGAATTCGAAGAGGCCTGAAAAGGGACCGTTGGCGTCGCGTTCGGCGACGAGGGCCTTCATCGCTCCCTCGCCAACGTTCCGGAGGGCGGCAAGCGCATAGCGTACCGCCGCCCTGCCTCCCCCAATTTCCTCCACGGTGAACGAGACATCCGACCGGTTGATGTCCGGTGGCAGCAGGGGAATATCGAGACGGACGAGTTCCTGTCTGAAATGATCGAGCTTGTCGGTGTTCCCCATGTCGAGGGTCATCGATGCGGCCAGAAATTCGACGGGATGATGTGCCTTCAGCCAGGCAGTCTGGTAGGCGACGATGGCGTACGCCGCGGCATGGCTCTTGTTGAACCCGTACCCTGCGAATTTGTCCACGAGGTTGAAGATCTCGGTGGCCCGCCTCTCATCGACACCGCGGCTGGTGGCGCCGGATACAAAGCGGTCGCGCTGGGCTGCCATCTCCGCCTTGATCTTCTTGCCCATAGCTCGTCGCAACAGGTCCGCTTCGGCGAGACTGTATCCAGCCAGAATCCTGGCGATCTGCATCACCTGTTCCTGATAGATGATGACGCCGTAGGTTTCGCTCAGCACCTCCTCAAGCGATGGGTGAAGGTAGTCGACCTCCTCGTGACCATGCTTGCGGTTGCAGAACTGCGGAATGTTGTCCATGGGTCCGGGACGGTAGAGCGATACCAGGGCGATGATGTCCTCGATGGAATCGGGCTTGAGATGGCTCAGGGCGTCGCGCATGCCCTGTCCCTCGAGCTGGAAAACCCCGATGGTCTCGGCCCTGGTCAGCATGGCAAACGTGTCGGCGTCGTCGAGCGGCAGGTTGTCGAGGTCGACGGTCGTGCCTCGCCTTGCCAGCAGAGTACGGGCACGCTTGAGAACCGTCAGGGTCTTGAGACCGAGAAAATCGAACTTGACGAGTCCGGCCTTTTCCACGTCCTTCATGTGGAACTGCGACACCGGAAACTCCGAACGCGGATCGCGATAGAGCGGGATCAGCTGGCGGAGCGGGCGATCGCCAATGACGACTCCGGCGGCATGTGTACTGGCATGGCGGTAGAGGCCTTCGAGCCTGAGCGCGGTCTCGATCAGCCGCCTGACCGCGTCGTCCATCATGGCATCCTTCAACGCCGGCTCGTCGTCAATGGCCTGCTGCAGGGAGACCGGGTGAGCCGGGTTGTGAGGGATGAGCTTCGCCAGCCCGTCCACACGATGGTAGGGCAATTGCAGCACGCGCCCGACATCACGCACCACGGCGCGTGCCTGAAGTGTGCCGAAGGTGATGATCTGCGCCACCCTGTCGGCGCCATAGCGCTCCTGGACGTGGGCAATCACTTCATCACGACGGTCCTGACAGAAGTCGATGTCAAAGTCGGGCATCGACACCCTGTCCGGATTGAGGAAGCGTTCGAAAAGAAGGCCGAACTGGATGGGGTCGAGGTCGGTGATGGTGAGAGACCATGCCACCACGGAACTGGCGCCCGATCCGCGACCCGGACCGACGGGAATATCCTGGCCCTTTGCCCACTGGATGAATTCGGCAACGATCAGGAAGTAACCGGCAAACCCCATGTTGATGATCACGTCAAGTTCGAACTCGAGGCGTTCGCGATAGGGCCCGGTATCCAGTGTGTCGGGAAGCCGACGAAGGCGCTGGTCCAGTCCTTCCCGCGCCTGGCGGCGAAGTTCGTCGTCCTCGCTCCATTCCCCGGCAACCGGAAAGGGAGGCAGAATTGGGGGCCGTACCGGAGAGGTCGCACTACATCGCCGGGCAATCGTGAGCGTGTTGGCAATGGCCTCGGGGAGGTCTTCGAAACGTGCCGCCATGGCCTCGGGGCTGGCAAATCCGTGATCCGGGCTCACGCGGCGCCTGTCGGGCCGGTCTATGGTGGCACCGCCAGCAATGCACATCAGCACGTCGTGGGCCTGATGCATGGTTTCGTCGGCAAACATGACGTCGTTGGTGGCCACCAGCGGGAGATCGAGCTCGTAGGCGAGGTCGAGCATTCCTGTCTCGCTTGCGTCTTCCGCCTCGAAGCCGTGCCGCTGGATCTCGACATAGAGGCATTCCCCGAAAAGGTCACGCAGGCGCTCCAGGTGCAGATGTGCCTGCTCCATGGCTCCGGAACGGACCAGCTGGCCAAGAGGGCCCGATGCCCCCCCGGTAAGGCAGATCAGACCATCGCACCGACCGGCGAGATCATCGAGAAGAAGCGAAGGGAGATCGCCCGAACCCGTCGTCAGGCAGGCTTCGCTCATCAGGTCGAGGAGATTGGCGTATCCCTCGTTGTCACGGGCAAGCAGGACCAGGCGTTCGGCGTGATCGGGATCACGCAGCCTCTCCTCCTCATCGTGGCGGATGGCAAGCAAGGTCCCGATGATCGGCTGGATTCCGTTCGCCGCGCATGCCGATGCGAACTCCAGCGCACCGAACATGTTTCCTGTATCGGTGATAGCCATGGCCGGCATGCCATTGGCAACGCAAAGCTCGACGAGCTGCGGAATCTTCACCGCTCCCTCAAGGAGGGAGAAGGGAGTATGAACACGCAGGTGGACGAAACCGGTCATGACGCACTCTCCCACCCCGGCCTGTGGATGGTCCACCGCCCGGAACGAACGGCATCGTCAGGTCAATCCCGAACCCCCCGGACGACGTCCTCCGGCAGCGTTTGGCACGACAACATGGTTCCGCTCGATCTGATCAACAAAACTCGTCAACACGGCGAGTCCGGCGCACGTTTCGCGCCTTCCTGTTTGCGCAGTTCAACTCCGTTTCGCCGGCCGCAAAGCGCCGAGATCCCACGACCGGCAAGCTCCGTTTCCCTGCGCGTCGATGCCGCACCCGAACGGGCGGGGTGTGGAAATGACCACCGTGCGCAGGACACGTGACGTGGTTCACGCAAGTGAACCAGCGACGAGGCGTACGGTGCGATCGAGTCTCTTGGCAAGTTCCGTGTTGTGTGTCGCCACCAGGGCGGTGAGACGGCGTTCACGGACCTCACTGATGAGCCGGTCCATGACTGAGCGCGCCGTTTCCGGATCGAGGTTGCCGGTCGGTTCGTCGGCCAGGAGAATAGCGGGCCGATTGGCAAGGGCGCGGGCGAAGGCAACACGCTGTTGCTCACCTCCGGAAAGGCGAGCCGGACGATGGTCAAGGCGCTCGGCAAGTCCAAGATGTTCCAGAAGTTCACCTGCCCGCCTGCGCGCCGTTGCGCGATCCACACCGCCGATCAACTGCGGAATCTCGACATTCTCCAGTGCCGAGAACTCCGGCAAGAGGTGATGGAACTGGTAGATGAACCCCAGGTTTCTCCGCCTGAGTGTCGTGCGCTCGCGGTCGCCGAGGCCGTTGCAGTCGACACCCTGGATGGTGACATCTCCGGTGTCGGCGCGTTCGAGAAGCCCGGCAATGTAGAGCAGCGTCGACTTGCCTGCGCCCGAAGGTCCTACGAGAGCAACCGTTTCACCCCTGGCAAGACCCAGGCTCGCTTCGCAGAGCGCGGTGACCGTGCGCCCGCCCTGGACGAACACGCGTCCCACGCGCTTGAGTTCGAGGATTGCGTCACTCATAGCGCAAGGCATCGGCGGGTTCGATGCGGGCCGCCCGCCAGGCGGGATAGAGGGAAGCGAGAAAGGCAAGACCCAGCGCCATCAGGGAGATGGTCACGACTTCCGGCCAGTCAAGCCGTGCCGGCAGACGGGACAGGAAATAGACTTCGGCGGGAAACAGCTCGAGACCGATGAGCGTCTGGATCAATTGGCGGATTTCCTCGATGTGAAGGCAGAACAGGACACCGATAACGGCGCCGGCAAGTGTCCCCGCAATGCCGATGGCCGAACCGGTCAGGAGGAAGATGCGCATGACGCTGCCGCGTGTCGCGCCCATGGTGCGCATGATGGCGATATCGCCGTTCTTGTCCTTCACGAGGAGGATGAGCGAGGAGATGATGTTGAAGGCGGCAACAAGGATGATGAGTGTCAGGATGAGGAACATTACATCGCGTTCCACCTGAAGGGCTGCGTAGAGGTGACGGTTGGTTTGTTGCCAGTCCACGACGACAACCCCCGGTGGGGCGGTATCGGCCACGATGTGGCGAATCTCCGCCGCCGCCATCGCCGGTTGTTCCGGGCCTGTGATCATGACCTCGATCTCCGTCACCCGGTCTTCCAGACGGAAATAGGTCTGTGCCA
This sequence comes from bacterium, assembly GCA_028821455.1. Taxonomy (GTDB): domain Bacteria; phylum Pseudomonadota; class Alphaproteobacteria; order SP197; family SP197; genus SP197. Next base: position 60,282 of record JAPPGE010000047.1, on the reverse strand, counting down.
GGCCGAGCGGCACGAAGACAACACCGGAATCGAACTCGTACATGCCAACCTCGAAGACGCCCACTACCGGCCATGAGACCGACCGCGGCATGGTGCCGAGGGCCGTGGGCAGGCCACGTGGCGAGAGAAGTGTCATCGAGTCGCCGAGCCTGAGGCCGAGGCGGCGCATCAGCCTGGAACCGGCGATGATGCCGGGTTGGTCCTCCTGTCGATCAAGCGTGCCGGCGACGATGTTGTCGGCAATCAACGGCTTGGCGGCAAGGTCATCGGCCGTCAGTCCGCGAACGATCACGCCGGCATGGGCATGGCGCGATGATGCGAGAACCTGGCCTTCGATCACCGGCGCGGCAAGGTTGACCTCTGGGAGCGCCGCGACATCGCTGGCCAGTTCGCCATAATCCGCGAGGCCACCGGCAGGCGCGGCAATTGTGACGTGGCCCTTGAATCCGAGGATCTGGGTAATGAGTTCGTGGCGAAATCCGTTCATCACCGACATGACGATGATGAGGGCACCGACCCCGAGGCAGATGCCGACAAGGGAGAAGCCGGCGGTGACCGAGATGAATCCCTCCTGGCGTCGGGATTTCAGATAGCGCAGGGCCACCGTCAGTTCGAATGTGCCAATCACGTGCGTGAATCGAGAATGCAGGGGACTGCATCGTCCAGTGACAGGTCCAGTCGCTGGCCATCGGCGCGGCGCTTGAGTTCCACCCTGGAAGATGCTGCTCCACGCGGGCCGACGATGATCTGCCAGGGAAGACCGATGAGGTCCATGTCGGAGAATTTTACCCCTGCCCTTTCGTCGCGATCATCGTGGAGCACCTCGAGACCGGCGGCATGGAGACGCTCTTCTGCAGCCGCCGCGATGGAATCACAAAGCGGATCGCCCGTCTTGAGATTGACGATACCGGCGTCGAAGGGGGCAACACTGTCCGGCCAGATGATCCCGGCGTCGTCATGACAGGCCTCGATGATGGCGCCGGCAAGGCGCGAGACACCGATGCCATAGGAGCCGCCGTGCAGCAGCCGCCGCTCCCCATCGGGCATCGCGACACTGGCCCCCATGGCTTCGGAATACTTGGTGCCGAAGTAGAAGATGTGACCGACCTCAATGCCGCGCGCAACAAGCAGGTCTGATCCTGAAACCGGTGCAGTTTCGGGGTCATGCTTGTCGTCGCTCGCCGCATAGAGCGATGTCCACGCCCTGACGACGGGTTCAAGATCGCCGTCATAGTCGATGCCGGAACAGGCGGCATCCATGTCGAGCAGGCGCCTGTCAGCGTGGACCCTGGTTTCGCCAGTGGCTGCGAGAATGACGAATTCGTGCGAGAGGTCGCCGCCGATGGGGCCGGAATCGGCCTGCAGAGGAATCGCCCTCAAGCCCATGCGCGCATAGGTTCTCAGATAGGCGACGAACATGGTGTTGTAGGAACGCCGTGCCGATTCGAAGTCAAGGTCGAACGAATAGGCATCCTTCATGAGGAACTCGCGCCCGCGCATGACCCCGAAGCGCGGGCGGATCTCGTCCCGAAACTTCCATTGAATGTGATAGAGGTTTCGCGGCAGGTCACGGTAACTCTGGATGTCGTCACGCATGATCTGGGTGATCTGTTCCTCATTGGTTGGGCCATAGAGCATGTCGCGACCGTGGCGGTCGCGAATCCGCAGCATCTCCGGCCCGTAGGCATCGTAGCGCCCGCTTTCACGCCACAGGTCGGCCAGCTGCATGGTGGGCATGAGGACGGCGTGGGCGCCGGCTCTTTGCATTTCCTCGTGCACGATGGTTTCGATTCGCTTGAGGACACGAAAGCCCAGCGGGAGCCAGGAATAGATGCCGGCACCGGCCTGACGGACCATGCCGGCACGCAGCATCAGCCGGTGCGAGGCAATCTGTGCCTCGGCAGGAGTTTCCTTGAGCGTCGGCAGGAAATAGCGGGTCAGACGCATGAGTCAGCCGGGGTTCCGGGAAGTCTTCACTCTAGCCATCCGGCGCCCCTTTGTCATGGCAGTCGAGCCAGGCGGGACGTGCCTTGATGATCCTTGCCTGAACCGGGCAGTCGTCGCTGTGAGCGCCGGGAAGCCAGCCTGTCGACATCAGAAACTCCTCGACGACAAGGGGGCCGGTAAAAGCGAATGTTTGCCTGAAGAGCCGAGTCCAGGCGGCGTGGTCGAGGGGATGGTGCGCTTTCAGCCATCCGTGAAATCCGCCATGGGGCGCCCGCAGGTCCACGAGTCGTTGTGCATTGGCGATGGCAGCCTCGATCTTGCGCCGGTTTCGGATGATTCCGCTGTCCTCCATCAACCGGTCGATGTCGCCTTGCGTGTAAGCGGCGACGGTATCGATGTCGAATCCGTCGAAGGCCCGAACGAACGCCGCCCGCTTCTTCAGAATGAGCGCCCAGGAAAGCCCGGCTTGGTTGATCTCGAGAACCAGTCTCTCGAAGAGCTCGTTGTCTCCCCTGATCGGAAACCCGTACTCACTGTCATGGTAGGAGCGGTGCACGGGATCGTTCGGAGCAAGGACACAGTAGCTGGCGGTCATGATGGCAATCCGATGAACCAGGCGCCGAAATTCGTGATGTCAGTCGCCTCGAGAAGAGCCGCGGCGCCAACGAGCGCGCTGCTGACAGCCGTTGTCCACAGGGCCTTCTTCAACAGCATCGGTTCGGCGGGGGCCCCGGGGTCGTGTCCTTCGGCCACCCGTTTCTGACGGCGGACACCGATGGGCAGGGCAGCAAAGAATACCACCCACCACACACACACAAAGACCACAATCAGCCCGAAGAGCGACACGATTTACATCACCTCCCCTTCGTCGTTGCCGACATTCCCTGTAGCGCTCTCGCGTGAAGACTCAGGCTTCCTCCAGTTCGATGAGAGTACCGCAGAAGTCTTTTGGATGGAGGAACAATACCGGCTTTCCATGCGCCCCGGTCCTGGGTTCGCCATCGCCGATGATACGCCCTCCCGCCGAGACGATACGATCCCGGGCAGCACGAATGTCATCGACCTCGTAGCAAACATGATGCATGCCCCCTGCCGGATGGCGGTCCAGGAAGGCCGCTATCGGTGACTGATCGCCCAGAACACCGAGCAGCTCTATCCTGGTGTTGGGAAGATCGACGAAGACAGTCGTGACTCCGTGGTCGGGCTGATCGACCGGTTCCGATACCGTCGCTGCGAGTGTCTCGCGATAGAGTGCACTGGCTGCGGCAAGATCAGGCACGGCGATGGCAACATGGTTCAGTCTGCCGATCATGTCACTCCTACCTTTCTCTGGATGTGGCGAAGGCTTCAGATCCTGATGATGGCGATTCGCGTCACCGGGCGTCGCGCTCGCGTCCCGCCAAGCCAGCGGCGGGGAACAGGCCTTAGTGCCCGCATGATGTCCTCGTCCATCATCCTTTCGTGCGGGCGAAGATCCTCGAAGGTGTCAGCCGCATCGTCGGCAATCGAAAGGGCGGTATCGGGTTCCTCGCCCAGACCGATGAGCGCCACGTGCGGGTCGGCGGCGAGGTCCCCTTCGTGATCCACCACCAAAGTGATGATCACGACGCCGCATGTCATGGCGTCTCGACGCTCGCGGATCAGCGGACCATTGACGGGAACAGTGTGGCGCCCGGTCCAGGCAACCCGGCCGTGTGTCACCGTACGGACAACCGAGGGGGTGCCAGGCGCCAGCCGAACGAGGGATCCGTTCGCCACGCCCCTTACCGGTTCGACACCAAGGGACTCAGCCAGAGAGGCGTGCTCCCTGAGGTGGCGGAGTTCGCCATGAACCGGGATGGCATACTGCGGCCGCACGAGAGCGTACATGCGCGCCAGTTCTTCCCGGTTGGGATGACCGGAAACATGGACAAATCGCTCATCCTCCGTGACGGTCTCGATTCCAAGATGTGTCAGGCGGTTGATGAGATCGAAGATTGCCCGCTCGTTTCCCGGGATGATCTTCGAGGAAAAGATGACGTGGTCACCAGCCTCCAGCGTCACCGTCTGGTGGTTGCCTGCGGCGATCCGTGACAACGCAGCATTGGGCTCTCCCTGACTGCCGGTCAGCATGTAGAGCACCTTGTCAGGGGCGAGGTGGCGTGCGTCCCTGTCAGACATGAACTGTGTGTCGGGCGGCAGGTAGCCCGTCTGCCGGGCGCACTTGATGATGCGCCACATTGAACGACCCAGCGCGACGCACCTGCGGTCATTGGCCTCGGCCGCCTGGTGGATGGAAAGCAGGCGGGTCAGGTTGCTGGCAAAGGTGGTGACAGCGACACGTCCGCGTCGTCCGGCGACTTCCTCGATGAGACTGCGTCTCACGTCAGCTTCCGAACCGGAGGTTCCCGGGCGAAACACATTGGTGGAGTCACACACCATGGCAAGAATGCCTGAATCACCACTCTTCCTGATCGCGTCTTCGTCTACCGGGTCCGAGATCAGCGGCTCCGGGTCAAGTTTCCAGTCGCCGGTGTGCATGATGCTACCGGCCGGCGTGTCGAGAACGAGAGCGCTTGGCTCTGGAATCGAATGCGTGAGGCCGTGGAGGGCGACGGAAAAGGGACCGAGCTTCAGCGTGCTTCCCGGATCGATGACGCGGATGTCCATCTCATGAATGCCGTCCGCTCCTTCATGGAGTTTCTCGGCGAGCAGCGCGGCGGTAAAGGGCGTGGCGTAGACCGGGCACTTCAGAAGGGGCCAGAGGTAGGGCACCGCCCCCATGTGATCCTCGTGTGCGTGAGTGAGGACGAGACCGAGGAGATGCTGGCGGCGCTCCGCGATGTAGGAAATGTCGGGCATCACGAGATCGATGCCGGGAAGTTCCTCGCCAGCGAACGTCACACCAAGATCACACATCAGCCACGAGCCGCCGTACTCGTAGAGATTGAGATTCATGCCAATTTCGCCGGAACCGCCCAGGGGCAGGAAATGCAGGGGATGCGTCAAGGGGTCTCTCTCGTGCGCCGCCAGATTTCCAACAGGCCGTGGACGGTGATATCGGGATCAAAACTGTCGATACTGTCGGTTGCCGCATCGAACAGGGGCGCCAGGCCGCCGGTCGCCACAACCTTCATCGGCTTGCCGTACTCGTCGCGGATACGGCTGACGACGCCTTCGATAAGACTCACATAACCCCAATAGGCGCCCGATTGCATGCAGCTGACCGTGTTGGTACCGATGACCCGCTGCGGCCTGTCGATGCCAATTCTCGGCAGCCGGGCGGAAATCCGGTGCATGGCATCGAGAGCGAGATTGACCCCCGGGGCAAAGACACCCCCGGCGAATCCGCCATCCTCATCAACGACATCAAAGGTGGTCGCGGTGCCAAAGTCGATGATGATCAGTGGGCCGCCCAGGCGCGTCCAGGCGCCGACCACGTTTGCCAGACGATCCGCACCCACTTCATCCGGCATGTCGACCCTGAGCGGAATGCCCAGGTGTGCCGTCTCTCCCACCACTACCGGCTCGCAGTCATGGTGTTGGCGGCACAGGAGCTTGAGCTCATGAATGCCATGGGGGACGACACTCGCGATCACCGCATCATTGATGGCTCCGGCATCAAGGCCTTTCAGGTCCAGGAGATGCTGGAGCCAGACCGCGTATTCGTCGGCGGTGCGCCCGGTGTTGGCGCTGATTCGCCACTGTCCCACAAGCTCACCGCCCCGAAAGACGGCAAACACCGTGTTCGTGTTGCCCGCATCGATGGCCAGGAGAAGGTCCTTCATGCCCGAGCCTCCGGTCGAGGACGGTCCTGGGTGTCGCCCGCCCACCGGGGCGTGGCTGACTGCAGTCGCAGCGTACCGGACACAATCCGTATGTGCCGGCCATCCGACTCCATGATCAGCGCCCCGTCATGCGCAAGCCCGACAATCCGACCCTCCATGGAATTGTCTTCGCTGAACGATGCACGAGCGCCGATACCGGCGGCACGATCGAGCCATGCCAGACGCTGGGACGCAAACCCGGAATTCTCCCAGTCCGTCACCCGGTCCTTGAGACGGCGGCAGAGCGTTGCAAGAAGGAGGTCGCGATCGACCCCAGGGGCTCCCTCGCTTGCGAGATCCGTGGTGGGGACACCCCTGATGTCGGGGTGGCTGACGAGATTGATGCCAATTCCGACGATCACGGCATCCCCCCCTGTCTCCACCAGGATTCCCGCTACCTTGGCGTCATTGATGAGAATGTCGTTGGGCCACTTGCAGCGCACCGGCGCGGTTCGGGGAGCAGATGCCTCGATGGACTCGGCGACGGCAACGCCTGTGACGAGGGAAAGTTGCGGGAGATCACGCGGAGCGATGCAGGGCCTGAGAATGAAGGACGTGTAGGAGTTGCCCGGAGGCGACACGAACACCCTTCCCCGGCGACCCCGTCCGCCTGTCTGGAGGCGTGCCCGGACCACGCTCCAGGCGGCGCTCCCGGTCTCTGCGAGTTCAATGGCGGTGTCATTGGTGCTCGTCACCTCGTCACGTTCGACCAGGCGAAAGGGCGGCGGCAGCATGGCGTTCATTGCCTCTAGGGGCTCACGCCGGCGACAAGGGTGGCGGCAGCATACCGGGCGCTGTCGAGAAGGGGATCGGGAAACAGGAAGAAGCCGACGGTGACAACCGCTGTCACCGCGATGACGGGCACGAGATCGCGACCCGCCGGACGGTCGAAAGCATCCGCCGGATCATCGAAATACATGAGTTTGACAATTCTGATGTAGTAGAAGGCTCCCACGACGCTCATCAGTACCCCGATCACGGTGAGCGTGTAGAGCCCGGCATCGATAGCGGCCAGAAAGACATAGAACTTGCCGAAGAATCCGGCGAGTGGCGGGATACCGGCCATGGAAAACATGAAGACGGCCAGAGCAAGGGCCAGCGCCGGTTGGCTGCGCGAAAGCCCCGCGAGATCATCGATTTCTTCGACCATGGTGCCGTCACGCCGCATGGCGAGGATGCAACCCCAAGTCCCCAGGCCCATGACAAGGTAGATGGCGAGATAGACGGCCACGCCGTGAACCCCTGCCTCGCTTCCCGCCGCGAGGCCGACCAGGGCGAAGCCCGCATGACCGATGGAACTGTAGGCCATCAGCCGTTTGATGTTGCGCTGGCCAATGGCGCCCAATGCACCAAGGGCCATGGACCCCACGGCGAGAAGGAAGATGATCTGCTGCCAGTGATCGACGAGTGCGGCGAAAGGATCGATGAGCACCCGGACCAGAAGTGCCATGGCGGCCACTTTGGGCGCCGCCGAGAAGAAGGCGGTGACGGGTGTCGGCGCACCCTCGTAGACATCGGGCGTCCACATGTGAAAGGGCACGGCGGAAATCTTGAAGGCGAGGCCGGCGGCAATGAAGACAGCGCCGACGAGAATGCCGGTGGAATCATCGCCGGCCGCCAACGTGGCAACAATGCCATCGAAGGATGTCGAGCCCGAGAACCCGTAGACCAGAGAGCAACCGTACAGCAGCATGCCGGAGGCGACGGCGCCGAGCACGAAGTACTTGAGACCAGCCTCGGTGGATCGCAGCTTGTCCTGCTGGAATGCGGCGCACACGTAGAGTGCCAGGCTCTGCATTTCCAGACCGACATAGAGTGTCATGAGGTCGTTGGCCTGGACCATCAGGTACATGCCCAACGTGGCCAAGACCACCAGTACAGGCAACTCGAAACGTTCCATGGATTCCCGGCGCATGAATCCCCGGGCCATGATCAGGGACAGCACTGCGCCCGCCACCACCAGCACGGTCATGAACCTGCCGAAGGGGTCGATGGAAACAAGGCCATTGAAGGGTTGTTCACCGACAGGAGATACGATGGCAAGAATCCCGGCAATCACCAGGGATGCCACCGCTCCCCAGAAGACAATGTGGGACGCGTTTCCGGAGATGAAGACACCAGCCGTCAGCAACGCCATGCCGGCGACGGCAAGCCACAGCGCCGGCAAAATGGTGAGGAGCTCGTGCGCGAGGAAGGCAGCCATCACCTGTCGGCCCTCATGGCGAAGGACGCCGCTTCGTTGGCTCCCGCGGTCTGTTCGACAAGGTTGACGACCGACACGTGCATGGCATCGAGCAGCGATTCCGGCCAGATTCCCATGATCAGCACAGCCGCCACGAGCGGTACGAAAAACAGCATCTCGCGCCTGTTGCAGTCACTGATCGATTTCAGTTCCGCCTTCACGAGTTCGCCGAACACGACGCGGCGGTAGAGCCAAAGCATGTATGCGGCACCCAGCACAATTCCCGTGGTGGCCAGGAACGCCACCCAGGTGTTCGCCTGGAATGCGCCGACAAGAACCAGAAACTCGCCGACGAAGCCCGAGGTGCCGGGCAGCCCCACGGAAGCCAGCATGAACACCATGAACACCAGGGCATAGCGGGGCATGCGGTGAACGAGCCCGCCATAGGTGGCAATGAGGCGGCTGTGCATCCTGTCATAGACGACGCCCACCACAAGAAAGAGCGCGGCGGAGACAACTCCGTGGGACAGCATCTGGAAGAGACCGCCCTCAATTCCCTGCTGATTCATGGAGAAGAGGCCAATGGTCACGAAACCCATGTGAGCTACCGAGGAATAGGCAATGAGTTTCTTCATGTCCTCCTGCATCAGCGCCACAAGGGAGGTGTAGATGATGGCGACGATCGACAGTGAATAGACCAGTGGCGCGAAATAGACCGATGCCTCCGGCAGCATTGGCAGGGAAAACCTGAGAAAACCGTATGCCCCCATCTTGAGCAGGATACCAGCGAGGATGACGGAACCCGCAGTCGGCGCCTCGACATGAGCATCCGGCAACCACGTGTGGAACGGCCACATCGGCACCTTGACCGCGAACGAGGCAAACATGGCCAGCCAGAGCCAGCGCTGCAGTTCCTCCTCGAACCCCCAGGTCATGAGATCGGGAATGCTCGTCGTGCCAGTTTCGAAGTACATCGTCAGCACCGCCACCAGCAGCAGCACCGAGCCGACGAGGGTGTAGAGAAAGAACTTGAATGCCGAGTAGATGCGCCGTGGTCCGCCCCAGATGCCGATGATCAGGAACATCGGAATCAGCATTGCCTCGAAGAAGAGGTAGAAGAGAACGAAGTCGAGGGCGCAGAAGACTCCAATGATGAAGGACTCCATGACCAGGAAGGCGATCATGTATTCCCTCACCCGGGTCCGGATGGAGTCCCACGAACAGAGGATGCAGACAGGCACCAGGAAGGCCGTCAGCACGATCAGGAAAAGGGAAATGCCGTCGATGCCCAAGTGAAACTCGATACCGAACGCCGGGATCCATGGCGCCCTTTCTACAAACTGGAATTCCGCCGTGGTCGTGTCGAAGGCGGCCCAGATGAGAAGCACGACAACGAGGACGACAAAGGAGGTCCACAGGGCGACATAGCGCGTGTTGCGGGCCACCGCCTCCTCGTTGTCGCCCCGCGTGAGCAACACGAAGGCCGCACCGATCAGCGGCAGAAAGATGGCCAGGGAGAGCAAAGGCCACTGCGACATCGGTCCTAGCCCCAGATCCTGAAGAGGAACCAGCTGGCCAGCACGACGAGACCGATCAGCATGGCAAAGGCGTAATGATAGAGATAACCCGACTGCAGGACCTTGGCACGACGTGCCAGGGCGAGAGTGGCGCCGGCAACTCCATCAGGACCCAGACCATCGATCACGTCGCCATCTCCCGTCTTCCAAAGTCCCAGACCGATGCGTTTAGCCGGCTTTACCAGCAGGGCTTCGTAGATCTCGTCGAAGTACCACTTGTTGAGCAGAAAGCGGTGACTGCGGGAAAAGCGGGAGGCAAGGCGCTCCGGCAGGGCCGGTCTCTTCACATAGGCCCACCAGGCGGCCACGATCCCTCCGGTCGCCACCACAAGGATCAGCGCCTTGATGGCCAGAGGCGTGTCGCGATGGGCCTTCTCGATGACATTCTCGCCCAGCATCAGGATCGATGATCCGAAGAACTCTCCGCCGCCATGGTCCACCATGTGTCCACCCAGTATCGGCAGTCCGCCAACAAGGGCGCCACCGGCGAGAACCAGCAGCGGCACCCACATGACGCGCGGCGCCTCGTGGACATGCTCGAGCACCTCGGCTGTCATGCGAGGCGTACCGTGGAATGTCATGATGATCAGCCGCCACGAGTAAAGCGCCGTGAGGAAGGCAGCGCCAACGCCGATCCAGAAGGCGTACCCGCCGGCGAATCCATCCGTCACCCAAGCCGATTCGATGATGAGATCCTTCGACCAGTAGCCGGCGAACACCGGAATGCCGGCGAGAGCGAGGCTGCCGATCCACATGTAGGCATATGTCACGGGCATGCGGCGCCACAGCCCTCCCATCCGGCGCATGTCCTGTTCACCGCCCACGGCATGAATGACCGCGCCGGATCCCAGGAACAGCAGGGCCTTGAAGAAGGCATGGGTGAAGAGGTGGAAGAGCGCAACCGGATAGGCTCCGACGCCGCAGGCAAGAAACATGTACCCAAGCTGGCTGCAGGTGGAATAGGCGATGACGCGCTTGATGTCGTTCTGCGCCAGCCCCACTGTCGCCGCGAAGATGGCCGTCGACGCGCCGACGATGGTGACCACCCACAGCGCCGTGGGCGCGAACTCGAACATCGGCGACAGGCGCACGACCATGAACACGCCAGCCGTGACCATGGTGGCCGCGTGGATCAGCGCCGACACCGGTGTCGGTCCTTCCATCGCGTCGGGGAGCCAGGTATGCAGCGGCACCTGGGCCGATTTTCCCATGGCGCCAACAAACAGGAGCAGACAAAGCAGCGTCAACGTGTCGATTTCCATCGACAGGAATGAGATCGATGTCCCTGCCACGTCGGGAACCGCGGCGAAGACGGCGTCGAAGGCCACCGTGTCGAACACCAGAAAGACGCCCATGACGCCAAGGGCGAGACCGAAATCCCCGATCCGGTTGACAATGAAGGCCTTGATGGCCGCGGCATTGGCGCTCGGTTTCTTGTACCAGAATCCGATCAGCAGGTAGCTGCAGACACCAACACCCTCCCAGCCAAAGAACATCTGCACGAAGTTGTCGGCCGTCACCAGCATCAGCATGGCGAAGGTGAAGAGGGACAGATAGGCAAAGAACCGTGGCCGGTGCGGATCATGCGCCATGTAGCCCAGGGAGTAGACATGGACGACGGCCGATACCGTGGTCACCACCACCAGCATGACGGCGGTCACCTGATCAAGGGCAATCGCCCAGCTGACCTCGAAACTGCCGGAGTCGATCCACGTAAAGAGATGCACCGTGACAGGTTCCGTGGAACCCGTGAGCTGGAAGAAGACGATCCAGCCAAGAACAGCGGACGCCACCAGCAGGACCGATGCCAGAACGGGTGCGATCCGGTCTCCCAGCCAGCGCCCGAAAAGGCCTGAGATCACGGCGCCCAGAAGGGGCAGAAAGACAACAGCGGCTGCGTGAAGCACGTCTGGCTAACCCTTCATCGTTGAAATGTCTTCCACCGCAATGGAGCTACGGTTGCGGAAGAAGACGACAAGGATCGCCAGGCCTATGGCCGCTTCCGCGGCGGCGACGGTCAGCACGAACATGGCGAAGACCTGCCCGACGAGGTCACCGAGCTCCGCGGAAAAGGCCACCAGATTGATGTTGACGGCGAGCAGCATCAGTTCGACGGACATCAGGATGATGATCACGTTCTTGCGGTTGAGAAAAATGCCGAGGATTCCCAGGGTGAACAGGACCGCCGCCAGTGCCAGATAGTGTTCGAGACCGACAGCCATGTCAGACCCCCTCCCCGCGCCGCGCGTCGTGGAGTCTGATCACGTCCTCGGGACGCCGACGAACCTGCTCACCGATCCGCTGGCGCTTGATGTGGCGATGACGCAGCGTCAGCACGATGGCCCCGATCATGGCGATGAGGAGAATGATGCCGGCTGCCTGGAAGAGAAGCGCATAGCGGGTGTAGAGCACATCGCCGATAGCCGCCGTGTTGCTGCGTACGTCAAGTGGCGGTACAGGCTGCCCGAGACCGGTTGCCATGGCTGGTTCGTACTGCCACAGCCCGGCGACGATGACGAGCTCAACGAACAGCACGAGGCCGACAAGGGCGCCGATCGGAAGATAGTTGAGGAAACCCTGGCGCATCTCGGCAAGATCGATGTCGAGCATCATCACCACGAACAGGAAAAGAACGGCAACGGCACCGACGTAGACGATGACCAGGATCATGGCCAGGAACTCGGCGCCTATGAGAACGAAGAGGGCCGCCGCATTGAAGAATGCGAGTATCAGGCACAACACGGAGTGCACGGGATTGCGTGCCGAGATCACGACAACGGCCGACACCAGCAGAATGGCGGCGAAGAGATAGAACGCGAGTGTCTGGAGAATCATGGAGCCTGTCACCTGTAGGGGGCATCGGCGGCAAGCCGCGCCGCGATTTCCTTCTCCCAGCGATCGCCGTTGGCGAGAAGCCGTTCCTTGTCATAGAGCAGTTCCTCGCGGGTTTCCGTGGCAAACTCGAAGTTCGGCCCCTCGACAATGGCGTCTACCGGACAGGCCTCCTCGCAGAACCCGCAATAGATGCACTTTGTCATGTCGATGTCATAGCGCGTGGTGCGGCGACTGCCGTCCTCACGCGGCTCCGCCTCGATGGTGATCGCCTGGGCCGGGCAGATGGCCTCGCACAGTTTGCAGGCGATGCATCGCTCCTCGCCGTTGGGATAGCGCCGCAGGGCATGCTCCCCGCGGAAGCGTGGGGACAACGGTCCCTTCTCGAAAGGGTAGTTGATGGTCGCGCGTCTCCGGAAGAGGTAGCTGAACGTCCTCATCAATCCGGCGACCAGTTCCGCGAGCAGCAACGTGCGAACCACACGGCCGAGAGCGGTCATCGCTTGTCCTCCAGCCTGGGTGTCATCGGGGCAGCCATCCGAACACCTGCAGTGCACCGGCCACCACCACAACCGCCGCCAGGGAAAGCGGAAGGAACACCTTCCATCCAAGGCGCATCAGCTGATCATAGCGGTATCGCGGAAATGTTGCTCTTACCCAGATGAAGACGAAGAGCATGAGGGCCGTCTTGAGAAGAAACCACACAGGCCCGGGAATCCAGTCCAGCCACGGTCCCTCGAAGGGCGGCAGCCAGCCCCCCAGGAAGAGTGTGGTGGCGAGCCCCGAAAGAAGAACCATGTTGGCATATTCGCCCATGAAGAACAGGGCGAAGGTCATGGCCGAGTATTCCACGTTGTAGCCGGAAACGAGTTCCGATTCCGCCTCCGGCAGATCAAAGGGCGCCCGGTTCGTCTCCGCCAGCGCCGAAATGAAGAAGATCACGAAGAGCGGAAACAGCGGCACGATGTACCACGACCAGAATCCGCCGCTCTGGGAGCGCACGATGTCGGCAAGATTGAGTGAGCCGACACACACGAGAACGGCGACAAGGACAAAGCCGATCGACACCTCGTAGGAGACCATCTGCGCCGCCGAGCGCAGGGCTCCGAGGAAGGCATAGCGCGAATTCGAAGCCCAGCCCGCCATGATGATGCCATAGACACCGAGCGACGAAACGGCAAAGAGATAGAGGATACCGACGTTGATGTTGGCGAGAGTCCAGACTCCCGAAGAGCTCTCACCGAGGGGAATCACGGCCCATCCCACCATGGCGATGACGAAGGTGACCATCGGCGCGAGGATGAAGATGACACGGTTGGCGCCTGCGGGAATGATGGTTTCCTTCAGCAGCAGCTTGCCGGCATCGGCAAAGGGCTGAAGCAGCCCGAAAGGGCCAACGATGTTCGGACCACGGCGCAATTGCATCGCCGCCATGACCTTGCGTTCCGCATAGGTGAGAAAGGCAACGCTCACAAGGAGCGGAACGAGGATCGCCACGATGGCAAGCAGCACCAGGACGAGGTGCCAGATCCACTCACCGATCAGCTGCATGACGCACTCTGCTGCACGCCGGAAGGAAAGGCATTCGTGGCAAGACTCATGGTCGGCGAAGCGCGGCTGATCGTGCAGGTTCGGTAGAAGTTGCCAATGGCCGGCAGGAAGGGCTCATCCGACATGTCCCGGGTGGAGCCGAAGGATTGCCAGGCCGCCGGCGTAATCGTGTCAATGGCGCCGAGGTGCGGCACCTCTCCCGTCATCTCCTGGCGTAAGCTGTCAAGATCGTCGAAGGGAAGCGGCATTCCGAGGTGTCCGGAAAGGGCGCGCAGGATGCGCCAGTCCTCACGGGCCTCGCCAGGCGGGAACACGGCACGCTGCGCGCGCTGCGGCCGTCCCTCGAGATTGACGTAAGTGGCGTCCTTCTCCGTCCATGCCGCCGCCGGCAGGATGACATCGGCAACGGCGGCGCCCCGATCGCCGTGATGGCCGATGTAGATGACAAAGGCGCCAGCGAGATTCGAGGTGTCGATTTCGTCGGCACCCAGCAGAATGACCGTATCGACCGCCGATCCCGCGCCGGCGAGTATGCCGGCGGTGTCGAAACCACCCGCTGCGGGCACGAATCCGAGGTCGAGACCGCCAACCCTCGATGCTGCCACGTTGAGGACACCGAATCCGTTCCAGTCCCCGTGAACGGCGCCCAGTGCATCGGCGATGCGTGCTGCAGCGCCCAGCACCGCCTCCCCGTCGTCTCGCGCCAGCGCGCCCTTGCCGGCAATCACCAGTGGGTTCGCAGCACCGGGGAAGGGCGACTCGCCAGCTTCGATACGACGCAATGCGTCGGTCAGGTTGCCCAGTTCCTTCACGGGATAGGAGTGATCGTCAACGGGCCCGACACTGGCAACGGAGAACCCGCCGGCAAGCCAGCGTTTCCTCAGCCGGGCATTGACGATAGCCGCCTCGCGGCGCGGCAGGGCGCCGATCAGCAGGCAGGCATCGGCATCCTCGATACCGGCGATCGTGCTGTTGAGGAGCCAGGAGGCGCGCACAGTGGGATCGGCGGCCATGCCATCCTGGCGGCAGTCCATGTGCGGAGAGCCGATGGCAGCCATCAGTCGCTTCATGGCGAACAGAGTCTCGCAATCGACGAGGTCACCGGCGATGGCGGCGACTCGTGTCGCATCGCGGTTTTCGAGACGTTGCGAGGCCGCGCCGAGGGCCTGTTCCCAGGAGACCTCTCCAAGTCCCTCCCTTCCTCGCATCCATGGCCGGTCGAGCCGTCGCCGGACAAGACCGTCGATGGCAAAGCGGGTCTTGTCGGAGATCCACTCCTCGTTGATGTCCTCGTGCAGGCGCGGCAGGACACGCAGCACTTCCCGACCTCTGGAGTCGACGCGCACGTTGCTGCCGGTGGCATCCATCACATCGACAGATTCCGTTGTCACAAGCTCCCAGGGTCGTGCCACGAAAGCGTAGGGTCCAGACGTGAGCGCCCCCACCGGGCACAGGTCAATGATGTTGCCGGACAGCTCGCTGGCGATGCCCTGTTCGATGTAGTTGGTGATCTCCATCGACTCGCCGCGTCCGGTGGCGCCCAGGGCCGGTACACCGGCGACCTCGTCGAGAAAGCGGATGCAGCGTGTACAGTGAATGCAGCGTGTCATCGAAGTCTTGATCAGGGGCCCGAAGTTTTTCTCAGCCACCGATCGCTTCTGTTCCCCGTAACGGCTGATTCCGGCGCCATATCCCATGGCCTGGTCCTGCAGGTCACACTCTCCTCCCTGATCGCAGATCGGACAATCCAGAGGGTGGTTGATAAGCAGGAACTCCATCGCGCTCCTTTGGGCCTTGCGCGCCACCGCACTTCTCGTGGAAACCACCATGCCGTCCATGAGCGACTGGGCACACGATGCGACCGGCTTGGGCGCTTTCGCCACCTCGACAAGGCACATTCGGCAGTTACCGGCAATTGACAACCTGTCGTGAAAGCAAAAGCGCGGAACTTCCGCCCCGGCCAGTTCACAGGCCTGCAGCAGGCTCAAGCGGCGATCGACTTCGATTTCGACGCCGTCGATCGTGATGGATACCGTCTCCTTCATGACCGTCACGCAGCCTGCCGGGCGTTCCGGCGGCAGTCCTCGATTCGCCGTTCCAGTTCCGGGCGGAAATGGCGTATCAGACCCTGGATCGGCCATGCTGCGGCATCACCGAGGGCGCAGATGGTGTGGCCTTCTATCTGGGTCGTGACCTCCTGCAGCATGTCGATCTCAGCGGATTCCGCCCTGCCTTCGATCATGCGCCCGAGAACCCGCATCATCCAGCCGGTCCCTTCACGACACGGCGTACACTGACCACAACTCTCGTGGTGATAGAACTTCGACAGCCGCCAAATGGCCCGGACTATGTCGGTGGAACGATCCATGACGATGACCGCAGCCGTGCCAAGGCCCGATTGCACTTCACTCAGACGATCGAAATTCATCGCCACGTTGTCGCAGACCGACCTCGGAATGAGGGGAACGGAAGAACCGCCCGGGATGACGGCAAGAAGATTGTCCCAGCCTCCCCTGACGCCCCCCGCATGACGTTCGATGAGTTCCTTGAGGGGAATTCCCATTTCCTCCTCGACATTGCAGGGTTCGTTGACGTGACCGGATATGCAGAAGATCTTGGTGCCCGTGTTCTTCGGTTCGCCGAGGCCGGCAAACCATGAGGCCCCGCGGCGCAAGATCGTCGGCGCCACGGCCACTGTCTCGACATTGGAGATGGTCGAAGGACATCCGTAAAGGCCGGCCATGGCCGGAAACGGCGGCTTGAGGCGCGGCATGCCCTTCTTGCCTTCGAGACTCTCGAGGAGTGCCGTTTCCTCTCCGCAGATGTAGGCTCCGGCTCCGCGGTGGAGATGGATGTCGAAGTCATATCCCGAACCGCAGGCATTGCGTCCGATAAGACCGGCCTCCAGCGCCTCGTCGATTGCAGCCTGGAGTACCCTCGCCTCGTTCACGAACTCGCCACGGATATAGATGTAGGCCGCAGTCGCGCGCATGGCGAAGCCCGCAACAAGACAACCCTCGATGAGCTTGTGGGGATCATGGCGGATGATGTCGCGGTCCTTGCACGTACCAGGCTCGCTCTCGTCCGCGTTCACCACGAGAAAGGCCGGTTGGCCGACAGGACGCTCGGCCGGCATGAACGACCACTTGAGACCGGTCGGGAATCCCGCGCCGCCCCGGCCGCGTAACTCCGAAGCCTTGATTTCGTTGATGATGTCGCTCGCACCCCGCGCCAGCAGGCCGGCCGTGTTGTCCCAGTCTCCCCGCTTCTTCGCAGCGTCCAGGGACGGGCTCTCGAAGCCGTAAAGGTTGGTGAAGATGCGATCCTGGTCCTGCAGCATGGCTTAGTCTCCACCGGTGAGCGTTCGGGGACCCGACTGCGGTTCCGATGCGTGACGGCCGGCCTGAGGTCCCGACTGCGGCCTATCGCCTCTGGCGAGCGCGTCCAGGACGGCAACCATGCTGCCGGCATCGAGATCCTCGTAGTAGTCATCGTTGATCTGCACCATCGGTGCATTGACGCATGCGCCGAGACACTCAACTTCCTTCAGCGTGAAGAGGCCGTCGGGCGTGGTTTCGTCGAAATCGATTCCAAGCCGGCTGCGGCAGGCCTCCACGATGGCATCGCTGTCGCGCAGCATGCAGGGCGTGGTCGTGCAGACCTGGACGAGATAGCGTCCCACCGGCTCCAGGTTGAACATCGTGTAGAAAGTGGCCACTTCGTAGACCCGGATGCGCGGCATGGCGAGCATGTCGGCCACCGTGTCCATGGCGGCGACAGGCACCCAGCCCGCCTGGCGCTGGGCGAGATCAAGCAAGGGCATGACCGCACTTGCAGTCCGGCCCTGCGGGTACCGAGCCATGATCCGCTCTGCCTCCTCCAGATTGGTCTTCGAGAAGGTGAACGTGTCCGGCTGGTGTTCCGACGCACCTGGACGTCCGCGGGCCAGACTCATCGATCGATTTCCCCGAACACGATGTCCATGCTGCCGACAATCGCCGCAGCATCCGCCAGCATGTGACCCTTGCACAGGTGGTCGGTGGCGGCGAGGTGAAGAAATCCTGGCGCCCGGATACGGCACCGGTAGGGCCTGTTGGAGCCGTCGGAGACGATGTAGACGCCAAACTCGCCCTTGGGCGCCTCCACGGCCCTGTAGGTTTCGCCTTCGGGGACATGATAGCCCTCGGTGAAGAGCTTGAAGTGGTGGATGAGTGCTTCCATCGACTGTTTCATGTCGGCCCGCGATGGTGGTGCAACCTTGGGATTAGCGGTCATCACCGGGCCGGTAGGCATGTCGGCAATGCACTGTCGGATGATGCGAATGGACTGGCGCATTTCCTCGATGCGGCACATGTAGCGCTCAAAGCAGTCTCCGGTCGAGCCCACCGGCACATCGAACTCCATCCTGTCGTAGACGTCATAGGGCTGCGCCTTGCGAAGGTCCCAGGGGACGCCTGCACTCCGCAGCATGGGCCCCGAAAACCCCCAGTCGATGGCATCCTCGACCGAGACCCCACCGATATCCACGGTGCGTTGCTTGAAGATGCGGTTCTCGTTGAGCAGGTGCTCAATGTCACCGATGACCCGAGGGAGCGTATCAACGTAGCTTTCGATATCGCTCTCGAGACCGCCGGGAAGATCCCGGGCAACGCCGCCTGGACGGAACCATGCCGCGTGCATGCGCGCACCCGAGGCCCTTTCATAAAACTCCATGAGCTTTTCGCGTTCCTCGAAGGCCCACAACGCCGGAGTCAAGGCGCCCACATCCATGGCGAACGTGGTGACGTTGAGCAGATGATTGAGCAATCGCGTGATCTCGGAGAACAGCACACGCACATACTGACCGCGCGGCGGCACCTCGATCTGGAGGAGTGTTTCCACGGCGAGTGCATAGGCATGTTCGAGACACATCGGTGAGACGTAATCGAGGCGGTCGAAGTAGGGAACCGCCTGAAGCCATGTCTTGTACTCGATCAGTTTTTCAGTACCACGGTGCAGCAGTCCGATATGCGGGTCGGCCCGCTCGACCACTTCACCGTCCATCTCCAGGACCAGGCGCAGGACACCGTGGGCCGCCGGATGCTGGGGACCGAAGTTGATGGTTGTCGTCCTGATATCGACTTCAGCCATCTTTCGCCATACCGGGCATGCCAGCTGCTTCCCAGGGCGACATGCCCTCGAAGTTCCGGAAGGCCTGGGTGAGTTTCACGGGCTCGTAGATCACCCGCTTCTGTTCCTCGTCATATCGCATCTCGACATGACCTGTGAGCGGAAAGTCCTTGCGTTGCGGATGGCCCTCGAAGCCGTAGTCGGTGAGAATGCGACGCAGGTCCGGATGGCCCTGGAAACGTATGCCGTACATGTCCCAGACCTCACGTTCGAGCCACAGGGCGGCGCTGAAAACCGGGAAGCACGACGGCACGTCCTCGTCCTCGGCCACTGCAACGGCGACGCGCAGCCGGAGGTTGTGCTGCAGACTGAGCAGGTTGTAGACCACGCTGAAACGCTTCTCGTCCTCCGGACGATCGACGGCCGTGAGATCGACCAGCTGCCGGAAGCGGCAGCTGGTGTCGTCACGCAGCCACGTGAGGAGACTGATGATGTCCGGTGTTGCGGCATGGAGAGTGGCCTGTCCGGCGTGAAAAACGAGGCCGCCGACGCTGTTCCCATGGCGCGATCGCGCGGCTGCGCCGATCTCCTTCAGGGTCTCAGACATCAGATGGACGTCCCGTCAGCGCCTGATCGTGCCGGTCCGGCGAATCTTCTTCTGCAGCTGCAGGATGCCATACACCAGGGCCTCGGCGGTGGGCGGACAGCCCGGGACATAGACATCGACTGGAATGATGCGATCACAGCCGCGCACGACGGAGTAGGAATAATGATAGTAACCACCCCCGTTGGCACACGAACCCATGGAAATGACCCAGCGCGGTTCAGGCATCTGGTCGTAGAGCTTGCGCAGTGCCGGCGCCATCTTGTTGCACAGGGTGCCGGCCACGATCATCACATCCGACTGTCTGGGACTCGCTCTGGGAATGACGCCGAAACGATCGAGATCGTAACGGCTCATGTAGGCGTGAATCATCTCCACGCCGCAGCAGGCCAGCCCGAAGGTCATGGGCCACAGGCTTCCTGTCCTCGCCCAGTTCACGAGGCGATCGACATTCGTCACAAGAAACCCCTTGTCCTCGATTTCCGCGCCAAGCAGGTGGGGAAAGTCGTCCCTTGCCTCTACTCCCATTCGAGGGCTCCCTTGCGCCATTCGTAGATGAATCCGATGGTCAGAACGGCGAGGAACACGACCATGGACCAAAAGCCGAAGAGGCCGATCTCCGGGAGCGAGACCGCCCACGGAAACAGGAAGGCGACCTCCAGGTCGAAAATGATGAAGAGAATGGCTACCAAATAGAAGCGGACATCAAAGCGACCTCGCGCATTCTCGAAGGCGTCGAAGCCGCATTCGTAGGCCGACAGCTTTTCCGGGTCAGGTTTCTGGTGGGCGATGAACCAGGAGGCTCCCACCATGGCTCCGGCCATGACAATGGCCAGACCCAGGAAGACCAGGATCGCAAGGTACTCAAGAAGGAACTCCGTCATGAGCGCTCCCTGCGCGGCCAGAACCCGTCAGCGGACATGAACATATGGCGGGAGTGACGGGACTCGAACCCGCGACCTCTGGCGTGACAGGCCAGCACTCTAACCAACTGAGCTACACCCCCGGAGAACGGCGCTACGTCTAGGCAACAAGGCCCTGTGTGTCAAGCAGTGCCGGACACGGAAACCCGGTGGGCGGTGACGGGCTCGAACCGCCGGCCTACTGGGTGTAAACCAGTCGCTCTTCCTGCTGAGCTAACCGCCCCTAAAGGGCCGTCACACGCCCCGGTGGATCCGGCGAGCTACGATGCGACGGCGTCCTTGAGAGCGAGGCCCGCCTTGAACTTGGGCAAGGTCTTCGCCGGAATTGTCATCGGTTCCTTGGTCCGCGGATTGCGCCCCACCGATGCCGCACGCTTGGTCACGAAAAAGGTGCCGAAGCCAACCAGGCGTACATCGTCGCCATTGGCGAGGGCACCGGTGATACTGTCGAACACCGCGTCAACGGCCCTGGCGGCGTCGGCCTTGGAGAGGCCGGCGGATTCACTGACAGTACTGACAAGATCACTCTTCCTCATTGACGCTCTCCAATCCTCCGCGGCGCGTGTTGTTGGTTTCCCGGGGGCTGACTTTAGGGACGGACCCGCACATCGTCAATCACCGGAATGTCAGTGGGTCACCACATCCTCGGTTTCATCGACATGGGTCGCCATGCGTTCCATCTCTTCCTCGTCGGAATCGGACCATTCCACCGGCACCGGCGCCTCGGCGAGAGCCACGTGCACGACATCGTCAACCGACGATACGGTGACAATGTTCAGTCCCCGTTTGACGTTGTCCGGAATCTCCTTGAGGTCCTTTTCGTTTTCCAGCGGGATGAGAACGGTCTCGATGGCGCTGCGGTGGGCGGCGAGGAGTTTCTCCTTGAGGCCGCCAATGGGAAGCACACGCCCCCTCAACGTGATCTCGCCGGTCATGGCGACAGTCCGCTTGACCGGAATCCCCGTCAGAGCCGAGAGCATCGAGGTGAACATGGCGATCCCCGCCGACGGTCCGTCCTTCGGCGTGGCACCCTCCGGCACATGGACATGGATGTCGCGCTTGTCGAAGACAGTCGGTTTGAGACCGAATTCGGTAGAGCGGGCGCGCAGGTAGCTGCGTGCCGCCTGAACCGATTCCTGCATGACGTCCCCGAGCTTGCCGGTGATGGTCATCTTGCCACGACCGGGCAGCACAACTGCCTCGATGGAGAGCAGTTCACCTCCGGTGTCGGTGTAGGCGAGGCCACTGGTGATCCCCACCATGTCATCATATTCGACTTCGCCGAAGCGGTAGCGCCTGACGCCTGAGAACTTCTCAAGATTGCGCGACGTCACCTTGACCTTCGTCGTCTCGCCGGCAACGATCTGCTTGACGGCCTTGCGCTGGAGATTCGCGATCTCCCGTTCCAGATTGCGTACTCCGGCTTCCCGCGTGTAGTAGCGGATCACGTCACGAAGCGCGCCCTCGGTAATCGACCACTCCCCGTCCTTGAGACCATGGGCCTTGAACTGCTTGGCGATCAAATGGTCGGTGGCAATCCGCACCTTCTCGTCTTCGGTGTAGCCCGAAAGGCGAATCACCTCCATGCGGTCAAGCAGGGCCTGGGGGATGCGGGTGGTATTGGCGGTGGTAACGAACATGACATCGGAAAGGTCGTAGTCCACCTCAAGGTAGTGGTCGTTGAACGACACGTTCTGCTCCGGATCGAGAACCTCGAGCAGGGCAGAACTCGGGTCTCCCCGCCAGTCGCTGCCAAGCTTGTCAACCTCGTCGAGAAGGAACAGAGGGTTGGATGTCTTTGCCTTTTTCATGCCCTGGACGATCTTGCCCGGCATCGAACCGATGTAGGTGCGGCGGTGGCCGCGAATTTCCGCCTCGTCGCGCACGCCGCCCAGTGACATTCGCACGAATCTGCGTCCCGTCGCCCTGGCGACTGATCGGCCCAGCGAGGTCTTGCCAACCCCCGGGGGGCCGACGAGACACAGGATCGGGCCCTTGAGCTTGCGCGAGCGCGCCTGGACGGCAAGATACTCGACGATCCTTTCCTTGACCTTCTCGAGACCGAAGTGATCGGCATCGAGAATGGCCTCGGCATTGGTAATGTCACGCTTGAGCTTTGAGCGCTTCTTCCACGGGATGCCCAGCATCCAGTCGAGATAGTTCCTGACCACCGTTGCCTCGGCCGACATCGGGCTCATGGTGCGGAGCTTCTTGACCTCGGCCAATGACCGTTCCCGTGCCTCTTTCGACAGCTTCGTCGAATCGATCCTCCTCTCGTACTCGCCGACCTCGTCACGGCCATCCTCACCTTCGCCGAGCTCCTTCTGAATCGCCTTCATCTGCTCATTGAGATAGTACTCGCGTTGCGACTTCTCCATCTGCTGCTTGACGCGGCCACGAATCTTCTTTTCCACCTTGCGCACGGAGATCTCGCCCTCAATGAGGGCATAGACGCGTTCCAGGCGCCGTGTCACCGATTCGGCCTCGAGAAGTTCCTGCTTGTCGGCGATCCGGATGGTGAGATGAGAGGCGACGGTATCGACCAGTTTCGCCGGAGAGTCGATCTGTTCCAGAGACGTTACGACCTCGGGAGGGATCTTCTTGGCGAGCTTGACGTAGTCGGCAAAGAGCGCTGTCACGGCGCGGGCAAGGGCCAGTTGCTCGCCCTCGTCGGATGCACTCTCCTCGAAGGGAGATACCGCAGCCCTGATGCACTGATCGTCCTGCAGGAAACCGGTGATTGCCGCCCGGTGTGAACCTTCCACGAGCACCTTGACGGTATCGTCGGGAAGCTTGAGGAGCTGCAGCACGGTCGACACGGTGCCAACACCGTAGAGGTCCTCGGGGTCCGGATCATCCTGGGAGCCATCCTTCTGGGCAACCAGGAGTATCTGCCGGTCGCCCGACATGACTTCCTGCAGCGCCCGCACGGACTTCTGACGACCGACGAAGAGCGGCACCACCATGCTCGGAAAGACGACGATGTCCCGCAACGGCAGCACCGGATACTGGGATTCACTCATGAGGACACGATCTCCGGTCTGGGCTCATTCTGGGAAAGTGGCTACAGGAGGGCACCTAATCAAGGGCCAGGGACAGGAGCCACAATGTTCCGCAGGCAATGCCAGGCGATCACGATACCGGTGTCGCCTCGCCTTCCCGGTCGCCATAGATGAGCATGGGTGCGGAACCGCGCTCCACGGTTTCGCTGTTCACGACAACGTTCTGGACGTTCTCCATGCCCGGCAGTTCATACATGGTATCAAGCAGTATGTTCTCGAGAATGGAGCGCAGACCCCGTGCCCCGGTCTTGCGGGCAATTGCCTTGCGCGCCACCGAACGCAAGGCGTCCTCGGTAAAGTTGAGATCGATGTTGTCCATCTCGAAGAGCTTCTGATACTGCTTCACCAAGGCGTTGCGAGGCTCGCAGAGAATCTTCACAAGCGTCTCTTCGTCCGGTTCGTCGAGCGTGGCGATAACCGGGAGCCGGCCGACGAACTCCGGAATCAATCCGTACTTGAGAAGGTCCTCGGGCTCGACGTCCCGCAGGATGACGCCCAACTGACGATCCTCGGGCGTGCGCAGGTCAGCACCAAATCCGATGGCGGTCGGCTTGCCGCGAGCGGTGATGATCTTGTCGAGTCCCGAAAAGGCTCCGCCGCAGATAAACAGGATGTTGGTCGTGTCGACCTGCAGGAACTCCTGGAGCGGATGCTTGCGTCCACCCTGCGGCGGCACCGAAACAACCGTACCCTCCATGATCTTGAGGAGCGCCTGCTGCACTCCTTCCCCTGAGACATCCCGGGTGATCGAAGGATTCTCGGACTTGCGCGCAATCTTGTCCACTTCGTCGATGAAGACGATGCCGCGCTGGGCCCTCTCGACGTTGTAGTCAGCCGCCTGCACCAGCTTGAGAATGATGTTCTCGACATCCTCGCCGACATAGCCTGCTTCCGTCAGGCTGGTGGCATCCGCCATGGCGAAGGGAACATCGGTAATGCGGGCCAGCGTCTGAGCAAACAGCGTCTTGCCGGAGCCGGTGGGGCCGATCAGCAGGATATTGGACTTCGCCAGTTCGACCTGCTCGCTGCGGTCCCCGCCTTCGAGCCTCTTGTAGTGGTTGTGAACCGCCACGGAGAGAATCCGCTTGGCGGTGTCCTGGCCGACGACGTAATCCATGAGGATGGCATTGATCTCGCGTGGCGTCGGCACATCGCCCCGCGGCGATCTCATCACCGAGCCGCGATTCTCCTCGCGGATGATATCCATGCAGAGTTCGACACATTCGTCGCAGACGAACACCGTCGGACCAGCGATCAGCTTGCGGATCTCGTGCTGGCTCTTGCCGCAGAAGGAACAGTAGAGCGTGTTCTTCGAGTCGCCTTTCTTGCTCATGAACCGCTGTCCCCCTCAAAACGTCCGCAACACCCGCATGTCAACACAACCGGCAGCAGATGCGCAAGTCCATCCAGGTCAGGCATCCCCGGCAACCCTCGTGTCGCCACGCGAACGCACGACCTCGTCCACGAGACCGAAGTCCAGCGCCTGCGCCGGCGTCATGAACGTATCACGCTCCATGCATTCCTCGACAGCCTCGAGAGGCTGGCCGCTGTGAAGCGCGAAGATGTCGTTGAGACGCCGGCGCACCTCGACGATCTCCCGGGCATGAATCTCGATATCGGACGCCTGGCCCCGGACCCCCCCCGATGGCTGGTGCAGCATGATTCGCGCGTGAGGCAGAGCAGAGCGACGGCCCTTGGTGCCGGAACACAGCAGCAAGGCCCCCATCGACGCCGCCTGGCCTATGCACAGCGTCTGGATCTCCGGGCGGATGTACTGCATGGTGTCGTACATCGCGAGACCCGCGGTGACCGTGCCCCCTGGCGAGTTGATGTAAAGCGCGATGTCCCGCGTCGGATTTTCGGCCTCGAGAAAGATCATCTGGGCACAGATGAGACTCGAGACGTAATCGTCCAGCGGACCAGTCAGAAAGATGATCCGTTCCTTGAGCAGGCGTGAATAGATGTCGTAGGCGCGCTCGCCTCTCGCCGTCTGTTCCACCACCATGGGCACAAGGGTGTTGGCATGGATGTCATCGACATCCCTCATCACGCAGAAGCCTCTTCCACCGCTTCAGCGGCATCGGCGTCATCGTCTGCGCCTTCGGCGGCTGCCGCTTGCAACTGTTCTTCGTGGTTGCGCATGACGCGCCTCGCGACCTCCAGGTAGTGGCGCCCGGCATCAACCGCCTCCATGCCATCCGCCTCGCTGTCGAGCCCAAGGAAGGCCTCCACATCCATCACCTCTTCCTCGCAGCTCACGGAGTCGAGAATATGGTCGACAACGCGGTCCTCCAGGATCGGCGCGGTGAGTTGCCGCAGGTGTTCGGGATGCTCCTGAAAATGACGCACCACCTCGGCCTCCCTTCCGGGAAAACGCGTCGCCTGCTGGATGAGAGCCGTTTGCATGTCCGCCTGTTCGACCTGGATGCCGGCATCCCTGCCGACTTCGGCGAGCAGCATGCCCAGGCGAACCCTTCGCTCGGAGATGGTGCGGTAGTCCTCGCGTTCCCTGGCGAGGGCTTCCTCGTCCAGATCCTGTTTCTCGAGGGCCGGTGCAACCTGCTTCCAGACCGACTGGAACTCGTTCTCGACAAGGCCCGGGGGTACCTCGAAGTCACAGTCGTCATTGAGACGGTCGAGGAGGCGGCGCTTGGTATGGGCGCGGGCGTATGCCGTGAAGTGCCCCTCCAACTCCTGGCGCACGCTCTCGCGAAGGCCTTCGAGGCCTTCGCAGCCAAATCGTCCGGCGAGGTCGTCATCGATCTCATGGGCAACCATACGCTCCGCCTTCAGGAGGCTGATGCGAAAGAGAGCCTCTGACCCGCTCTCTTCCGCGGCGCCTGGCACCATGTCCTCGACCTCGACACTGCCGCCTGTGGTGAGACCCTTGACGGCCTCAAGAACCTTGGCCGGAAGACTGTGGTCAGTCAGTATCATGTCCTGGTTTGCGACACTGAGATCCTCGTTCCTTTCACCATCCACCAGAACCTCGATATCGACCGTAATGCGGTCGTTGAGCATGACCCCCGTGGCATCGTCGAGAACAGCCGGTTTGCCGGCGGCACGCGCCAGCACATCGATGGATTCCTCGATGTCCTTTTCGCCGATTTCGACGACCGGGGCGGAAACGACGATGACGGAATGGTCGAGGGGCGCAATTTCGGGCATGACCTCGACGGCCAGTACGTACTCGAGATTCTCGCCCTGTGAGAACGAGACATCCTGGATCGTGGCCGGCATAGCCTGACGAATCTTCTGTTCCGAAAGGGCGTCGTTCGAACTTTCCTCGATCGTGCTCTTGAGCACGTCCTGAACCACCCCGTCGCCGTACATGCGGCGAAACAGCTCCATTGGAACCTTGCCGGGGCGGAACCCCTTGATATGTGAAGATTTCTTCAGTTCCATCAAACGAGCATCAATGCGCGACGTCATTTGGGCCGCGTCGATCACAACCCTGTACTCCCGCTTGAGACCCTCGTTGAGGGATTCGGTTACATGCATCTTCGCGTCACACTTTAGATGAAGACCCTGACCTCTTCCGGACAGCAGTCGCCCCAACGATGACGTGGTGCGGGCGGAGGGACTTGAACCCCCATGACTTGCGTCACCAGAACCTAAATCTGGCGTGTCTACCAGTTCCACCACGCCCGCGCCGCGCGGGCCAGTCAAGGAAGCCTGCCAATCGTTGCGCACCTAATAGCGACGAAAGCCCGGTGCCGCAAGGGTGCGACACAACTCATTGACGCAGTGCCGCCAGCACCGGCGCGATACGACCGGCCAGGTCTTCGGCCACCAGGCCTGGTACGCAACCTCCTCCCGCCTCGGCATGCAGCCAGCAGCCCATCATGGCCGCATCGAGGGGCCGGGTTCCCTGTGCCAGAAGCCCGCCGATGATACCGGCCAGGACATCGCCCGATCCGGCTGTGGCCAGAAAAGGCGAGCCGTTGGCGTTGATGGCCAGTCTCCCGTGATGGTCGCTGATCGTCGTGTCGGGTCCCTTGAGGAGAACCACGCATCCCGCTTTGGCCGCTGCGTCGGCGACGTCGCGCGGGCGGTCACCTGTCCACTTGAAGAGTCTCCTGAACTCTCCGACATGTGGCGTAAGAACGCAGAGTTCGTGCAACCTGTCGAAAAGGTCCCGGCGGCACTCGCGAAACACCGTCAGGGCATCGGCATCGAGAACAAGCGGCTTGCCGGCGGCGAGCGCCCCCATCACGAGGTCGCGCGTTCCCGTGCCGGTACCTGCTCCCGGTCCAAGCACCCCGGCATGGACATGCCCGGCCGCCATCAGCCCGGCGAAGTCTTCGGCTTCGGCAAAGGCATGATTCATGACTGCCGTGTGATGCGCGGCATGGGCAAGGAGGGCAGCGCGCGGCATGGCACAGGTGACGAGTCCGGCTCCGGCACGCAGCCCGGCAGCCGCGGCAAGCCGCGATGCACCGCTGGACCCAAGCCCCCCGCCCAACACGACCAGATGCCCGCGGGCATGCTTGTGGGCGTCTGGCGATGGCCACGGCCAGCGGTCCCGCCACAGGGCGGGAGTGTTGCGGACAACTCCGGGAGAAACCGCCGCCACAATCGAATCCCCGATACCGATGTCCGCAACTGTCACGTCGCCGCACAAGCGCCTTCCGGGCATCAGTACATGCCCCGGCTTTCGACGGCAGAATGTCACGGTCGCGCGCGCCATCACCGCGCCACCCCGAATCCTTCCTGTGTCGCCATCAACTCCACTTGGCATGTCGACGGCGATGACGGGCGCGCGAATTCCAGCGAGGAGGTCGGCAAGGGCGGGATCGAGATCGCGGGAAAGACCGGCACCGAAGAGGGCGTCCACGACAAGGTCCGCATCCTTCAGACACGCCGCCTTCACGGCCGCGGCTTCACCCTTCCACAGGTTCGCCATCCTGCGGGTGGCGCCTGTCATGGCGTCCGGCCGCAATGCACAGACACGGACCGACCATCCCCGCTCTGCAAGGATCCGCGCCGCGACAAAACCGTCACCGCCGTTTCCTCCCGGACCGGCAAGAACCACGATTCTTCCAGACGGCAGGCGCTTCATTGCGGCTTTCGCGACGGCGGCGCCGGCCCGTTCCATGAGCAGGTCCTCGGAAATCCCGGAGGCCACGGCGCGGCGTTCGGCCTCCTGCATCTCGGCGACTGTGAGAAGCGCATGCCGGGTTGCATCACCCGACCACCAACCGGTCATGTGCGGCCGGTAAAGAGGTTGATGCGCATGGGCTGATCGAAGACGTGGCCGGCGGCCGTACGGGCAGCCTCGAATGCTACCCGAACGGCAGGCGTGTCGACCGCCTCTCGGGAAATGGCATTGTAGTTTCGTGACGTTACCCCACGGACGAACGTCTCGAAATCATCGAAGGTGTAACGTGCTACGAACCTCACCTCCTCGTGTGACAGAAAGGCACCCGCAGTCGATTCCTTCAACACGCTTTCCGCAGCGAGCCGTTCCTCGGTTTCATCGTGAAACGGCTTCGCCATTTCCGTGTAGCTGCCGCCTGCCTCCGGTTCCAGCACATAGAGAAAGCCGCCGGGTCTGAGAACACGCTTCGCCTCGCCAATCGCCTCGCCCATGAGGGCGACAGGCACATGGTGCAGGGACATGCTGAAGATGACGCCATCGACACAACCATCTTCAACCGGCATCGCCTCGGCGCCGACTTCAAAGAAGGAAATCGCTCCACCCTCGAGTTCTTCCCGGTTGGTCGCTGCCTGGACCGGGTCGGGTTCAAGTGCGATGACCTCGGCGCCACGTTCGACAAGGGCCCTGGCAAGGCCGCCCTCCCCGCACCCGGCGTCAACGATGCGCTTGCCGGCTACATCGATAAGCCGGTCCATGACATCGATGTCACGTTCGGCAATCATCGCGGCGGCCGTCGGGAGAAGTGGTCGGAGCGGCAGGATTTGAACCTGCGACCTACGGTCCCCCAGACCGTTGCGCTACCAGGCTGCGCCACGCTCCGAACCAGGCCCGACATAACTCAAGTCACACCCGCCAGCAACCGCCGTACCTCTTCAAGCTCCTTCACGGCCCGGCGGATGGTCTCGCGGCTGTCGCGGGGCTCGGCCGCTGGCGGGCCGCTGAGCAGACGCAGGGCGCCGTCGATCGTATAACCTTCCTCGTGGAGAAGACGCTTGATCTTCCGGAGAAGATCCACATCCTCTGGACGGTAGTAGCGCCTGTTGCCGGTGCCCCTGAAGGGCTTGACCTGCGGAAACTTCGACTCCCAGAACCGGAGGACGTGCGCGTCGAGCCCGAGTTCCTTTGCCACCTCGCCAATGGTGCGAAAGGCCGTGGCCGCCTTGCCGCCGGAATTCATGGATCTCCTGAACTGTCGTCGGCCGTTCCGGACGCCACGCGACGTCTCAAATGCTGGGATGGACGGAACAGCAACACGCGGCGTTCACTGATCGTGACCTCTTCCAGGGTCTTGAGGTTGCGGCCGACACGCGCCTTCTTGTCACGCAGGCGAAAGCTGCCGAAGGTCGCGATCTTGACGTACTCTCCCCGTACGACCGCATCGCAAATCTCGTCAATCACGAAGTCGACGACATCAGCCGACTCCCGGAACGAAAGGCCGACCCTCTGGTGGAGGGCCGTGGCGATGTCGGCACGTGTCAAGGCTTTGCCAGGCATCCAGCGCTTCTCCCTGTGTTGCGACAATCGACTCTATCGGGGAGACATTGTAACTGCAACCGGTTGAAAGCCATGACATTTCAACGCACCGCCTCGCCTGTCGCAGCGCCTCCCCTCCGGCACGCCGCCGACCACCGAATGAGCGCCGCGCCCCAGGTGAATCCGCCGCCCATGGCTTCGATGAGCACCAGGTCTCCCGGGGAAAGGCGGCCGTCGGTTGCGGCTTCGGCAAGGGCCAGCGGAATGGACGCGGCAGAGGTATTCGCGTGGCGATCGATGGTGACAACGATCCTGTCGGCGGCCAGGCCCAGCTTGCGCGCCGTCGCATCGATGATTCTGCGGTTGGCCTGATGCGGCACCAGCCAGTCCACAGCCGACGCCTCGATGCCATTGGCCAGCAGGGCTTCTTCGACGACGTCCGTCAACCGTCGCGTGGCATGGCGAAACACCTCGCGTCCGTTCATGCGCAGATGACCGACACGACGCGTTGCCGAGGGACCGCCGTCCACGTGCAGCATATCCCGGTAGCGGCCATCGGAATGGAGATGGGTCGACAGAACGCCACACTCCCCGGTGGCCGCCTCGAGGACGACAGCTCCGGCGCCGTCCCCGAACAGAACACAGGTGCTGCGGTCGTCCCAGTCCAGAATGCGCGAGAACGTCTCGGCACCGACGAGAAGCACTCTGTCGGCCTGACCCAAGCGAATGAAGTTGTCGGCAACGGCAAGGCCATAGACGAATCCGGTGCACACCGCGTGCACATCGAAAGCAAAGCCATGGGTCATGCCGAGCATGGCCTGGACTTGTGTTGCCGTTGCCGGAAACGTGTAGTCAGGTGTCGCCGTGGCAACGACAATGCAATCGATGTCGGCCGCTTCAAGACCACCCCGGGCCAGGGCCCGCCTGGCAGCATGGCAGGCGAGATCGGAGGTCGTTTCCCCCTCCGCAGCGACATGGCGCTGAATGATGCCCGTGCGTTCGCGTATCCACGCGTCCGAGGTATCGAGGCGATCTGCGAGTTCGTGATTGGTAATACGGCGTTCGGGCAGATAGGACCCTGTGGAAACGACGGCCGACCGGCGGGTGGTCACTTGGTGGCGGCTCCCCCGAGCGGGATCGTCCCGTCCGTGACGTTCCGGAGATCGAGGATCACCTTGTCGTTGAATCCTTCGGTCATCATATCGAGGGCGAAGCCGATTGCATTGGCGAAGCCCCTGGCATCCGTACCGCCGTGACTCTTGACCGCAACGCCGTTGAGGCCGAGGAACATGCCTCCGTTGTAGCGCCTGGGGTCGACCCTGTTCTTGAGTGCCATGAGAGCAGGCTTGGCCAGAAGATAACCCAGTTTGGAAAAGACGGAGCGCCGGAAGGTCGCGCGCAGGAATCCCGTGTAGAGATTCGCGGTCCCCTCGAATGTCTTGAGCGCGATGTTGCCGGAAAACCCGTCGGCAACCACGACATCGACGGTGCCTTCGGTGATGTCGTTGCCCTCGATGAAGCCGTGGAACCTGAGCGGCAGGCTGGAGGACTTGAGGATCTCTGCAGCGCGGCGGATTTCGCCGTGTCCCTTTGCCTCCTCACTGCCGACATTGAGAAGACCGACGGTCGGCTCGCGAAGCCCCTGGACGCTGCGCGCAAACGCTGCCCCCATGATGGCGAACTGGACGAGATCGTCAGCATCGCACTCGATGTTTGCGCCCAGGTCGAGCATGACCGACTGGCCACGCAGTGTCGGATAGGTGGAGGCGATGGCCGGACGGCGGATTCCTGGAAGCGTTCGCAGGACCAGCTTGGCCATTGCCATCATCGCACCGGTGTTGCCGGCAGACACCACGCCCGCGGCCCGACCCGACCGCACGTCGTCAATGGCAAGCTTCATGCTGGAACCGGCGCCCCGCCGCAGCGCCAGGGACGGCTTCATGTCGGATTCGATCACCACGTCCGCAGGAACGACCTCCGAGACATTGGCCAGCTTGGGGAAACGCCGCAGGATCTTGCCGATCCGGTCCGGCTTGCCGACAAGGCGAAAACGTGCATCCGGAAAGCGCTTCATGGCCAGATTGGCGCCGGCCACCACGATTCCAGGCGCCCGGTCGCCCCCCATGGCGTCAAGGGCAAGGACGTGAGAAGCGGACATCAGCGAAGCATGCAGTCGGACTCAGTAAGCCTGCCTGGGTTCCGTGACCGGACGGTCACGGTAGTGGCCGCAGTACCTGCACACATGGTGCGGAAGCTTGATTTCACCGCAGTTGGCGCATTCGGTCGTACCGACAAGGCCCGGACCTTTGTGGGACCGGCGTTGACCGCGCCTGGAACGGGACACTTTTTTCTTTGGAACCGCCATGACTTGCGCCCTCGACGCGATTGCAGACCGCCGACCTCTATAATCGTGTTTCACCAGGAGAACAACCGCTCAATCGTCCTCCTTGAGGGACTTCAGAACAGCGAAGGGTGATGTGCGGACGGACTCGACGACGGCGAGGTCGCGGTCGATCTCTGCTCCCGGCCTGCGCGGCCACGGATCGAGGGCAAGCGCCATCATCTCCCCGACCGCAATGCCGGCATCGACTGTTTCATCCACAAGGGGCTCGGGTGGATCGTCGTCGGTCACGGAAAGAGGCTCGTCAAACTCGCCACTTGGCCGGACATCCGGGTCAAAGGTCAGGGAAAACCCCTCATCAATCGCGGTGTCGAGATGGTCCAGGGTGACAACACAGGTCTGGATGATATCGGCGCGAACGTGGATGTCGGCCCGAATCTGCCGGCCGCGGCGGGTCAGTGCAACATCGGCCTGAAGACAACGCACGGCAACGGTTCCGAGGAACAACGCCAGGTCATCGCACTCACCAGGCGTCGCCTCGATCCGCTGGTGTTGGGTATTGCCATCGCCAAGATGGCTCACGTCGAACGGCCGTGAGAACGGAAGAGCCTGCATGGTCACTCGCCCTCCACGCCCGCGAAGTCGATATGTCCGGTGAGCACGCGATGGTTCTCCATGCAGTCGAAGTGCGCCACCTGGCGGCGCACATAGGAGGCGAGACGGCTGAGCGTCTCTGGCCCGACGGTTACCGTACCGTAAACGTTGCGTTCCAGCACCTTGTCGAGGTCGTCCGGCACGGGGGCCGCCAGCGCATCGTCTAGGGCGCGGGCGCGTCCGAAGTAGGCCTGGGCCATCCGGCGGATCCGAGATCCCACCTTGAGATCACCGACACCGGTTTCACGCAGCGCCCGATCGAAGTCGGCAAACACGAGATCGAAGAGCTCCTGCGCCGCGTCGTCGCCACCAGTGCCGCTGGTTCTCAGTCGACGCATCACGAGGAGCACATGGAGCACCAGAAACTCGAAACGGCCATCGAAGGTGTCGGGAATGGCATGACACCGAAACAAGTCCGGTTTGCGGGCCTGGGCCACGATGGCATCGTGGAGGAGATGGGCACGCTCGCTGAAGCGGGAGCGGTTCAGCAGCTGTCGCAGGACTTTCCACGTGACCATGTCTTCAGGATTGACTTGCATCGTCGTTCGTGGCCTCAATACGAATACGAAACGGTCCGGTCAATGAAGTCTCTCCATCTTGCGACCATAGCCGCGCCAGTCCTCATCGCCACGGTTCTTGCAGCGTGCGAACCGCGCGTGTCGAGGCATGGCCAGGTGCTGAACCAGGAAGTCGTGGCAAGTATCGAGCCCGGTGTCGACCACAGGACTGAGGTGACGCGCCGACTGGGAACGCCATCGTCGCGTTCGCTCTTTGGCGAGGACACGTGGTTCTACATCAGCCAGTACCGGACCACTTCTGTTCTGTCCCTTCCCGAAACCGAGTTGCAGACCGTGGTCGCCATCGCCTTCGATTCGTCGGGAATCGTCGAGGAGATCGCCATGTTGACGATCGAGGACGGCATTGTCATCGATCCCGTTTCCCGTGCCACACCAACGCATGGGCGTGACCTGGGTCTCCTCGAACAACTGCTCGGCAATATCGGGCGCTTCGATTCCCCTGGAACCACGGCCCAGTTCCCGACCACGCCCTGAAGCTATCCCGCCCTGGTGGCGAGCACATCTTCTGACACCAGGGATCCGGCATCGCAGGGCAACCGCTCGCCCCGCGGCATGATACGCGGAGACTCCCCGGTCTGCAGTTCCTCGCCTGCCTCGATTACCCGAACCACGGCCTCCCTTCCCCACGGTGCGCGAAGAGAAGGGAAACCCGGAACGCAAGGCTGCCTTTCGGCTGCTCCTTCGCGTTCCGGGAAGACACCGTGTCAGCCCCAGCCGCCGAGCGTGGCAAGAAGCAGCAGGGCGACGATGTTGATGATCTTGATCATCGGATTGACCGCAGGACCCGCCGTGTCCTTGTAGGGATCTCCGACCGTGTCGCCGGTCACGGCTGCGTGGTGGGCCTCCGAGCCCTTGCCGCCGTGGTGACCGTCCTCGATGTACTTCTTGGCGTTGTCCCAGGCGCCGCCGCCCGACGTCATCGAAATTGCAACGAAGAGGCCTGTGACAATGGTGCCGAGCAACATGGCGCCGAGTGACGCAAAAGCCGCCACCTCACCGGCGATCGCCCGGATCACGAGCCACAGCACGATCGGCGCCAGGACCGGCAGCAGCGAGGGAATGATCATCTCGCGTATGGCCGCCTTCGTGAGCATGTCGACGGCCCGGCTGTAGTCAGGTTTTGCCGTACCTTCCATGATGCCGGCGATCTCGCGGAACTGGCGCCGCACCTCCTCCACCACGGAACCCGCGGCACGGCCGACAGCCTGCATGGCCAGGGAACCGAAGAGGTAGGGCAGCAGTCCGCCGATGAAGAGGCCGACGACCACGAAGGGGTCGCTGAGGCGGAACGTAACGTCAAGGTCCGGAAAGTAGTGTGAGAGGTCCTCGACGTAGGCGGCAAACAGGACGAGTGCGGCCAGGCCTGCAGAGCCAATGGCGTAGCCCTTGGTCACCGCCTTGGTCGTATTGCCGACGGCATCGAGGGCATCTGTCGTCTTGCGCACTTCTTCCGGCAGCTCGGCCATCTCCGCAATGCCGCCGGCGTTGTCGGTGACCGGTCCGTAGGCGTCGAGGGTGACCACAACGCCGGCCAGGGCCAGCATGGTGGTCACTGCGATGGCGATACCGAACAGGCCGGCGATCAGATATCCGACGACGATACCGGCCGCGATGACGATCACCGGCGCGGCCGTGGCTTCCATCGACAGCGCAAGGCCCTGGATGATGTTGGTCCCGTGCCCCGTTGTCGAGGCCCTCGCGATGACCCTTACGGGGCGGTACTCCGTCGAGGTGTAGTACTCCGTAATGACGATCAGGAGGCCGGTGATGACAAGGCCAAGAATGCCGCACAGGAACATGTCCCAGCCGGTGAACGAGGTTTCGGCGACGGTGAACTCGCTGTCGAGACCGATGACCCAGTCGGTCACCGGGATGAACAACACCGCGGAAATCACCGACGTCACGATGAATCCCTTGTAGAGCGCCCACATGATGTTGCCGCCACGACCCAGCTTCATGAAGAAACTGCCCAGCACCGTGCCCAGAATACAGGCGCCTCCCAGGACGAGGGGGAAGACCATCATGCTCGCTTCCGCCGCCCCGTCGAAGAAGATGGTGCCCAGGAGAATGGTGGCAACGAAGGTGACGGCGTAGGTCTCGAAGAGATCGGCGGCCATGCCGGCGCAGTCGCCGACGTTGTCGCCGACGTTGTCGGCGATCACGGCCGGATTGCGGGGATCGTCCTCGGGAATGCCGGCCTCCACCTTGCCGACGAGATCGGCACCGACGTCCGCACCCTTGGTGAAGATGCCACCGCCCAGGCGGGCAAAGATCGAGATCAGGGATCCGCCAAAGCCCAGGGCCACCAGGGCCTCGACGACCTCGCGCTGCGCGACACCGATCTCAAGGAGCACAAGGTAGTAGACGGCAACGCCGAGAAGGCCCAGGCCGACAACCAGGATTCCTGTGACCGTGCCGGCATTGACGGCAACCGCCAGCGCCCTGTCGAGACTCTCGCGGGCCGCTTCGGCAGTCCGGACGTTGGCACGCACCGACACCAGCATTCCCGTGTAGCCCGCGGCCCCCGAGAGAATGGCGCCGACGGCAAAGCCGATCGCCTGGCTGGTACCCAGCGCCACCAGCAGCAGCACGAAGATCACCACGCCAACGATGGCGACCGAAAGGTACTGCCTGTTGAGATAGGCCTGAGCGCCTTCCTGGACGGCAGCGGCGATGGCCTGCATCCGCTCGCTGCCCGGACTTTGTGCCATGACCTTGCGGATGGCCAGCAATCCATAGAGAACCGCCACAACACCGCAGGCAATGGCAAAGTAAAGGGGATCCATCGTTCCCTAGCTCCCTGACGTGAAGTCCGGCCGGGGTGTTCCTGAGGCGCGGTGCCGGACCCGGCCGTTGCCCGACACAGTCCGCGAAATCAGGAAGGATGGTTTATAGACGGATCACGCGCGCCAATTCAATGGGACCGATCGACGCTGCGGGTTCGGCCCGGCGCCGGCGGAGCTCACCACAACGAGCCGCCTGCTTCTGAAAGCAGTCATCCGGCCTCATCGAGGACGGCATCCCGGCGCTCGCAGCCTGCTGCGGAACGTGGGTCTCCGGCAACGACGGTGCAGGCAGTTGCCGGCCCCGCGTGCACCCTGTGATGGATTGACTCCTTGTGAGCCACGGCAGGGAACGCAGGCCGTACCACGGAGCCTTCAGCCATCAGCAACCCGACACTCTGAACGGCAGACAAGAAGCCACTCGGCGCACGGCCCCTTGGCGGCTCACGGAGTCAGCGCCTGGGCCAGCGTCATCGCGTTGTGCCGCATCATCTCGAGGTAGGTCGGTGCCGAACCGTCCGGGCCGGACAACGCGCCGGGATAGAGCGTGCCGCCGATCGTAGCCCCGGTTTCGTTTGCTATCTGCTCGAGCAAGCGCCCATCGGTGATGTTCTCGACGAAAACGGCGGAGATACCCTCGTCACGGATGCGCTCGATCAGACGGGCGACGTCCTGCGCCGATGCCTCCGACTCGGTGCTGATTCCCTGGGGCGCCAGGAACGTCAGTCCATAGTCTCGACCGAAGTACTGGAACGCATCGTGCGATGTCACGACGATGCGGCGGTCGGCAGGCAGGCCTGCCACGATTTCGCGGATCTCCGTATCAAGTGCCTCGAGCTCGGCGACGTAAGCCGCGCGGTTCTGGTAGAAGTCGACCGCGTTCGCCGGATCGGCCTGAGCCAGAGCGGCAGTAATGTTGTCGACATAGGCCACGGCGTTGCGCAGGCTCTGCCAGGCGTGCGGGTCGAAGACGCCATGGTCATGGGGGTCGTGGCCTGCCTCGGCATGTTCCTCGTGGTCATCGTCGTGGGTTGCCTCGGCATGGTCTTCGTGGCTGTCGACATGACCGTGCATGTCGTCGAAAGCCATCGGCTCGATCCCGTCAGTGGCCACCACGCGCACGCCATCGAAATCGGAAGCGTCGATCAGCCGGTCGAGCCAGCCTTCGAACTGTAGTCCGTTTACGATCAGGATGTCGGCTTCGCTGACGGCCCGTGCGGCAGTCGGGGTGGGCTGATAGACGTGCGTATCGCCATCCGGACCGACGAGCGTGATCACCGAAACATGCTCATCTCCGATGCGCCCCACCATGTCGCCAAGGATCGAGAAGGTCGCGACCACGCGCATAGGCTCGTTCGACTGTGCCACCATGGGTATGGCCAGCGACAGGGCGATGGCAGCAATTGCGGATCCGAGAAAGGCTCTCATCATGGGGTTCCACTCCAGGCTTCGAGGTGATGGCGCAGCCGGGCTCGCGCGACAAGACCGCCCGCTGGACCGAAGACCACCGACAGTGCGTAGGCGACGCCTGCGACAAGAATGATCGCCGGCCCGGACGGCAGGCCGGCATGGTAGGAAAGGACAAGGCCGCTCACGCTCGAGATCATGGCGATCGAGACAGCGACGGCGATCAGCGCGCCGATGCCGACTGCCCAGAATCGCGCGGCGGCTGCGGGAAGGATCATGATGCCGACCGCCATCAACGTGCCGAGTGCGTGAAAGCCGGCCACGAGGTTCAGCACGACAAGGGAAAGAAACGTGAAATGTGTCACGGCGCTGAATCCGCTTACCGATCGCAGGAACTGCGGATCCGCGCATTCGAGCACGAGTGGCCGAAACACGACTGCGAGCGTGAAGATCGAGACACTCGCGATGGAACAGAGCAGGACCAGGGCGGCATCGTCGAGTGCAAGCACGGTGCCGAAGAGCACGTGCATCAGGTCCACATTGCTGCCTCTGGTGGACACGATCAGCACGCCCACCGCCAATGAGATCAGATAGAAGGCCGCCAGGCTCGCGTCCTCGCGCAGCGCCGTCACGCGGGTCACGAAACCGGCGAGAAGAGCCACGGCCATGCCTGCGATCAGCCCACCAACAGTCATCGCCCCGAGCGAGAGGCCCGCGACGAGATAGCCGACGGCCGCACCCGGCAGAATCGCATGGGCCATTGCATCGCCCGTCAGGCTCATGCGGCGCAGCATCAGGAACACCCCGACCGGTGTCGCGCCGACCGAGATTGCGATGCAACCCATCAGCGCGCGCCGCATAAAGCCGAAATCGGCAAAGGGGTGAATGAGGAGTTCCCACATCATTCAGCGCTTCGCCCGCACACATGTGGCGGGCCTGCGCAGGCCTCGCACATCTGTCGCGCGCGGAACTGGTTCTCGGCCGTCAGAACTTGCGCCGTGGGTCCATGGGCAACGAGTTCGCGCGCCAGCATCAGTGTGCGGGGGAAATGAGCCCGCACCGTATCGATATCGTGCAAGACAGCGAGCACCGTGCGGCCCTCACCGTGCCAACGCCGCACCACGCTGATCAGGTCCGCCACCGTTTTCGCGTCGACGGCTGTGAAGGGTTCGTCCAGCAGGACGAGCCGCGCGTCCTGCAGCAGCAGACGGGCAAAGAGCGCGCGTTGGATCTGCCCGCCCGACAGCGACCCGATCGGCCGCCTCTCGAACCCCTCGAGACCCACCGCGGAAATCGCTTCCGCAACGCGGGCGCGATGAGTGGCCCTCAGGCCGGCAAAGCCGCCGATCTCCTGCCAGAGACCCATGGCTACAAGGTCAGCGACTGCGACCGGGAAAGACCGGTCGATGTCCGATTGCTGTGGCAGATAGGCAATCTCGCCTCGCGTGAGTCCGCCGAAGGCAATCCGGCCCGTGAGCGGCCGGAGTGAGCCGTTCACCCCCTTCAGCATCGTGGACTTGCCCGCCCCGTTCGGGCCGACGATGGCTGTCAGGCTGCCCTCGGCGATCTCGCCGCACAGACGATGCACCGCAGGATTCCGGTCGTAGCCGAGAGTCAGGTCCTGAAACGCAAGGGCGTAGGTCATGATCCCCCCGGCGTCGACGTGGCCCACAAGAAGGCGCCCCAGAGAACGGCAACGATCAGGGCCGCCCCGAGCAGCCGGGAGCCGGCGCCGAGCGGCAACAACCGGAGCGGAACTGTACGCCACGTCCTCATGACGGCGCTCCATGCCAGGTTGCCGCACTCACGTTCAGTTTCCGCGGCCGCCCGTCCGGGCACCGGCTCTCCATGGGTCCAGTTCCTCGTTTCCGTCTATGCCGCGTCGGCTTCCATGCACTGCGCGCACGTGCCCTCGACTTCGATCGTGCGACGTGTCGCAACGAATCCGAGGACGGCGGCATCCTCGGCAAGCAGACCCCCGATCCGCGGATCCTCAAGCTCGACCGATGCCCGGCAGTCGCTGCAGATGAAGAACAGGCAATCGTGGTCTCTCTCGGGATGGATGCACGGGACGTAGGCGTTCAGGCTTTCGATCTTGGAAACGACACCCTGCGCCATCAGGAATTCAAGCGCTCTGTACACCGTCGGCGGTCCGACCGGACGCGAATCCCTGAGCCTGAGCGCCTCGATCAGTTCATAAGCACCCGTCGGCCGACCGCTTGCCCAAAGCAGTTCCAGGATCTGCTGGCGCAACTCTGTCATCCGGACACCGCGCCTCTCGCAAATTGATTTGGCGAGCGCCACCCGTTCATGCGGCGTATGCTCCCCGCCACAATCCGGATCCGTACAGGGCTGGGGGAGGATGGAGGATTCCGTCATCGGCTCAATCCTGATCGTGACTCAACATTGTAATGTTATATCGTTTCATATTGAACCGCAAGAGAGGCAGTTCGAGGCGCATTATCGCGAGGCGACGAGTGCTCGGAACGTTCCCGATGCGCTGCCGTCGATGAGAAGCCCGTCACCCTGTCGTGCGCGATTGGATGCTCTGGGCCTTCGACAACGAGACTGGATTCGCAAGCATCCGCTGTGGTTTGTTCCTGCTGTTCGCAGGAGAGAGCTCAGCAACCGTCCGCCAGGACGCTGTGGCGCCATCCCGTATCAGTGATCTCCAGGGGCTCGCCTTGTCCATCGAGGAGTGTCAGACCAGAACCCCGGTGGCAGCGCCCGATGACGGCAAGGGGGACTCCGCTTTGCCCGGCGATGGCGAGGGCACAGACAACATCATCGGGAGACAGGGTAACGAGGAGTTCGTAGTCATCGCCGCCGGTCAGCGTCCGGTCCCGCAGCGCCGGATCGCGCCGGATCGCACACCGGACGTCTTCAGACAAGGGTATGGCTTCGACAGCAAGCTCGATGGCGAGTCTGGACGCCGTTGCGAGGTGAGCCGCGTCCGCCAGAAGGCCGTCCGAGATATCGATTGCGCCGTGAACGACACGGCGCAGGGCAACGCCCGATGACACTCTCGGCTGCGGCAACCGATAGCGGGACACCAACCGGGTTTCGACCGCGTTCCCGAGCCCGTGAAGGGCACCGGTTCGCACGAGAAGCCCCAGCGCAGCATCTCCGATGGTTCCGGTGACGGCAACAACATCTCCCTCCCTCGCCATGTCCCTGGCGAACGACATTCCGCCGGGAACCTCGCCGAAGGCGGTGATCGACAGGGTCAGGAGACCGCCCTCGGACGCCACGGTATCGCCGCCGAGCAGACTGATCCCGTACTCTTCCTGATCACGTGCCAGCCCGTGGGCAAAGTCCTCGAGCCACGGGCGTTGCCGGCGCCCGTCCGATGCAAGCCCCAGGAGATAGCCGCATGGCTCGGCACCCATGGCGGCGAGGTCCGAGAGATTGGCGCGGAGCAACTTGCGGGCGACGAGGTCCGCCGGATCATCGGGCAAGAAGTGAACCCCCTCGACCATCATGTCCTTGGTGACCGCCAGGTCCATGCCGGACGGTGCCGACAGGACGGCGCCGTCATCGGCCAGACGGCGTGCGCCGGGATGATGGGCGAGTGGCGCCATCAGGCCACGAATGATCGTGAACTCGTCCCCGCCGCTCATGTGTCGAACTCCGCCGCCCGCAGATGGCGTGCCAAGCGATCGAGAACGGCGTTGACCATGCCGGGCTCGCCGCGTTCCCAGAAGGCGTGAGCGACATCGACATAGTCGCTGATGACGACCCGCGCAGGCACCTCGCTGCTGACGAGGAGTTCTCCGGCGCCGGCACGCAAGACTGCCCGCATGAGGGTTTCGAGACGGGCGGTTGTCCAGCTGGAAGCCAGGGCTTCGTCGATCAGGTCGTCGAGAATCTCGCGGTTGTCCATCGCGCCACGCGCAACCGCCGCCAGCAGGCGCGCGTCGGCAGGATGGCTGAGACCGCTCTCGTCGAGGACGGCGCCCTGGTCGCACGCCGCAGTGATCACCTCGTCGACGGACGCCGCGCTGCGGTCGATTTCATAGAGGGCCTGAACGGCGGCAAGCCGGGACGCGG
Source organism: bacterium (assembly GCA_028821455.1). Lineage (GTDB taxonomy): Bacteria > Pseudomonadota > Alphaproteobacteria > SP197 > SP197 > SP197. Next base: position 18,242 of record JAPPGE010000047.1, on the reverse strand, counting down.
GGGGGGCGGCCCCCCCCCCCGAAAAAAACCCACCCGCCCCGGGGGGGGGGGGGAGAACATAATTTTTGGGGGGCGGGGCGGG
>JAPPGE010000047.1:0-18150 GCA_028821455.1 bacterium | reverse complement strand
AACACCTCGCCGCGGGCCGCCGCGGGGGGGTGTTTTTAATAGGGGCCTTCGCGGGCGCCACGCGGGGGGGGGGGGGGGCCGGCCGCCGCAGCCTTCATCCCGTCACGCGCAGGGTGGCGGCGAGTTCAACCATCTTGATGCAGGCGATGGCCGCTTCCCTGCCCTTGTTCCTGCGTGCGGGATCGGCGCGTTCACAGGCCTGTTCATAGTTTTCCACGGTCAGGACACCGAATCCGACGGGGGCAATGTAGCGAACCACGAGATCATTGATCCCGCGCGCCACCTCGGCACAGATGTGGTCGTAGTGGGAAGTCTCGCCACGGATAACGCAACCCAGCGCCAGGTATCCGTCGTACCGGCTGGTGGCAATCGCCATGCGCAGACCACCGGGAATCTCGAAGGCACCCGACAGCTCCACCCGTTCCCAGGTGGCGCCCCAGTCTTCGAGTTCCGCTATGGCACCGGCTGCAAGCATATCGGTGATGTCGCGATAGTAGCGGGCTTCAAGAAGCAGGATATGGGGTGCGGTCGCCATCTCGCCTTCAGCGTCGGCTGTGACGCGATTCCAGGAGACGGTGCATATAGCGCGCCAGCATGTCGATTTCCAGATTGACGCGGTCGCCAGGGGCCAGTCCGGAAAAGGTGGTGACATGACGCGTGTGGGGAATGATGCTGACACCGAACTGGCAATCCTGCTCGCGATCCTTGACGAACGTGACGGTGAGCGACACGCCATCCAGGGCGATGGAGCCCTTTTCGGCGATGAAGGAGGCCACGCCAGCCGGCGCATGGAAGGTCATTTCGGTCGAATCGTCCTCTTCTTCGACCCTGGCAACCGTCGCCACCGCATCGACGTGGCCGGACACCAGATGGCCCCCGATTTCTTCTCCCATTGCCAGGGACCGCTCGAGATTGACCGGTGACCCGATCTTCCAAAGCCCCAGCGTGGTGCGTGAAAGGGTCTCTCTCGAGACGTCCGCGTTGAACCGGTCATCGGACTTATCCGTCAGTGTCAGACAGGCCCCGGAGCATGAAATGGATGCGCCTTTCGCGATCTGCTGAAGATCCCAGGACGTGGCGATGCCGACGACAAGGCCGCCGGCGTTGTTGTCCAGGGAGCACACCCTGCCGCAATCTGTCACGATACCGGAGAACATGCGCTTGCGTTATCGCCGGACGCCAGCACGGTCAACCCGTCCTGACCCCATGTGCGGTGAAAAAGCACCCTCCAGCGTCGGGCGTCGGTCAGGGACTCAACTTCGAGACCCGCCAGGGATGCAGCCGCCTCATGGCCCAGGAGGAGTGGCGCGTGAAACCAGGCCACGCGATCCACCAGGTCGTCACGGACCAGGCTTCCTGCCAGCATGGCGCCGCCCTCGACAAGCAGGCGTGTCAGCCCCCTCGAACCCAGGGCCGCCATCATCGCCTTCGGGGACACCCTGCCGGAGTGGTCGCGGTCGACTTCGATCACATCAACATGCGCATTACGCAACGCCTCCTTCCGGGCCACATCTGCATCCCTGCCACAGACGATCCATGTCGGAATGTCCCCAGCGGAGGCCACGAGAGCCGACTTGCGCGAAAGGCCAAGATTGCTGTCGGCCACGATTCGCACGGGAGAGCGATGTTCGAGACCGTCGAGTCGGCAGGTCAACAGCGGGTCATCGATGTCGGCGGTCCCCCGTCCGATGAGGACGGCGTCGTGATGGAGGCGCAGGCCATGGGCAGCGCGGCGCGCTTGCCGGCCCGTGATCCACTGACTCTCGCCGGTCGCCGTCGCAATCCTGCCATCGAGGGACGCGGCGACCTTGAGGGTCACGAGAGGCCGGCCGGTGATGATTCTTGACGTGAAACCGGCGTGAATGTCATGAGCCTCATCTGCCAGCGCTCCGACGTCGACATCGATTCCGGCCTCGCGCAAGCGCATGATTCCCCGTCCCGACGTCCGTGGATCGGGGTCCGTCATGGGCACGACGACACGTTCGACGCCGGCACGAACCAGGGAGTCGGAACACGATGATCCATTCCGGCGATGGGCGCAGGGTTCCAGGGCTACGTAGGCTGTCGCCCCGCTCGCGCGTTCACCGGCCATGTCAAGGGCGACGGCTTCGCCATGCGGTCTGCCGCCAGGAGCAGTCGTCCCTCGTCCGACCACGACGCCGCCGCGCACGAGGACGCATCCAACCGAGGGATTGGGCCATGTTGAACCCAGATTGCGCCGGGCAAGGACCAGTGCCGCTGTCATGTGGTGATGGTCTACGGGGTTCATGTCACCCAGGGGGCGATGTTAGAGTTTTGCTTCAGATACCTTCAATAAATTTAGCGAAATCCCTGGCATTGTCGAAGTTTCGATAGACCGAAGCGAAGCGTACGAAGGCGACATCATCAACACTGGAAAGGGCAGCCAGAACCATTTCCCCGACAACGCTGCTATGGACCTCCCGCTCCCCGAGACGTTCGAGCTGACGCTGGATATCGGCAACAAGATGATCGAGCTGATCTTCCGAAAACGGGCGCTTGCGCATGGCAACAAGTATCGAGCCGGCCAGCTTGTCACGGTTGAACGGCACCCGCTCACCGGACTTCTTGATGATCATCATGACCCGCAGCTGCAGGCGTTCATAGGTCGTGAAACGCACACCGCAGAGAGTGCATTCCCGGCGTCGGCGCACAGCCACTCCGTCTTCCGCCGGACGCGAGTCCTTGACCTGCGTCGTGTCACTCTTGCACGCTGGGCACTTCATGATCGACCTCGCATCAGCCCCCGTAGACCGGAAAACGACGGCACAGATCCAGGACCCGCGTTGCGACCTCCTGCTCTACCGCGCTGTTATCGTCCGGATGAACCGCCAGTGAATCAAGCACTTCGACGATCAACTCGGCAACCATGTCGAACTCACCCGTGGAGAAACCCCGCGTGGTGGCCGCCGGCGTTCCGAGCCTGACCCCCGATGCCACTGCCGGCTTTTCGGGATCAAACGGAATGGCGTTCTTGTTGCAGGTAATCCTGGCACGTTCGAGACTCTTTTCGGCACGGTTGCCTGTCAGTCCCTTGGGTCTGAGATCAACCAGCATGACGTGGGTGTCCGTGCCTCCCGAAACGATCGCAAGGCCACCCTTGACGAGGCTGTCGGCAAGGGCTCTGGCATTGTCGACAACCGCCTGGGCGTAAGTCCTGAACTCGGGCTGCATCGCCTCGCCGAGCGCCACCGCCTTGGCGGCGATCACGTGCATGAGTGGTCCGCCCTGGAGTCCGGGAAAAACGGCGGAATCGATCTTGCGGCCGATGTCGGCGTCGCAGGAGAGAATCATGCCCCCCCTGGGACCTCGAAGGGTCTTGTGCGTGGTGGTGGTGCACACGTGGGCGTGGGGCAGAGGATCGGGATGGATTCCGGCGGCCACAAGACCGGCAAAATGCGCCATGTCGACCATGAACCATGCGCCGACCGCATCGGCGATGGCGCGCAGACGCGCAAAGTCGATGATCCGGGAATAGGCCGATCCGCCGGCTATGATCAACGCCGGCTTGTGCTCATCGGCAAGACGCTCCACCTGGTCGTAGTCGATGAGGCCGGTCTCACGATCTGTCCCGTAGCCGATGGCATTGAACCATTTGCCGGAGATGTTGGGCCGGGCGCCGTGGGTGAGATGACCGCCATGATCAAGCGCCATGCCCAGCATGGTGTCGCCAGGCTTGAGCAGTGCCAGCAATACGGCGCCATTGGCCTGGGCCCCCGAATGCGGCTGCACGTTGACCCAGGCGCAGCCGAAGAGCTCCTGAGCCCGTTCGATTGCAATGCGCTCGGCGACGTCGACATGTTCGCAGCCACCGTAGTAGCGGCGCCCGGGATAACCTTCGGCATATTTGTTGGTGAGAATGGACCCCTGCGCCTCCAGTACGGCCGGGGAGACAATGTTCTCCGAGGCGATCAGTTCGATCTGTTCCTGCTGGCGTTTCAGTTCGCCTGCGAGAGCATCGAAGATCAAGGGATCGATCCGCGCCAGCTCATGTGAGAAAGGACCGGTCTGTGGGGTCGCCATGGTCATCGCTCCGGAATCGGGACGGCGCCTTCTAGCGCAAGTGGTCCGTGTGCGACAACTTGTCGACACGGCGCGTGTGGCGGCCACCGTCAAAGCGGGTATCAATGAAGGCTCGCAGGCACTGGCGTGCCGTTTCTTCACCGATCAGACGCCCCCCGAGTGCGAGCACGTTGGCGTCGTTGTGGCGGCGGGCCAACACGGCAGACGTGACATCGTGACAGACGGCGGCTCGAACAGCTGAATGGCGATTCGCCGCCATGGCGATGCCGATACCCGTACCGCACACCAGGACTCCCTGCCCGGCCCGGCCCTCGACAAGGCACGCAATCATGCGCATCGCGTAATCGGGATAATCAACCGGATCGGTTCCCGTGGTCCCGAGATCGAGAGCATCGATCTGCCACGCGCCGAGCGTGTTCAGCAGAACCGACTTGAGCGCAAATCCCGCATGATCCGATGCCAGCGCGATGCGGGGAGTGTTCATCGGTTGGGGACTCACCTTGCCTCTACCCCTAGGGATAGCATAGGCCGGCCCGCGGTGCCACTTCGTGACAATGGCGTCGATCCCGCGCACCATGGCGTCGCTGACAAGAGAGCGGGTGAAGCAATGGAAAAGGCGATGCTGTCCGCAGTCGACCAGGCTGATATCCTCGAGATGACAACCGAAATCGTCACCGCCTACGTCGCCGGCAATGCCGTTCCTCCGGACGACCTGCCTGAGTTGATCGCACGCATCCACGCAACCCTCGCCAGTCTTGCCTCGGAAAGTCCGCAAGGCCCGGCCTGAAGAGTCGCCGGGTAAACGATAACACCGTGGATCGAATGCACTGTGATGTGCCCGCGGGCCCTGCCACGCCTGCTTGCATCAACCTGACTCCGTTCATGGATTGACACATGCCCGACGACACCGTGACGATCGTGTGCTGGAACATGGCGCACAAGCATGAGTCCTGGCGACACCTGCTTGACGCGAAGGTCGACCTGGCGCTCCTCCAGGAAGTCTGCCGCCCGCCGGACGATTGCGCGAAGATGATCGAGGTTGATCCGGCACCCTGGTCGCCGGCCGAACAGGGCGGCAGGGTCAGATGGCGCACGGCGATTGCCGTGCTGTCGAACCAGGTTACAGTGGAGTGGATAGGCACCAAACCTCTTGGTCAAGCCGGTCCCGGCGACCTTGCGGTCTCGTCGCCCGGCACACTCACCGCAGCACGTGTGATCCCGCGTTCAGGCGAGCCCTTCCTGGTGGTGTCGCTCTATGCGGAACTCGAAAGGCCCTTCCGCCACACGGGAGGCCTGATCTACTCGGACGCCTCGTCCCACAGGCTGATCTCGGATCTGGCCGCATTCGTTGCCCGGCAGAACGGACACCGGCTTGTCGCTGCAGGAGACCTGAACCTGATGTACGGCTACAGTGCCGATGGCAGTCCGTACTGGGCGGGGCGCTACCGGACAGTGTTCGATCGACTGGAAGCGATGGGTCTCTTTCCTGTCGGACCACAGTTCCCCGACGGCAGAAGGGCCCAACCGTGGCCGGCATCACTGCCGAGGGACAGCAGGAATGTACCCACCTGGCACACGATCGGACGGCCACCTGCCATGGCTGACCGGCAGCTTGACTACGTCTTCGCCTCTCCGGACATCGCCCTCACCGCCCGAGCCCTCAATGAACCGGACGAATGGGGACCGAGCGACCATTGCCGGATCACCATGACCGTCCAACCTTGAACGGCGATCCTGAACGGCGTGCTCGCGACGGCCCACGGGGCTGTGCGGGAAGCACGCCACCCGGCGCGAAGCGCAGGACAAGGAGCAGGATGAGCCCCATGACGAGGACTCGCATGTAGGGGGCACCATCAAGGATGTAGTCGGCAAGGATGCTCCCTTCCCCGGTGACGGCCACCAGATTTGTGGCCAGCCACAGCCCGGCGGGCTCGGCCTCGATCCATACGAACCAGACCAGAAAGCCACCGAGAACCGCGCCCCAGTTGTTGCCGGAACCACCGATGATGACCATCACCCAGATGAGAAAGGTAAAGCGCAGCGGCTGGTAGCTTCCGGGAGTGAACTGACCCTCCAGCGTCGTCAGCATGGCGCCGGCAACGCCTATGACGGCGGCGCCCAGAACGAATATCTCGAGATGACGCGCCTTGATGTCCTTGCCCATCGCCGCAGCGCTGGTCTCGTTGTCGCGGATGGCCCGCATCATGCGCCCCCAGGGTGAATGGAGCGCCTTCTCGGCGAGGACAAGGAGACCCGCCAGAACCGCTGTGAAGAGTCCCGCATAACAGAGCTTGACGGCGATGGTGGAGGCCGTCTGGATATCGGTTCCCAGGAACGCTGCAAGCTCCTGGAAGCGGGGGGAGCGCTGCAGACCAACCTCGTAGGGCACAGGGCGGTCGAGACCCGTCACGCTCCGCACGCCCCGGGTCAGCCAGTCCTCGTTCTTGATGACGGCAATCACCATCTCGGCTATCCCCAGGGTGGCGATGGCGAGATAGTCGGCCCGCAGGCCGAGAGCCACCCGGGCGATGAGCCACGCCGCGGCGGCAGCGACCAGACCGCCTGCCGGCCATCCCAGGACGATCGGCAGGTCAAGGCCACCGAGATAGCCCGTGCGTGCCGGATCCACTGACTCGATGGCCTCGACCGCCGGATCGAAATAGCGGTTCAGGGCCCCCCACCCTGCCAGCAGCACGGCTGCCGTTGCCGCCACGCGCCACCTTCCCGGGTTCATCAGCCGGCGTACCAGGATGACGGCCAGAACGACGCCAGCCACCGTGATGCCCGTCCAGGCAAGGTCAGCCCCGGCGACATCCCAGGCCGCGTCCACCGGCGCCACCGACACCAGGGTGGCGGCGATGCCGCCCAGAGCTGCAAAGCCCATGACACCGACATTGAAAAGGCCGGCATAGCCCCACTGCATGTTGAGACCCAGGGCCATGACGGCCGAAATCAGGCACAGGTTGAGTATGGAAAGAGCCACCACCCAGGACTGTCCCAGACCCGTGATCGCGAGAAGGAGCGCCATTGCGGAAAGACAGAGCATTCCTCGCGTTGACATCATCAGATTACCTTGCCCCTGAAGATTCCTGTCGGGCGGATCAGAAGCACCACAATGAGAATGATGAAACTGACTGCGAACTTGTATTCCGTCGCCAGGACCTGGACGAGTCCCTCGGGTTGCCAGCCTTCAGGAGCAAGGTAGATGAGGAACTTGCGGTAGGCGTAGGTCAGGGCAATCTCGGAGAATGCGACCACGTACCCGCCGACGACAGCGCCAAGCGGGTGCCCGATACCGCCGACGATGGCAGCGGCAAAGGTGGGCAACAGCAGGTTGAAGTAGGTGTAGGGCCTGAAACTCTTGTCGAGGCCGTAGAGCGTGCCGGCCACGGTGGCGAGCGTTGCAGAAATCAGCCACGCCACCATCACGACGCGCTCGGGACTGACACCGCTCAGGAGCGCCAGGTCCTCGTTGTCCGACCACGCCCTCATCGCCTTGCCGGTGCGGGCGTGCTGCAGGAACCAGAAGAGCAGTGCGCCGGCAAAGCACGTCACGGCGACGGTGAGACCCTGCGAAACCTTGATGGCGAGCCCCTCCTGCAAACCTGTCGCGTCCTTGAATTCCCGAACCTTGAGAATGAACCGTGCGCCGTCGCCGAAACTCCTGTCCTTCGTGCCGATCACCATGCGCACGAGGCCGTTCATCACCAGCATGACGCCAAAGGAGGCAATGACGAACATGATCGCCGGGCTCCGCTTGCGCCGGTGGAATCGGTAAACGCAGCGATCGGTCAGCAGGCAGATACCGATGGCCGCCGCAATGCCTGCAGGCATGGCAATCAGCGCCGTTGGCAAGGGGCCGATGGTGAAGTCGAGATCCTGCAAAAGCCAGGTCGCGAAGATCGTGACCATGGTTCCGAATGCCATGACGTCGCCATGGGCAAAGTTGGCGAAGCGAAGAATGCCGAAGATGATGGTCAGTCCGAGGGCGCACAATGCCAGTTGTGAACCGTAGGAAATGCCGGGAACCAGGACGAAGTTGGCGAACAGGACTCCGGCGTTGAGGATGTCGTCCACCTTCAGCCTCCCAGAAAGGAACGCCGGACGTTCTCATCGGCGAGCAGTTCCCGGCCACCTGCCGTATGCCGGTTCTCACCTGTCACGAGAACATAGCCCCGGTCAGCAACGGCAAGGGCCTGAGCGGCATTCTGCTCGACCATGAGAACCGCAACGCCGCTGGCGCGGATGCCGATGATGCGATCGAAGAGATCGTCCATGACAATCGGCGAAACACCCGCTGTCGGCTCATCGAGCATGAGGACATCGGGCTCCGTCATCAGCGCCCGCGCGACGGCGACCTGTTGACGTTGTCCACCTGACAGTTCACCGGCTGGTTGCCTTAACTTGTCCTTCAGGACCGGAAACAGCTCGAGAACCTCGGCAAGGGTTGCCGAGGTGTCGTCCCGGCGCAGGAATGCGCCCATCTCGAGGTTCTCCCGGACAGTCATGCCGGCAAACACGTTCGCGGTCTGGGGCACGAAGGCCATGCCACGACGCACCCGTTCGCGCATCGACAGTCCCGTGATGTTCTCGTCATCGAGCATGACCCGGCCACGGTTGAGGTCGATCATGCCGAAGATTGCCCGCATGGCTGTCGACTTTCCGGCGCCGTTGGGTCCGACGATGACGACAATCTCGCCCGCCTCAACCCGGATTGTGCAGCCATGGAGAATGTCGGCGCCGCCGTATCCACCGGCCATGTCTTCGCCGACGAGCACTCTCATGGTACCCCCCGCGCTCCCCGGCGGCCGAGGTAGGCTTCGATGACACGGGGATCGGATGTGACGGCGAGCGCACTGCCGGTGGTCAGCACCCGGCCCTCAGCCATGACCACCACGGGATCACACAGGCGGGACACGAAATCCATGTCGTGTTCGATCATGCAGAAGGTGTAGCCGCGCTCCCGGTTGAGCCGGATAATGGCATCGCCGATGGATCGCAGCAGTGTGCGGTTGACGCCGGCGCCCACCTCGTCAAGAAGAACGATGCGGGCGTCCACCATCATGGTCCGCCCGAGTTCGAGAAGCTTCTTCTGCCCCCCGGAAAGGTTGCCGGCCAGTTCGTCGGCGACCTCTTCGAGGGCAAGGAATTCGATCACTTCAGCGGCTTTCCTGGCAACCGCTTCCTCTTCGTTGCGGACGCGGGACGGCTGCAACCAGACCTTGACAAGGTTTTCGCCCGACTGGTTCCCCGGCACCATCATCAGGTTCTCACGCACGGTCAGCCGGGAAAACTCCTGGGCAATCTGGAAGGTTCGCAACAGGCCGCGATAAAACAGTTCGTGGGGCGGCAGGCCGGTGATGTTCTCGTCATGAAGCCAGACCTCGCCCGAGGTCGGCGGCACCATGCCGGCAATGATGTTGAAGAGCGTGGTCTTGCCCGCGCCGTTGGGACCGATGACCCCTGTGATCGTCCCTTCACCGATCGTCAGGGAAACACCGTCCACTGCCCTCAGGCCCCCGAAGTGCCTGGTCAGGGCATGGATGCGGATCATATGGGCGATCCGACGGTAAAGGGGATCTGGCGAACTTCTGCCGCCAGATCCCAATGAAACGTCAGAGGTTCAATGAATGGCGACAGTCTCGAACGCGCCGTCGACGATTGCCAGCTGCTTGTAGGAACCAAAGGACTCGCCCACATCAGTCAGTTCCACACCCGTGGCGCCGACGTAGTCGATGTCGGTTCCCTCGGCCAGGAGGGCAAGACCCCGGGCGAGGTCACCGGGACCGATTGCCTCACCAGGGGCATTGGCAACCTCAAGCAGGCTTGAACTGACAGCCGCCGAGTCGGTCGAGCCGGCTGCCTGGATCGCCAGTGCAATGAGAGCTGCCGCATCGTAGGCGTTGCCACAGAATGGACAGTCTCCGGCCCTGCCGTTGTCCATGGCATAGCTGGCATATTCGGCAGCCTCAGGCGCATCGGATCCCGGCAGCGTGCCGATCGTGCTGGCAGCCGCATCGCCAAGCGCCTCGATGACCGCATCACCGATCATGCCGTCGGCAATGACAAAATTCTCGAAGGCGCCGGTATCGACGGAGGCCTGGATGATTCCCTTCCCGCCCTGATCGGCATAGCCGAATACGGCGAGATGCTCCGCTCCGGACGCCGCCAGATTGGCGACTTCCGCGGAGTAGTCCGCCTTGCCGTCCTCGTGGGGAACCGTGGCGGCCACACTGCCACCAAGAGCCTGGAACGCCCCTTCGAAGCTTGCCGCAAGGCCCTTGCCATAGTCGTTGTTGGTGTAGGTGACCGCAACACTGGTCACGCCCTCATTCGCGAGAATGGCGGCGATCACCTCGCCCTGGCGGGCGTCGGAGGGAGCCGTGCGGAAGAACAGGCCATTATCCTCGATCGTCGTCAGGGCCGGCGATGTTGCCGACGGCGAGACGATGACGATTCCGTTGGGAACGGCGACATTGTTCGTGACGGCAATGGTGACGCCGGAACAGTCCGCCCCCATGATCGCGACCACTGAGTCGGACGTCACGAGGCGTTCGGCTGACGCCGTTGCCGCGGCGGCATCGATGCAGGTCGAGTCACCACGCACCGACACGATCGAACGGCCATCAAGCAGCGCACCTGATGCCGAGACTTCCTCCAGGGCCAGTTCCGCCGCCTCGGCCATGTCGGGTGTAAGGGATTCGATCGGCCCGGTGAAGCCAAGCAGGACACCGACCCTGATGTCATCGGCCAAGGCGAGCGATGCCGACCCCATCGCCAGGGCCACCGCCCCGGCCATGGATGTGATTCGCACTGGGTTGAAGGGTTTCATGTCGTGTGATCTCCCGATGTTCGTGTTCCGGCATAAGAGTCCCTGGCCAGACTGCTCAGGACCCGGAGACCGAAAGTATGTCACGGGGCCCTTCGTCCGGCAATCGGACCGGAGCCTTCCCTCAGGTGTGCAAGCGCCTCGATGTGGTGGATGCCAAGGCCGCAACATCCTCCCAGAACACGCACTCCCTTGCCGACCCAATGGCGTGCCTCATCGACAAGATCCGCCGGAGAGATGATGTCAGTGAACTGCCATTCGGGCATGCGGAAGAATCCCGAATCAGGGTAGGCGCTCATCGGCCCCTTCCACCTCCTGCGCAGGATGTCCAACGCGGGCCCGGTGGCATGAACATTGCTGTGCATGACGCCAACGACATCCGCCCTGCCCTTCACCGCCGTCTCGACACAGTCGGAAAAAGGATATTCTTCCCAAACATAACTGACGATCTTTCCGTCAACAGACCGGGCGCTCAGACCGCACCAGAAGGGAAGCCCACTCTCCTCTGCCGCTTTCAGGGCCAGGTCCATGTGCACGGGCCGCGACATCATCTCGAGAAGGATGAGATCGACACCCGCTTCACACCCCGCCGCCACCACCTCCTGAAGATTGGCGAACACGACGTCGGGGGGCGGCCGCAGTGAAGGGTCGTCGCGCGCATCCCCGGGAACCATAGGCATCTGGTGGGAGAGAGAAAGGGCCACCGCAACCTCACGCCCGCCGGACGCCCGGTCGCGGGCACGCTGGGCAACTTCGACGGCCTGACGGGTAAGATGGGCTACCCTGTCACCCGCTCCGGCCTGCTCGAGCATGTGCCGGGCATTGGAGAACGTGTTGGCCGTGATGATATCGGCGCCGGAACGGATGTAGTCCTCGTGGATCTCCAGCAAGGTCTGGGGCGCGTATTCGGTGGCAAGGGCGCACCAGGCGCCGGTACTCATCGGCGCCCCCCTTCTCTCGAGTTCGGTTCCTGTAGCGCCGTCAAGAACGAGAATGGCGCCTTCATCGAGACGCTGGTTCAGGGTGACCATGCCTTCTGCTCCTCAACACCTGCGATGGGCCGATGATGGCCTGCGTCACAAATACTTGTTGAGTCCCTTCAATCATGCATTAATTGTCCGACACAACATCGGGAGGTCAAACCCTGCAATGATCAGCAATCCTATCAATCGGCGCTCCATCCTGAAGGGCACGGCAGCAGCGGGCGGTGTTCTCGCCGCGCCTTCCGTCCTGCGGCGCGCATGGGCTGCGGAGCCGATCAAGGTGTCGTCCTACGGCGGCTACTTCGAGGACATGCTGTCCCAGTACGCCTACCCTGCCTTCACCAAGGACACGGGCATTGAGGTCGAGACTATTTCCCAGCCGGGCGGTTTCCAGTGGTTCGTGACCCTGAAGAACAGCATCGCGGCCGGCAGTCCCGCGGTTGACGTCACCATGGCGGCTCAGGGTTCGATGCGCCGGATCCCGGAGATCTTCATCCCCCTGGACACAAATGCCGTTCCCAACCTCCAGAACGTCCCTGAATACCTCATTCTGCGCAATGATGAGGAAGACCCGATCGGGGCGCCGGTGTTGGCCTGGTACGCCACCTTCGTCACCAACACCGAGAGATGGCCCGAACCTCCGGTCTCGTGGGGTGACGCCTGGGATCCGAAGTTCGAGAACGAACTTGGATGGGGCCGCAATGTGTCCTCAAGCTACCTCCTCGATATCATCGCCGCCGTATTCCATGGTGGCAACGAGATCTTGGGCTCCGAAGAGGGGCTTATCACCTGCATGGAGAAGGCAGCGGAACTCAAGAGCAATGTGCGCCTGTGGTTCAATGACGAAGGCCAGTTCCAGGCGATGCTGCAGTCCGGAGAACTGACCGGCGGGCAGTACTACCACGACGTCACCTGGGTGATGAAGGAGGACGGCTTTCCGGTACATTCGACCTTCCCCAAGGAAGGCGGTGTCATCGACTATGGTTCCTGGTGCATCGCCCAGGGGAGCGACAAGGTCGACGTCTGCAACGAGTTCATCAACTGGTCGGTCTCTCCGGAAGCACAGACCGTGATCACGGACAACCTGTGGACGGCGCCAATTCTGCCACGAGGCATGCTGCCGAACCTCAGTGACGAGGCGTTCGAACGAGCCGCCAGCACGATCAAGCCGATCGTCCCCCGCTACGAGGTTTATGTGGAAAAGGGTGACTGGCTTGACGAGAAGTGGGAGGAGTATCTGGCGGACGTCTGATCCTGCCGGAATCGTCCCGACAGAGAGGGACCGGAGAACCATCTCCGGTCCCTCTTTTCATGCGGTCTTGACCGACCCGCGTTTGTGCCGTGACAATCGCCGGCGGCGATCCATGCCGGAGGTGTCGCAGCATGTCTCCTGCCAGTCCTGTCACGCTCCGTGAACTCCTGAAGCGCCAGCAGCCCGGGATGACGCTCGAGCAGCCGTTCTATACGGATCCGGGAATCTTCGAGGAGGACCTCGACCGTATCGTCGCCAGACAATGGCTCTTCGTTGATCATGTGTCAGCAGTTCCCCGACCCGGGGATGTTCTCGTATACGAGATTGCCGGGGAATCGATCATCCTGGTGAGAGGCAGGGATCAGGAGGTGCGGGCATTCTTCAATGTCTGCCGCCACCGCGGATCGAGGATCATCACGAAGGGGTGCGACCATGTCCGCACCCTCACCTGTCCCTATCACGCGTGGACCTGGGATCTCGAGGGCAGACTCGTCAGGGCGCGATCGATGGCCGACGATTTCCGGCCGGAGGACTGGCCGCTTCACGCGTGCACGACACGTGTCTACCAGGGACTTGTCTTCATCTGCCTTGCCGAAGAGGACGATGAAGCCGTCATCGAATTCGATTCGATGGCTGATCGCCTCACTCCCTACATCGAGAACCACTGCCTCGACGTGGCGAAGATCGCGGCACGCAAGTCATATCCCACGGCCGGGAACTGGAAGCTTGCGGTGGAGAACTTTCGGGAGTGCTACCACTGTGCTCCGGCACATCCCGGCTACACCTCTGTCAATGCCTACGTGCTCGATGGCGAGCGTGACCAGCAGGCGCGCTCCGAGACCGTGGCCGCCTGGGCCGCAACGTGGGAGGAACGGGGAGTCGTCACGCGCAGCACGGGGATCTGGGGGGACAGCATCGATGAACGCCAGCCCCATGCGGCCATGCGGCAGCCTATCAGGGAGGGCTACAGAACGCTCTCGAGGGATGGACACCCCGTGGCCCCACTCATGGGCCGGCTCACCGACTGGGATGGCGGAGAGACACTCCTGGTGTTCGGACCGCTGTTCTACATCTACCTTGCCGGCGATCATGCGGCGCTCTTTCGCTTCACGCCGGTCCACGCTACGCACACGGATGTCGAGGTGACCTGGCTTGTCAATGGCGATGCGCTTGAGGGCAAGGACTACGACGAGGAGCGTCTCACGTGGATGTGGGACGTCACCACCATCGAAGACACCAGGATCATCGGCGACAACCAGCTCGGCGTGAATTCGCGACGTTATCGGCCGGGCCGATACTCCACGAGAGAGCGGGCAACGACGAACTTTGTCGAGTGGTACAAGAAACGCATGGGGGGCGGATCATGACCATTGAATTGAGGAGAATTGAATCGGCATCCGACATCTCGGGCCTTGCCGAAGCCCTCGAGACGGACGGCGCAGCCATCGTGAAGCAGGCGCTCTCTCCCGCCCAGTTGACCACCCTCAACGAGGATTTCGACCAGGCTCTCCATGGCATCGGGCCCGGACTGCGCCATCCGCCATCGCAGTTCCTTGTCGAGTTCTACGGCAGGAAGACGATCAGAATTGATGGACTGCCCGGCAAGTCGACGGCCTTCGTGGACCTTCTCGAGGACTCGTTCATGACCCGCATTGCCGACAGGCTGGTCCTCCCCCATTGTGAACATTACCTGCTCAACACCGGCCAGCTCATCCAGATCGGACCCGGCGAAGGCAACCAGATGCTGCACCGGGACGAGGGGGCATGGTCTCATTTCGCGCCACCCCATCTCCTGCAGGTGGAAGCGATGTTCGCGCTGACCCGTTTCACCAGGGAGAACGGCTGCACGCGAGCGGTCCCCGGCAGCCATCTCTGGGAGCCCGACCGGGAAGCAGAGGAAGACGAGATAGGCCGTGCAGAGATGGATGCCGGCGACGCCCTCGTCTACCTAGGTTCAACACTCCACGGCGGGGGCGCCAACACGACGGCGGACGAGTGGCGGCGGGGCATGTTCTTCGGTCTCGTCGTCGGCTGGTTGCGCACCGAGGAAAATCTTTTTCTCACGGTCCCCTTCGAAAAGGTCCGCGCCATGCCGGAAGTCGTCCGGGAACGCCTGGGATACCGTGCCCATGAAGGCATCGGTGTCGTCGATGTCGGAGACCCGATGGCGCTCTTTCATCAACCCGGCTGAACAAGCGTCCATCTGACACGAAGCGTCGAGTGCGCACCAACTGCGCAACCAGGCAACGTACATGATCGCTTGAGCGGCGCTGGAGGATGCGACCATCCCGACTATGATGGCGCCTGGGACGGACCGGCTGGACGAGGAGTGACATGGCCGGAGGAAGCCACTTCGACTGGGACATGATCCGTGATGACGACGACATCATCAGGGACGCACTGGAGCATGCCAACGCGCCGGTGATGTTGGCTGCGCTCGTCCATCTCACCGGGGACGTCAAACTGCTTCGCGGCGATATCAGGGTCGACAACAGCCGCGCGCGCGACCTGCAGCGCGGCATCGGCGAAGAGCAGCAGGCCAGCATACGAGCCAGGGCACTTCAGGTGCTGACCGATTACCGCGATCGCGGCTGTCCGGCGCCGCCACCGCTTGCTCCGGAAGCACTGCGAGAGATCCTGCAGTTCATCATCGGGGAGGAACTCGACGAAGACATCGTCCGGTTCCTGATGGAAGAATCCGAGTTCGAGACCGACGATGCCTACGGAGTGGGCGGATTCGACGCCATTCCCGCGGACATCCGGCGCCGCTTCCATGTCGTTGTCGTCGGCGCCGGCATGTCGGGACTGCTCGCCGGATATCGGCTCAAACAGGCGGGGCTTTCCTTTACCATCGTCGAGCGAAGCCCCAATGTCGGCGGTACATGGCATGACAACATCTATCCCGGCTGCCGCGTCGACAACCCCAGCCATGTCTACGAGTACTCATTCGCCCGCCACGACTGGCCGCAGTACTACTGCACGCAGCCAGTTCTGCATTCGTACTTTGAGCGCTGCGCGTCCGATTTCGGTCTGCGCCCTCACATCCTGTTCGAACACGAGGTCATCGGAGCCGACTTCGACGAGGCGAGCGGCGCATGGGACGTGACGGTCCAGGACCGCGACGGCCACATCACAACACTGAAGGCCAATGCTCTCATCTGTGCCACGGGACAACTCAACCAGCCTCGGCTTCCCGACCTCGATGGCGTGGACGCGTTCGACGGTCCGGCGTTTCACTCGGCACGCTGGGACCACACTCTCGATCTCTCGGACAAGCGGGTCGCGGTCATCGGAACCGGCGCCAGCGCCATGCAGTTCGTACCCGAGGTCGCCAGACAAGCTCGCGAGGTCATGGTGTTCCAGCGCACGCCGCCCTGGATCTATCCCAATCCCGACTATCGCGCGAGCGTGCCGGCGGGAGAGCACTGGCTGATCAACCATGTTCCCTACTATGCGCGCTGGTACCATTTCCTGCTGTTCTGGCTGGACGGAGAAGGTCTCTACGCGTCGGTCACGAAGGATCCGGCCTGGCAGCACCAGAAACGGTCCGTGAGCGCAGCAAATGAGGCCCTGCGCAACCTCATGATTCGCAGCATCCGGCGCGAACTCGACGGCGACAGCGACTTGATTGCGGCGTCAATCCCGAAGCATCCGCCGTGCGGCAAGCGCCTGCTGGTCGACGACGGCACCTGGTATCGCACTCTCAAGCGCGACAACGTGAAGCTGATCACGGAGGCGATCGAGCGCATCACGGCCGACGGCGTGCGAACAGCGGACGGCGTCGAGCACTCGGCGGACGTGCTCGTCTATGCCACCGGATTTCATGCCAGCCGGTTCCTGTGGCCCATGCGAATCCGTGGCCGGGACCGGCGCGATCTCCGCGAGCATTGGGGGGACGACCCGCGTGCCTTTCTCGGCATCGTCGTGCCGGGATATCCCAATCTCTTCTGCCTCTACGGACCCAACACCAACATCGTCATCACGGGAAGCACCATCTTCTTTTCGGAGTGCGGCATGCACTACGTCATGGGCTGTATCAGGATGCTGTTCGAAAACGGATACCGCAGTCTGGAATGCCGCAAGGAGGTCCACGACGCCTACAACGTGATCATAGATGAGGGCAATCTGCAGGTAGCATGGGGCGCACCGAACGTTCGAAGCTGGTACAAGAACAAGGCGGGACGCGTGACGCAGAACTGGCCGTTCAAGCTTCTCGAATACTGGAGTCGGACCAGGACGCCGAGCCAAAGGGACTTTCTCTTCAACTGATGACCGGCCTTGCAGGCTGACTTGCTGCTCGGCAACGTGGCGGTGGTCCGATCCCGGTGTCGGGCGTCCTGTGCATCCCGAGGTCGCGAGAGGGCTTCGAACAGATGCGCTGCACTGCCGTTGAGTCGCGGCGCCACCCCCGTCCGGGCATCTGATCCGCCTGGCGTGCCGGAACGCGTTTTCGGACCTCCACGGATTCAATCTGCCAGGCATCGGGCCGTGTTGATCACCCCCGTTTTGATCCGGTCACAAATCATGACGAGGCCGAAGGGGACGGGCGCGCCAAAACCGGAACAATCGCCTCGACATCAAACCAGGAGAGCGGTTCGGTTTCTGGTGCCATGCCCGCCACCGGGTCAAGGGTCGTCACCCGCGAGCGAGCCTCATCGCGTCACCAATTGCGGAATCCAGTCGCGATTCCTGCGGCAAGGCAAAGACAGAGCACGGCGAAGATGAGAAGCGTAGCGGTCATGCCTTGAACGTGGGAACCACAGGGTCCGCCGTCAAGTTCTCAATCTTGCTGACAGGCGCAGTTCAACAACCAAAGGGCCTCCAATGACATCGCCATTGGGTGGTGAGCCCGGAAGGATTCGAACCTTCGACCGCCTGATTAAAAGTCAGATGCTCTACCAGCTGAGCTACGGGCTCTCGCGGAAACGAAAACTGGGGGAACGGGCAGCGCGCAACCTAGTGACTGCCATGGTCCCGGTCAAGGCTCGCCCGGCAGGGGAATCGCTTTTGAAGAGTTGGTGACGTTTTGGTTTTGAGGATTCAGA
>JAPPGE010000072.1 GCA_028821455.1 bacterium | reverse complement strand
CCCCGCAAGGCACACGCCCGCCGGTCAACGCCTGTTCCATCGGCAATTCGTAAGCGGATTCCGGCGGGAACGCAAACACGGATCGTCCAAGACCACGCTGATCGGCGAGCTGTCGTCGGGTTCGGCCACGTTGAGCGCACACCGGCGCCAGCATCATCTGGCCATCGTGCCAGCCCTGCGAACGCCCGTTCGGAGACCCGGTACCTCTCGCGCAACTCGGCCGTCATCATGGCACGGCTGAAGAGCCACGCTGACCTGCTCGACATGGTCTCGGGGGCGATGGTGCCGGTCATCAACGGTTGCTGCAATCTCTACCACCCCTGCCAGGCACTCGCGGACGTGCTGACTATCGCGGCGGACCGGCGCGGGGATCCCGGTGGCGCACGCCGCCTGACCTACGTCGGCGGGTTGCGGTTGAGCGCGCGATCGACCAGCAGCTTCGACATCGACACGCCCTCGCGCTCCGCCAGGGCGCGGATGCGCTCCCGCTCCAGACGGCTGCACGAGATCGAGTGCATGGTGGCCCTCTCCTCGACACGCCGGCCGGTCATGGTCCCGGCCTCCCGGCGTCCTGCCGCGCCTGGAAGTCCCGGGCCGCGAGGTAGAGGAACGACAGCGCCTCCAGGGCGGTGACGTCGCTCCCCGGCAAGGGCTCCATCAGCTCCTCGAGAAGCAGCAGGGTGCGGTTCACCCGGTTGAGAAGGTCGCGCTGTTCGGATTCCGAGAGCACCAGGCGCATGTCGTCCTCGTCCTCCAGGGCGCAGGCGACCATGAAGCGCGAGATCGGCATCTTCCTCGCTTTGGCCCGCCGGCCGATCTCCGCCCAGTCGCTCGGGCGGCAGCTGACGCTGAACAGCTGGTTGCGTCTCACGGTCGTGACTCCTTCCCCTCGATCTGCGCCTCGGCCTTCAGCAGGGACGCGATCTCCTCCTCGATCGCCTGCCAGGCCTTCCCTTCCCCGGCGCGCTCGAAGCGATGACGCTCGATGCGGGCCAGCACCATGAGGTGATGCGCAAGGCGCCACTGCAGGTCGGCCGGAAGACCGGTCGGTTGGGGTGGTCTTGTAGTCAGCATCTGCTGCACCGCGTAGCGCGAGATGAGCATGTCGAGGGCCTTGGCTCGCTCGCCGATCCGGGCCCACTCGCTGTCCGATGCCATGATGGTGCGCGCCTTGCGCCGCGAGTCCTTCGCGTTCATCATCGACCCGGTGGCCGGTGGTGGGAACGACACAAGGTGGCCGAGATGGTGTGTTCTGGCGGATGTTCGCGTGATGTACTGGACAGAATCACCATGGTCTGCATTGGTATCCATTGTGTGTGATTGTCATGCATTGACGGTGTTTCGGGGCATATGGGCGATGGCAAAAAGTCTACGTATGACTTCCCCGAATGCAACTGTGGCTCTATGGATCTCTATGCATGTATAGATCTGATGTCGTCCGTGGGACTTGACATGGCCGTATTCCGCGCGTAGTTAGCGTGACTTGGAGAGAGAGTTGCCTTTTCGTGTTTCAGTTACATTGATACATGTCGTCAAATTTCTCTGTCACACCTGCATCATGACATTGGGCGCGATGGCGACGAACGAGTTGTAGTTCCTCAACCGCTCGCAGACGTTGGGATTGCGCTCGATCCCGCTGATCCAGTCGGACGCGGGGCCGTCGACCCTGTATCCGCCCTTGATGAAGGGACCACCCAGCCATTCCGACGGTGTGCGATGTTCCTGGGACAGTCCGGCATCGACGAGCGGGTGCAGGGAGAAGATGTGGTAGTTGTCGTAGAAGTTCTCGATCGGCAGCTTCCAGTTGGCCTCGACATCGAACGACAACGTCTGCGCGAGGCGCATCACGGAGAAGTCATACCCGTCGAAGTACTCGATGGCCGGCTTCAGGTGCTCGTCCAGCGGCGGCGCCTTTCCGTCGATGTTCACGAAAACCAGATCGGCCCACATCGCCGCCCGAATGGTCGTCAGGGCAGGATACGCCTTGCCCGACGCGTGATCCGCCACGTCGTGCTCCTTGCCGCCGTTGTAGTACGGACGCATGCGCAGACGGCCATCCAGATCGTAGGTCCAGGCATGGTAGGGACACGTGAGAACCCGGCGGCCGCTGCATGGCCTGGCGATCAACTCGGCGCCCCTGTGCGGACAGACATTGAAGAAGGCGCCGACATCGCCGTTCGGCTTGCGAACCAGGATGACAGGATAGCCCGCGACCTCGCAAGGCATCACGTCTCCCGGCTCGGGGATTTCCTGCCCGCAACCGGCCAGCACCCACGTCGACTGGAAGAGGCGCTTGCGTTCCAGCTGGTAGTAGGCGGCGCTCGTGTACGATCCCGCCGGCATGGCCAGATCGGCCCTGGCCGCATCCGCAACCGCCCTCAGTACCTTCATCGCGCCATCGCTCGTCATGTCGCACTCCTCCCGCAGTTGATGCCCTGCCAACCCGTCACGAAGCGACGATCTGCATTAACCTTATGCGACCATTGAATTAAATGAGCGGAGTTTTGCAAAGCTGAAAGTGACGAAGGCAGATGGAGACAGCCGGGCGACACGATGCGGAAGACGAACCTGGCCGGTCAGTACATACCCTGAATCGACCTCGCCGTTCCCGGCTCCACGCAGCAGGGACGTTCAGCCCGGAACAACTGGTGTACGGAGCGTCTCAGGGCAGGCTTCGGCCTGCGTCAGCGACAAAGATCTGGGTTTTCCCTGTTTTTCTCATAGGATCGGGAAAGTCGCACCGGAGACGGGTTCGCTGAAGACTGCGTCGATCGCCAATCTGCCGAGGCCTGAAGCAGACTCATGACAGGTCCTTCGTGTTCCGGGGCTGACCGCCGGCTGGAAGCGGACGGGTTCGCCCTGCCCGAACCCTCATCGACTCTCGACCTCGCGATGGACGACGGCGCGGCGATCAGGGTGGTGCGCCACGGCAATCCTTCCGGAGTGCGCGTGGTCCTGAGCCACGGCAACGGTTTCGCGAGTGATTCCTACTACCCGTTCTGGCAACATATGCTGGAGCGGTTCGATCTCGCCCTCTTCGATGTCCGCAACTGCGGACGCAATCCCTTTCACGCAGCCGAGCCACACCACTATCCCCGCTTCGCCCGCGACAACGCGGCGGTGCATGGCGCGGTCGCAAGAGAGTGGGGCAAGAAGACGACCGTCGGAGTCTTCCATTCGATGACGGCGATCGCAGCCCTTCTGGCTGTCGTCGATGGCATCTGGCACTGGGATGCCCTTGTGCTCTTCGACCCGCCGATGGTCCCGCCGAAGGAGAACCCGCTCCACGGGCAGCTGATGTCCGATGGCGCGGCGCTGCGTGACGCCGCACTGATCCGCCAGAACCGGTTCCGGAACCCTGAAGAGCTTGTCGAAGTCTACACGTACCTCCACCGGTTCCGGCGCCTGCGGGAGGGCGTGCCGGAACTCAACGCACGCTCCGTGCTGCACTTCGATCCTGAAAGCGGAGAATGGCTGCTGCGCTGCCCGGGTCAGGTCGAGGCCGGTCTCTACACCGAGGTCGCCGAGCTCGACATCTGGCGGCAGCCCGATCCGCCGGATCGCCCGCTGCTGATCATCGGTGCCGACCCGACGCTCGAGGACGCGCCAAAGACCGCTCTCTGTTGCAAGTTGTTCTGTGAGACGTTCGGCATCGACTACGCCTCAGTGCCGGATACCAGCCACCTCCTTCAACTCGAGGAACCGGAACAGTGCTTCAACCTGTTCGACCAATACCTCGTCAACAACGACGTCGTCGCATAGTGGGTGCTCCACCAGGTTTAATAACCTCGAGGACGGTCCGAATCGAGGCATGATCGGCCCGGATCGGCACAGGAAGCCTTTCGGAAGGCCTGGCGCAGGTGAGGTCACACGGCCTGATGCTGTACCAGTTGCTTAGCGAGCCCCGACAGAATCTCCTTAAGCTCCCGGGCAACGACGTCGCGCCAACCCGGCTGCCGGACAGTGGTGCGAGCTGCCGGTTCCGTCAGAAACAGGTCCATCTGATCAACGAATTCCTGCGAATTGACGAGCCGCGTCATGCGCTCTGAAGCCGTTTCGAGGAGACCGGCGAAGCCTTCAATCCGATAGTCGGCAATCTTCGCCTCGACCATGCCGGCATTCACCGGAACGCCTTGCCTCATGAGCCAGCGCATGTCCCAGATGTCCCGCCAACGCGTGTAACGTGGAATCATGGCGGGAAAGGCGACCAGTTTGTCGGCGAAGATCTCCTCCTTCGTCTCGACCCGGATCACCATGTCTTCGTAGCCATCTGGCAGAAAGTCGTAGTTCCGCTTCAACGGCATCAGTTCACTGGCGTAGGACGGCACGTTGCAGACTTCCAGGTGGATCCTCTGACGCGGAATGTGCGGTGACGCCGGGCGGGTTACGACATTGATCCGCCATCTGCTGATCACCGGAATCGAGACGTCCGGCGTGCCTGGCACGCCAATCGGCGGCCTGACGATCGTTTCGAGGCGATAACGCCTGGACAGATAGTCGTTGAGATGGCTGTCAAGTTCGGCCAGCCGGACTGCGGTGAAGTCAGGGCCGCCAGTAAAGTCGATATCTTCGCTGAAGCGCGGCGCGCCATGACAGAGCCTCAGTGCCGTGCCACCCTGGAACACCAGATCTTCAAGGAATCCGCCCTGCTCCAGTGCAAAGAGAATGTCGTAGTGGAGGATTTCCTTCTCGATGACCGGTCGCATGCCGTTCAGCCGGGGATCTTCCATGGCCCGGTCAACAAGGTATGCCAGAAAATCCTGCGTCATGTCGGCGTGACCCTTGCCGCCTCTTCAGCCTGCTCCTTCAGAATGTCCTCGTACTCCTCCAGGTTCACCATATCGAGATTACGTCCGACCCGACGAAGGTCGCGCAACGCCGTTTCCACCCTGGCAATGCGCAGGGGCCGCTTCTCCATGATGATCGTTTTGTTCAGGATATCCGCCGGCGAACGCTTGGAATGGGTGAACTCGATGACGCCATAGGGTGTCCGGACCGTCGCGCTGCGTCCCGTGGTCATGACGGTGATCCGGCTCATCGGGATCTGTGAAATCACACCGTACTCCGAGAGAGCGGATTCCAGGCTGACATAGCTGTATTCACCGCGCCGCAGGCATACCGCAATCTTCTCGATCAGGTATCGTTTCGACAGGCGGGACAAGGGATTGACGTAGACGCCGCGCGCTGCGTGCTCGAGGAATCCCTGTCTCACGAGACGCCTGAGGCCCTCGGCAAATGTCTTGGGCGACCGCTCCGGAAACATCTTCCTGAGATCCGCCACCGAAAAGACGGACCTCTCTCTCCGGTCCCAGTCCCAGAGCACCTTGATTGCGTCCACGGTCTTCAAGACGATTTCTCAGTTATGTTTGTATATATTCTTGCTATACGCGGTATTAATGTGCACTTCAATGCTCTCGTCTCCCTAACACTTGCCCGAGAGATTCGAGTAGCGCTCTCATGGCTATGAACCAGCGGGCGTCGACACAACAGTGATCACAGGTTCTCGCCAGGTCACTCTGGTCTGCGTCACATTCTCCAGAAGATCGATCCTTCAAGACACCCGGGCTACCCGCCGGTTTTGCCGTGGCGCAGGCAGTTGACAATGCCGTGCTCGCGCGTTCGCGTTCGTCGGCAGGCGCCTGAGAAAACCTGCCCGTCCCCGCCGGCGTACGGCCGCTGGCGCTCACAGGGCGGCGGGTCCTACCCTCCGCCGAAGGTCATGCGCCGGATGACGTCGTGGCCATCGATCCAGCGGTGCTTGAAGGCAGCCGCGACGTGGCCCACGGCAACCGCCAGCATCCCGTAGGCGAGCCACATGTGCACGTCCTCGGCGAGATCCTGGAGCCCCTCCCCGGTTTCGGGGAAGATCATCGGGATCCCGACGCCGAACCACTCTACGGCATGGCCGCCAAAGTTCGTCTCCGCCCAGCCTGCCACGATGACCAGCGCGGGAAGCGCGTAGAGCGCGGCGTGGCCGAGATGCGCGGCTCTGCGCTCCACGCCCCGGATCGTCGCCGGCAAGGGCGGCGGCCGGTGGATCAGGCGGATGGCGATGCGCAGGACGAGGAGGGCCAGCAGCGTCACCCCGACCGAGATGTGGAGGTCGAACAGGAACTCCTCGAGCGGCGAATCGTCCTCGACCAGGGTCGTCATCGCATAGCCGCACCCCCACATGAAGACGAAGCCCACCGCCATGATCCAGTGCATCAGGCACGCGGTGAGATGATAGCGTTCTTCGGTCATCAAGATCGCCCTCGCGTGTCACATTGCGGTCTTGCCGGTCCATGACACCGGGTGGCGCATCCCGGCCGGCCGCCCCTTGGGCAGGCGGTGACCGGGATGCCGACGATGCTATGTCAGTCATCGTCCTCCCACCATCCGTCATCGTCGTCGTGCCAGCGGTCCCGCAGCGAGAGGGCTCCGTCGCGGTCGCGGTCGAGACGCTCGACGATGCGGGCGAGCGGGCGGTCGTACTCGGCGCGGGTGATGATGGCGTCGCCGTCGGTGTCGAGCATCTGGAACGCGCGCACGGTGAGCGGACGTGTGGTCTCGTGCCAGAGTCCGGCGAACTCCCCGAGAACGAGGTTGCCGTCGCCGTTGGCGTCGTGCGCGGCGTGACGTTCGTCGAGCAGCTTGTCGATCTCGGCCTGTGTGAGCTTGCCGTCGCCATCGGCGTCGACGGCATCGAACATCTCCATCGCCGATATGGCGAGTTGCCCCTTGTCCAGGAAACCCATGCCGTGCCCGTCGCCGCGGTGGCCGGCGTAGCTCGCGCCCGCAAGGGCGATGCCGCCGATGGCGGCGGTGGCAACGATGGCGGTCAGTATCTTCGTCTTCGTTTTCATCGGTTCTCTCCTTCATTGATCGATCCATCGGGTGTCGATGGACGAGCGCACCATGGGCGCAAGGTGTCGCAAGACATTGTCGAAGGAGGCCCGGAAGTGTCGCGTGCGGTGTCTCGGCGGCGACCTGACACACGTTGTTACAAACTTTTCGTGCGGCATTCGGGAAGGCGCGTAAGCTTCCACCCATGGACGCTTCCCCGCACGTTCTCGTGGTCGACGACCAACGGGAGATCCGCGAGCCGCTGGCGCGCTACCTGGGACGGCACGGGCTGCGCGTGACCGCGGCCGGGAACGCCGCAGAAGCACGGCGGGCGCTCAAGGCGGCGGCGGTCGACCTCGTGGTGCTCGACATCATGATGCCGGGCGAGGACGG
>JAPPGE010000038.1 GCA_028821455.1 bacterium | reverse complement strand
CACGTCCGGCTCTGTGGGGGACGGGACGCCGTAAGGCTCCCGTCTACCCGGCCGGTCACCGCAATCGTGCGTTTTGCATTGCCCGAGGACAAGACGCGCGAGGCGGCAACGGCCGCATTCGAAGCCTCCGCGCCGCTCTACCGGGATGTCGAGGGCCTGATTCGCAAGTACTACCTCTTGTCCGAGGATGGCCGCACCGGGGGTGGCGTATACCTCTTCAACTCGCGCGAGGATGCCGAGCGTCTCTATGACGAGGCTTGGCGGGCCGGTATCCGAGAGCGCCTGGGTGCCGAGCCTTCGATCGAGTACTTCGAATCGCCGGTGATCGTCGACAACGCCGCAGGCGCGATCGTCACGTCGGCTTGACTGCAGCAGTACTGTCCTTGATGGCGGTGCCGCGCTCGAGACAATTGCTGAGCCGAACGGGCGCACCGGTGGTCAGGAGCGGAACTTGGACCTTTCCGACTCACGCCTCTTCGACAGGTTGCGTTACCGATCGGCACCTTGCCTGCGAGTCGGACAACGACGTGGCGGATCGTACCTCGGCCCCCCGGGTTGATGTATGCAGACGCGATCTGTCGGTCATTGCGACCCCGCTTTGGGGGCGCGCACCGCGGTTGCGCCGGTTCAGGGCGGCGTGACAGAATCGCGCCCGCCCGGCTGGGGAGTATGTCATGGCGCGTATCGCGGTGGGTGGATTTCAGCACGAGACGAACACCTTCGCCTCGACCAACGCGGACTTTCATGACTTCGAACTCCATGATGCCTGGCCAGGCCTGACACGCGGCCCGGAACTCTTCGACGCCGTCGCCGGCCTCAATCTCGCCCTGGAGTCGTTTATTCGCCAGGCAACTGACGACGGCCACGAACTCGTGCCACTCCTGTGGGCCTCCGCCGAGCCGTCGTCCCATGTCACCGAGGATGCCTTCGAGAGGATTGTCGGCATGATGACCGACGATCTGGCGCGGCTCGGCCCGCTTGATGCCGTCTTCCTCGATCTCCATGGGGCCATGGTCACAGAGAACCGCGAGGACGGCGAGGGTGAAACCCTGGAACGCGTCCGCAGTGTCGTCGGACACCGAATTCCCGTCGTCAACAGCCTCGATCTCCATGCGAACATCACGGAGCGCATGGTGGCGATGTCCTCAGCCATGACGATCTACCGGACCTATCCGCACATCGACATGGACGAGACGGGACGCCGTTGCTATCGCCTGATGATGCGCCTGCTCTCTGGCGAGACTCTGGCGAAGGGATTCGCCAAATCACCGTTCCTGGTGCCGCTTTCAGCCCAGTGGACCGGCACGCCGCCCAACAGCGGATTTTACGACGACATCAGGCGGCGCGAGCATGCCGGTGTCACCAGCGCGGACCTGGCGCTTGGATTCCCGCCCGCCGACATCGCCGAATGCGGGCCGGCCGCACTGGCCTACGATGCCGACCCCCACCGTGCTCGAGAGACCGCTCGTGAGATCATGGCGGGTTTCATGGCTGCCGAGGAGGTCTTCGACAACGCGCTGCTGGAGGCCGGGGAGGCGGTGAAAATCGCCATGGCCGAGCCGGCCGGTCCGGTGGTTCTCGCCGATGCCCAGGACAATCCCGGTGCGGGAGGCACCTCCGACACGGTGGGCATTCTCGAGGCCCTGGTGCGCCATCACGCCGCCGGCGCCGCTCTTGCCTTGCTGTGGGATCCCGAGGTCGCGCGGGAAGCTCACGCACGGGGGGAGGGGAGCACATTCGATGCGCCCCTTGGCGGCAAGTCCGGCAGACCGGGCCAGTCCCCCTTTCGCGGTCGCTTCAGGGTTGAGCGTCTCGGCAACGGGATCTTTGAGTGCCAAGGCGAGATGTACCGTGGCGTCGTCACCAATCTCGGTCCGCTGGCCCTGCTGTCGGTTGCCGATGCCGACTGCGACGTCAAGGTGATTGTCTCGAGTGTCCGCTTCCAGAATCTCGACCAGGCGTGTTTCCGCCACATCGGTGTCGAGCCGACGGACCAGCACATTCTTGTGGTCAAGAGCACGGTGCACTTCCGGGCCGACTACGATCCGATCGCGGCCAGGACGCTCATCGTCGAGTCGCCGGGCGAACACCCGTGCCGTCTGGACCAGCTGGGGTACCGCTTCCTGCGTGACGGTGTCAGGCTGGGGCCAGGCGGTCCGGAGCACCGCCGTCCATGAGGGGCGACACCGGACACCTTGCGGTCAAGGGATGCGCGCGCCTTTCCTGGCCCGGCAACACATCTTTACACGCGCGCAACAGTCCGGACATCGCCGACGCCCATGGTAGGTCCCGCCGCCGATGAAGGAATCCGACCCATGACAGACACGCTGGGGCGTACCGCCGGCCTTGTCCTCGCCGGTGGCCTGCTGGCCGCGTGTTCCCTGCTGGCGCCGCTTCCGCAACCCCGCGGACTGGCAGACCGTCTGGCCGTCTTTCCCGACCATGTGTTGGGCCTCGACGGCCCGGTGACGGTCTACTGGAACGATCACCAGATTCCGTTCATCGAGGCGGAAAGCGACGATGATGCAGCCTTCGTGCTGGGCATGGTCCACG
Source organism: bacterium (assembly GCA_028821455.1). Taxonomy (GTDB): domain Bacteria; phylum Pseudomonadota; class Alphaproteobacteria; order SP197; family SP197; genus SP197. The sequence continues at coordinate 5,306 of JAPPGE010000038.1, read as the reverse complement.
CTCATCTGCGCCTTGCCCAGATGAGCCTGGTGCGCATGGCGGCCCGCGGCCGCCTCGCCGAAGTGGCAGGACCCCTTGCCAGCGACATCGACCACGGCCTGCGCATTCTGTCATTCGGACACGCCGCCCGGGACATCGAGGCTGCGATGGATGCCGGTGCCCGGCGCTGGACACAGCGGTTTGTGGACGGAATCAATCACTATCAGGCAACGCTCGACGATCTGCCCCAGGAGTTCAGGGTTCTCGGCATGGAACGGGAACCGTGGACTGTCACCGACGTCCTCACCATCGGGCGGCTGGTGGGCACGGACGTGAACTGGCTGATATGGAGCGGGCTGCTGCCCTTGAGGCAGCGGCCGGACTGGCCGCAGCTGTGGGCGCGCCTGGTGGAGAGCGGGAGCGCGTCGCTGCCGAGTTTCGCGAACGACGACGTGAACGGGATTCTGGCAGGCATCGGCCGGACGGGGTCCAACAGCGTGGCGATCGGGCCGGACCGCACGACGACCGGGGGTGCCATCATCGCCAACGACCCGCACCTCGGGATCCTGGTCCCCAACGTATGGCTGGTCGCTGGTCTGAAGTCGCCCTCCTATCACGTCGTCGGCCTGATGGGTCCGGGATTGCCGGTCTTCGCCATCGGCCGCAATCCGTCGATCGCCTGGGGCGGCACCAACATGCGGGCCGCCTCCAGCGACCTCGTCGATGTCAGTGACCTCGATCCCGATACCATCGAGTCGCGCGACGAGACCATTTCCGTGCGCTGGTGGTTCGATTCGACCGTCACCATCAGGCAGACCCCGCTGGGTCCGGTCATCAGCGATGCGCCCTTCCTGGCGGACAACGATCTTCCGGATCTCGCGCTCCGTTGGACCGGTCATGACACGAGCGATGAAATCGGCGCCATGCTGGCAGTCAGCCGGGCCCGGGACTTCACCGGGTTCCGTGCCGCATTCGATACCTTTGCGGTACCCGGACAGAACATGATCTACGCCGACCGTGACGGCAACATCGGCCAGGTCATGGCTGTCACCCTGCCGCAGAGGTCCGGAACTCCGGCCGACATCGTCGCCGATTCTGGAGAGGTGGGGAGGAACTGGGCCACGATGAAGACTTCCGGGGACCTTCCCTGGAGCTACAACCCGCGGAAGGGGTACCTGGTGTCGGCCAACAACCGGCCGACACGGACGGCCACTCCGGTCGGTTACTTCTTTTCTTCCGACGACAGGGTGTCGCGTCTCGCCAGCCTCGCGGGCGGCAGTGACCGGCTTGATGTCGCCGCCGTGAAGGCAATCCAGCAGGACGTCTACATGCCGTCGTCGGTGACGCTGCGCGACGCCTTCATCGAAGGCCTCGACGCTGCGGGGCTGGCCTCATCGGCCGGGCCCGAAGCGGCCGAAGCGATCGCCCGCATGCGGGACTGGGATGGTCACTACCGCGCCGGTTCCGTCGGCGCCGTCAGCTTCGAGCAGTTCCGCGCCGGATTTGTCCGCGCGTTCTACGACCGGCTCCTTGGAGAGGAGCACGGCGCCATCATGGTACGCCGGGGAGGGCTCGCGAAGATGATGATCCGCGACATGGAACGGGCATCCCGGGAGGTGCTCGACGCTGCCCTGGCGGCCGGTCTCGAGGCGGCCGGAGAGGGACTCGACCGATTCACCGACTGGTCGGACATGCATCGCCTGTCCCTGGCCCATCCACTCTCCATGCTTCCCGTCATCGGCGACCGCTACCGTTTTGGTGACCACGGCGTCGGCGGCAGTTCCGAGACCATCATGAAGACGGCTCATGATGCCAGCGCCACGCGCCACTCGGTGCGCTACGGCGCCAATGCCCGCCATGTTTCCGACATGACAGACATGGATGAGAACTACTTCGTGCTGCTGGGTGGGCAGGACGGCTGGCTCAACAGTTCGACCATGCTCGACCAATGGCCTCTTTGGCAGTCGGGAGGGTACGTGCGGGTGCCACTCACTCCGGAAGGTGTACGGGCGTCGTTCCCCCATGTGTCGGTCATCGGCAACTGACGATGCGCCATGGCGGACATGCTTGATGCGACGTGGCTGCTGCGGGCCCATGCACGCCGGCGATTGCTCCGTCTCGGGGCCGGCGATGCGCAGCGCCTCCAGACCGGCATTCTTCTCTCACTCATCAGGAGGGCGGCAGCGACCCGCTTTGCGCGCGACCATGACCTCGCGGGTGTCCGCACCATCGATGACTACCGCGCCCGTGTGCCCGTGCGCAGCCATGACGATTTCTGGGACGACTACTGGAGCCGTGATTTCCCGCGTCTCGTGAACTGCACTTGGCCTGGCCTTGTTCCCTGGTTTGCCGAGACCTCGGGGACGACCCGGGGCACCACCCGCTTCATTCCCTTCACCCGGGAGATGAACCGCTCGAACCGGCGCGCGGCCGGGGATCTCCTCGTCTGGCATGTGATCAACAGGCCGCGAAGCAGGATTCTTGCCGGACGCGTCTTCATTCTCGGAGGGTCGACCGGACTTGAGCAGCGTGCTCCCGGCGTGACGAGCGGCGATCTCAGCGGCATCACGGCCTCCGTGATGCCGCGTTGGGCCCGCTTGCGGAGCTTTCCGCCCCGGCACCTCGAAGCCATCAGCGACTGGAATGTCAAGATCGACCGGTTCGCCAGCGCTTCGCTCGGTCAGCCCATCCATGCCGTCTGCGGGGTGCCGAGCTGGCTGCTGATCTATTTCGATCATCTCCTGGAGATCAGTCACGCCGCAGACGGGCGCATTGCCTCGGTCTATCCCGGGCTCGAACTGCTTGTGCATGGCGGCGTCTCCTGGGCGCCCTACCGCGAGCGCTTCGCCGCTCTCCTCGAGGGCAGCCATGCGGAAACCCGCGAGGTCTACGCCGCCAGCGAGGGCTTCTTCGCCATGGCGGACAGGGGCGCGGATGCGGGCCTTCGCCTGCAGCTCGACAACGCGATGTTCTTCGAGTTCGCCCCGCTCGACGGCCAGCGGGTCAGAACGGAGGCGTGCCGCTGGATCGGGGATGTCGAGGAAGGTGTCAACTACGCTCTCGTGGTGAGCACGGCAGCCGGTTTGTGGCGCTATCTCGTCGGGGACACGGTCACGTTCACCACGCTCGATCCGCCACGCATTCGCTTTACCGGACGCACTGCCCACATGTTGTCCGCCTTCGGCGAGCACGTGATCGTGGCCGAACTCGAAGAGGCGGTTTCCGGCGCGGCGCGGGCCATCGGCGCCACGGTCAGCGACTTTGCCGTCGGCAGCATCTTTTCCTCGCGCGCCGGCGAACGGGGCAACCATCTCTACGTCATCGAGTTTTCCGAACCCTCCATCGACGAAGGGCGCATGGGATCGTTCGCCGCCTCTCTCGACCGCATCCTGCAATCCGTCAACGCGGACTATGCGGCCCACCGCGCCGGCGGCTGGGGCATGGACCCGCCGCGCATCGAGGTGATGCCATCCGGAGGATTTGCCGCCTGGATGGCGGCCCAGGGCAAGCTTGGCGGCCAGCACAAGGTGCCACGGGTGATTGCCGATCAGGCCAGACTCGATGCCCTGCGCGACTTTGCCCGGAGAGCCTGACCGCCCCGAAGGCGACGAAGACGGTCAATCCGTACCAGAGCCACCGTCATCCACGTGCGGTGACTGACCGCAATCGCGCCCGGAACCGGCCGCATCGCCGCTACGCCAGTCATGGTCCTGGTGTTGTTGAGCACGGCCTCCCTGCTGACCAGTTTCGCCATGGATGCCGGGCAGCGCCTGTGCCTCATCCTGGTCGGGCTGACCGGGCGCCTCGCCATGGCGGTGCACGATTCGCTCACGCGGCGATAGCGGCCTGCCGCGCCAAATCAGCCGGAACGACCAAGACGCGCTGTTCAGACCACGCCAAAGGCAAGCATGGCGTCGGCGACCTTCTTGAAGCCCGCGATGTTCGCTCCCTTCACATAGTCGACGTAGCCGCCGCCCGCCTCTCCATGGCGCACGCAGGCGGCGTGGATGTCGCGCATGATCGTCCGTAGCGCCCCAGCCAGATCGTTCTCGTCCCTGTAAAGCCTGGCGGCGTTCTGACTCATCTCCAGACCGGACATGGCAACGCCACCTGCATTGGACGCCTTGCCTGGGGCGAAGCAGATCCGTGCCTCCTGGAATGCGTCGACCGCTTCCGCCGTGCAGGGCATGTTCGCGCCTTCGCTGACTGCGATGCAGCCGTTCTGGAGCAGTTGTCCGGCATCGTCGGCCAACAGCTCGTTCTGGGTGGCGCACGGAAGCGCCACCTCGCAAGGTACGCCCCACGGTCGTGCACCGGAACGAAACTCGGCGCCGGGGAACTGATCCACATAGGCCGAGATGCGGTTGCCGCGCTGTTTCTTGTGTTCCTTGACCCAGTCGAGCTTCTCCTGCGTGATACCGGCGGGGTCGTGTACGAAGCCGCTCGAGTCGCTGAGCGTCACGGGTCTGCCGCCGTGCTGCAGAATCGCTTCGGCCGCATGGCATGCGACATTGCCCGACCCGGAAATCGCCGCGCGTTTGCCGTCGATCGCGTCTCCCCTGTGGCCAAGCATGTCCTCCAGGAAGTACACGGCGCCGTAGCCCGTGGCCTCGGGGCGCAGCAGCGAGCCGCCGTACTCCAGGCCCTTGCCCGTCAGTACGCCCTCGAAGGCGTTCGTCAGCCGCTTGTACTGACCGAACATGTAGCCGATCTCCCGCGCGCCGACGCCGATATCGCCGGCCGGCACGTCGATGGTGGCGCCGATATGGCGGTAGAGCTCGGTCATGAAGCTCTGGCAGAACTTCATGATCTCGTGCTGGCTGCGGCCCTTGGGATCGAAGTCGGCACCACCCTTGCCGCCGCCCATGGGAAGGCCGGTGAGCGAGTTCTTGAGGGTCTGCTCGAAGCCGAGGAACTTCAGGACACTCTGGTTGACCGACGGATGAAAGCGGATGCCGCCCTTGTAGGGGCCGATGGAGTTGTTGAACTGAACGCAGTAGCCCCGGTTCACATGCAACTCGTTGCTGTCGTCCGCCCAGACCACCCGGAAGCTGATCACCCGGTCCGGCTCCGCCATGCGCTCGAGCACCCTGATCTTGGCATAGACCGGGTACTCTTGGACGAAGGGAACGACGTTCCTGGCGACCTCGTAGACGGCCTGATGAAACTCGGTCTCGCCGGGATTGCGGTCGACGATCCAGTCCATGAACCCTGACAACGACATGCCGTCTGCCATTGCTGCCTCCATTCCCCTGACGTGCCGTCAGCGTGTCCTTGGATTGGCGTTCATACTACACTCCGGTTTGCGTGCCTTGATCGAACAGGCT
>JAPPGE010000007.1 GCA_028821455.1 bacterium | reverse complement strand
CGCCCCTCAAGGGGAACGAACCGGAAGGCCGGACGGAAACGTCCGGCCTTTCTCGCATCCCGGGGGACCGGTTGCGATCACCCGGCCCGGGTGAGCACCAGATTGTGAAACTGATCCCTGGTGGCGGACCAGCCGTCCGGAACCGCAATGGTGGCTGTCTCGTCCTCGATCAGGGCCGGCCCGGCGAGTGCCGCACCGGGGGTCATGGCGGCCCGGTGCCCGATGATGCCGTCGCGCCATCCCCCCTGATCATGGTAGCGCCAGGGCTTGAAGGGGACTTCCTCGTCGGCCGGTTCCTCCTTCAGCGCCGGCACGTCCTCGAGCGGCGCCGTCACGCCGAGGCGGAAGGCGACGATTTCGATGGGTCTGGAGGCATCCCCGCCATGCATGAAGACCCTGTGATGCTCATCGGCAAAGAGTGTCCTGAGGCCACCGGCTGTCAGGCCTGACGGCGGATCGATGGGAACCGCGACCTCGAATGCCTGGCCGACGAATCTCATGTCGGCAAAGAACGAGATGCGTGGCCGGGATCCGAGACCCATCAGGACAAAGCGTTCGATCGCGCGCTTCCTCATGTCGCGATAGACCTCGGCAATGGCGCCGGGCGCCGCATCGTCGAGGAGCATCTTGCGGGTGACCGAGGAGAATTGCTGGTAGTCGGAGGCGATGAGACCGTAGGCCGATAGCACTCCGGCATGGGGTGGCACGATCACGATGGTCATGCCGAGATCGCCGGCAACATGCGCGGCATGGAGGGGCCCGGCGCCGCCGAAGGCGACAAGAGCGTGGTCTCTTGGATCCTTGCCGCGCTCGGTGGAGACAATCTGCATGGCGCGTACGATGGACGCGTTGGCGACCCGGATGGCGGCATCGGAAATGTCTTCGAGGCCCATGGCGAGGGAGTCCGCCAGGGGCTGGAAGGCCTCGCGCGACGCCTCCTCGTCGATTGCCATGCGCCCGCCAAGAAAGGACTCGGGTCTCAGTGTGCCGCGAATCACATGGGCGTCGGTGACTGTCGGCCGTGTTCCGCCACGGCCATAGCAGGCCGGGCCGGGGTCGGCCCCGGCACTCACCGGACCGGCGCGCAGCATGCCTCCGTCGTCGATCCATATGATCGATCCGCCGCCGGCGCCAATCGTGTTGATGTCGATGATCGGCGTGCGCACCGGAAGGCCGTCAAGAGAGAATTCGGCGGTGAGTTCGGGCTCCCCGGAGGTCACGAGGCAGACGTCGGTGGAGGTTCCCCCCATGTCCAGCGTGACGAGATCCCGGTAGCCGGACCTGCCGGCCTGGCGGATGGCGCCGGTGACGCCTGCGGCCGGCCCCGAAAGCAGGGAGGTGATCGCGTTGCGCCTCATGCCCTCTGCCGGCAGGCGGCCGCCGTTCGACTGCATGACGGAAAAACGTCCGGCGAAACCGTCCTGCGAGAGGCGTTTCTCGAACCGCTCGAGATAACGGTTGATCACTGGCTGGACATAGGCTGACAGAGTCGTGGTCGATGCCCGCTCGTACTCCCGGAATTCCCGGGTGACGGTTGATGAGCAGGCAATCTCGATGTCCTGGCAGTTGCGGGCGATGATCGACTGCAGTTCCTCCTCGTGGACCGGATTGGCGTAACCGTTCAGCAGGCAGATGGCGACGGCCTCGTAGCCGCCTTCGCGCAGGCGGGGGACAAGGTCGCGTTCGACGGCCTTTGCGTCGAGCGGTACCAGCACGCTGCCGTCGGCGAGAATCCTCTCCGTCACCTCGAATGAGTCCCGCCGGCGGACCACAGGCTGCGGCTTGCGGTAGGTGAGATCGTAGACACGGCTGCGGTTGTGCCGCTGCATGATGAGGATGTCGCGGAACCCGCTCGTCGTGATGAAGGCGATGCGGGCGCCCTTGCGCTCGAGCACCGCATTGGTGGCAATCGTCGAGCCATGCACCAGGTCATCGATCCCCGATACCGGCACCGTCGATTCGATGATCGCATTGAAGGCGCCCTCGTCCGGGTTTCCGGGGACGGACGGAACCTTGGCAATGGTGATGGCGCCTTGGGCGTCAATCGCCACCAGGTCCGTGAATGTTCCCCCGACCTCGACTCCCACACGCATGGTTCAATCCCTGGTTGCCGGACGGCGCAGTGTAGCCGATGAGTGCCGGCAACGTCGTATCGGTTTCAGGGGCCTCCCCATGGACCGAGAGCGCCCGTTCAGGAACAGGTGCGCGGGATGTCCGGCGACCACGTGCGAACCAGGACCGTTTCGCCGTTCTCGGTGACCTCGAGGCGGCCTCGAGGCCGGAACATGGTGGGCGTGGACGTGAGTTCGGCAATCGATGTGATCGCCACGGACCAGGTATCGCGGTGAAAGGTGAGACGATGTTCCGCACGGCTGTGGCCGCTGTTGGTGTCCCCGGGGATGATGGAGTGTTCACACGTGGTGCTGGATTCGAACGTGACTCCGGTGGCATGGAAACGCACCGTTGCCGGCGCGTTTGTCCATCCCGATGCGAGGCGGCCCGAGGCTGCGTCGCGCCCGGTGTTCCTGGAGATGGAGGCAGCAGCGAGAACCGTCGCACTCTGGCCCGCAGGTTCCAGGGGCGGCGGAAAACTGACCGACGCGTCGGCTTCCCGGTCACCGGCGCGTCGAGGCAGGGAGAGGCGTGCCTCACCGGTGCCGATGCTCACTGGCGCGGACGTCGGTGACGGCCAGATCTGCGGCCACAGCGAGGTGGAAAGCGCGAGGCGAATCCGGTGTCCGGCTCGGAAGCGATAGGCCGTTGCAGGAAACACGATCCGGCAATGGCGGCGCCTTTCCGGTGTTCCGAGAGGGACGCCCTCGTCATCGAGCGCCAGATTGCGAACGGCACAGGAGACTCGCGCAACGCCGCCCTCGGGAGGAACGTCGTTGAGGCGCAGGGCAAGGGTGGCGACTGATGCGTCACACTCGATGTCAAGATCGAGCACCGCTTCACCGAGAAGGTCGAGGGGAGTCTCGAGCCTGTGGCTCTCGAAGACGAGGGACAGGGCATCGTCGGCGCACTGGTCAAGGGGGAGGCCACCTGATCGCCCGAAGTATCCGGTATCGCCGCTGGCCAGACCGACCCTGCCGTCACGGGGCACTCCAGCGGGTCGACGGTCGCCGCCCGGCGGATCCGTCAGCCGTCCATCGGCCAGGGCGAGGACCAGCGGCGTGATCCGGGAAGATGGCCAGCAGTCTTCGGCGATCCAGGTGCCCAGTCGCCACGTCATCCTGTCGGCGGGGGGCTGGTACTCCATCCGCCAGACGCGCAGGCGCGGTTCGCGGTCAATTCCGTTGTCAAGGCCCTTCAGCCAGTGGTCCCACCACCTCACGGCTTCCTGCTGGAAACCCATCGCCGGCCCCGGTTCTCCGGCAAAGGGGTAGTGATGGCCCCAGGGCCCGATGATGCCCCAGCAGTCGCCGCCAGTCCCGGCAACGAGTGACATGACAGAATTGCTGTAGCGGTCCGCCCAGCCACCGACCGCCAGCACCGGACAGGAGATCGTGTGCATTGTCCCGGTGACGGAACTCCGTCGCCAGTAGTCGTCGCGCCACTCGTGGGTGATCCACGTCTCCAGGGGAAAGGTCAGGCCCTCCAGGCGCTCCAGCCACATCTGCCGCCATCCCTCGCCCACGGTGCGCGGATCGGGTGGCGAGGCAAGAATGGCCGGCAGCTGGGCACCCCACTCGACGGTATCGGTCAGCAGGCAGCCGCCCATGTGGTGAATGTCGTCATCGAACCGGTTGTGGGTGGCGCAACAGGCAATGATCGCCTTGAGCGCCGGCGGGGCCCGGCATGCTGCCAGCAGGCTTGCCGTGCCGCCCCAGGACTGTCCGAACATGCCCACGTGGCCATTGCACCAGGGCTGATCCGCGATCCACTCGATCACGCGAATGGCATCGTCGAGCTCGGCATCGGTGAACATGTCGGCCATGTGGCCTTCGGAATCGCCCGATCCGCGCATGTCGACACGTATCGATGCATATCCTGCCTGGGCAAACACCGCGTGGTTGCACTCGTCGCGAAGTCGCGTCAGGTCACGCTTTCGATAGGGAATGAACTCGAGGAGAGCGGGGACCGGAGCGTCGTCGGCCGACCATGGCAGCCACAGCCGTGCGGCCAGGCGTACGCCATCGGCCATGCCGATCCACAGGTGTTCCGTCTCGCGGACTGCCAGGCCCCGTTTCTCACACCCCGTCGCCAATGCCGCTCAGGTCGCGAACCACCAGCGCCGCGCCAGCCTGCCGTCATCCATGCGACGGCTGCCGCTGACTTCGCCATGGCCCAGGGCGTCCGAGGCGCCGATGAGAGAACTGGCAAAAGCGACGACGGTGGTGCCACCCTCCATGTTGAGAATCTTCTGGAGTTCAAAATACATGTCCTGGCGCAGGGCCTGGTCGGGTTCACTCCTGGCGGCGGTGAGCAGGGAATCGAAGCGTTCGTTCCTGAAATAGGTGTCGTTCCAGGACGATGTCGAGATGTAGGACGACGTCAGCATCCAGTCGACGGTCGGGCGGCCGTTCCAGTAGACACAGCACCAGGGCGCCACCAGCCAGACTTCCGACCAGTATCCGTCACCCGGCACCCGGTCGACGGTGACGTCGATTCCCGCAGGCGCCATCGATTCGGCCATGAGAACACCCATGTCGACCGAGCCGCCGAAGGCGCCGTCACTGGCCTTCAGCTCGAGGGCTATTGAATCCAGGCCGGTCTGCTTCAGGTGCCATGCGGCCTTGTCCGGATCGTACTCGCGCTGCGGCAGGTCGGTGTTGAAGAACTGCTGGTTGCGGCCGATCGGATGGTCGTTGCCGACATAGCCGAACCCGCCGAACACCTTGTCGACGATTTCCTGGCGTCTGATGCCGTACTTGACCGCAAGGCGGATGTGATTGTCGGTGAAGGGATCGACATCGGTGCGCATGGCGGTGGTGTAGTGCTGCGTTCCGGGAACCTCCAGCAAACTCACGCCATCGGTGCTCCCCAGAAGGCCGGCGGTGCGCCCATCGGGCTGCGATATGACATCGGCCGACCCGCTCAGGAGTGCGCTGGCCCGGGACGAGGCATCCTCGATGTTGAGCAGTTCCACCGAATCAAAGAAGGCCTGGTCTTCGCGGTAGAAGTTCGCGTACTTGCTGCCGGCAAAGCGCACGCCGGGGACGAACTCCTCGAGAACGTACGGCCCGGAGCCGACACCCTGTTCCCAGTCGGTCGTTCCCTCCGGTCCGATCAGCATGCCGAAGGCCGACAGGTGAGCGGGCAGATCGAAGTTGACCTCACTTTGCACCATGACAACGGTGTCGGGACCGTCGGACTTCACTTCCTCCAGGGCGCCGACAATCTGCTTGCCTTCCGCGTAGGTGTTGTCGTCGCTGACCTGACGATTGAGGGACCAGACGACATCGTCGGCTGTCACCGTCTTGCCGTTGTGAAACTCCGCTTCGCGCAGGTGGAAGGTCCATGTCCGGCCGTCCGTCGAAGTTTCCCAGCTCTCGGCGAGACTGCCCACCGGGGTACCGTCGGCCTGGAGTTCCGTCAGAGTGTCGAAGCAGCACAGGGCCGCCATGGTCACATGATCGGTGCCGATCGCCTTGATCGGATCGAGGGTGTCGACGGAAGCGCCGCCATCCAAGCCGATGGTCACGTGCCCGCCATGCGAGGGCTCGGCATGGGCCGTTCGAGTCCACAGCGCCGATGCGGCGGCGGCGGTCATCCCTGTTGCCATGGCGGCGTTCATGAAATGGCGCCTGTCGAGTCCGCTTGTCATGGTCGGCTTGGGTTGGTCAGTCATGTGTTCTCCCGAACGGCAGTTTCCAGCCTCACAATAAGGAGTGTTGCCACGCCATCAACCCGGTTTGTCGTCCGGACACCGAGCGGCAGGCCTTGCTGGGACTACACGGGCCGGTCGCCTTCGACGGTGACGCGCCACATCAGCCGCCTGGCGCCGGGGTAGTCGTTCGTCGCGTAGTGCTGTGTGCAGCGATTGTCCCAGATGACCAGGGTGTTGGGTTGCCAGCGTACCCGGCAGGTGAAGTCGGGGCGCACGAGGTGGCGGAACAGGAAATCGAGGATGGAACGGCTCTCGTCCGACGTCATTCCCTCGATGGAGCGGGTAAAGTACTCGTTGACGAAGAGCGCCTTCCTTCCCGACACGGGATGGGTGCGTATCAGGGGATGGCTCACCGTTTCGGGCGCATCGGCAAGGCTGGCGTCCCTGTCATGTCCCTGGAAGGCCGTGTGTTCGGCCTTCAGACCGTCGAGCGCGCGGCGCATGACGGGCGACAGCGCCTCCCAGGCGAGGACCATGTTGGCAAACAGCGTGTCGCCGCCGAAAGGCGGAACGATGCGGGCGTGGAGAAGGGAGGCGAGGGAAGGGCGTTCGGCCCAGGTGATGTCGCTGTGCCAGCGCCCGGCAAAGCGCGCGGTCGCGTTCTCCTCTGAACGGACTTCCATGACTTCCGGATGGTCTGCCAAGCCGGCGACGAAGGGATTGATGTGCAACGTTCCGAATGTCCGCCCGAGGGCGACCAGTCCGCCGGCGTCGAGATCCTGGTCGCGCAGGACGAGAACCATGTGATTGAGAAGTGCGCGGCGCAGTTCCGCGAACTGTTGCCGATCGAGGCCGGAGCCAACGTCAAGGCCGTGAACCTCCGCGCCGAGCGCGCCGCTGATAGGGGCCACGGTGAAGGTCGCGTAGTCGTCCGTCTCCTGGCCTTCGTACCGCAGGGGAGGCAGGTAGTCGATGGATCCCATGTCGTCTTGCGCCCGAATTGCCTTGTCAATTTCAGTCCCGGATCCGGGGTTTTCAGAACCGTCGTTCGAAGGTCATTCCTTCAGGAGAGGAGAACGACTGAACGCCTTGACCAGTTCAGCCACACCTCTCCATCGCGTAGGCCGCCCTCGACGACGTCACTGTCCAGGTTGGGTACAGAAACAACGAGTGGCGTTTCAATTCCATCAACCTTCACGAAGTGATGACTGCGGTCGCCGAGGTAGGCCGTGGAGTTGATGACACCCCTGACGGAGTTGCCGCTGCCAGGTCTGGTCGGGTGAAGCGAGATCTTCTCCGGACGTACAGCCACGGTGCAACGCGTGCCGGACTTGGGGTGAGGATCTCGCTTGCGGGCCTCGATGATGCCGGCAGCTCCGGCATCGACCTCCAGCATGTCGTCCCTGACTTCGAGTACCCGGGCATCGAAGAAATTCATGGTGCCGATGAACTCTGCGACCTCGCGGTTGCGCGGCACCTCATAGAGCTTCGCGGGTGAGTCGATCTGCAGATGGCGCCCTTTCGACATGACCGCGACGCGATCCGACATGGTGAGCGCTTCCTCCTGGTCGTGGGTCACGAATACGAAGGTGATGCCGACCGAGCGCTGGAGATCCCTCAGTTCCAACTGCATGCTCTCCCGCAACTTCTTGTCGAGCGCACCGAGCGGTTCATCGAGGAGGAGAACCTTGGGTCGCCTGATCAACGCCCGGGCCAGCGCTACACGTTGTCTTTCGCCGCCTGACAATTCGTGCGAGGCACGCTCCTGGTATCCGGGAAGCTTGATGAGATCCAGCATCTCCTCGACGCGTTCATTGACGCGGGCCCGGGGCAGTCGTGCCTCGAGAAGACCGTAGGCGATGTTCTTCTTCACCGTCAGGTGAGGGAAGATGGCGTAGTTCTGGAACACGATGTTGACGGGTCGGTGATTGGGTGCAACAGCCGCCATCGCCTGTCCGTCGATATGGACTTCCCCGGATGTCGGGAACTCGAAGCCGGCAAGGATGCGCAACAGCGTGCTCTTCCCACACCCCGACGGACCGAGCAGGGAAAAGAACTCGCCCCTGCGGATGTCGATGCTGACCTGGTCCACGGCCAAGACGCTACCGAATCTCTTCGAGACATTCTGTATGGATATGAAGGAGGTATCGTCCATCAGGCTAGGTCGCGTACCCATAAAGTAGTTGTTGTTGAGAGCGGAACGTGATTCAAGCT
>JAPPGE010000096.1:39684-64896 GCA_028821455.1 bacterium | reverse complement strand
ATGGGCGCCACGGGTGGAATGCGGCCGCCGCGGCTCAGTACTTTCACGGCAAACGTTCTATTTCGTCGTGAGGTCCGGGCATCTCGAGCAGGTGGAGGAAAACGAAGCTCGGAACATTCGACAGTTTCGGGATCTCATTCCGGCTCTGGAATAGACCAGCAGACGCGCCTCGCGGCACTATCCTGACCTGTTCGGGGCGCCATGATAGGCTCGGCGCTCGCCCGCAAGGTTCTCGAACGGGGAGGGGCTGATCATGCGCGTTCGCAACGGCCGCGAGTTCCTGAGCATACCAGGCCCTACCACCGTCCCGGACCGGGTGCTGGCCGCCATGCACCGTCCGGCCGTCGACATTTACGACGGCGAGTTGCTGGACGTCACCCGGAACTGCCTGGAGGGCCTGCGCGCGGTCCTGAAAACCGAGGGGCAGGCCTACATCTACGCGGCCAACGGTCACGGTGCCTGGGAAGCGGCGCTGACCAACTGCCTGAGCGCCGGTGACAGGATTCTCGTTCTGGAGAGCGGCCTCTTTGCCGTCACCTGGGGAGGCATGGCCGAGGTGCTGGGGCTCGAGGTCGAGATCCTGCCCGGACGTCCGCGAAGGGCTGTTGACGCGGAAGCGCTCGAACAAAGGCTCCGCAACGACACATCCAACAGCATCAAGGCGGTTCTCACGGTGCAGATCGACACCGCCTCCGGTGTCGTCAACGACATTCCGGCGATTCGCGAGGCCATGGACATGGCTGGCCACGATGCCCTTCTCATGGTCGATACCATCGCCTCACTGTGCTCCATGCCCTTCGAGATGGACGCCTGGGGCGTCGATGTCGCTGTGGCCGGATCGCAAAAGGGGCTGATGGTCCCTCCGGGCCTGGGGTTCAACGGTGTCGGCAGCAAGGCCAGGGAGCGCCGCGGAAACGCCGACCTCGTCACCCGCTATTGGGACTGGGAGTTTCGCGATGGACCCGAGCACTACATGAATTACTGCGGCACGGCGCCCGAACATCTTCTCTTCGGCCTGGATGAATCCCTGAAGATGCTCTTCGAAGAGGGACTTGAGAACGTCATCGAACGACACCGCCTGCTCGCCGAAACGGTGAGAACAGCCGTTGCCCGGTGGTGCCGCGGAGATGCCCTCGAGTTCAACATCACCGAGCCCGGCGAGCGCGCGAATTCCGTCACCACCGTGCGCGCAAACGGCATCGACCCGGCACCCCTGATCGCCTTCTGCCGTGATGTCTGCGGCGTCACCATAGGCATCGGTATCGGACCCGAACTCTCGGGCAGGGCCTTTCGTGTCGCCCACATGGGTCACGTCAATGCCCCGATGGTGCTCGGCACACTCTCGGTGATCGAGACCGCCATGGCAGCGCTCAAGGTGGACCACGGCGAAGGCGGCGTGGACGAAGCCATCCGTTTCCTCGGCACGTCGCTCGAAGGGTCCCTCCAGGACGCGTCAGTGTCACCCGTTCCAGGCCAACGGTGCTGCGATGCCTGATCGGCAAGGACGATCGAGCCCCTGAAAGGCGCCGGGCACCCCTCGCCTTAAAGTCTCAGCGAATGGCGCCAGCCGGAAGGGCCATCCGCGCCTCATCGGCGGAACCATGCGCCGCCGCCAGCAGGCGCAGTCGTTCATGGAGCGTCTCGCGTGGAACATTACAGATCTGGAAATGCCTCCCGGTATCGGCAAAGCCCATGCGCGCATGCAGTGTCCGGTGGTTGTCGAACATGACGAAATCGCCGGGTTGAAGGGCGCGGCGCACCTGGTAATCGGGCGCCATCATCAACCGTGTGAGGTGGTGGTAGGCCGCGTAGTATGGCTCGACGAGGTCAGCCGGAAGGTCCAGCGGTCCCGTTGACCGGGTGTGAATTCTCACGCCACAGACCTCGCCCTGGCTGTCGAGCGCAATCATCGGCGCACGCACCTGCTGGTTCAGCGTCCCTTCATGTATCCGGACAAAGTTCTGCTCATGCCGAACCAGAAGCGAAAAGGCATCCGGGTCCTCCTCCTTCAGCGCCGCAGCGATTCGGAAGCCGTCGACAACAACGGTATCGCCCCCCTCGCTCGCCTGATGAACGCAACCAAGGACCATCAGCCCCGGAGGCGCATAGCGATACGCCTCGTCGGTATGCGGCGGAACCGGCCTCGTGGTGTTGCCGGCGGTGCGCACGCTTCCCTTGGGCGTCAGGTCGAAGATGCGGGTGTAGGCCGACTCGCCGAGTCCGCCAACCAGCGATGCCACGTCCTCGACGGCTCCCGGCCGGCAAGGACCGTTCGTGATGAAGGCGCAACCGCAATCGCGCAGTGCCCGGAAAAGGGCGAGTCGATTCCCGTCCGAATCCCTCACACCGGCGAAATCGAATGTGGGCGGGTGGCCAGGGGTCCGGCTGTCCCACAGGACCGGGCGAAAGCGGCGAATCTCTCTCGCGGGAGCATCGTACCGGTTCTCGTGAAGCCAGCGGCCCGTGTAGCGAGAGACATGACCATCCGGTTCCCACTCCACGACGAGATCACCACGGGCATCGATCCGCACGCCGCGGGGATGCACATCCAGCGGTACATCACACGGCACCATCCAGCGATTGCTCGAGTAGCAATCGCCGCACGTCGCGCAATGACAGCAGTCGCGAAGCCAGATGTTGTGAAAGAAACTCTCAGATCCGTCCCGCCAGCGCAGGATCAATCCGCGCTCGCCACGAGAAAGTCCGCTGATGCACAGTGGGTCTGCGGACACGGTGCAGGGACCGGAATGCGCGATGGTGTCCATGACCACTCCATTCGCCTGGCCCAGGTTGCAACAATACGCTCGCGGCCGGTCCACACATCCTTCCTGAAAAGGTATATTCGCCATGCTGTTGAGGGTATGGTGTCTCCGGTTTCCAAGGCAGCAGGCGTAACGGCCCATCCTCTACCATGCCGCGCCGGCCCGATATCACGCTCAACCAGCTGCGGGGCTTTGTCGCCGTAGCCAGACACGGGAGCGTGACCGGGGCCGCAAACGCCCTGTCGGTGCCTCAGCCAGCCGTCAGCCGCCTCGTGAAACGCCTTGAATCCCTCGCCGCCACGCCGCTGCTGATCCGTTCCGGCCACGGCGTTGCCCTGACCACGGCCGGACAGCACTTCCTCGAGAATGCCGAGCAGGTTCTCCACTTCCATGACCGCGCGCTCGATGAACTTCAGTCATTGCGGGAAACGCTTGTCGGCGAGGTCCGGCTCGCCGCTCCCGACAGTGTCGGCGCCGTCATCTTCGCACCGCTCGTCAAGCAGTTCCGGGAACTCCACAGGAACGCGGCCGTGCGCACCATCGCCGCCCACAGTTCCAACATTCCCAGCATGCTGGACACCAATGCCGCCGATCTCGGCATCGTCGCCGACACCCATCCGCGGCCGGCCGGCAATGTCGAGGCCCTGTTCACCGAGGAGCTCTATCTTGTCGGGCCAGCGGACGCACCGGAGACGAGGCACCCGACGATACCGTTGTCCGACGTGGCGCGGCTGCCGCTCATCCTCAATGCCCTTCCCGGCGGCTTCCGGTCAGTGACGGACAAGGCCTTTGCATCAAGCGGCCTCACGCCCGATGTCGTCATGGAAATAGATACCAACGGTCCACTGATCGACCTCGTCGAGGCAGGTGAGGGCTTCGCCATCCTGCCCTTCAGCGTTGTCTGCAGACGTTCCTCAACCCTGGCCGCCTCCAGGATCGTTGAGCCCGTCATGGCCAGGACACTCTCGCTTGCCGTCGCCAGGAACCGGCCGGTGTCCACTGTCTGGCGTGAGGCCGCAAGGCTTGTCCGGTTGGTGGTCAGGGCCGAATCCCGCCATGCACGATGGATCATCAAGCCATGATCATCCGGCGGCCATGCACTGGTGCTTTGCCGCGATGATGCCGGCTCTTCCCGGTATCCACCTCTCGTCAACGGAGTGCGCATTGAGAAAGTTGTTCTGGCACACCGTCCCGACCGTTCCGATGTCTCCGCGCCTCGCCGGCACAGCCATTCACCGGCGCCGGAAGACCAAAATCGTTCACGGAGCATCTCGCGTGAAACGTTGCAGGTCCGGAAGTGCCGTCTGGTATCAGCAAGACCGATGCGTTCATCTGGCGTCCGGTGGTTGTCGGACATGACGAAATCACCGGGTTTGAGCACGCGCCGCAGCCGGTTTTCCGACGTCAGCGGCCGCCGGATTGCCGCCATGCCGCAGACGGCTCCCGCATTGTCCACCTCGGACGTTCGAAGGGGCCGTTCGAGGGGGCTTGGTCTGGCACACGGATATGTGTTCTAATTCGCGCGGTTTGCTGGGAGGATCGCCGGGCGTTTTCGCGTCCGCGGCCTGGATCATGATCAGGGGGGCACAATGAGGAACACACGCGAATCTGACGCGACCGGATGGCTTCATCCGGGGCGCGCCACGGGCTCGGTCACCGTGGCCGCGGCGGCCGCTCTCCTGTGCGGACTCCTGCAGACGCCGCCGGCGCGGGCGATCGAGTTCGGCGACGGGGAATTCCAGGGGAGCCTGGGCACCACGATCACCCACGGCGTCACGGTTCGCGTCGAGGATCGCGACCCCGAGCTGGCCGCCGACACCAACGGCAACGACGGCAACCTCAACTACGACCGGGGCATCGTCTCCAACACCTCGAAGTTCACCACCGACCTCGATGTCCGACGCGGCGCGTTCGGCGCATTCGTCCGGGCCACCGGGTTCATCGACTTCGAAAACGAGCGCGGGACGCGGGAGCGCACTCCTCTGAGCGACGCCGCGAAGGAACTGGTGGGTCAGGACGTCGAGGTGCTCGACGCATACGTCATCGGAACGTTCGACATCGGCGATGCGATCGTCGACGCGCGGCTCGGACGCCACGTGCTCAACTGGGGCGAGAGCACCTTCATTCCCAACGGCGTCAACGCCGTCAACCACTTCGACGTGAGCAAGCTGAGGCAGCCGGGCTCGGAATTGCGCGAGGCGCTGTTGCCGGTCGGGCTGGCGTCGCTCTCCGTGTCGCCGACCGACGACCTGACGCTCGAGGCCTTCTACCAGCTCGAATGGGAGGAGACGCGGATCGATCCGGTCGGCAGCTACTTCTCGAGCGTGGACTACGCGGGAGCGGGAGCCAACCGGGCGGTAATTGAAGACCCCCGGCTCGTCATTCCCGGAATCGATTTGGGTGACAGGGGGATAACCCCCGATGTCAACCTCTACGCGGCATTCCAAATGGCGGCGGATCCTCATTTCATGAACGTGCCCCGCGGCCCTGACCGGACTCCTGACGACGCAGGACAGTGGGGGGTCGCGATGCGCTACTTCGCGGCGGACCTCAACGACACCGAGTTCGGCTTCTACGCCATGAACTACCATAGCCGCCTGCCCACGGTCGCCGCCCAAACCGCTCCCGTGGAGGCCGTGAATGCGGGCCTCGCGGCGGCCGGAGCAGTTGGAGCAGCCGCCCCTGGGGCTGTCAGAACCCTCGTCGGTCAGGCCTTGGCTGCCGCGGCATGCCCCTCTCCCATGGCGAGTGCAGCGTGCGGCGGCATTGCCCAAAGTACTCAGGACTACGCAAGCGCTGTTGCTCCTCTGGTCGCAGCGCACGCCGGTATCGACGCATACGGCAAGCAAGGAACCTATTTTCTTGACTATCCCGAGGACATCCAGCTCTTCGGCCTGAGCTTCAACACCCTGCTCGGAACTTCGGGTTGGGCGCTGCAGGGCGAGTACTCATTCCGCCGCGATGCACCGTTGCAGAGAGCGGAGCGGAAAGTGATTGAGGATGGCCTGGCTCCCATCAACACGGCACTGGGACTGGCGGGCGCTGCGAGCGCGGCCCAAGCCCGGGCGGCCGCGCTGCAGGCCGCCGGTGATTTGGCCGGAGCACAAGCTGCCGGGCAGGCTGCACTGCAGGCGGGAGCCAACCTCCAGGCCTTCCTGAGCGGCTACGCTCCAAGCGCGGTCCAGGGCTATGTCAGGCGCGATGTCAGCCAGCTCCAGGCCACCGCCACGAAGGTGTTCGGGCCCGCCATGGGCGCGGACGCCGTTGTCTTCGTGACGGAGGCGGCCGTGATGCACGTGCACGGCATGCCGGACAAGGCCGTCACGCCCCTGGAGAGCCCCGCCGGCGGCACGCTTGCTACGCTTGAAGCCGACGCCGACGCCACCTCCTGGGGCTACCGGCTCGCGGCGCGGCTCGACTACAACAACGCCGTCGGGTCGATCAATCTCTACCCGTACATGCAGTTCCTGCACGATGTCAGCGGCAACAGTCCCGCGCCCAGCGGTCCGTTCGTCGAGGACCGGACTGCGGTCACGTTCGGCTTGCGCGCCGACTACCTGAGCAGTTGGCAGGCCAACGTGAACTACACGCGCCTCGCGGGCAAAGGTAACGAACTGAGCGACCGCGACTTCGTCACCGCCTCCGTCAAGTACTCGTTCTGAGGGTCCGACGCCATGAACGCCATGAACCGCAAGAAACCGTCCACGCTTCGTCTCGGTGCCGCCTTCATCCTCGGCTGCACCCTGGCGCTTCCCGCCACAGCCGAACTTCCCGCCGACCAGATCGCGCGGCTCGGCGCAGACCTCACGCCATTGGGCGGGGAAAGGGCCGGCAACGCCGAGGGGACCATCCCGGAGTGGACCGGCGGCATCACAGCACCCCCGGCCGGCTACAGCGTCGGCGAGCACCACCGCGACCCCTATCCCGATGACCAGCCGCTGATCGTCATCTCCGCCGAGAACCTCGACGAGCACCGCGACCGGCTTTCGGTCGGGCACCAGAGCATGCTGGAGACCTATCCGAGCTTCAGCATGACGATCTATCCCACCCGGCGCAGCGCCTCCGTGCCGGAGCGGATCTACGACGCCACGCGAACCGCCGCCGCCACCGCGAGACTCGTCGACGGCGGCAACGGCGTCGGCGACGCCGTGGTCGGCATTCCCTTCCCGATCCCGTCCAGCGGCCTGGAGGTGATCTGGAATCACCTGCTGCGCTACCGGGGCGAGACGCTGTCGTGCATCGTCGGACAGGCCGCTGTCACCCGCGGCGGCGACTACACGGTGGTCAAGCAGAGCCTGGAGGCCGAACTGCGCTACTCGCTGCCCGGCATGACGCTGGAAGAGCTCGGCAACACGATGATCTACTACAAGAACAAGACGCTCGCGCCGGCCCGGCTCGCGGGCGACATCGTGCTGATCCACGAGACCATGAACCAGGTTCGCGAACCCCGCAGCGCATGGGTCTACAATCCCGGGCAGCGCCGGGTGCGGCGCGCGCCGAACATCGCCTACGACAATCCCGGAACCACCTCGGACGGACTTCGCACCGCGGACCAGCTCGACATGTTCAACGGCGCGGTCGATCGCTACGACTGGGAGCTCGTCGGCAAGCGCGAGATGTACGTGCCGTACAACTCGTACCGGTTGCACGGCGGCGATCTCTCCTTCGACGACATTCTCAAGCCGCTTCACGTCGATCCGGAGCTCCTGCGCTACGAGCTGCACCGGGTCTGGGTCGTGGAGGCCACGCTGAAGGAAGGCGCAACGCACATCTACAAGCGGCGCACCTTCTACGTGGACGAGGATTCCTGGCAGATTCTGGTCACGGACATCTACGACAACCGCGATCAGCTCTGGCGAGTGTCGGAAGGCCACCTCATCAACTACTATGAGAAGCCGCTGATGTGGCCGACCCTGGAGGTGCACTCCGACCTCCAGGCGGGGCGCTACCTCGCGTTCGGCCTCGACAACGAGTACCGGATGTGCACCTGGGATTCCGACCTGACCTCCCGGAATTTCACACCTGCGGCGTTGCGCAGCGAAGGGCGGTGACGAGTCCGGCGTCGGCTGCCTGAGCCTCGACATTCCCGACGCCGCCCTTCCCTCAAGGGCCGTGATGACCCCGAGACCGATGCCGTGGCGGCGGTCGGCGGCCGCGGGGCTTGCGTCGGTCGTGGCCCTGCTCGCGCTTCTCGCGCCGTCTGCCGCGACAGCCGAGGAGGCAGTGAGGGTGTCGCTGGCGGCCGAATCCCTGCTGCTTGACGGCTCGGTGGCCGGCGCGCGGCTCGTGGTGGTGGGCGAGCGCGGCCATGTCCTGGTCTCCACCAACGACGGCGCAGGCTGGATCCAGGCGGAGGTCCCCATCCGCGTCCTGCTCACGGCGGTTCACATGCACGACGAGCGCACCGGCTGGGCCGTCGGACACGACGCGGTCATTCTGCGCACCGTCGACGGCGGAGAGACCTGGTCCGTGGTGCACCGGGCGCCGGAGGAGGAGCTTCCTTTGCTCGATGTCTGGTTTCGCGACGAACGCACCGGCTTCGCGGTCGGGGCCTATGGCTACTTCCTCGCCACCGCCGACGGCGGCGAAACCTGGACCCGTCGTTCCGTCAGCGAGGACGACTTCCACCTGAACGCGCTGATACCCGTGGCTGCCGACGACACCGGCACGCAACCATCCGCGTCCCGGCGCCTCTATATCGCTGCGGAGGCGGGGGTCGTCTATCGATCTGACGACGGAGGCGATACCTGGCGCGAGCTTCCCTCGCCCTACGCCGGATCGTGGTTCGGCGGGATTGCTCTCGACGAGGAACAGGTGCTGCTGACCGGTCTCAGGGGCCACCTGTTCCGCTCCGCAGACGGCGGCGAGACCTGGACGCAACTCGCCACCGGAACCCAGGCGCTGCTGACCGGAGCCGTCCGGCTGCCGTCGGGTGCCATCATCGTGACGGGCCTGGAAGGGAGTGTGCTCACCAGCCGCGACGAAGGCCGCAGCGTGTCGACTGCAAGGCTTCCCCTGCGCGAGGGGATATCGGCAGTACTGCCGCTCGCGGACGGCGGCGTGCTGCTGATCGGTGAGTTCGGCATCCGGCGTCTGGCGGACTGACGCCCGGGGAACCTGTGTGACTGCCCACATCGAACGACTGCTCTTCGCCCGACGCCCCCTCGTGCTGGCGGCATTCCTGCTGGCCACCCTGGCTATGGGGTGGCTCGCGTCCGGCCTGCGGGTCGACGCCGGTTTCACCAAGCTGGTGCCGGTCGAGCACGAGTACATGCAGACCTTCCTCGAGTACCGCGAGGAGTTCGGCGGCGCGGATCGGGTGCTGATCGCGGTCATGGCGCGCGACGGCGACATGTTTACGCCCGGTTTCTTCGCCGCGTTGCGCAAGGTGACCGACGAGATGTTCTTCCTTCCCGGTGTCGACCGGGCCCAGGTCTTCTCCATCCTGACGCCGAATGTGCGCTACATCGAGGTGGTGGAGGACGGCATCGCCGCCGGCAACGTCCTGCCGGCGGACTTCGAGCCGACCGAGGCCGGCTTCGCCCGGGTGCGGGAGAACATCATCAAGGCCGGAATCGTCGGTCGCCTGGTGGCGAACGACTTCACCGGCGCCATCGTCGCCGCCAAGCTTCAGGAGTTCCATCCCAACAGCGGCGAGCGGCTCGACTACATCGAGGTTGCACACGAACTGGAGCGCATCCGCCGCGAGGCCAGCGCAGACGCGGACGTGGATGTTCACGTCGACCTGCACATCATAGGATTCGCGAAGATGGTCGGCGACATCGCCGATGGCGCGGTCCGGGTCATGGCGTTCTTCGGGCTGGCATTCCTCATCACCGCCCTGTTCGTCTACGCCTACACGCGGTCGGTCCGGTTGACTGCGCCTCCGCTCGCTTGCTCCCTTATCGCGGTGGTCTGGCAGCTCGGCGGGCTCACCGCACTGGGTTACGGCGTCGATCCAATGTCGATCCTGGTGCCGTTCCTCGTCTTTGCAATCGGGGTGAGCCACGGCGTCCAGATGGTGAGTTCGGTCCGCGCGGAGGTGGCCGATGGCGCCACAGGTCTGGACGCCGCGCGGGCGAGCTTCCGCCGTCTGCTGTTGCCCGGCACTGTGGCGCTCGCCTCCGATTCGGCGGGGTTCATCACCATCTCGCACATCGAGGTGCAGGTCATCCGGGAAATCGCGGTCACCGCGAGTCTGGGAGTGGCCGCCATCATCCTGACGAACCTGGCGCTGCTGCCGGTGTTGCTCTCCTACGTTGAGCCGGACGAGAAGCATCGCCGTGCAGCCCGGGCGCGCGACGGCCTGCTGCGGCCGGTTTGGATGCGGATCGCGCGGCTTGCTCATCGACGGCCTGCAGCGGTGGTGATCGTCGCGGCCGCAGTGCTGCTGGCGGTCGGCTGGGAGTACGCCCGGCAGGTCCGGGTGGGCGACGAGCACCAGGGCGTGCCGGAATTGCGGGCCGATTCGGTGTACAACCTCGACTCCGCTGTCATCACCGACCGCTTCGAGATCGGCGTGGACGTGCTGACGGTGATCTCCGAGACGGTGACGGAAGGCTGCATCGACTACGAGGTGATGCGCACCCTCGACGACTTCGAATGGCGGCTGCGCAACGTGGATGGCGTCCAGTCGGTGCTGGGGCTTGCCGGTGTCGCCCGGACCATCAACGCAAGCTGGAACGAGGGCAGCCTCAAGTGGCGCACCTTGCCCCGCAATCACTACATGCTCGTACAGGCCGTCTCCCCGGTGCCGACGAGCAGCGGCCTGCTCAATCTGGACTGCAGCGTGATGCCGGTGTCGATCTTCACTACCGACCACAAGGCCGAGACCATCAAGCGGGTTGTCGACGCGGTGAAGGAATTCGATGCCGCGAACACCAACGAGCGCATCACCTTCCGGCTCGCCTCCGGCAACGTCGGGGTCATGGCAGCGACCAACGAGGAGGTGGAGGCGTCGCAGTTCCCGATCCTCGCCTACGTCTACGCTGCGGTCATTGTGCTGTGCCTGGTGTCCTTCCGTTCCATGGCGGCAACAGCGTGCATCGTCGTGCCGCTCGCCGTGGTCTCTCTCCTTGCCTACGCGCTCATGGCGCTGCTTGAGATCGGACTCAAGGTCTCCACCCTGCCGGTCGTGGCGCTCGGGGTGGGAATCGGGGTGGACTACGGGATCTACATCTACGGACGGCTGCGAACCCACCTCGCGGAGGGCCTCGACTTCGCCGCGGCCTACGAACGGGCGCTGGCCACCAGCGGGGCGGGCGTCGTGTTGACCGGCCTCACCCTGGCGGCAGGCGTCGCGACATGGACCGTGGCACCGCTGAAGTTCCAGGCCGACATGGGCACGGTGCTCACGTTCATGTTCCTGGTCAACATGGTCGGCGCCGTCGTCCTGCTGCCGGCGCTGGGCGCGTGGCTGTTTCGGCCAAGCAAGGCGAAGACCACCTGACCGTTCGTCGACGCCGCCCCTCGTATCCGCTCTGAAAGGGGATTCCCCCCTCATCCGGGAGGGGAGATTGCCGGGGTGAGGGCTGAGGTTCCTTGCGCCCATGCCGCTGGAACAACGCTCTTGGCGGCTTCCCCGATTCCCGACCCTTTCCGATCTTGTCAAGAATTCGCTGTCAAGCAGCGGTTGCGGCGCGGCCTGCGGCATGGTGACATCTCCTCCAGAGGAGTCGGTCGGCGCCAGGTTCTTCAGATTCGGGAGATCACCATGACACTGTACCAGGACACCGCCTCGACACCGGCCGGGATCCGGAATCTCCCCGGACCGGGTGGCCTCCCGTTGATCGGCAACCTTCACCAGATCCGGTTTTCGAGACTGCATCTGCATCTCGAGAAATGGGCGGACCGTTACGGTCCGATCTACCGGGTCCGTATGGGGCCTTCCGATGTTGTCGTGGTGTCGGACCGGGCGACGATCCAGAGGCTCCTCGTTCAGCGCCCGCAGGCGTTCCGGCGCACGCGGGCGCTGGAAGCGGTCGCGACTGAAATGAGGCTGAAGGGCGTCTTTGCCGCTGAAGGCGACGACTGGCGGCGTCAGCGCCGGATCGTTGCCGCCGCGCTCAATCGCGCGCATCTCGAGGATTTCTTCCCACACCTGGTCATGTCGGCCGAACGCCTGCGGCGACGCTGGCAACAGGCAGCCGATCGAGGGGACACAATCGATCTCTGCAGCGATCTCATGCGTTTCACCGTCGACGTCACCATCGGCCTTGCCTTCGGTATCGACGCCAACACACTGGAGACCCCCGGGCCCGTGATCCAGCAACATCTCGACAAGGTGTTCCCCGTGCTGCATCGCCGGGTCAATGCGCCATTTCCCTATTGGCGCTATGTGCCGATGCCTTCGGACAGGACGCTCGCCCGGGCGCTCGATCGTCTCGAGGAGGAGGTCAACGCCATGGTCCGCACCGCCAGGGAGCGCATGGCGGCCAAGCCCGAGCCGACCAATTTCATCGAAGCCATTCTCGCTGCCCTGGAGGACGAGGGTTCGGGCTTTACCGATGCGGAGATCTTTGCCAACGCCGGAACACTGCTGCTGGCCGGTGAGGACACGACTGCCAACTCCACCGGCTGGGCCGTTCACTACTTCATGCAGTATCCGGAACACTTCGACCGGGCACGCCAGGAGGTCGACAGGATCATCGCACCGGCTGATGCCATCGAAACCCTGGAACAGACGAAGCAGCTTCCATTCATCGATGCCTTCAACAACGAAGTCATGCGCCTCAAGCCGGTGGCGCCGCTTCACGTCCTGGAACCGGTCAGCGACGTCGAACTCATGGGCTGCCACGTTCCTCGAGGCACTGCAATCATGATGCTGGTCCGCCGCGAAGCCACGCGCGGGGAGCACTTCGCCGATGCCCGCCGTTTCGATCCCGAACGCTGGCTTTCCAGGGACAAGCCTTCACCCCATGACCCGCGCGCCTTCCTGCCGTTCGGCGCCGGCCCGCGGCTCTGTCCGGGCCGCAACATCGCTCTCACGCAGATCCGCACAGTGCTCGCCATGCTGGTGCGAAACTTCGACATCCACCCGGCCGGGGACGGCGTCGAGGAGCGCCTCGCCTTCACGATGTTCCCGGCCAATCTTCGCGTGCGGCTGATGCCTCGGCCTTTGGCCTGACCGGAGAAAGTGGCGGCAGCCCCCGGACGATGGCGGGACGCAGTCAGGCTTCATCGTTCCGGACGCCCGGCGCGTGAAGAATCACTTTTTTCTGGAAACCCTCTGGACGTCAGGGGGCTTTTGACCTTGAGATAGCATGTGGATTGCCCGCCGGGAGTCCGCAATCGGCATGAAGGTGCAACGCCATGCTGAGCTGGTTCCGGTCAGAAAGCCGTCTCCTCTGGGTCATCGTTGCTCTCGTCCTTGCTGCCGGCTGGAGCACGACGGGCCTCGTCTTCCGTCTCATCGAGGAGGCCGGAGCCCTCGAGGTCGTGTTCTACCGCAGTCTTGGCCTTGCTTCGGCCATCACGTCCTTTGTTGTCTTCAGGTACCGCATCAACACGCTGCGCGCCTTCCGGGCCATCGGCTGGCCAGGCGTCATCGGTGGTGCCGGTCTCGGATTCGCCTCCATCGCGTTCATCATGGCGATCGAGCGCACGACCATTGCCAACATCAGTTTCCTGGTTGCCACAGCACCCTTCTTTGTCGGTGCGCTCGCCTGGATCGTGATGCGTGAACCGATGGGCCGGCGCACCGCCCTGGCATCGGCCATCGCCATGGCGGGCGTCGCCCTCATGGTGTGGGAAGGATTCGCCGGCGGCAGTTGGGAGGGCAATCTTCTGGCGCTTGCCTGCTCGCTCCTCGCCTCGTTCTACATCGTCGCCTGTCGCTTTGGCCGGGGACGGGACATGGTGCCGTCCGTTGCCGTCTCGGGCATGATGGCGTGTGCGGCCGCAGCCCTGACAGCCGACCACCTTTCAATCTCGTTCCACGATCTGGCGCTGTGCATCATCCAGGGAATATTCATCAGCGCCGTGTGCAACGGTCTCTTCACCCTTGCCGCACGACACCTGCCCGCGGCAGAGCTGACCGTTCTCTCCATGGTCGAATCGGTCCTGTCCCCGTTCTGGGTCTTTCTCTTCCTTGCCGAGATCCCGACTCTCCTGACCATCATCGGCGGCATCATCATCCTTGCAGCCATCTCGTTCCAGGCCTTCCTGCCAGCCAGGGACCGTTCACGAGATGACACCGCACCGTCGGTGACACGGATGAAGCGCCGTTCGGAATCCCCCTGAACCCGTCAGCGCACCAGGCGCCAGCACGCCCGGTGGCCCCGGAACACAGCGTTCTTCAGGCTTCTCCGGCCAGCTTAAGGTCCACCTGGTTGACGACCGCCGGAGGCCGGCGCCCTGCCAGGCTCTCGATGAGGTTGGTTGCCGCCATATCACCCATCTTTTCGCGTGTCTCGACGGTCCCCGTGCCGACATGCGGGGTGACGATGACCTGGGACATCGACAGGAGGGGGTCGTCCGGCGCGGGCGGTTCTGGATCCGTCACGTCGAGAGCAGCTCCGGCGATTGCGCCCGAGATCAGCGCATGGCGCAGCGCTGCAGTATCGACGACAGGACCACGTGACGTGTTGACGAGGTAGGCCGACCGCTTCATGCACGTCAGCGACTCCTCGCCGATCAGCCCCCTGGTGGCTTCAGACAGGTTGACGTGGACGCTGACGAAGTCCGCTTCGGCGAGAAGGGTTGCAAGGGGCACCTGTTCCCAGGGACCTTCGGCGATATCGCGGACATCGCTCGCCATCACACGCATGTCGAAGGCAAGCGCGCGTTCGGCGACCGCCCTGCCAATGCGGCCGAAACCGACGAGCCCGAGGGTCTTGCCGGAGATGTCATGGGCAAGGGGAAATGACGCCGTTCCCCAGTGACCGCCGCGCACGAACCCTGAGGCTTCGTCCAGGCGGCGCGCCAGGGCGAGAATGAGCAGCATGACGAGTTCCGCGACCGCGTCATTGAGAATGCCCGGCGTGTTGCAGACCCTCACTCCGCACCGCGTCGCCAGCGCCACGTTGACGTTGTCGTAGCCGACACCGAAGTTGCTCACCACCCTCAAGCGCTTCGACGCCCGTTCGAGACACTCATCGGGTATGCGTTGAATGGCCGAACACAGGACTCCGTCATGGCTGGCGAGGGCGCTCTCGAACGCATCATCCCCCGCCTCCCCCGGATCCATGACCGTGACGTCACCAGCCTCCGCGAGACGTTCCATCGTCGTCTGAGCCAGCTGCATGGCAATGAGCATGCGCGGTCTCTTCATGCCTCGTCCCCACTCCACCAGTTGACAAGAGTACGGCCATCCATCCCAGCAATGAACATCCCTGCAAGGCATGCGTTCAATCCCGCGTTAACCGCACCCGGACCGGAACGAACCTTCGACAGTCGCGATCCTGGAAAGAGGCCAGTAGGTGTCGACCCTCGCCGACGTGCCGAAACAACCGGCAGGCGGCTGAACCTGACTGAAGGGCGAGGTGTGTGACTGGGGGGCGCAATCACCACACTCATCCATCAGTCTTCTGATCTACGCCCCCGAAACTTGGGGCACTTGACACAACGTAACGTTCTTCGTTACGTTTGTCCGTGATCAAGAGCTTTGCCAGCAAGAATGCGGCGGCCATCTTTGCAGGCCATGCCGTTCGCGGATTGCCCGTGCAGATTCAGCAACGGGCTCGCGCCAAACTGGTCGCGATTGATGCGGCTGGTCGCCTCGATGACTTGAGGGTCCCGCCCGGCAACCGGTTGGAAGTTCTGCGCGGGGACCGGCTTGGGCAACATAGCGTTCGCGTAAACGCGCAATGGCGCATTTGTTTCAACTGGCGTGATGGCGATGCCTGGGACGTCGAGATTGTTGACTATCACTAGGAGCCGCATCGAACATGACCATTGACCGAGAAGAACTGGATCGACTCGAGGTTGATTTCTCTGACGTCGCTTCGGGCCGGCGATTGCATCCGGTGCATCCCGGAACAATCCTGCGCGACGACTTCCTGGAACCGATGAGACTCAGCGTCTATCGATTGGCCCGGGACATCAAGGTATCGCGCCCGCGGCTGAACGAGATCGTGCGTGGACGCCGCGCCGTCACTGTCGATTCTGCGCTACGATTGGCACGCTACTTCGGGACAACGCCGGAGTTCTGGATCAATCTACAGGCCCGTTACGACCTCGACGTAGCCGAGCGCACTGTACGGCGCGTCATTGATCGGGAAGTCGCGCCCAGGGCAGCTTGACATCCTCAAATCGCAAAGCGCCTGACAGATCCAGAGCACGAGGAATGTGCAACTGATCGCCCAAGAGCCCTGAAGTCCGCGTTTGGTCAGGAATCGTCGGGTGACCAGCCATCCATGACTGCGAACGACCGGAGAGGCTCGTGTCGTGTTCCTCTACCCATTCACATCGCAGCCAAGGAAGGTGCGGCCGCGGCTCACGGCGGCAGTCAGAACGGAAAAAGAACCGGCAGCCGGATCGATCACGAAGTCGCCCTCGTTGGTAACGGCAGACAACAGGTCACCCTGGAGGCCCACCGGCTTGGCATGGGTATGGCTCTTCCGCGTGATCCTTTCGCGCACGACATCGGGGATGTTGTGGACCTTCCACACTCCCTTTGCCTTGCGGGGTTCCTGCTGCAGCACGACGCAGTGTTCGCCCCGCCGCCGTGTTCGATATCCCATACCGAACATGCCCTTGTCCCACGTGACAAGATCGACGATGCCGAGGCTCGTGTTCTCCAGCCATGGCCGAATTCCCTGGCACAGATGGAACTTGTCGACCCACAGGAAGAGGTGGCCGGAAGGCATCAGAACCCGGTCTATGCCAAGGATGAAACGGCCTATGACGTCATCCGGCATCTGCATCAGCGCGGCCCGCTTCTGGCCGCGCCGCTTGCCTTCATTGCCGTAGGCCAGTCTGTCCAGCACTCCCCGGTATTGAGGGTCAAGGAAGGCAACAGGAATCACGCCCGGAGGAATTTTCGACAGGAACTCCAGGCCGTCCATCTTGAGCCGCGTGTTCGGTTTCAGGTCCGGCGGCAGATCGAAGGCCGGTGCCTCGATCCTGCGTTCTCCGGAATAGACGGTCGCAGAAAAAAGGTCACGGGCGACGTGGCCCGGCACCTCGTCAGATTGCAACGTTGACCGTGGCATCGCTTTCGTCCGTTGCATCCACCGTCCATGTGTAAAGGACCGGAGCGTACCTGTCGCACCTGGAGCGAGGGGCGGTCACGAATCCACCCACAGCCCCGGCCATCATGGTGGTCATCGCCTCAATCCGGGTGCACCAAACTGGGGTCACCGGTGTTGCGGCGGTCCATGTCGGCCGCGATGGCATCGCCCGAACGGGCCCACTCGGCGCCCATTTCGCCGGTCGAACCGTAGCCGCTCCAGATCCTGAACCCGAGAAGCTGACGCAGGCGCTCCGGTGCTTCATCCACGATGCCGCCGCGGGTGCCGATCGTGAAGTTCATGAGTGTCCGCATCTGAGGTGCGGCGTAGAGCGTCGGCATCCCGTATCGCGTCTCGTTCGAGGTATTGGGCCCCGCCGAATGCCAGGTCCGGCCCTCCCAGATGGCGATCGTGCCCGCCGGTCCCTCGGCGGCAATCGAGGGGACCACGTGGGGCACGGACTGATCCGGCTGACTGCCGGTCATGTGGCTCCCGGGCACCAGGCGGGTGGCGCCGTTGGCTTCCGTGAAATCCGAGACGTAGAGCATGGTCTGGGCGACCATGGGGGCCGCGATCGCCTGCGTCGCCTTCCTGAGTGGCCCCTGGACCGCACCCTCGCGAGTGATCGTGCCACCGGGCTGATGACGTTCTCCCGGCATTACGGGCGGCGGCATCCACCATTGGTCCGTGTGAAGGGCCATCGCCGGATTGCCCGGACGAGTGAGGTGCGCGGACGATTCGCTCAGCAGGTATTCGGGGCCCAGAAGGTGTTCGAGAATCGGCCGCGTGTCGGGATGGTCGACGGCGCGCAGGAAGACCTCGCCCTTGTTGATGAGCATGAGGACCCACTGGTTGCTGCTGTCGGCGGCGTTGACCCTGTCGGCAAAGACATGGTCGCCCATTCCCGCCTCGGTTCCGGCAAGTTCCTCGAGGCGTTCGCGCATGACCCGTAGCGTGTCGGCGGCCACCGCCTCGGCAATCATGCAGTATCCCCACCGGTCCATGTCACGCTTGAGCTGCAATGGATCGCGTGTGGGTCTGGGGAGGTCCCGTTCGTCCCAGAAGATGTCGCGCTCGTCGCCCACTGTTCCCTCCTGGTGCCGTCCCTGTCTTCTGGCCATTGTCATCGTCGGCTCCGGCGCCGGTCAAGGGATGCCGGCCGGCAACGATGCACGGGAACGTGTCGACACCGGCCTGGCGGCGGTGCAGGATTTCGTGATCGTGGCGCGGAGTACCCCATCATGAAGGTCGGTTTCATCGGGCTGGGCAATGTCGGAGGCAAGCTCGCAGGAAGCCTCCAGCGCAACGGATTCGACCTCGTGGTGAGAGACCTCGACCGCGATGCTGCGCGCCCCTTCCTCGAGAAAGGCGCCGCCTGGGCGGAGAGTCCCCAGGATATGGCCCGCGCATGCGACGTGGTGATCACGTGCCTGCCGTCCCCGGCGGCATCGGCCAGAGTCATGGAGGCCGAGGACGGCATCCTCGCCGGCCTTCACGCGGGAGGCATCTGGGCGGAAATGAGCACCACCGACGGAGCGGAAGTCCGTCGTCTCGCAGCGCTGGTCGAGGCCGCGGGCGGCGACGCCGTCGACTGTCCCGTCTCCGGTGGATGCCACAGGGCGGCGACGGGCAACATTGCCATCTTCGCCGGCTGTGAGCGCCGTGTCTTCGAACGCATGCTTCCACTGCTCAAGGCGATGGGCCGGCGCATCCTTCACACCGGACCGCTGGGATCCGCATCCATCCTCAAGGTGGTCACCAACTACCTGGCAACGGCCAATCTCGTCTCCCTCTCGGAAGCACTCATAACCTCGAAGGTGGCTGGCATGGACCTTTCCACCACCTACGAGGCGATCCGCATTTCCTCGGGCAACTCGTTCGTCCACGAGACCGAAAGCCAGGTCATCCTCAACGGCAGCCGTGACATCAACTTCACGATGGACCTGGTGTCGAAGGACATCGGAATCTTCCAGACGATCGCCGAACGGGCCGGAGTCCCCGTCGAGATTGCGCCGAAGCTGGTCGAGATCTTCCAGGACGGCGAGACGCGTTACGGCCCGAGGGAATGGTCCCCCAACATCATCCGCAGGCTCGAGGAAGCCTGCGGCGTCTCGGTTCTTGCCCCCGGTTTTCCGGCGGAGATGATCGATGACGAGCCGGAAGAAGCCGGCCAGGAAGTGGTCCCGAGAGGAGAAACTCGATGAGCGCCATCATTGCCAATCCCGACCTCGTCGTCGGCCCGGACCAGCGGGAAGCATGGGTCACCTCCGGCAACCGGCGTCAGGGGTTCCACAACCTGTGGCGGCTGACGCGCTACGGTCTCTTCCTGAGGAGTCCGAACGTTCTGACACTCAACCGCCGCATCGACCGTAGGATCGGCGACATGCCCGAGGTCCGGCGCCTGACGGGGACCACCTTCTTTTCCGCCATGGTGGTGCTGCGCCACGACGAGCTCGTGTTCGAGGCCTACGCGCCCGACTTCGGCCCTGACCGCCCCCACACGGTCATGTCCATCTCGAAGACGGCCATGAACCTGCTGATCGGCCGCCTCGTCGAGGACGGGCGTCTCGACATGCGCTCACGTGTCGGCGAGCACCTGCCGGAGATCGGCAGCGGTTACGCCGACGCGACGATCCAGGACGTCATGGACATGAATATCGTCAACGACTATGCGGAAGACTACTCCGATCCGATGACGACAGCTCTTGCCGACCACGGAGTCGCCATGGGCTGGCGGTTGCCGGCTGGTGACGGGAAAGAGTCCGTGAACCGGTCCTTTCTTTGCAGCATCGCAAGCGATGACCTCTCCAACCATTCCGGCGAGCCGCAGTACAAGTCGGCGAATACCGATGTCGTCGGCTGGGTCGCCGAGAGGGCGGCGAAGCAACCACTGAGGGATCACTTCATCGACATCGTCGAGGGTGCGGGCATCGAGGACACGTTCTGGCTGTCGTGCGACCGCGACGGCGTGCCCAACCTCAACGGCGGAGTGTCGATGAGCGCCCGCGACCTGGCACGCTATGGTCTCATCTTCGTTCGCGGCGGTCGGGGCATCCACGGCGAGAAGATCGGCAGCGAGGCCTTCATCCACGCTACCAGGGCCCAGACCGGTCCGCGCTATGCGCCACCGGCCGACCACATCACCTACGGCAACCAGATGCGCACCAACGGCCGCTGGGTCGGCCATGGTGGCTGGGGTGGCCAGTTTCTCTTCATTGATCCCGACAGCGGGACCGTGGTGGCGTTCTTCAGTGTCCTCGAGGACGACAGTGCCGCCGATTTCTCCTATCAACTCGAGACCATCGCCATGGCCGAGGCCATCTCGCTGATGGATCCGGTCTGACCATCAGAGTCCTTCAGCCCCGGGGGGCCAGACATCGAAAGCCTGCAACCCTGAACCCGGCCAAGCTGATTCCGCGCCACGGCGGGTCAAGTGTGATCCGGGTCCCCAGCAGGGCGGGAGAGTTCCTTGCGCATGATCATTGGAGCGACTGCTTGCAGTCGTGTTCCGTTTGGCGCATCGCCACCTTGACACTGCCCGCGGCGGCCTTGAGATCTCCAGCAAGCCCCGACGCGCGCAAAGAAGATGGTTGAACAAGCGTCCCCGATGCGCTGCACGAACAAGGTGTCAGCGTGTCAGACCAGGCCCGTTGCGCCGTGTCTTGCTGGGCTCCTGTTCCCACAATGACTGTTCCTACGCTGTTCGCATCTGGCCTCTACAGTGTAAACACGGCGAATGCCGCTGCTTGAGGAGGGACTTATGCCCGAGACCCTGACCCTGACGCCGGGAGCGCTGTCTCTTTCCGACATCGAGCGCCTTCGGTCGGGTGGACTTGCCGTGGCCGTCGAGGAGCAGGCCTGGGCTGAGGTCGAGCGTTCAGCGAAACTCGTACTCGATGTTGCCGCAGGCGACGCCAGAGTCTACGGCATCAACACCGGATTCGGCAGCCTCGCGCGGACAGCGATCTCGCGCGACCGCATCAACGACCTGCAACGACGCATCGTGCTCAGCCATGCGGCCGGCACCGGTGTGCCCCTGCCTGACCCCATTGTGCGACTGGTTCTCGCACTCAAGATCAACGCGCTCACCCTTGGTCTTTCCGGATGCCAGCGAACGACCATCGAGGCGCTTGTCCGGCTTTACAACCACGATGCGCTCCCCGTCATTCCGGCCAAGGGATCGGTAGGCGCGTCCGGCGACCTCGCCCCTCTGGCTCACCTAAGCGCCGTTCTCCTGGGCTACGGCGAGGTGCGCATGGGTGGCGAGACAGTGCCGGCCTCCGCGGCGCTCAGGCGTGTCGGCCTCGAGCCGGTGACGTTTGCCGCCAAGGAGGGCCTGGCACTGCTCAACGGAACGCAGGTCTCCGCGGCGCTTGCACTTGATGGCCTGATCCGGGCAAAACGCAACTTTGCAGCAGCCGTCGTGGCCGGCGCCCTTTCGGTTGATGCGTCCCTGGGTGCCGACACGCCCTTCGATCCGCGCATTTCCGCGGCGCGCGGGCAGGTGGGGCAGACCAGGGTCGCAGCCGTCTACCACAATCTCCTGCGCGGCAGCGAGATCCGCAAGTCGCACGAGGATTGCGATCGGGTACAGGATCCCTACTCACTGAGGTGTCAGCCTCAGGTGATGGGCGCCTGCCTCGATCATCTGCGATCGGTCGGCGATGTGCTGCTGCGCGAGGCCAACGCGGTGACCGACAATCCGCTGGTGTTCTGCGATGAGGGCGACGTCCTCTCCGGCGGAAACTTCCATGCCCAGCCGGTGGCCATGGCGGCCGACATCCTTGCCCTGGTGCTGGCCGAGATCGGCTCGATGTCCGAACGGCGCACGGCGCTGCTCACGAACGGGAGCATGAGTTCACTGCCGTCTTTCCTTGTCGAGGACAGCGGCGTCAACTCCGGCTTCATGATCGCCCACGTCACCGCCGCGGCCCTTGCCGCCGAGAACAAGCAACGAGCGGCACCAGCCTCCATCGACAGCATGCCGACTTCGGCCAACCAGGAGGATCACGTGTCCATGGCGACCCATGCGGCACGGCGACTCGCCGGCATGAACGACAATCTCGCCGATATCATCGCCATCGAGTTATTGGCAGCGGCCCAGGGGATCGATTTCCGCCGGCCACTCCGGACCTCCAAGACGTTGGCGCAGGCGCACGAACTGGTCCGGCAGCGGGTGCCCTTCTGGGACGAGGACCGTCTGATGGCGCCGGACATCGAGGTGGTCTCGGCGATGGTGCGCGACGGCGCCTTTGCCGAACTGATCGCGACCGAACTCGACTGAGCTTGCCACGCTTCGGTCAAGAACGGGACCGCCCAAGGAGCAGGCTTGACACATCCGGTAGCGGCCCTTGTTCGAACAGCATGCCATTTGGACTCCGACTCGGACGGTGGACTTCACCGCAGTCAGGTGGTTGTCTGGTCCCTGGGACAACAGGGATTGCGATCATGGCGTCGTTCGTATCGCGAATTCTCAAGGGCCTCACCGGGCAGTCCGGCGGTGAGGAGAAGCAACCCGCCGGAAGCAACGAGGCCGAGGCCTACGAGGGGTTTCTCATTCACCCGGCGCCTGAACGAGAAGGGCAGCAATGGCGAATTGCAGGCACCATTATCCAGCAACGCGACGATGGCGACTGGGAACGTACCTTCACTCGCGCCGACACGTTCGCGACGCACGAGGATGCCGTGACGAATTCGGTTCGCAAGGCAAAGCAGATCATCGACGAGCGGGGATCGAAGCTCTTCGCTGACGGCGAGGCAACCGGCCGGGCCTGAATCCTCGCGGCCGCTCCTCAACCCCTGGCGCGGGCGCGTTCCCGCAGGTAGAGAAAGAGCGGCAGTCCGAGCGAGACGCCAACGCAGATTGTTCCGAGCACGGGCGCCCAAAGACCCTTCACCCCGGCCCGCCGCCCTTCGGCAGCCACAAAGCCCAACAGGGCGACAGCGGCAACGATCACGTCTGCGCCGAAGAACGCGCCTACACGCGTGGACAGCAGCTCGGTGACGAAGAGCGGCAGATCGAGCCCGTGGTCGAGAAGCCACGGCAGGAAGAAACCGTAGGGCACGACCACGCCCAACACGCAAAGAACCAGATAGAAGTTCGCCATTGCATTGCTCCTTCCTCTTCGGGCAGCCCGATCGAGAGCGCGAGGGTGCTCGCCCTGCGGGCTCCGGCATTGCCGAGGAACACCGCGAACCCACTGCGACGGGCAAAGCGTGTCTGGCAATCGGCGCATCGTCTTTCCGCCCGGCACGCCGTTGTGGGTGCTGAAGGTGGCGCAGGGCACGATCAACGGCCGGCCCGCGAACCACATCATGGCAGAGGCGGTCCAATGGGAGTAGGATCACCACGCGATGGCTAGACCTCCCTCAAACCGTTCCGCCGGCAAGGCAGCCCGCTGGACGGAAAACACGTTCCTCAACCTGCGCACCGCGTCTCCATCGGAACGGAAACGCGCGGAGCTGATCTCGAGAGCCATGCGGGACGCCTTCCAAGGG
Source organism: bacterium (assembly GCA_028821455.1). GTDB lineage: Bacteria > Pseudomonadota > Alphaproteobacteria > SP197 > SP197 > SP197. The sequence continues at coordinate 41,465 of JAPPGE010000096.1, read as the reverse complement.
GACTACTCGCTGGGTATCGCGATCGGGATCTTCCCGCCCGACGATGACGACGACCAGGCCGCGTTGAACGGGAATTGACCATGCCAGCCAAACCAGATCCAAGTACCAAGTTGTCCGCCCACCGTTGTGACGGGAGCAACGTCAGGGACGTGGACCTTGTCGACTATCGCTGACTTGAGAAGGAACTAGCGATACCCATGAAGAATCCTCCGCACCCTGGTCTATCGGTGCGTCACGACTGCCTGGAACCTTTGGGGCTCAGCGTGACCGAAGCAGCACGCAAACTCGGGGTCAGTCGCAAGCAACTGTCGGATATCGTCAATTGCCGTTCGGGAGTTTCTCCGGACATGGCGATCCGGCTGGACAAGGCATTCGGCGGAGGCGCCGATACATGGTATCGGCTTCAGTCCACCTGGGAACTGGTTCAGGCAAAGAAGAAGGCGCGCCACATTCACGTCGAGAGACTGGCACCAGCAACCTGACAGTCCTGCGACGGGACGCACTCTCGACCGCTTCGTCGATGGTGCCCCGCGCCCGCTCGCTCAGGACGGCCCAGCACCATGGGCCCGGTCAATCAGACACTTGAGTCAATTCGACCGCCAACGATAGCGGGGATGCGGCGGATGTCGTTGGAGGACCGGTCTGACGGGCCAGCACCCCCTTTGGCGAGACCAAGGGGATGCTGGCAATCGTTGATGGATCAGCTGTAGCGGTACGGCTTGCCTGCCTGGGCCATGACCTCGTTGTACTGGCGGAAGATGCCGACGACGCGGGCAGCGCGCTCGCTGGTCGCGGCAATCTCGTCCCAGAACTTGACGGCCTCGGCCTCGACTTGGGCCCACTCGTCATCGGGGATGGTGGTCAGCGACATCTTGGTGCCCTGTGTCCGCAGATGGGCCTCGCCGCCCCAGTACCAGTACTGGCGGTAGTAGTGCGATGAATCCATGGCAAGGCGCCAGATGGTCTGCAGATGGTCCGGCAACTCGTTCCAGCGGTCTTCGTTGGCGAAGAAGTGACCGATCCAGGCTCCGGAAATGTTGTTGGTGAGGAAGTAGTCGGTCACGTCCGCCCAGCCCACCGTGTAATCCTCGGTGATGCCGGACCAGGCGACCCCGTCGAGTTCGCCGGTCTGCACCGCGACCTCGATGTCCTCCCAGGGAAGGGTGACCGGAACGACGCCGAACTTCTGCAGGAAGCGGCCGGCAGTCGGGAAGGTGAACACCCGCTTGCCCTCGAGATCCGCCAGGGAGTGGATCGGATCCTTGGTGGCGAAATGGCAGGGATCCCAGGCGCCGGCGGAAAGCCACTTGACGCCACCCACCTCCGAATAGGCTTCATCCCAGATCTCGCCCAGACCGTACTGGCTGAACAGCACCGGAACATCGAGGCTGTAACGCAGCGCCAGCGGGAAATAGCCGCCGAAGACGGAGACATCGGTGGGTGCGGCGATCGAATCGTCATCGGACTGCACCGCGTCGATCGTCCCGTTCTGCATGGCGCGGAAGAGTTCGCCCGTGGGAACAAGCTGGTCGGCAAAGAAGAGCTCGATTTCCATCTCGCCGTTGGCGGCCTGGTTGAAGGCGTCTACCGCGGGCTTGATCACGTGTTCGGCCAGAGCCGGACCGGCATAGGTCTGGAGCCGCCAGCGAATCATCGACTGGCCATGCACGGCGGGTGCGGCAAGGGCGGCGGCACCGGCGCCGACCTGGCCCCCCGCGCCGGGGGTGTGGGAGGGTAGTGAGGTGGTTGTGAATTTTTAAGGGCCCCCGGTTTTGATTGGG
>JAPPGE010000096.1:14708-39674 GCA_028821455.1 bacterium | reverse complement strand
TTTATTATTCTATGGCATTGGCCGGGGGGGGGGGCAAGGGGGGGCGGCACCGGCGCCGACCGTCGCCGCGGCGCCGGTCTTGAGGAAGGTACGTCTCGTCTTGGTCATGATGTCAGGCCCCCTGTTTGTCATGGGTTGATGATCCCGGAAGGATCGATTGACCTGATTATGTCAGGTCGCGCACCACCGGCCAATGGAGTTGGAGACGGCGTTCAGGAGCGGGCCTGCAGTTCCGCGGCCAGTTCGCGGACGCCGATGGCCTCGATGGTGCGGGACACCGGATAGCGGTCGTCTCCGGCATGCACGACAAAGGCCCGCTCCGGCTTCAGATCCCGGCAGGCGACATGGAAGCCGCGGCTGACCCGGGCGGAAAGTGAGCGTTTGATCTCAACGGCCCAGAGCGTGCCGCCGGCGTGTTCGATGACGAGGTCGATTTCGGCGCCCGCGCTCGTCCGGTAGAACCCCGGCGTGGAGCGAGGTGGCAGGCTGGCGAGCAACGTCTCGATGACCCAGCCTTCCCAGCTTGCTCCGACGACCGGATGACCGGCGAGCTGTTCCAGTGAGGCGATGCCCAGGAGGGCGTGCACCAGTCCGCTGTCCCGCACGTAGACTTTCGGCGCCCTGACAAGGCGTTTGCCGACGTCGGCGTGAAATGGCACCAGCCGGCGGACCAGCAGCAGGTCGACCAGAAGATCGATGTAGCGGGTCACCGACTGTGCGCTGACGTCCAGCGCCCGTGCAAGCGTGGAAGCATTGAGCATCGTTCCCTGGAGGTGGGCCAGCATCGTCCACAGCCGTTCCAGGGTGGTGGCGGGAATGCGTGGGCCGAACGTGGCGGCATCACGCTCCAGGCACGTGCGGATGAAGTCCCGCCGCAGTGCCAGGCTGTCCGTGTCGCTCGCCGCGAGGTAGCTCCGCGGATACCCGCCACGCATCCACAACCGCTCGCGCGACCTTCGGTCATCCTCCACCTCCAGCGCCGAGAGCGGCGCGAGGTCGATGTATGAGATACGCCCGGCAAGCGACTCTCCCGACTGACGCAGCGCTCCAATGGACGCCGAGCCGAGAATGAGGAACCGGCCCTTTCCCTTCGATCTGCGGCGGCCCCTGTCGATGATCCCGCGCAATGCCTGGAAGATGTCCGGCAACCGGTGAATCTCGTCCAGGACGACAAGCCGGTCTTCCACGTGATCCAGAAAGAGCGCAGGCTCGCCGAGCCGGTTGCGGTCGTCCCGGTCTTCCAGGTCGAGGTAGAGCGAGTCTCGCGTTCGGGCGATGTCCAGTGCGAGGGTCGTCTTGCCGACCTGCCGTGGTCCGATGAGTGCCACGGCTGCCTGATGGTCGAGAGCACGCTTGACGTCAGGTGCGATCAACCTCGGTATCATCCTTGCAATCTATCCATGTTGTGGGCAATTCGCATGGTAAATTCGGCATCATTTCTGGCAGATGGTGCGACAAGACACTGCGTGACGGTTGCAGGTGGTCCCGGGCCCTCGTCAGTTGCCGTAGACCAGTCCGGGCAGCCAGAGAGCGATCTGCGGGAAGGCCATGACGAGGGCCAGCGCCAGGATCATCACGAGGACGAACGGGGTGATCGACCGGTAGATGTCGATGAGACGGATCTCCGGCGGCGCCATGGCGCGCATGAGGAACAGGTTGTAGCCGAAGGGCGGCGTCATGTAGGCGATCTGGCAGGTGATCGTATAGAGCACGCCGTACCAGATGAGATCGAACTCCAGGGCCCGCACCAGGGGCACATAGAGCGGTGCGACGATGACCAGCATCGCGGTGTCGTCGAGAAAGGTCCCCATCAGGATGAAGGACAGCTGCATGAGGATGAGGACTTCCCAGGGTCCCAGTCCCAGCTGGTCGAGGAAGAATCCCTCGATGGCCCGCACCGCACCGAGACCATCGAAGACGGCGCCGAAACAAAGCGCGGCCATGATGATCCACATGAACATGCAGGATACGCCCAGGGTCTTCTTCAGGCTGGTCTGCAGGACCTCGCGGGTCAGACGGCCACGAATCCACGCGGCGATGGTGGTGGTGACGGCGCCGACCGCCGAGCTCTCGACCAGCGAGGTGATGCCGGCGAGGAAGAGGCCCGTCATCGAAAAGAAGATGAAGAAGGGAAGGATGCCGGCCCTCAGCAGGCGCAGTTTCTCCGCCAGCCTGACCTGGCGATCCTTCGCCGACAGCGGCGGTCCGAGGTGGGGCTGGGCCTGGCAGCGCGCGGCGATGTAGACGATGAAGAGCGCCGCCATCATCAGCCCCGGCAAGGCGCCTGCCAGCCACAGCTGGCCGACCGGCTGCCGGGCGATCATGCCGTAGAGCACGAGGACGACGCTGGGCGGCACCAGAATGCCCAGCGACGAGCCGGCCTGGATGACCCCGGTCACCATGATCTTGTCATAGGACCGTCGCAGCAGTTCCGGCAGCGCAATGGTGGCGCCGATCGCCATGCCGGCCACCGACAGTCCGTTCATCGCCGAAATCACCACCATGAGGAGAATGGTACCGATCGCGAGACCGCCCCTGACCGGCCCCATCCACACGTGGAACATGGAGTAGAGATCGTCCGCCAGGCGTGACTCGGAGAGGATGAACCCCATGTAGATGAAGAGCGGCAGGGTGATGAGGGGGTACCACTTCATCAGCTTCATCGCTGCGGAGAAGCCGAACTCGCCGCCGCCCGTGCCGTAGAGCGCCAGAGCCGCGGCGACCGCCACAAACCCGATCGCACCGAAGACGCGCTGGCCCGTCATCAGCATGACCATCATGCTGGAGAACATCAGAATGGCGATGAGTTCGTAGTCCATCAGAACTCGATGCCGCGGGCGCGGGCGATGTCGCGCAGCATGACCGCCGTGGTCTGCAGGATCATCAGAACGACACCCAGGCACATGAGGATCTTGATCGGAGCCATGTAGGGCGCCCAGGCCGAGTAGCTGCGTTCACCCACGACGAGAGCATAGGTCGTGCTGTTGATGCCGCCGTAGAGAAGGACGCCAAGGTAGAACAGCAGGAACAGCACGGTGACGACATCGATCGTCGCCTTGGTGCGCGGTGTCCAGGTCGAATAGAGGAGATCCATGCGGACGTGCTCGCCACGCTGCATGGAGTAGGGCCCGCCGAGAATGAAATAGGCGACCATGGTGAACTGGGCCATCTCGAGCGTCCACAGCGCCGGCAGGAGAAAGGCCTTGGAGAACGCCGAATAGAGGAGAATGGCCATGAGGACGAAGACGAGATACATCGCCGCCTCGCCCACCTGACGACTGATCGCTTCGACAAAACGGACGTAGCGCTGCAGGAACAGGGGCATCAGGCCCTCGTCGCGGGATCCATGAACAGGGGAGCCGTCTACTGCTCGAGTACGCGCAGGGGGCCGGAAATCATGTCGATGACGACGCAGCCTTCGGACGAACGGGAAAAGTGCGAGCTTCCGGGCGGCATGCTGATGCAGTCGCCCTCGACGTAGGTCGTTCCGTCGCAATCGGTCAGGGTTCCCTGAAGCATGGCAAACTCCTCGAAGTCGGTATGCTCGTGCAGCGTCGAGGAACCGCCAGGTTCGAAGCTGATCAGATAGAATCCCTCTCCGGTTTCGGCATTCGCCCGCACCGGCAGCCATTGGATCGCGGCGGAATCATCTGGCAGCGAGGGATAGGGCACAAAGCCGCCGTCGCGCCAGTTCACGATGGTGCGGCCCTCGCGCAAGGTCTCCAGTTCGTCATCGCCCTCGATCGTGGAGATCGGACCCTTGACGCCGGCAAGCAGTGTGCAGCCCCCGGGCGAGTGCGTGCGATGGCGGGTTCCCGGCGCATAGCTCACGCAATCGCCTTCCCGCAGCACGGTGCCATCGCCGTCGACGAGTTCGCCCTCGAGCATGATGAAATCTTCCCCGGCACTGTGGAGATGCAATGCGGCACCGGAGCCGGGCTCGACCTTCATGAGAAAGTAGCCGACGTCGCGTCCGGGTTCGGCGCGGATGGGGCACCAGGAGAGGCCAGGTTCCGCTCCGTCAAGTCCGGGATAGGGTTGCCAGTCGCAGGTCTTCCAGTTGACGATCCTGCGGCCTTCGAGATTCCAAGTCTGCATCATCAACTCCCGTTTCTGTTGCGGGCCATCACGCATGCCATTTCGAACATCAGGTTGGCGACATTGACGAAGGTGATGCCGATCGGGTCGTGGGGCGGGGACACCTCGCAGACATCGCCGCCAACAGCGTTGAGTCCGGTGAAGCTGCGCAGGATGACCTGCATGTCGCGCATGGAGATGCCGCCAGGCTCCGGAACCCCGGTTCCCGGGCAGTCCCGCGGATCAAGGCCGTCGATATCGATGGTCAGATAGCAGGGCCGGTCGCCAAGGACGGTGCGGGCAAGGTCGATGAAACTCTCCCGTCCCATCGCCTCGTACTCGTCCATCGGCACCATAGTCATGCCGACCTCGTTGCCGTAGTCGATGTCGTCGTCGCCGTAGCGGGTGCCGCGCAGCCCGACCTGGATGGTCCGCGCCGGATCAACCAGCCCTTCCTCGACGGCGCGGCGGACAAAGGTGGCGTGGTTGATCTTCGTTCCCATGAAGCTGTCGAAAGTGTCGGCATGGGCATCGACATGGAAGAGACCCAGCGGTTCATCACGGGCAATGGCGCGCAGGATGGGAAGCGGCACCGTGTGATCGCCGCCGATGGAAAGGGGCCAGGCGCCGGCCTCATGGATCTCGGCGAAGAAGGCCTGGATCATGTCGCAGCTTTCCTCGACCTTGAGGGGATGGGTCGGCGCATCCCCGACATCGGCGATGTTGCACAGGTCGAAGGGCGCCACCCTGGTTGCCGGATTGACCGCCCGGATGAGCCGGCTCGCCTCGCGCACCGCTGCCGGACCATGGCGGGCCCCGGAACGAAAGGTGACACCGGTATCGAACGGCACGCCGGCAAGGGCAATGTCGAGACGGCGGGAGACCGGGTGACGCTGGGCGCGCATGAAGCTCGCAGGCTCCTGGTAGCGCGGGACAACACCCGAATCGAAAGGCTTGAACGATCCCTCACCCGACATGATGACCTGCATTCCGATTGATTGATCCGCCGCTCCATTCTGGCAGACCGCCCGCAGTCGTAAAGGCCAATATTGGCTTGCCAACGGCGCCTGTCGCCATTACGTAGTGGCGCTGACGCCTCTGGCCTTCTCCTTATCGTGTTGGTGGTCGGTGATCAGGCAGCGGCGTCTCCTGCGGTCCCTCATTCGCAAGTTCTGCCTCCTGGAGGTTCTGGTTCATGGCCCTGAAGATTCGCCTGTCACGTGGCGGCGCCAAGAAGCGCCCGATGTACAGAATCGTCGTCGCCGATTCGCGTTCACCGCGAGATGGCCGCTTCATCGAACGTGTCGGCGTCTACCGGCCGCTGCTGGCTGCCGATGATCCAGAGCGCGTCATCATGGACCAGGACCGGATTCGCTACTGGCTCGGGCAGGGCGCCAAGCCCACGGATCGGGTCGCGGTCTTCCTCGGCAAGGCCGAGATCATTCCCATGCCGGAGCGCCGCGGGGGCAGCACCGGCGAGGTGACGGACGATGCGGAAGGGGACGACTCCTGATACCCACCCGGACTGGGTCTGTCTGGCCGTCATAGGGGCGCCGAAGGGGCTTCGGGGCGCCGTTCGTCTTTCATGCTTTGCAGAGAATCCGGCTGCCATCGGCAACTACAACCCGATGCATGCGGAGCCCGGCGGCCGCACCCTCGATCTCACCGTCCTTGAGCACCCCCGGCGCGGCCACCTGGTGGTGGCCATCAACGGAGTCACGGACCGGCAAGCCGCCACCGCCCTCGCAGGCACCCGCCTCTTTGTTCCGCGTTCGCGCATGCCGGAAGTGTCTGCCAACGAGTTCTATCACCACGACCTGATCGGCCTCGCCGCCTTCCATGTCGACGGCTCGCCACTGGGTCAGGTGCGCGCCATGCACGACTGGGGGGCCGGCGACACCATGGAGATCAGCGGTGAGGCCCCCGGGAGCGACTTCCTGGTGCCGTTCACCGAGAGCAATGTTCCGGTGGTCGACCTCGAGCGTGGCCGGATCATCGTCGATCCGCCCGACGGCATTCTCGTCAGACAGGAGGGATGATCATGGGCGCACCATGGACCGCCACCATCCTCACCCTGTTTCCGGAGATGTTTCCCGGCCCGCTGGGCGCCTCCCTGCCGGGTCATGCGTTGAATTCGGGCCTTTGGGCGCTGGAAACAGTGGACATTCGCCAATATGCGTGTAGTAAGCACCGCACCGTCGACGATGCGCCCTTCGGCGGCGGCAATGGCATGGTCATGCGGCCCGATGTCCTGGCGCGGGCCATCGACTCAACGGCCACTGGAGGTGAAGACGAGACACTGATCCTTCTCACGCCCCGCGGCGCACCGCTTACCCAGGCACGCGTGCGCCAACTCAGCAGTCAGCGGCGCCTGGTCGTCGTCTGCGGACGCTTCGAAGGGGTGGACGAGCGCGTGGTCCATGCACGCGGCCTCGAGGAGATTTCGATTGGTGATTATGTCCTGTCGGGCGGCGAGCCGGCAGCCATCGTGCTGGTGGACGCCTGTGTGCGACTCCTCGAAGGAGTGGTCCATGCGCCCGAAGGGCTTCTTGACGAGAGTTTCGAGACCGGCCTGCTCGAGTATCCGCACTACACGCGGCCCGGCACCTGGGAAGGCCGCACGGTACCGGAAGTCCTGTTGTCGGGGCACCATGGGAAGGTGCGCCAGTGGCGGCATGACAAGGCTGAACAGACAACCCGGGAGCGCAGGCCTGACCTCTGGTCCCGATATCAGGAATCACGAGAAAAAGGGCTGACGCAGGCCAGCGGAGGACAAGAGGGATGAACGTTCTGGAGAAGATGGAGCAGGAGCAGATCGCGAAGCTCCTGGAGACGAAGGAGATTCCCGAATTCGCGCCGGGGGATACCGTGCGCGTTGCCTTGCGCGTGGTCGAGGGAACCCGTGAACGCATCCAGAATTACGAAGGAGTGTGCATCGCGCGCAAGAACCGCGGTCTGAACTCCTCCTTCACGGTCCGCAAGATCTCCTACGGCGAGGGTGTCGAGCAGGTGTTTCCGCTCTATTCGCAGCGCATCGCCTCGATCACCGTGGTGCGGCGCGGCGCCGTGCGGCGGGCAAAGCTCTACTACCTGCGCGGACGCACCGGCAAGGCGGCACGCATCCCCGAAAAGCGCGACGACCGGGCCAAGGCAGCCAAGAAGTCCTGACCCCGGGCTCGTCGCAGTACCCCTTGACGCCAGATGACCACATCTTTCGACCATGAACGCACCGAAGACACTCTACGACAAGATCTGGGACAGCCATGCCGTCGCCGACATGGGAGACGGCACGACCCTGCTCTATGTCGACCGCCATCTCGTCCACGAGGTGACCAGCCCCCAGGCCTTTGAGGGATTGCGCCAGAGCGGCCGGCGGGTCCGGCGGCCTCAAGCCACGCTGGCCGTTGCCGACCACAACGTGCCGACAACGGACCGCAGTCAGGGTATTGACGACGAGGAAAGCCGGATCCAGGTCGATACCCTGGCGGAGAACTGCGAGCACTTCGGCATTGCTCTCTTCGGGATGGACGATCCGCGACAGGGGATCGTTCACATCGTCGGACCCGAACAGGGACTCACCCAGCCGGGCATGACGATCGTTTGCGGTGACAGCCACACCGCCACCCACGGTGCCTTCGGCGCTCTCGCATTCGGCATCGGCACCTCCGAAGTGGAGCACGTCCTGGCCACGCAGACGCTGGTCCAGAGGCGGTCGCGCAACATGCGCATCACGGTGGAGGGCACGCCGGGCCCCGGCGTGACGGCCAAGGATCTCATCCTCGGAATCATCGGTGCCGTGGGCACGGCCGGCGGCACCGGACACGTCATCGAGTATGCCGGTTCGGCGATCAGCGCCCTTTCGATGGCCGGACGCATGACGGTCTGCAACATGTCGATCGAGGCCGGGGCCCGCGCCGGCCTGATCGCACCGGACGACAAGACCGTCGCCTGGCTCGAGGGACGGCCCTTCTCGCCATCGGGCGAGGACTGGAACCGGGCCGTGGCCTGGTGGGCGACCCTGGTGTCGGATCCAGGAGCCGCCTACGACCGTGAGGTGGTGATCCAGGCCGGTGACATCGAACCGCAGGTCACCTGGGGAACCAGTCCCGAGGACGTCCTGCCGATCTCCGGTGTCGTCCCCGATCCCGGAGAGGTGGCGGACGATGAGCGGCGCGCGGCAATGGAACGCTCCCTCGACTACATGGGCCTCGAGCCCGGCACCAGGCTGATGGACATCTCCATCGACCGGGTCTTCATCGGTTCCTGCACCAATGGTCGCATCGAGGACCTGCGCGCCGTGGCCGATGTCGTGAAGGGCCGCAAGGTGGCGGATGGCGTGCACGCTATGGTGGTGCCGGGTTCCGGCCTGGTGAAGCAGCAGGCGGAGGACGAGGGGATCGACCGCGTCCTCACGGAGGCGGGTTTCGACTGGCGCGAGGCCGGGTGTTCGATGTGTTTGGCGATGAATGCCGACAAGCTGCTTGCCGGTGAGCGCTGTGCCTCCACCTCAAACCGCAATTTCGAGGGGCGCCAGGGTCGTGGCGGACGCACCCATCTCGTCAGCCCGGCCATGGCCGCGGCCGCGGCCATTCGCGGCACCCTCACCGACGTCCGCACGCTCGGGGGGTAGGACCATGGAACGGTTCACCACGCTGACCGGGATCGCCGCGCCGCTGCCGATGATCAATGTCGACACCGACAAGATCATCCCGAAGCAGTACCTCAAGACCATCCGCAGGACCGGACTCGGCCGTCATCTCTTCGACGAGATGCGTCACGATACTGAAGGTCGCGAACGTCCTGAGTTCATCCTGAACCAGGACCCGTGGCGCCAGGCGTGCATCCTCGTGACGGAAGACAATTTCGGCTGCGGGTCGAGCCGCGAGCATGCGCCGTGGGCCCTTCTCGACTTTGGCATCCGCTGCATCATCGCTCCGAGTTTCGCCGAGATCTTCTACGGCAACTGCGTCAACAACGGCATTCTCGCCATCACCCTGCCGCACGAGGATGTGCGGCGGCTGATGGACGATGCCCGGGCCGGGCACAACGCGCGTCTGACGGTCGACCTCGAGAGCCAGACCGTGACGCGACCCGACGGCAGCCGGATCGCTTATTCCATCGACGAAGCGGTGAAGCACCGTCTCCTGAACGGGCTCGATCCAATCGGCATCAGCCTCGCCAGGGAGGCCGACATCACCGCCTTCGAGGAGCGCCGCGCCGCTCTGCAACCATGGCTCTGACAGGGGAGTGGGGACGATGACCGCAAACCGGTCGTTGCTGCTCTTGCCCGGCGACGGAATTGGACCGGAAGTCATGGATGCCACGAGGCGCGTGATCGACTGGTTCGAGAGGGAAAACCGTCTCAACGTCGACATCGCAGAAGCCCTCGTCGGAGGCGCCAGCATCGATGCCCACGGCACGCCGCTGACGAACGACACCCTGGAGCGGGCGAAGTCGGTCGACGCCGTTCTCTTCGGTGCCGTCGGTGGTCCGCGCTGGGACGAGCTCGACTTTTCCGTGCGGCCCGAACGGGCTCTCCTGGGCTTGCGCAAGGAGATGGAGCTCTTCGCCAACCTGCGCCCGGCGGTGGTCTATCCCGCCCTTTCCCACGCCTCGTCACTCAAGCCCGAAATCGTCTCGGGCCTTGACATCATGATCGTGCGCGAACTCACCGGCGGCATCTACTTCGGGGAGCCGCGCGGCATCGAGGATGCCGGTGGCGGCGAGCGCCGCGGGGTCAACACCCTCGTCTACACGACCGCCGAGATCCTGCGCGTCGGACGCGTGGCCTTCGAGCTCGCCCGCAAGCGGGGCGGCCGGGTGTGCTCCGTCGACAAGTCCAATGTCCTGGAATCGACGCTGCTGTGGCGCCAGGAGATGACCCGCCTGGGGGCCGAGGAGTATCCGGACGTGGAACTCACCCACATGCTGGCGGACAACGCGGCCATGCAGCTTGTCCGCGACCCCCGCCAGTTCGATGTCATGGTGACGACGAACATGTTCGGCGACATCCTTTCGGACTGCGCCGCCATGTTGACGGGATCGCTTGGCATGCTGCCGTCGGCCTCTCTGGGCGCCCGCTCCGGAGACAGGATTCCCGCACTCTATGAACCGGTACACGGGACCGCCCCCGACATTGCCGGCACCAACCGGGCCAATCCGCTCGCCATGCTCTCGAGCTTTGCCATGATGTTGCGCTACAGTTTCGATCTGCAGGACGAGGCCGCTCTCGTTGATGCGTCCATCGGCGCCGTCCTGGAGAGCGGCCTCAGAACGGCCGATATCATGGAAGACGGGGCCCGCCAGGCGACGACCACGGCCATGGCGGAGGCTGTTGTCGCGGAAATCGAGAAACGGGCCTGAACCATGGGTTACCGCGTAGCCGTCGTCGGCGCCACCGGCGCCGTCGGACACGAAATGCTGCAGACGCTCGCCGAACGGGAGTTCCCGGTCGACGAGGTGGCTGCGGTCGCCTCATCCCGCTCGGTGGGCAAGGAGGTCTCCTTCGGCGATGCCGTCCTCACCTGCCGGGATCTCGAGACCTTCGACTTCCGCGGCTGGAATGTCGCTCTCTTCTCACCCGGGGGAGAAGTCTCCGGCCGTTACGCGCCAGGGGCAACCGAAGCCGGCGCCATGGTCATCGATAACACGTCGCGCTTTCGCTACGACGACGATGTGCCGCTGGTCGTCCCGGAGGTGAACGCCCATCACCTCGACATGGCGCCGCGCCGCAACATCGTTGCCAACCCGAACTGCTCGACGATCCAGATGGTGGTCGCCCTCAAGCCGCTGCACGACCTCGTCCCCATCCGGCGCATTGTCGTGGCCACCTACCAGGCCACGGCCGGCGCCGGAAAGAAGGGGATGGACGAACTCTACGAGCAGACCAGGAAGCGGTACTGGAACGAACCTCACGCGCCTGACGTGTTCCAGAAGGACATCGCCTTCAACTGCATTCCCCACATCGACTCCTTCATGGAGGATGGCTCGACCAAGGAGGAATGGAAGATGGTGGCCGAGACCGCGAAGATTCTCGATCCCGCCATCAAGGTCCATGCCACTTGCGTGCGCGTGCCAGTCTTTATCGGCCACGCGGAGGCGATCAACGTCGAGTTTGCCGGGCCGCTCGACGAGGATGACGCCCGCGAGCAATTGCGCGAGGCCGACGGTGTCCTTGTCATCGACGACCGCGAACCAGGCGGCTACATGACACCGCGCGAGTGCGCCGGCGAGGATGCCGTCTACGTCAGCCGCATCCGCAAGGACCCGACCGTCGAGAACGGCCTCTCGATGTGGGTGGTCTCGGACAACCTGCGCAAGGGCGCCGCACTCAACGCCGTGCAGATCGCCGAGGAACTCGACCGCCGTCACCTCCTGTAACGCCGGTGACGGCGAACATCGTTCCGCCGCAAGACAAGGTGAGCCGGGTGATCACGCCCATGCCATTGTCCTCAGGAACAATTGAAGGATCCTGTGGCCCTCCATTCTGCTCGAGGGTGACCTTGCCAATGGCTGCTCCGCCCGCATTGACCTGGAGTGCGCGAATCGTCGAGAGTACGGCCTGCAAAGCCGAACCGATCCACAGCACAGGGTTCACAGCAATGTCGCGTCTCATCTCTTTGCTGGCCGGCCTCGTCTTCCTGGCACCGACTGCACCGGCCCAGGACCTGGAGCCGATTGCGGTCGCTGTCGGCCTCTCGATACCGCCCTATGTGATTGCCGACGAACGGCGCGGCATGGAGTACGACATCGTCCGCGATGCGCTGGCGGACGCCGGATACGACATGGAACCAGTCTTCATGGATCTGGGTGCCGTCCCGGAGGCGCTGGCACGAGGCGAGGTTGACGCGGCCATGACCGTCAGCCCGGACGCGAACCCGGGCGCAGCCCTGTCGGAAGTCGCGATCGTCTACCACAACCAGGCAATGACGCTGGCGGAGCACAACATCACCATCGACACCATCGAGGATCTGGCGGACCATTCGATCATGGCGTTCCAGAACGCGCGGCTCTACCTGCCTGATCCCTATCGCGCCATTGCCGACGGCAATCCTGCCTACAGCGAGGTCGCCGAACAGTACCGTCAGAACCTCGCTCTGTTCACGGGCGAGGTCGAGGTCGTCGTGGCCGACATCAACATCTTCAACTGGTTCACGGACGACCCGAGAGTCACCTCGATGGCCGACACCCGGCAGCCGGTGACACGGCACGCGATCTTCCCGCCCACGTCCTACCGCGTCGGCTTCCGCGACGAGGCAACTCGCGATGCCTTCGACGTGGCGCTCGCGGCGCTGCGGGCCTCCGGCCGCTACGACGCCATCATCGAGAGCTACGGCGGGACGCCATGATGGCGACCCGCGATACGCCGCTTCGATTGAGCCCGGGACGTTTGGGTGGTTCGAGGGTTGCAGGCGATGCCTGCGCGTGACGCGGATCTTCGGGTCGGAGCGTAGATCGCATGCGACGACTGCATGACGACCGGGATACGACCCGGCAACATGGCATGAGGCGCCGGCCAGAATACCGTTGACGAACCGGCCACACACCGGCTTGGCCCCTTGCCACGTCTCGAGCGTTGCAGTGCTCCCGCTGGCCGTAAAACGGGCCACACCGTGCGCATCATCCATGAACACGCCCTCGTCTCCTCGAGAGATCATCGCCTGGAGACGGAAGGAAGGTGGGAGCACCACGCACATGTGGGTCACGCCACGCATAGTCTCAATTGCCGTGTACTCTTGATCGTTCCTTCAAGGTGGCCGGTACGATTCGAAGTCCTGGCCAACCTCACACCCTGCCATGCGTCCAATCGAGGCTGCTGCGATGCACATGTCAATTGGAGTCGTTCTGTTCCCGGACTTCGAGATACTGGATGCCTTCGGTCCCATCGAGATGCTGGGAATGCATCCGGACTCGTTTCAGCTGCGCATGGTTGCCGAAACTCGGGGAATGGTCTCCAGTGTTCAGGGCCCCAGGTGCCTGGCGGAGGATGCGTTTGATGACAACGTTGCCTACGACGCGATCCTGGTTCCTGGCGGACAAGGGACACGGCGGGAAGTCAACAATCGTTCGATGATTGAATGGCTCCGGCTTCAGGCAAAACAAGCGCAGTTCGTCACTTCGGTCTGCACGGGTGCTGCGCTGCTTGCGAAGGCAGGGATACTGGACGGACGAAGGGCCACAACCAACAAGATGAACTTCGACTGGGTGGCCTCTCAGGGACTGAACGTGCTGTGGCAGTATGAAGCCCGGTGGATCGAAGACGGCAACATCTTCACGTCGTCAGGTGTATCGGCCGGAATGGACATGGCCCTGGCGTTCATCTCCCGGATCCTTGGAGAAACGGCAGCGGAAGATGCCGCACTCTGGGCCGAATACTCCCGGCACCGGGACGCCGCCGTCGACCCGTTCGCAAGGGCCTGGCGTACCCGCCGGGAGGATCGGGGGTGATGAGCCCGCAGCCATGATTACCGTCCTTGTACGTGATGCGGTTCATGACGACATCCCGGCGATTGCCGACATCCTGATGCGCTCGTCGCGCCGTGCGTACACCTTCATGACGTGGGATCATAACGACGAGGACTTCACCGAGTTTGTTCGCGCGTCCTTCGATGATTGGGACGCGGTGCGCATCGCTCAAGCGCGCTGCCGGGCGATCGGCTTTCACTGCCTAACCGGGGATGTCGTCGATCAACTGTTTGTCGTGCCCGATGCCCAGAGGCACGGGGTCGGATCGAGGCTGTTGCGCGACGTGAGGGCTCTGAGATCGACCGGATTCACGCTGCGCACCTTTCGCGCCAACCGACGAGCGCGTGCCTTCTATGAAGCCTGCGGCCTCGTCGCAATCGATTTCGGCCACAGCGAAGAGGAAAACGAGCCCGACGTCACCTATCGCTGGCGCCCGTCCTCCCTGACCTGACGGCGATGCCGCGCGCCACGTCGATTGCGTACTGGCAAGACAGCTGTTCGGGCCGGATGACGTGGTGCCGGCCGCCCGATGGCGCATGAGGGACGCTTGCGGACGCGGTCAGGAAGCGTCGATGAGCGTCACGTCGACGGGCTCGCTGGGGTTGACGATTTCCTCGCGGCCGGAGACGAGGGCGAGTTCTTCGGCATTGCATTCTGCCGTCTTTCTCATGATGCCGTGGGTCGCGGCGAGGGCATGGGCCAGCGCGTCGGGAAGTGCCGCGCCCCGCAGGGTCGCTGCCGTGAACACCGCAGCGACAAGGTCGCCGGCGCCATCGACCGGGACGTCGAGGCGTTCGACGCTGGCTTGGCAGGCGCAGTGACGGTCGACGGCGATGACGGGAATTGTCCGTGGAAACCCGGCGCGGGCCTCGAGCGAGGTGACGAGGACCGTGTCGGGGCCCATTTCCTGGATGGCCCGGGCTGCCTCGAGGGCATCGCTGATCGTGTTGACCGGCCGTCCGGCGAGGAATTCGAGTTCCATGTGATTGGGAAAGAGAATGTCGGCCTTGGGCACGATATGGTCTTTGAGGTACTCGGGCACGCCGGGCTCGACAAAGAATCCGTCCTCGTTGCCCATCACCGGATCGCAGGCATAGAGGGCGCCCGGGTTGGCCTGGCGCAGCACGTCGAGGGCATGGATCACGGTGTCACCGAGTTCCGGCGAGCCGATGAATCCCGTCAGCAGGGCCTGGCACTGGCCGAGGCCGCGGCGCGCGACGCCGTCGATCACCCGCGTCACCCAGGCGGGTTCGAGAGCCCGTCCCTCGTAGTCCTGCCAGCCCAGGTGATTGGAAAACACCACCGTCGGCACGGCATCGACCTCGAAGCCCAGAAGCTGCAGGGGCAGCACCGCCGCGTTGAGACCGACATGGCCCCGCGCGACATGGGACTGGATCGTCAGGATATCCATGGCTTCCTTCGCCCCGTCGTCCGCCCGACGCGCGCTGTTGGACAAGGCACGAGTGATAAGCCGTGCCGCCTTCGTGTGCAACGCGGGATGGAGGGCGTCGGTGAACAGAAAGGCTTGCGCCGTCATGGAAAACCGGTACGGGGGTGTCACTATGGAGACCATGTCGGGAGTTGATCGCCGTGAAGGAAACCTTCGATTACGTGATTGTCGGCGCCGGTTCGGCAGGGTGCACGCTTGCCAACCGTCTGTCTGCCGACAACGTCACCCGTGTGCTGGTGGTGGAAGCCGGCGGATGGGACCGCGATCCCCTGATTCACATTCCGCTGGGATGGGGCAAGATCCTGCAGAACCGGCTGCACGACTGGATGTACACTTATGAACCCGCGGAGGGGTTTGGCGGCCGCAGCGTGGAGTGCGCCAGGGGCAAGGTCGTCGGAGGATCGTCTTCCGTCAACGCCATGGCCCATGTCCGGGGAAATCCACACGACTACGACACCTGGGCAGCCGGCGGACTGGCCGACTGGTCCTGGGCCAACATGCTTCCCTACTTCAAGCGTCAGGAAAACTGGGAGGGAGGGGCCAATGCCTGGCGCGGTGCCGGCGGCCCCCTCAACGTCCAGTTCTGCACGTACCAGGATCTGCTTGTAGAGGCCTTCGGCGAAGCCGGCCGCCAGGCAGGCCATCCCTGGACCGAGGACTACAACGCCGCACACCAGGACGGTTTCGGCCGTCTGCAGATGACCATTCGCCGCGGCCGCCGGGCGAGTGCCGCCTCGGCCTACCTGCGCCCGGCACTCTCCAGGCGCGGGCTGAGCGTAATCGTGAACACCCAGGCCACGCGCATACTCTTCGAGGGCGCAAGGGCGGTGGGCGTGGAGGTGAGCCAGGGCGGACGGACGCGCACCATCCGGGCCGAACGTGAAGTCATCGTCTCATGCGGGGTCATCAACTCGCCAAAGCTCCTCATGCATTCCGGCATCGGCGATGCCCATGCCTTGCGTGAACGGAGCATTCCGGTCCTCGTCGACCTGCCCGGTGTCGGCAGCAACCTGCAGGACCATGTCTCGACGATCCTGCCCTACCGGCGCCGGGAACCCGGCCCCTTCGCCAGGGCCATGCGCTATGACCGCATCGCGCTCGCCATGCTGCAGGCCCGTTTCCTCGGCAGCGGTTTCGCCAGCGACGTTCCAGGGGGCATCACCGCCTTCCTCAAGACCGATGCCGCACTGCCGGCTCCCAACATCCAGCTCCTCTTTACGGCAGCACCGCTCGGCGTCGGTCCGTGGTGTCTCAAGCCCTTCACCGATGGCTTCGCCTGCCGCATCGTGCTGCTGCATCCCCGGAGCAGGGGGCGAGTCACACTCGCCGACGACAACCCTGCCGGGAGGGTGTTCCTGCAGTCGAACTTCCTTGCCAGGGAAAACGACTGGAAGGCGATGCGTCGGGGTATCGAGCTCGCCCGCGACGTCGCCTCGCAACCTGCTCTCAGGCCCTTCATCGATGCCGAAACCGCTCCGGGAGACGGTGACGTTGACGATCACATTCGATCGACCGCCATCACCGTGCATCATCCTCTCGGCACCTGCGCGATGGGGCGCGACGGCGATCCGGCGGCGGTCGTCGGCCAGACCCTGCAGGTGCATGGAACCACGGGCCTGAGGGTCGTCGATGCCTCCGTCATGCCACGCCTCGTCAGCGGCAACATCAACGCCGCCGTCGTCGCCGTGGCGGAGCGTGCGGCCGACCTCATCCTGGGCAGGCCGCCGCTTGCTCCGGAGGCGGAGGTCGTTGCGGACGGCGAAGCGCATCCTGTAGGCTTGACAACCTGATCCGCTTCCCTGGTCCACGTGGGAACGGATTGATCTGACAAGGGAGATCCCCATGAAACAATCCGGAAGAAAGTTCATTGCCGGACTCGCGGCGGGCGCCGTCATGACGTTCGGCGTCGTCCAGGCAAGTCTGGCCGACGACGTCACGAGCATTGCGGTTCTCGTTCCTGAACAGGGCACGGACTTCGGCTGGAACCAGCAGGGTGTCGATGCCGCACGCGCCGTTGCCGACATGCACGGCCTCGAGTTCATGCCGGCTGAGGGCCTGGGCTACGGCGACGTCCGCCCGACACTGCGCGAACTCGCCGAGGACGGCGCCAGCCTGATGATCGCCCATGCCAGCGGGTACAACACCGCGGCCCCTGAAATCGCTGCCGAGACCGGCGTGCCGGTGGCGATCGTCGACAGTCCCGATGCCATCCAGGAGGGACTGGTCGCAGACTACACGCTGCACGGCCACGAAGGCGCCTGGCTCGCCGGTGCCATGGCCGCAATGATGAGCCGCTCGGGAACCGTGGGCATCGTCGTTTCCGGTGAACCGCCATCCTGGAATTCCCAGTCTGCCGGGTTTGCCATGGGCGCCCGCGCCACCAATCCCGACATCAACATCATCTACGCCGTCATCGGCCCGGCCGCCTACGGCGATGTTGCCGGTGGACGCCGTGTCACGGAGACGGTGATCGCGGCAGGCGCCGACATCATCTTCGGGCAGGGCAACGGATCCAGCTTCGGCATGATCCAGGCTGTCGAGACAACCGCGGCCGCGGACGGTGGCAAGGTGTGGTTCATCGACGTGATTGGCGACAAGACATCGCAGGCCGCCAGCCACCTCCTCAGTTCCGTCCTGTGGAACATGGTTCCGGTCTATTCCGCCATGGTCGAGGACCTCAAGGCGGGCACCTTCGGAACCGTCGGATACAAGATCCAGCTGGCCGATGATTCCGTCCAGCTGCTGAAGACCGACAACATCCCGGACGACGTCTGGGCGTCGATCATGGCCAAGCGCGATGAAATCCTCTCCGGCATGATGATCGACCTCATCACGGATGCCCAGGAGGTCCGGGCACTGATGACGTCAATCGATATCGGCGAGGGCTGAACCGGACGCCACGCCAGGAGCCACAACGTCAGGAGCGTCGACGGGTGAAACCCGAACCCGTCGGCGCGCCTGACGGCGATGCCGCCCTCGCACTCCACGACATCACCAAACGATTCCCCGGCGTTCTGGCAAACGATCGGGTGTCGCTGGTCTTCCGGCGCGGCGAGATTCATGCCCTCCTGGGCGAGAACGGCGCCGGCAAGTCCACGCTCATCGGCATCGTTTCCGGCATGGTGCGCCCCGACTCCGGCTCCATCGAAGTCGCCGGCCGGCCGGTGCGGATCGCATCGCCTTCTGCCGCCCTGCGCCTGGGCATCGGCACGGTCTATCAGCACGTCCTGCTCGTCCCGAGCCTGAGCGTCCTCGAGAACCTGATGCTGGGAAACCCGTGGTGGCGCACCATTGACCGCGCCGCCACCTCCGAGCGATTCGCCGAACTGGCCGAACTGCTCTCCGTCAGGGTGTCGCCGGACGCCCTGGTGGGCAGACTCTCCCTGGGGGAACAGCAACAGGTCGAGATCATGCGCGCCTTGTGGCACGGCGAACTGGTCCTCTTCCTCGATGAACCGACTTCGATGCTGACACCCCAGGGCGTCGACGATCTCGGTGTCGTCATGCGCCGGTTGCGCGACCATGGTGTCGCCATCGTCTTCATCACCCACAAGCTGAAGGAGGCCAGCGATCTCGCCGATCGCATATCGGTGCTGCGCCAGGGTCGCGTTGTCGGCGAGGTGAGACCTGCCGAACTCAAGACGATGTCGCCGGACGCAATCATCGAACGCGTCGTCGCCATGATGTTCGGACATGACGCGAAGGCGGGAGACCTCCGGGCCACCCTCGTCGGCGACGCCTCGGAACCGCAGAGCCGGCAGCACGCCGATGCCGGGGTGGAGCCGCTTCTCGTGCTCCGTGGGGGGCACACAGCCGGAGAGCGGGGCGAGTGCGCTCTCGATGGCGCGGATCTCGAGGTCAGGCCCGGAGAGGTCATGGGCATTGCCGGTGTCGACGGCAATGGCCAGAAACACCTGGCCGAGGTTCTTGCCGGCCAGCGCACGATGACAGCCGGCTCGATCTCGCTGGCCGGAAGGGAGATCGGACACCTCGGCGTTGCCGGCCGCCGCCGCCTCGGCGTGCGCTACATCACCGACGAACGCCTTGGCGAGGGAACGGCGCCCCGCCACTCGCTGGCCATCAACCTCGTCATCAAGGAAATCGGCTCACCGCAATTCTGGAAGGGCGGGATCACCTCGTGGCGGCGCATCCACGATCACGCCCGGAACATGATCAGGACCTACAGCATCGTGGCGCCGTCGGAACGGGTTCCCCTCGCCGGCCTTTCAGGCGGCAACATCCAGAAGGTTCTGCTGGCCAGGGAGTGGACTGGCGATGCCCGGCTTCTTGTCGTCGCCAAGCCGACCTACGGACTTGACCTTCAGAACACGCGCCGAGCCCGGGACTGGATCAAGCGCATCGGCGGCAACGCGGATACCGCAATTGTCGTCATCTCCAACGAACTCGAGGAACTGATCGACGTGTCGCATCGCATCGCCGTGATGGAGCGCGGCCGCATTGCCGGCATCGTCAAGAACCGGCCCGGTGCCAGGACAGCCATCGGCCGCCTGATGGCGGGAGTCGAGGCTGCCTGAGATGAACCAGCGGCACCCTCTCGTTTCCTGGCTCTACGGGATGGTCTCCGTGCTGCTGCCGGTCGTTCTCGCCCTCGCCGTCGGAGGCATCCTGCTGCTGGCGCTCGGCAAGGACCCCCTCGCCTACTACGGATACGTCGTCAAACGGGGGCTGTTGAGCCCGACGGGACTTGAGGCCTCGCTTACCCGCACTGCGCCCCTGCTGCTGATCGCTGCCGGACTGATCGTGGCCTTTCGCAGCGGTCTGTGGAACCTGGGCGTGGACGGTCAGCTCCTGCTTGCCGCCGTGGTGACGGCGGCCCTGGCGCCCGAACTCGCGAGTGGACTGCCGTCGGTCCTGGTGATTGCTGTCTGCTTCGCCGTGGCCATGGCCGTTGGCGCCGTCTGGTCGCTCATTCCCGCTCTCCTCAAGGCGCAGTTCGGCGTCAACGAGATCATCTCGACCCTGATGATGAGCTTTCTGGGGGTCAGTCTCGCCAATGTCCTCATCAAGATCCCGTTCAACGATCCGCTGACCACCGTGCCGCAGACCGCCACCCTTGCCGTCGAGGACCGCCTGTCGCGGCTGGCGGACACCACCATCCACTGGGGTGTGCTGCTGGCGCTCGCCGTTGTGGTTGTCGTCCACCACGCGATGACGATGACGGCGCTGGGGATGAGACTGCAGATTGTCGGTGCGAACATGAAGACGGCCGTCCACGCGGGCCTCCGGCTGCGGCTTCTCGTAGTCGTCGCCTTCGCCATCAGTGCGGGTCTGGCGGGCCTTGCCGGCGCCGTTGACGTTCTCGGTGTCCACGGCACCATCCGCGCCGACTGGAACCCGGCCTACGGCATTGTCGTCATCCCCCTGGTCTTCCTGGCGCGCTTCAACGGTTATGCGGTCATTGCCTTCGTCTTCGTCTTCGCCGTCCTCGTCATCGGTGGTGAAAGCGCCGCCCGACGTCTGGACGTCCCGACATACTTCGTGCTGGTGCTGGTGGGACTGGTGATGCTGTTTCTGGCCGTCACGGAGTTCCTGGACCACCGCCGACGCCTGACGGCAAGGGACTGAAACCCGTGGACGGCCTGCTCAGCGAAGCCTTCATCGCCTCCCTCTTCTTCGGTGCCGTCACGGCCGGGGTGCCACTGCTCCTTGCCGGACTGGGCGAGCAGGTGTCCGAAAAGTCAGGTGTCCTCAACATCGGCCTTGAAGGCATGATGCTGGCCGGCGCCTTTGCCGGATTTGCCGCCGCCTACGCCACGGACTCGTTCCTTGCCGGATTCTGCGCCGGCGTCCTGGCGGGCATGTCCGTGGCGCTCATCATGGCCGTTCTGTGCGTCGTTCTGGGCATGAACCAGATAGTCGTCGGCATCGCCATCACGCTTGGCGCCGAAGGCGTCACCGCCCTCTTGCATCACGTCCTGTACTCACGCTCCTATCCAAGGCTGTCCCGGGTCGAGACCTGGACCATTCCCGGCCTGGCGGACATCCCCTACATAGGCCCGGCCTTCTTCGACCGGAACGCCCTCATCTACCTTGCCTTCGCACTGACCTTCTTCATGATATGGGTGTTCAGGCGCACCCAGGTCGGGCTCAACCTGCAGGCGGCCGGCGACGCCCCGGCCGCCCTGGATGCGGCAGGCGTCAGCGTCACGGTGACGCGTTTCGTATCGGTGCTGGTGACCGGATGCCTGGGCGGCCTGGGGGGAGCCTACATGGCGACGGTCGGCGGCGGCCTCTTCCTGCCGTTCATGACCGGCGGCGCCGGGTTCATTGCCATCGTCCTTGCCATGCTGGCGCGCGGCAATCCCTTGTGGGTCCTCTTCGGAGCCTTCCTGTTCGGCGCCAGCCTTGCTCTCACCACCGCCCTGCAGGTCGTCGGCGTCAACATTCCGACCGACGTCATCCAGATGCTGCCCTTCGCCATGGTGATCGTTGTTCTGTTACTGTTTGCCAGACACAGCTACCTGCCGCCGGCATTGGGGCTTCCCTATCAGCGCGGAGCGCGCTGACGACATCACCTGCCAAGGAGGGTCAAGTCATGGCCGATACCAAAGTCCACCTTCTCGATGGCGGAAC
Source organism: bacterium (assembly GCA_028821455.1). Taxonomy (GTDB): domain Bacteria; phylum Pseudomonadota; class Alphaproteobacteria; order SP197; family SP197; genus SP197. The sequence goes on along the minus strand of JAPPGE010000096.1, from coordinate 18,088 downwards.
CCTGGTGATTGACGGGTTCCATGCCTTCTGGAACCGGGGACCGGGAGGCGAACTCCGGTTTCCCTGCTATGCCGTCCTCGTCGAACATCAAGACGGCCTCTACCTCTTCGACACCGGATACGACTACGACCACGTCATGAAGGTGCTGCCCTTCGAGAAACCGCTGCAGACACCCGAGCAGACCATTCCGGGAGCCCTCGATCTCGTCGGCCTGAAGCCGTCGGACATCAACTACGTCATCAACTCGCACTACCACTTCGACCATTGCGGCGGAAACCGGCACCTCTCGACAGCCTGCACGGTGTGCCACGCAAAGGAACTCGAGGCCTGCACGCACCATCAGCCCTTCGAGCACCTGGGGTACTCGGATCTCGGATTCACGAAGGGCGAGGGCGGCGACGAGGAGAGTTCAGTCGGCGGTTCCGGTGACCCCGAGCTCGACATCTACACGCCGAAGTTCGAGACCCTGACCGGCGATCAGGAGATCGCCAGGGGCCTGTGGCTCTTCGAGACTCCCGGCCACACGGCAGGCCACTACTCGATGATGGTCGAACTGGCCAACCGGCGGCCGATGCTCTTCACGGCCGATGCGTGCTACAGCCAGAAGAACATGGACCTGATGTGCATCTCGAGTTTCCACCTCGATCCGACGGCCAGCCTGCAGTCCATGCAGCGTCTCAAGGACCTGGCGGAGACCCATGACGCGGAACTGTTCTATTCACACGATCCCGAGAGCTTCGTCGACTACGTGAAGGCGCCCGACGGCTGCTACTCCTGATTGTCGATCACGGCCAGAGCCGCCTCGATGCCCTTGCCAACGTCGGCGGGAAAGCCGAGCTTGCGCATGGCGCCCGCCATGGCAGCTACGGCGATGAGAGCGTAGGCCGGCTCCGCCGTCGGGCCCATGTGACCGATGCGCATGAGCTTGCCGGCGGTGGCACCCCGGCCCAAGGAGAAGACGACGCCATAATCCCGCCGCGCGACATCGAAGATGTCGGTATCCTTGAGGCCGTCGGGAACCGCGATGGCCGTGGTAGTCGGCGACGCGATCTCCTCGCGCGCCGCCCACAGCGTTGCGCCACTGGCTTTGAGGCCCTCGCGGCAGGCCCTGGCGGTGAGAGCGTGGCGCCGCCAGACCTCTTCCGCACCCTCGCGGAAGTAGTGGTCCACGGCCTCCGCCAGCCCGCAGACCTCGGCCGTGGAGGGGGTGAAGGGGAAGGGCGCCGAACGGCTCCAGGAATTCCGCCAGTCGAGGTAGCTCAGCGCCGAGGCGCGCGGCGCGGCGGAATTGTCTTCCATGTGCTCCCAGGCCGCCTGCGAGACCGCGACGAACGTGATCCCCGGAGTGCCGCCCAGGCACTTTCCCGGGCCCGTGATGAAGATATCCGCATGACAGTCTGCGGGGTGGATATCCATGCCGCCGAACGAGGACACCGCATCGACGATGAGGAGCGCCCCGTGATCGGCCACCAGGCGGCCGATGTCGACGATGGGGTTCAGGGTGCCCGACGGGGTGTCGTGATGGACGACGGAGACCACCGAGATCTCCGGGTGGTCACGGAGCGCCGCCTCGACGGCTGCCGGGCTGATGGCGTCATTGAACGGCACCTCGATCTCGACCATCGACTTGTGATAGCGCGCCGACCAGTAGCCGAATCCCTTGCCGTAGACCCCCGAAGCGAGGTTGAGCACGACGTCGTCGGCCGAAATCAGCGAGGCCGCCGCAGCCTCGATGGCGACCGCCGGTTCGGCCTGCAGGATGAGGGCCGGTTCGTCCTGGCGCATGGCGCGGCCGCACTCGAGCGCGGTCTCCTCATAGAACGCCTGGAACGAAGGATCGAAATCGTAGCCGATCGGCCGCGCCATGGCCTGGAGCACGTTGGGGTAGCTCTGCACCGGCCCGGCGCTCAATGTCAGAACCGGAGGTTTGTTCGCCGTCATGTCCATTTCCCGTCACGTCATTGTTGCGGTTGTCATGATATACGCCCTGGTCGCGTGCCGACACGACAACGGCATCCGCATCGCGCTGGCCAACGTCACGGACGACGACATCCGCTGCGTCGCCGTGCTGGCGCATTTCGTGACCGTGGATCTTCCCGTCATCCCCGCTGGCGACACCTATCGGTTCACCCTCGTCGACACCCCGGATGGCGGCCTGGCGATGGCACACCACGACATGGGCCCGATGATGCTGGAGAACCTGCTCTGCGGCATGCACGAAGACTGGAGCCGCAGCGTCGGCAACACCGATCTTGCCGCCGTTTCCGGCCGCGACAGGACGTTCAGGTGTTCAGTCGACGGTGACCGCCTCGCCTGCCGTTCTCCATGACAGGATCGTGTAGCCGCCTACCAGCGCACCATGCCAGCATCCGCCGTCAGGGCCTGACCGGTGATCCAGTGCGCTTCTTCGGATGCAAGGAAGGCGATGGCCGGGACGATGTCCCCCGGCACCCCGCGTCCCTTGATCGCCTGCAGCATGTCGACGAACTCGAAGGCGTTGACATGATCGGTCTTGCGTACGCCTTCGGTGTCGGTGAGGCCGGGACACACGCAGTTGACGGTGATCTTCGCCGCACCCAGTTCGGTCGCCAGCGCCCGCGAGAACGTCAGCACGCCCCCCTTCGAGGCGACGTAGTGCGCCATGTTCGGCGTCCCGGCAAAGATCGAATTGGAGCTGACCGAGACGATCCGGCCGTAGCCGTTCTGCCGCATGGCGTCCGACGAAGCGCGGCACATGAGGTAGAGCCCGTCGAGATTCACACGCAGCACGCGCCGCCACTCCTCGAAGGTGAGATCGTCCCAGGCGACGAACGGCACCTGCGCGGCGGCATTCACAAGAACGTCGATCTTGCCGCATCTCTCCAGCACCTCCCGGTGCAGGGCGGCAACCGAGTCCGGTTCGGCGATGTCGCATTGAAGGGCCAGGGCGGATCCTCCGGCCGCTTCCGCCTTGGCAGCGGCGCCCTTGCCATCGATATCCACAAAGACCGTGGTGGCCCCTTCGCTCGCCAGCCTGGCGGCAGCAGCCGCACCGATTCCGCTTGCCGATCCGGTCACGATCGCCACGCGTCCCTCGAATCGTCTCACCGTTCCATCTCCCTGATCCTGATCGTCATGTCATGCTCCATCCGTTTCCGCGTTGTCAAACATCCTCCGTGCTCCCTGGCCATGACCACACGGGATGGATCCCGCGCGCCCGCAGCCGCATTGAGGCAATGAGGAAGGCCCAGCGCCATAGGGCTGGTGACCATTCTAGAGAGAATGTCACGATGCCTCACTGCTCACACGCGAGAGGCTCGGACCGCTACGCTCGCTGGTGGTCCCGCAGCGCCTGTCCGAAGGCTTCGAAGAGAGCCCGGTTGACGGGATTGGTCTCGGGG
>JAPPGE010000096.1:0-14698 GCA_028821455.1 bacterium | reverse complement strand
GTCGTACTCGGCGTGCCACTGCACTCCCAGGGCGAAGCCCGGCGCGTCGGCAATGCGAATGGCTTCGATGGTGTCGTCCTCCGCCACGCCCTCGACGATCACGCGCTCTCCCGGCTCCACGATGCACTGACCATGGAGCGAATTGACGCGTATGGTCTGCCTGCCAAGGATCTCCTCAAACACGCCTCCCGGTGTGAAGCGGACTTCGTGCCTGTCGGCAAAGACGACACCCGGATCGGGATGGACCTCCCCGTTTTTCAGCCGGGGAGCCCGGTGATTCATCCGCCCTGGCAGATTTCCGATTTCGGGGTGAAGAACGCTCCCGAAGGCGACGCCGAGTTCCTGGATGCCGCGGCACAGGCCAAAGATCGGCACGCCCCTGTCGACACAGGCCTGCGCCACGGACAACGCCACCGTGTCCCGTTCCCGGTCGTAGGGTTCGTGGTCCGGGTGAGGATCGACATTGAAACAGGAGGGGTGAACGTTGGCGCGCGCACCGGTCAGCAGGATTCCGTCAACGGCATCAATCAGCGAGGCGACATCGGTGATGTCAGGCGTTCCGGCGAACATCAAGGGCAGGGCCCCGGCGACTTCCGCCACGGCAGAGAGATTCTTCTCCCCGGTCATCTGGGTCACATAGTGATCACTGACGAGATACCTGGAGCCGATGACACCGACGCGTGGTCTCATCATCGCTGGGTCTGGTTCCTCCCTGTTGCGCCAATGGTCACCCCCGGGGGCGAGAGGGGTTCGTAAGGCGGGAACCGACGTGTGTCCACCTGATCTTCGGGTGTCGGCGAATTGACAGTCCACAACGACCCGACACCGCCGCCAGATGCCGCCAACATCGTCCTCCCTCCACCACAACGCCACGTTCTCCCGCTCTCGGTACCTGGTCAACCACAGGAACGGACAATGACGATGTGCCGCGGGTGGCCGCTATCGTGTTGTCCACAATCGGCCGATTCAGACTGCGCAACCTCGATGTCCCGGCACGTCCGCCTACCGAAAACTGCTCGTGAGCGGGACACAGACCGCCGTGGCCAGCTGGCGCCGGTTCAACAAACTCCCCTGAGAGATCACCATTCGTTGTCGGCAAGCACCCGCCTGCCGGTGGCGGCGAGGAAGGCGTCATCATTTCCGTCGACTTCGCCGCATACCCGGTTCAATGCGTCAGTGACCTCGTCATGCGCATGGCGTGCGAGATACTCGTCGAGCGCGGCGGCGTACACGTCGCTTCGAGACCGTCCTGCCTGCAAGGCCAATCGTTCGGCGCGTTCGAAAATGTTGTCGGGAATGGATACGGTTGTTTTCATACCCGCAGTACAGTTTCTATCCGTGGCCGGTGGTCAAGGGTGTTCGGGCAAGGTGTTCCGCGAGTCCGCGAAACGGCGGACTTCGAGGACACGCATCAACTGTTGGCGCGGTGCGGCACTCACCGACCGACGATCCCTGGAAGGGACCGCTTACACGGCAGGAGGGACAGACGATCTGACCCGGATCCAACCGGCGTCAGGCGATCTCGGAGGCGAACCGATTCTCCGTCTCGGTGAGGCTCTCATCGATGATTCCAACGATGGAATCAATCTCGTCCCTGGTGATGACAAGCGGCGGACCGAGATGGATTTCGCCCCAGACCCGGGTGAACAGACCGCGGTCGCGGATGCGCGCCCCGAGGTCCTTCGTGAAGGCGTGGGCGGCACCCCATGCCTCGCGTGTCGTCCTGTCCTTAACGAGATCGACACAGCACATCAGCCCGATGCCGCGGACATCGCCAACCGTGGGATGGGACTCAAGGGTGTGCAAACCCTCCATGAGGTAGGCGCCGCTCTGGGCACTGCGTTCCACGAGATTCTCGTCCTCGATGATCTGGATGTTCCGCAGGGCGGCGGCGGACGCCACCGCGTGCCCGCCGAATGTGAGCAGATGCTCGATGGGCTTTCCTTCTCCGGTGAACCCCTCGAAGACCTCCTCGCGCGCCATCACGCCGGCGATCGGCGCATACCCGCTCGACAGGCCCTTGGCGATGGTCATCAGGTCGGGCACAACGCCGAAGTGTTCGCCGGCGAACATCTTGCCGGTCCGCCCGAAGCCGTTGATCACCTCGTCCATGATCAGGAATACGCCGTGCCGGTCGCAGATGTCGCGCAGCATCTGCCAGTAGCGGGGCGACGGCACGTGGTTGCCGTTGGAGGTCGACACCGGCTCGCCGATCACCGCGGCAACGGTCTCGGGTCCCTGGTTCTCGATTTCCTGCTCGACATAACGCGCGCACATCAGATCACCGTCTTCACCCGTCAGACCGAAGTCGTTGCGGTAGCGGTTGGGCGAGGGCACGTGGCTGACGCCGTACATGAAGGGGCCATGGTACTTCTCGACACGTGACGCGGTGAGGCTCATCGCGCCGTGGGTCATGCCGTGGTAGGAACCGCGCCGGGCGATGATCTTGTAGCGCCTCGGGAACCCGCGCATGGCCTGCGCCTGCCGGGCAATCTTGATCGCTGTTTCCACGGCTTCGGAACCGCCCGAGACAAGGAAGACGCGCGAGAGGTCGCCCGGCGTGATATCGGAGAGCTTCTCGGCAAGACGGACCGCCTTGTCGTTGCTGCAGGTCGACGCAGCCGTATAGGCAACACGTCCGGCCTGTTCGGCCATGACTTCGCCGATCTCCCGCCGGCCATGCCCGGCATTGACGACGAAAAGTCCGGAGAGGCCGTCAAGATGAGCCCGGCCGCGCACGTCCCAGAGCGTCGATCCCTCACCGCGGGCGAATACCCGCATGCCTTCCTGCTCCGTCAGCTCTTCCCAGTTCTCTTCGGAGCCATGGAACCAGAGGTGACGCGCCGCTGCCTTCTCCACCTCATGCATCGTCTCCGGGAGTCCGTGTTTGGCCATGATCAAGTCCTTTCTTCCTGCCCCTCAGGCGCGGACATACCGTGCACCGTCAGCACTACCTTACAGCAGTGGCCCCGCACACGGAACGCCGCGAATCATGCGCCCTTGAGCGCATCCGGCGCCTCGTTTCGAACCCCTGCGATGGACACCGGCCGCCGTTGCGATCATGGCAGGGGATCACCTTCCTTCCCGGCAAACCGGGACGCGCAACCCGCGCCGAACGCAGGACACCAAAAGTCGACGGACAGATTGGAGAGCGGTCATGAGGCTCCTGCAAGGCACACCACCCGGCGCGATTGGCGAGCGCCTCCGGTGACTGGACCGGAATCAGCCGGTCGCGTTCCCGCGGGACGGAACCGGTGTCAGAGGCTGACGGCGGCCGAAGTAGCGCATGTGAATCTCGTCGCTGAAGCCTTGATCGGGATCCGTCTCGTAACTCAGCGTCAACATGCGGCGTGACGGCGCACTGCGGACCGGTGCGACCCGGTGGAGCGCGCGGAGACCGTTGAAGATCGTCAGCGTGCCCGGCAGCACATCGAGCTCCCGCACGCGTGAGGAGCGGCCGGCCACCAGGTCATCGATGATGGACGCGAGATCCGGGCGATGCCGGATGTCGGGAATGTACTCGAAAGCTCCACCGGAACCCGCCTGGCGAAGCATGATGGTGACCGCACCATCATTGGAATCGAAATGCCATCCCAACTCGTCTCCGCAGGCGTACTCGCTCACCATGCACGATGCGATGGCGTCGGCATTGCGGTAGTAGGGGCGCCGTTCCAGCACCTCCGACACGAACCGCGTGAGCCCGTCCCACAGGAAGAGGCGGTGCGGCGGCGATCCGGAAGGCATCTGGTCGAAGCCCGCGCAGACAAGGCTGACCCGGGTCTCCTCGCCCATGCCCGGTGGAAAGGCGTTGCGGAGGTCCAGCCGCCGGAACCCCTCGCGACACAGTCTGTCGGCTTCCTCTTCCATGGCCGCAAGTCCGTCGCCGTGAAGGAAGCCTGGCATGGTGAAGACACCGTCTGCGGCGAGGCGCCGGCGTCCCTCGCGCACGAGTGCGACCGCCTCTGGACTCGCGATATTCGCGATCGGATAGCGATCGAGGTCGACGAGATCTCCCACCATCGCGTGGTCCGCGCTAGACGACGGCACGGCCACTGCCGATCCTCGGGGACGGGCGTCCGCCATCCGAAAACACCATCACGGCCAGAATCTCGTCCGGGCGCGGCGCGTCCGCGACCATGACCGTCATCGTGTCGAGTTCGTTGAATGACCAGATCTCGTCCTTGTGGGCGAGCGGCACATCGATGGCGGCGCCGGCAGACGACACCTTGGCGATCGACGGGATGAGCGCCTCGCCGCCACCGCAGGCGGCGCGCATGGGCTTGCCCAGCTTGGGGTGGAGGATGCCGGCGGCGTGCTCGACCTCGCCATGGACACCGACGATGGCCGCCTTGCCGTAGGCGACGGGTGCGCGGCGGAGCATGTCGACGGCAGCGGCGGCAAAGGCTTCGCCGAAGGCAAGACCGATGTCGGCGAGGCCGGAAAGGTCGGCCAGGAAACGTCCGGCCGCCGGGTTGTCGAGGACGGCAATGGCGGCAACGCGCGTCACCGGCTCCGGGGCGGCATGGCCGGCTTCCGCGTGAACCGTCTCCGTGATGAAGAGAGACTTGCGGCAGTTCATGGCTCACCCTCCCCGGCTTCCTCGAGCGCACGGCGCACCGCCACCAGGCGCCGGGCTCTCGCCGCCCCCAGCGAGGCTGCCTCGTCCTGATCGTAGGCGTAGATTCCCTCTCCCGTCTTCAGCCCGAGCCGCCCTGCGGCGATTTTCTCTGCCGCCCACGGGCTGACATCGCCGCGGCTGCAGAGATCGCGGTTGAGATAGCCTGCCACGGAGCCATAGATGTCGAGCCCCGCCATGTCGAGGAGACTCATCGGGCCGACGACCGCCAGCTTGTAGCCGATACCCCAGCTGACACAGGTATCGAGATCTTCCGCATCAACCACGCCGCGCTCGACAAGGTCGAGGGCCTCGCGCATGACGGCGTAGAGAATGCGGTTCTCGACGAAACCCGGAACATCGCGCTTCACGCGCACCGGGATGAGATTGAGGCGGCGCACGGTCGCCACCATCCACTCGACAGTGTCGGCCGACGTCTCATCGCCGGCAACGACCTCGACCACGGGGATGATGTGGGGCGGATTGGACCAGTGCATGCCCACCACCCGACCAGGAGAGGGCAGGCCCTCCTGGAGTCTGGTGATGGGAATCCCCGATGTGTCCGAGGCGAGAACGCAATTCCCGGACACCAGGCCGGCGATCTCCGCCAGAACCGCGCGCTTGAGATCGACCTCTTCGGGCACGTTCTCGATGACAAGGTCAGCATCCGCGACAGCCTCCTCAAGGCTGCCCGTCAACACGATGTCGCACGCCGGACCCCTTGCGGGAACGCCGAGATCGTCAAGCACGCCGGCGATGGCAGGCAGTTTCAGGCGTGTGGCCTCGATGGCCCCGGCATTCGCATCATGGCCCCTGACGGTCATGCCCGAACGCGCCAGCACCGCGGCGATGCCGGCGCCCATGGTGCCCAGGCCGATGACGGCGGCGGTACTCACACCCGCCTCCGGGTCAGGCATGAGATGCGATGTCGCAAGGAAGGGGCAGGCATCGTCAGAAGACGGTGGTCTCGAGGATGTCGACACCGCGCTGCCGGTCGATGAGATAGATGAGACCGCGGTCATCGATGGTGACGTCGTTCGAGGAGGCGCGGTCCGCTCCCGGTGGCGGCTCGGGCAGCCAGTGTGCCACCTCGCGCGGCTGGAAGGGGTCGGCAAAGTCCACCAGGCGCAGTCCCTGGGCAAACCAGGCGAAGGGCACCACTGTCGTGCCGGTCAGGCGCTCGCTGGGCTGATGGCATCCGGTCATCGGCTGCTGCGGTTCGCCGTCGGCATCGACGCCCTCGACCTGGAATGTCGAGACGGGAATTGGATTGCCTTCATCGCTGATGTCGTAAACCCAGGTGAATGCGGGCGCCGCCGGATAGAGCTTGGCCACGTCCTCGTCGGCCACGATCATGATGTCGCGCCCCTTGAGTTTCATGGGCATCCTCAGGCAGGTGTGCGTGGGATGCGGGAACGACGGGCTGGTGTTGCGTCCGGAGACGAGACGTGGCCTGGCCATGTCGGAGATGTCGAGAATGAAGAAACCGTGATGCCAGTAGCTGACATTGAGACGTGATCCCGTCCTCAAGGGGTGGTGGCAACGGGGCGGCACGTAGTTCGACCATGGATAGGCCTCGCCCCCGGCCTGCCACTGGCCCTCGAGCCACCATCGCCCGACCTCTTCGGGCCGGGCCGGGTCGGCAAGGTCCAGGATCATGACGATGTTGCCGACATAGCCCTCCACCGTGGGGGAGATGTACGCGTGGCGGCCATCGAAATCGTAGCGGTGCACGCCCCTGCCCGCCGTCACCCACTTGGTGATCAGGCGCGGCTCGCGGGGGTTCTTCACGTCCCAGATCGCCAGACCACCCTCGGGCGCCCCGTCCACCTGACCGAGCCGCTCGTGATTGACGATCATGATGCCGTCAGCGACGCGCACCTTGTGGGAATGCATGCCTTCGGGAAGCTCGATGGTCGCCAGGCACTGTGGCCGGGCCGGGTCGCGGACATCCCAGATCGAGGTGCCGGCGGGCGGGCGCATGTGACCGACATAGAGGATGCGGCCATCGATCCAGACCTGTCCGCCTCCGGGGCAGTCGATATGTCCGACGCGGTTGACGGTCATGGGGCGAGACGCACGGTTTCGCCGTCGGCCGTGCGGCCCCAGCGCTTGAAGAAACCAAGCCTTCTCAGAGCCGGCTCGTCGCTGGCGACGAAGAGCACGATCGCCGATGACGTCTCGTTGACATGCTCCACCCAGCTGCCACCGGGCACGGCAAGGGTATCGAACCGGCGCCAGTCGTGGCGCTCGCCATCGATGACGGAGTGGCCCGGACCGCCCTCGAAGGGCGCAACCAGCTGGCTCGCGGTCTGCTTCAGCGCCAGCGTGCGCTCGCCCGGACGCAGCATCTGGGCAAAGAAGGTCATGGTGCGGAACACGGGCTCGCCGTCGAGCGGACTGACGTACTCGACCTTGAGGCCGTCATGGGGATCGCCGTCATGATCGGCGTTCTCGTCGAGGAACTCCCGCATCGGCTCCCAGCGGTAGGCGTACATCGGCGACGCCATTCCGGTTCCCCGCATGTGGTCGACGAAACAAGCCCTGAGCCCGCCACGGCCGTAGATTTCCCGCGAGTACTCGGGCCCGTACCGCGCCGTCTGCCGGTTTCTGGGCACGTCCTCTTCCCGGTAGTCGTGCTCGAAATAGATGGCATTCAGGGTCTCGACCAGAGGGAGGTCGAGGACCGAGAGATTCACCGCCGCCTCGTCACCCATGTTGCCGTGGTTGTGCCAGGTGTCGTGCGGCGTCAGCACCATGTCGCCGGGTCCGAAGACGATGTCCTCCCCTTCGACGCCGGTGAAGTTCATGGCACCCGTCAGCCCGAAGCGAATGGCGTTGGGAGAGTGCCTGTGAGGCGGCATGACCTCGCGCGGGTCATTGAGGCGATAGGCAGTGTACATGGTGGTCACCGTGGCGCGGCGCGGCGCCAGACCGGGATTGACGAGGATGAGTGAACGCCGCTCCGAATCCGACATCGAGACGAGGTCGGCGGAACGCCTGAGCAATGGCTCGATGACGCCGTCGTAGTCCCAGACATGGGCAACCGCCTTCGACACCGCCATCAGCTGGCGCACCTCGTCGTGATCGACATCCGTCGTCGTCGCCCAGAACGGAAACATCGAGGCGCCGTGGACGTCGTCGTAGAGACTCTTCAGGGCCGTTTCACGGTCGTTCGTCACCATGTCCTGACCTTCGCCTGCCGTGGCGCAGTCTACAAGCCTCCGGCCGCATGCGCGACCGCGCCGAGGCGCGGTTGTCCGAACGGGTTGAGGGCCTGTAGTGTTTGCAGCGCATTCTGGGAGGAGGAACAGTGCAGCACACGATACGTCCGCGGCGCAGCGTTCTCTACATGCCGGGATCCAATCCCCGGGCCCTCGAAAAGGCGAAGACACTTGCCGCCGACGCGCTCATCTTCGACCTCGAGGACGCCGTCGCTCCCGACGCGAAGGAGGAGGCGCGCGGCCTCGCCTGCGCGGCGGTGGCCGGGGGCGGTTACGCGGAACGCGAGATCATCATCCGCGTCAACGGCCTGACGACGCCATGGGGGCGTAACGACATCATGCGGGCGGCAGGCTCCGGCGCCCATGCCATCCTGTTGCCGAAAGTCGAGGGCGCGGGATACATCCGCGAGGCACTGTCCCTGATGGACGTTGCCGGAGCCCCGCAGTCCATGGCGGTGTGGTGCATGATGGAGACACCGCTCGGCATCCTCCATGCGGAACGGATTGCCTCGGCTAGCCCCAGGATCGGCGCCCTGGTCATGGGGACGTCGGATCTCACCAAGGATCTGGGAGCGCGGCACACGCCCGATCGCATTGCCATGGTGACGAGTCTCGGCACCTGCGTCCTGGCGGCGCGGGCCTTCGGCGTCTCGATTCTCGACGGCGTGTTCCTCGACCTCCGGGATGACAGCGGATTCGAGGCCGCCTGCATCCAGGGCCGCGACATGGGCTTCGATGGCAAGACCATCATCCATCCACGACAGATCGAACCGGCCAACAGCGTGTTCGGACCGACCGCCGAGGAAGTTGCCTGGGCGCGGCGCATCATCGATGCCCACACCGAGGCTTCGGCCAGGGGCGAGGGTGTTGTCGTGGTCGACGGCAAACTGATCGAGAACCTCCACGTGGCGGAAGCACGGCGCACCCTTGCCCTTGCCAACGCCATTGAGCAGACGACCACTGGTTCATGAGCACCCGCAGCGGCTTTTTTCTCGAGGATTTCGACGTCGGTCGGGTGTTTCATCACGCCACGCCGCGCACCATCACGGCCGGTGACCGGTCGCTTCATGTCGCTCTCACGGGATCGCGCTTCGCCATGGCATCGGCCGACAGCTTTGCCACGTCGTGCGGCTTCGCCAGGGCGCCGGTGGATGATGTCCTGGTCTTCAACATGATCTTCGGCAAGACGGTCCCCGACATTTCGGCCAACGCGATCGCCAATCTCGGCTACGCTGCCGGCCGGTTCACCGCACCGGTCCATGAAGGGGACACGCTCGATGCCGCTTCCGAGGTGATCGGCCGGCGGGAGCTCTCCAATGGCCGGTCCGGCATCGTCTGGGTGCGTTCGACCGGACGCAACCAGGATGGCCGGACCGTGCTCGACTACGTGCGCTGGGTGATGGTGAACAAGCGCGATCAGGCGAGTCCGGCGCCCGAGACCATCGTGCCGGAGCTTGCCGATGCGGTCGATCCTGCCTCGATCTTGATCCCGGAGGGACTCGATCTTTCAGGGTACGACTGGGTGGCAGCCGGCAACGGCACGGACTGGAACTCCCTCAAATGCGGTCAGCGGTTCGACCACGTCGACGGCATGACCATCGAGGAAGCCGAGCACCAGATGGCGACGCGCCTCTACCAGAACACCGCGCGAGTCCACTTCGATCAGCACCGGTCGTCCGCCACGCGCTTTGGCCGGCGCATCGTCTACGGCGGCCACATCATCAGCCTCGCCCGGGCCCTTTCGTTCAACGGTCTTTCCCATGCCTGCCTCGTGGCCGCCCTCAACGGCGGCCGGCACACCGCACCGACCTTTGCCGGAGACACCATCTATGCCTGGTCGGAAGTGCTGGCAAAGGCGGAAATCGAAGGCCGCCTTGACATGGGTCTGGCGCGTCTGCGCACCGTGGCGGCGAAGAACCACCCGTGCGACGACCACCCCGATCACGATGACGATGACCGCGACCATCCCGACAAAGTGCTCGATCTCGACTACTGGGTGGTGATGCCCCGACGTTGACCCGACGCGCGCCGGGACAATAGACTCAGCGGCCATGTCGAATGCTCAATCAGAAGGCGAGGCCAGCGCCGCACGGCCGCTGTCGCCGCACCTCCAGGTCTATCGCCCGCAGATCACATCCGTTCTTTCGATCACCCATCGCCTGACAGGTATCCTGCTCTCGATCGGCATCGCCGGTCTCGTGGCCTGGCTGGCGGCCGCGGCGGCAGGACCGGAGAGCTTCGCGGTCGCGCGCGAGATTGCCGGCTCGTGGCCCGGACTGCTCATCCTCTTTATCTGGTCGCTGTGTCTCGTCTACCACTTGCTGAACGGCATCCGGCACCTGGTGTGGGATACGGGACGCGGTCTCGCGCTGAAGCCGGTGAGGGTGTCGGGATGGGCAGTTGTCGGCGGCACGGTCATCCTCACCACCCTTGCCTGGGTGCTCGGCGCCGCGGTGGCCGGGTAGATGGCGAACCTGAAGCGAGGCGCGCTGCACTGGCGCCACCAGCGTCTGTCGGCGCTGGCCCTCGTCCCCCTCACCCTTGTCTTCATCGGCCTGTTGCCGACCCTTGCGGCTGCCGATCATGAAGCCGTCGTGGGACTCATGGAGACGGTCATCGTTCCGGTCTTCCTGATGGCGCTTCTGGGAGCCGGCCTCTGGCACATGAAACTGGGTCTCGAGACCATCATCGACGACTACGTGGGGCGGGGATCCTGTGGTTCCGCGCTCAGGGTCCTCGTCATCGCTGCCGCGGTCGTGCTGGCGTCCGTCGCCGTCGTCTCCCTCGTCATGCTCATGGTGGGCCAGACATGAATGCCGCTTACGCAATCGTCGATCACGCCTACGACGTGATCGTGGTCGGCGCCGGCGGGGCGGGCCTGCGCGCCACCCTGGGCCTGGCCGAGGCCGGCCTGTCGACCGCCTGCATCACCAAGGTCTTCCCGACCAGGAGCCATACCGTCGCCGCCCAGGGAGGGATCTCGGCCGCCTTGGGCAACATGGGCGACGATGACTGGCGCTACCACATGTACGACACCGTCAAGGGCTCCGACTGGCTTGGCGACCAGGACGCCATCGAGTACATGTGCAAGGAGGCCCCGGCCGCGGTGATCGAACTCGAACACTACGGCGTGCCGTTCTCGCGCACCGCCGAAGGCACGATCTACCAGCGCGCCTTCGGCGGCATGACCACGGAGTACGGCAAGGGCACGGCCCAGCGGACCTGCGCCGCCGCCGACCGCACCGGACATGCAATCCTGCACACGCTCTACCAGCAGTCCCTGCGCCATGAAGCGCAGTTCTTCATCGAGTACTTCGCCCTCGATCTCATCATGGACGAAGACGGCGCCTGCCGGGGGGTGATGGCCTGGTGCCTGGAGGACGGCACCCTTCACCGGTTTTCCGCGGCGCTGACCATCCTCGCGACCGGCGGATACGGCCGCTGCTATCTGTCGTGCACCTCGGCCCACACCTGCACGGGCGACGGCAACGGCATGGTGCTGCGCGCCGGACTGCCGCTGCAGGACATGGAGTTCGTCCAGTTTCACCCGACCGGGGTCTACGGCGCCGGTGTCCTCATCACGGAGGGCGTGCGCGGTGAAGGCGGCTACCTCGTCAACGGCGAGGGCGAACGGTTCATGGAGCGGTACGCTCCCTCGGCCAAGGACCTGGCGAGCCGCGACGTGGTGTCTCGCTCGATGACAATCGAGATTCGCGAAGGACGCGGCGCCGGCAAGGCGAAGGACCACATCCTGCTCAAGCTCGACCATCTCGATCCCGATGTCATCGCCGCACGTCTTCCCGGCATCTCCGAGAGCGCCAGGATCTTCGCCGGCGTGGACGTGACGCGCGAACCGGTACCGGTGCTGCCGACGGTCCACTACAACATGGGAGGGATCCCGACCAATCATCACGGCGAGGTGGTGGTGCCGCAGGAAGGCGATCCCGACACCGTGGTGCCGGGTCTCATGGCGTCCGGCGAGGCGGCCTGTGTCTCGGTGCACGGAGCCAACCGCCTGGGATCCAACTCGCTGCTCGATCTCGTCGTGTTCGGCCGCGCCGCAGCCCTGCGCGCCGCCAGCCTCGTCACGCCCGGCGGGAAACGCGAGGGCCTGCCGCCCGGCGCCGGTGAAGCGACGCTCGAACGCTTCGACCGGCTGCGCCATGCCGACGGCGGCACGCCGACGGCCCGGTTGCGCGAGATGATGCAGCGCACCATGCAGAATGACGCCGCGGTGTTCCGCACCGAATCGTCACTCCAGGAGGGATGCCGCAGGATGGCGGAGGTCTTTGCCGGGTTCTCCGACATCCAGGTCAGCGACCGCTCCCTGGTGTGGAACACCGACCTCATGGAGACGTGGGAGCTCGACAACATGCTGCGTCAGGCCGTGGTCACCATCGTCTGCGCCGAACACCGCAAGGAGAGTCGCGGCGCCCATGCCCGGGAGGACTACACGGAACGCGACGACGAGAACTGGATGAAACACACCGTCGCCTGGCTTGACGATGACGGCCAGCACAGGATCGATTACCGGCCCGTGCATCTCGACACGCTGACCGACGAGGTGGAGAACATTCCGCCCCAGTCCAGGGTGTACTGACCATGCCGGGTTCCCGTCCGCCACGCACCGGAGCGATTCGCCATGGCTAAGTTCAGACTGCCCAGGAATTCGAGGGTGCGTGTCGGCAAGGCCCATCCCGTGCCGCAGGGCGTCTCCCGGAGGACCCGCTTCAAGATCTACCGCCATGATCCCGACAGTGGCGACGGCCCGCGCCTCGACACCTACGAGGTCGACCGCGACACCTGTGGCGAAATGGTTCTCGACGCCCTCATCACGATCAAGAACGAGATGGATTCGACGCTCGTCTTCCGCCGGTCGTGCCGCGAGGGCGTGTGCGGTTCCTGCGCCATGAACATCGATGGCGTCAACACGCTCGCCTGTACCAAGCCACTCGATGACATTTCCGGGGACGTCCGGGTCTACCCCCTGCCCCACATGCGGGTCATCCGGGACCTCGTCACCGACGTCTCGCATGTCTACGGGCAACTCGCCTCGGTCAAGCCATGGCTACGCTCTCAAAGCGCCGCACCGGAGGCGAAGGAACGCCTGCAATCGCCGGACGAGCGCGAGAAACTCGACGGCCTTTACGAGTGCATCCTGTGTTTCTGCTGCCAGACAGCCTGCCCGAGCTACTGGTGGAACGGCGAGACGTTTCCGGGTCCCGCCGTTCTCCTGCAGGCCTACCGTTGGGTGGCCGACAGCCGCGACGAGGCAGGTGATGAACGGATCGCCGAACTCGACGGCGCCGACGAACTCTTCCGCTGCCGCACCATCGTCAACTGCACGAACGCCTGTCCCAAGGGCCTCAATCCGGCCCGCGCTATCGCCGAGGCCAAGAAGCGCGCGGCACAGTCGCTTCGCCGACCCATGGACTGACCCGGGGTTCGCGCGTCACGCAGGTCCACGACGCTGCCGGGCAGACGGATCGGCCGAGAACCTGTCAGGGCTGCGAAGCGACGACGCCGCGGATGATCTGCCGCACCTTTCCCGTCGACGCCGCCAGGATGCCGGCCATGTCCTCGGCCCGGATCGGGCCCGCCGCGGCGTTCACCACAATCGCGAGATGCGCATAGGCGATACCGGCTTCGCGTGCCAGCGCCGCTTCCGGCATCCCGGTCATCCCGACGATGTCGCAGCCATCACGTTCCAGGCGATCGACTTCGGCCGCGCTCTCGAACCTCGGGCCCTGAGTGCACGCGTAAGCGCCCCCGGCGGTAACCGCGATGCCGGCATCAGTGGCGGAGCGCAGCAGCGCTGAGCCGAGCGCACAGTCATAGGGAGCGGTAAAGTCGACGTGACGGGGCGCCTCGAGGTCGTCCTCGAAAAAGGTGTGCTTGCGCCCCCACGTGTAGTCGACGATCTGGTCCGGAACGACCAGCGATCCGGGCACGAGATCGGCACGGATCCCGCCGACCGCCGCCACCGCAACGATGCGGTCACATCCGGCAGCTGCGAGCGTGGAGATGTTCGCCCGGTAGTTGATGCGATGAGGCGGAATGCGCGAGGGCGTGCCGTGGCGGTGGAGGAAGGCGACACGGACTCCCTCGAGCACACCTTCGAGAACCGGTCCGGAAGGCATGCCCCAGCGCGTTTCGTCTTCCCGGCGCGCCCGGATCTCGAGTCCCTCGAAGTCGAGAAACCCGGTGCCGCCGATGATGCCGAGCCGTTTCATGTGACCCCGCAGTCTCGGGCATCCGCCAGCGTGGAACAAGCCGGTCACGCACGACGCAGGAAGAGCGGGGCACTCATGTCTTGACAAGGTCCAGATCAATTATACATTTATAGAATTATGGAAACGTCGCGTGCCATCGACCTTCTGCAGGCCCTCGCCCAGGACACCAGGCTCGCCGTCTGGCGGTTTCTCGTGAGGGCTGGACCGGAGGAGACACCGGCGGGAGTCATTGCCCGCCACCTCGGCATCGCGCCTCCGGTCCTGTCGTTCCATCTTTCCTGTCTCGCCCGCTGCGGTCTCGTCGTGTCACGGCGTCATGGACGCCATGTGATGTACGCGGCCGACCTCAACGTCATGAAGGACCTCACGGACTTTCTCGTCGAGGACTGCTGCCTAGGATTCGATGCGGGGGCGGAACCCACAATCTTCGTCACGGAGTCATGAACCATGAAGCGTGTGCATGTCAGCGTCAATGTCGACAACCTCGAGGAGGCCGTGCGCTACTACGCGGCACTTTTCGGGGCCGAACCCGATGTCCTCAAGGAGGACTATGCCAGGTTTCGTCTCGATGAGGCCGGGTAGACGGGAGCCTTACGGCGTCCCGTCCCCCACAGAGCCGGACGTGC